>NZ_BMYJ01000006.1:116533-280682 GCF_014652215.1 Neogemmobacter tilapiae | reverse complement strand
ACAGTCCTCAAACGAGGATCAAAATGGACCCCCACCGCAATCTGAACACGGTTGCTACTTCGATCGTGCCAAAACCAACGCCGCCCAGATTGCTTTCAAATTCGACCCAATAGGGTCCATATAACGCCACCATGATGGTGCCCTCGCATCTTTATCCCCAGCACCCCACACAAAAGATTGGGCAAAGCTGTGGATGGTTGATGAGACCAATTGAAACGAACCACTCATCCTCCTATGGCTCTTTGGCCACTTTCCATTTGTGGTTGCTCTTCAGGCCAGTCTCTTTCTCGCCTGAAAGCTAGGGCGCGGAACTCTCACCTTCCGCGCCCCAACCCAATCTCAAAACTCAGCTACACCCGCTCGTGCCACCACAAGTGTTGCACTTCATGCAGGTGCCATTCCGCACCAGCGTGAAGTTCCCACACTCGCCGCAAGCTTCGCCCTCATAGCCCTGCATCTTCGCCTTTGCCCTTGCATCCATCGGCGTGGTCACCGAGGCGATGGTGTAGCTGGATGCGCTTTCGGCAAACCCAGCCACCCGCGCCTCTGGCATCAGCATCGACAGGGCCGCGCCATCGGTCCCGGTCAGGGCCGTCGCCCCCATCCCGCCTTGCAGCACCACGAAATCTTGCGGCACGCGCTTGCGCAGGAAGCCGGTGGAGCTGATCTGTTTCAGCACCTCCAGCGAAGACGACGCTTTCACTTCGCTGACGGTCGAGATGTTCGGCCGCCCTTCATCCGTGCCGCCGCCCAGATCGTCGAACGACGCCCCCTGCGGTTTCACATGGGCCAGGTCCGAACGGTCCAGATAAGACACGGCCAGTTCGCGGAAGATGTAATCCAGGATCGAGGTCGCGTTCTTGATGCTGTCATTGCCCTGCACCATGCCCGCCGGTTCGAATTTGGTGAAGGTGAAGGCCTCCACGAATTCCTCCAGCGGCACGCCATATTGCAGACCAACCGACACCGCGATGGCAAAGTTGTTCATCATCGCGCGGAAGCCCGCGCCTTCCTTGTGCATGTCGATGAAAATCTCGCCCAGCGTGCCGTCCTTGTATTCGCCGGTCCGCAGGTAAACCTTGTGGCCGCCGACGATGGCCTTCTGGGTGTAACCCTTGCGGCGTTCCGGGAGCTTTTCGCGGTGGTTGCGGATGATTTCCTTGACGATCACCTTTTCGACGATCTTTTCGGCAATCACCTGCGCCTTTTCCATGACGGAACCCGAGGCGAGGATTTCTTCGGCCTCTTCGTCATCCTCAACCAAGGCCGAGGCCAAAGGCTGGCTCAGTTTCGACCCATCCCGATACAGCGCATTCGCCTTGATGCCCAAGGAATGCGACAGTTCATAGGCCGCCAGCGTTTCGCCGATGGTCGCCGTGTTCGGCATGTTGATGGTTTTCGAAATCGCGCCCGAGATGAAGGACTGCGCTGCCGCCATCATGTGGATGTGGCTTTCGACCGAAAGGTAACGCTTGCCCGTCTTGCCGCAGGGATTGGCGCAATCAAAAACCGCATAGTGTTCGGCCTTCAAATGCGGCGCGTTTTCCAGCGTCATCGTGCCGCAGACATGGTCATTCGCGGCGGCCACCTGCGCACGGGTAAAGCCCAGATGCGCCAGCAGATCAAAGGTCGGATCGGCCAGCTTTTCCGCCGGAATGCCCAAGGTGCCTTTGCAGAAATCCTCGCCCAGCGTCCACTGGTTGAAGACAAACTTGATGTCAAAGGCCGTGGGCAGCGCCGCTTCGATCTTTTCGATCTCACGCGGTCCAAAGCCGTGACCGATCAGCGAGGTGTGATTGATCGCAGGCGCCTGCCCCAAGGAACCATGACCCACCGCATGTGCGATGATTTCCGCGATCTGGGCCGAGCCATAGCCCAGCTTTTCCAAAGCCGCTGGAACCGATTGGTTGATGATCTTGAAATAACCACCGCCCGCCAGTTTCTTGAATTTCACCAGCGCAAAGTCCGGTTCAATCCCGGTCGTATCGCAATCCATCACTAGGCCGATAGTACCCGTGGGCGCAATCACCGTGGTCTGCGCATTGCGGAAGCCGTGCTTCTGGCCCAGCGTCAGCGCCTCATCCCAAGCGGATTTCGCAAGGGCAACAAGGGTTTGATCGGGGCAGTTCACAGCGTCCAAAGGCACCGGGTTGACGTTCACCCCCTCATAGTCGCTGGCCGAATAGGCCGCCGCGCGGTGGTTGCGGATCACGCGCAGCATATGCTCCGCGTTGCGGGCATAGCCGGGGAAGGCCCCCAGCTCGCCTGCCATTTCGGCCGAGGTCGCATAGGAAACGCCCGTCATCAGCGCCGTCAGACCGCCGCAAAGGGCGCGGCCTTCGACGCTGTCATACCCCAGCCCCATGTTCATCAAGAGGCCGCCGATGTTGGCATAGCCAAGACCCAGTGTGCGGAAGTCATAGGAACGCTGCGCGATTTCCTGCGACGGAAATTGCGCCATCATGACGCTGATTTCCAGCGTGATCGTCCACAGACGCGAGGCGTGGATATAGGCGGCGTTGTCGAACTTGCCAGCCTTGAGGAAGGTCAGCAGGTTCATCGACGCGAGGTTACAGGCGGTGTCGTCCAGGAACATATATTCCGAACAGGGGTTCGACCCCCGGATCGCGCCATCTTCGGGGCAGGTGTGCCAAGCGTTGACGGTATCGTGGAACTGAATTCCAGGATCCGCACAGGCCCAAGCGGCATGGCCCACCTGATCCCACAGATCACGCGCTTTGATCGTTTTGGCGACCTTGCCATCGGTGCGGCGCACCAGCGCCCAGTCGCTGTCGTTCTTAACTGCCGTCAGGAAAGCATCGGTCACCCGGACCGAGTTGTTCGAGTTTTGGCCCGAAACGCTGATGTAAGCTTCGGAATCCCAATCCGTGTCATAGGTCGGAAATTCAATCGAACCAAAACCTTGGCGTGCGTATTGCAGAACCCGGTTGATGTAGGTTTCCGGGATCATCGACTTTTTCGCCGAACGGATCGCGGTTTTCAAAGCCTCGTTCTTGGTGACATCGGTCGCGCCTTCGGGCGTGCCGTCCCAGCCACGGATCGCGGCGAAAATCTCATTCAACTTCTGTTCGTGCATCTTGGAACCCGCGACCAGGCTGGCCACTTTCTGTTCTTCGATGACTTTCCAGTTGATGAAATCTTCGACATCCGGGTGATCAACGTCGATGATTACCATCTTGGCCGCGCGGCGGGTCGTGCCGCCCGATTTGA
The DNA here is from genome assembly GCF_014652215.1 of Neogemmobacter tilapiae. Lineage (GTDB taxonomy): Bacteria > Pseudomonadota > Alphaproteobacteria > Rhodobacterales > Rhodobacteraceae > Neogemmobacter > Neogemmobacter tilapiae. Next base: position 277,451 of record NZ_BMYJ01000006.1, on the reverse strand, counting down.
TGGCGCCCGCCGCGCGGTCACCGATTTTGAGGAATCCCATCAGCCCCGACGATTTGCCACCGCCCGAAAGTTTTTCGCCTTCGCCCCGCAGCGAAGAAAAGTTCGTGCCGGTGCCCGAGCCGTATTTGAACAGGCGTGCCTCACGCACCCACAGGTCCATGATGCCGCCATCGCCCACCAGATCATCCTTGACAGACTGGATAAAGCAGGCGTGCGGCTGGGGGTGTTCATATGCGCTGGCGGATTTCGTCAGCACACCCGTTTTGTAATCGACATAGTAGTGCCCCTGCGACGGGCCGTCGATGCCATAGGCCCAATGCAGACCGGTATTGAACCACTGGGGGCTGTTCGGCGCGGCCATCTGCGCGGCCAGCATATAGCGCATTTCATCGTAATAGGCGCGTGCGTCGACTTCGGCGGTGAAATAACCGCCCTTCCAACCCCAATAGGCCCAAGCCCCCGCCAGCCGGTCAAAGACCTGCCGCGCGCTGGTTTCGCCGACGATCCGCTGATCTTCGGGCAGGGCTTCCAGCGCCTTGGTATCGGCCACCGAACGCCACAGGAATTCGGGAACCCCCGCCTCTTTCACCTTTTTCAACCGGGCCGGAACGCCCGCCTTACGGAAATATTTCTGCGCCAGAACGTCAGACGCCACCTGGCTCCACCCGTCGGGAACCTCCACCGCTTCGTTGCGGAAAACGATCTTGCCGTCCGGATTGCGGATTTCCGACGTGGTCAGCCGGAAGCCCAGCTTGCCATAGGCCCCCGATTCCGCCGTCGTGAAATTGCGTTCGATTTTCATATGCCTGCTGCCCCCGTTTATAACCGCGATTCGACGCGGATTCATGACCAAAAAATCACCGGCCGGGGCAAGAAAATCAGGCCATCAGCGCCGATGCGCTGTCAATACGGCCTATTTTGACAAACCCTACGTCCCCCGGCATGACCACAACATCTAGTGTGCTGATTGGCCACGAACGCCAAGGTGAAGTGTTTGACCGCGCAGCGCAACGCAAAAATTTGCCTTTGATACCGCATTTTTTGCTTGACGCAATTTTGCCTTATTCACACGACTGCGGGTTCTGGCGTGGATCATTCTGTGGACAAATCGGCTGACCTTTTCGGCATGTGCCGAATTTCCTTAGTTGGGGCAGGCTTGGCCGCAGCAACTGCAATGTGGGATGAAGTCATCCACCGCTGTGGGAATCGGGGGGGCCTGTCGAAAGACGATTCCCCAGCCTGTTGCCGCAGTGCCACCCCGCTTTGCAACGCGCATCAAATCGCCTATGGACGGGGCAAGAACGGGGGCGCGTCATGGCAGACAGCACAATCATTCAGCGCTGCGAGGCCAAGGGCCTGCGCATGACCGACCAACGCCGCATCGTGGCCCGCGTCATCGGTGCCGCCGATGATCACCCCGATGTCGAAGAGCTTTATGCCCGCGCCAGCGCAGTGGACCCGAAAATCTCGCTCGCCACGGTCTATCGCACGGTCAAACTGTTCGAAGAGGCTGGGATTCTGGAACGCTTGGAATTTGGCGATGGGCGCGCGCGCTATGAGGATGCCGAACGCGATCACCATGATCATCTGATCGATGTCACAACCGGGCAAGTCATCGAATTCATTGATCAGGAAATCGAAGACCTACAGGAAAAGATCGCCGCCCGGCTGGGATACAAGCTGATCGGCCACCGCCTTGAACTATTGGCGGTGCCGGTGGCCAAGCCCAGCAAGACATGAACGGCCCGGACAACACCCGCGCCGCGCTGCTGATGGTCGGCAGCATGGCGGCCTTTGCCTTTGAGGATCTGTTCCTGAAACGCGCCGCGGGTTCCCTGCCCCCCGGTCAGGTCATTGCCCTGCTGGGCTTTGGCGGCATGGTGATCTTTTGGATCATTGCGGCCCGCATAGGCCAACCGATTCTGACTCGCGCAGCCGTGCAACCAGCGCCCCTGCTGCGTTCGCTGTCCGAAGGTGGCGCTTCGATGCTATATGTCACAGCGCTGTCGCTGATACCGCTGACGATCAACTCCGCGCTTTTGCAAGCCACGCCGTTGATCGTCACCATGGGCGCGGCCCTGTTTTTGCATGAACCCGTCGGCTGGCGGCGCTGGTCGGCCATCTGCGTCGGCTTTGTCGGGGTGCTGATCATCCTGCGCCCCGGCACCGAGGGCTTTCACTGGGCCGGTCTGCTGACCGTCGCCTGTGTCGTGCTGATGTCCGTGCGCGACCTGTCGACACGCATGATGCCCGCAAGCATCGGAACCTTCCAGCTGACGACTTGGGGCTATATGTCGCTGGTCCCTGCCGGGCTGCTGTTGATGCTCCTTCAGAACACCGCCCCTGTTGGGCTGGATCCCAAGGGCAGCATCGACATGGGCGCAGCCCTGATCACGGGACTTATCGGCTATTACGCCGTCACAGCCGCCATGCGGATGGGTGAGGTGTCGGTCGTGGCCCCCTTCCGCTATACCCGTCTGGTGTTCGCCATGACGCTCGCTTGGATGTTTCTGGGGGAACGCCCCGATCTGCTGACGCTGATCGGTTCGGCACTGGTTATCGCCTCGGGGCTTTACACCCTATGGCGCGAGGCTTTGCGCAAGCGCCGCGCGCTGGCCAGCCTAGCCAGCAACCAGCCGCTGGGCAGCCCGCTGAAAAACGGCTAGACCCTTGACACAAGCCTGTTCCAAATTCTGCGCAGAATGGCCGAATGGGTCGCAATTTTCTTCCAAGCGCGCTTTGTTAGCGCTAAAAGCCCACAAACCGACAGGAGACAGTGATGAGCACGATCATCGACATTCACGCCCGCGAAATTCTGGACAGCCGGGGCAACCCGACCATCGAGGTGGACGTCACCCTTGAAAGCGGCGCGATGGGCCGCGCCGCCGTGCCCTCGGGCGCATCGACCGGCGCACATGAGGCCGTGGAACGCCGTGACGGCGACAAGGGCCGCTACAAGGGCAAGGGCGTGTTGGAAGCCGTGGCCGCCGTGAATGGCGAGCTGGCCGAAGAGCTGGTGGGCTTTGACGCGGTGGATCAGGTCGGCATCGACCGCACGATGATCGAAATGGACGGCACCCACAACAAAGGCCGTCTGGGCGCGAATGCGATTCTGGGCGTGTCGCTGGCGGTGGCCAAGGCTGCAGCAGAGGTGACGGGTCAGCCGCTGTATCGCTATGTCGGCGGCACCAACGCGCATATCCTGCCCGTGCCGATGATGAACATCATCAACGGCGGTGAACATGCCGACAACCCGATCGACATTCAGGAATTCATGATCATGCCGGTGGCGGCCACGAACATTCGTGAAGCGGTGCGGATGGGTTCGGAAGTGTTCCACACGCTGAAGAAAGAACTGCATGACGCGGGCCACAATACCGGCATCGGCGACGAAGGCGGCTTTGCACCAAACCTGAACTCGGCCCGCGATGCTTTGGATTTCATTCTGAAATCCATCGAAAAGGCGGGCTACAAGCCGGGTCAGGATATCTGTCTGGCGCTGGACTGTGCCGCGACGGAATATTTCAAAGGCGGTAAGTATGAGATGAAGGGTGAAGGCAAATCCTTGTCCATCGCTGAAAACGTCGATTTCCTGGCTGGCCTTGCCGCCGACTATCCGATCATCAGCATCGAAGACGGCTGTTCGGAAGATGACTGGGAAGGCTGGAAACTGCTGACCGACCGTCTGGGCAACAAGATCCAACTCGTCGGCGACGATCTCTTCGTGACCAACCCCAAGCGTCTGGCCGAGGGCATCAAGAAGGGCTGCGCCAACTCGATGCTCGTCAAGGTCAACCAGATCGGCACGCTGACCGAAACGCTGGCCGCCGTCGACATGGCCCACCGTGCGCGTTACACCAACGTGATGAGCCACCGTTCGGGCGAAACCGAAGACAGCACCATTGCTGATCTGGCGGTTGCGACAAACTGCGGTCAAATCAAAACCGGCTCGCTGTCACGGTCGGACCGTCTGGCGAAGTACAACCAGTTGATCCGGATTGAAGAGATGCTGGGCGAAGTGGCCGAATACGCGGGCCGTTCGATCCTGCGCGCGTAAGCCTTGCTGAAAGAATTGAAAAGGCCCGCCGGTTGGCGGGCCTTTGTCGTTGTAAATGGGCTCACTACAAACTCAGCTGGCGAAACGTCACCCAAAAGAAAAGGCCCGCCAGATCGGCGGGCCTTTCGCATTCCATAGGCCAGATCAGCCCATCTTGGCGGCGACGGCTTCCCAGTTGACCAGCTTTTCAAGGAAGTTAGACAGATAGGCCGGGCGCTTGTTGCGGAAGTCGATGTAATAGGAATGTTCCCACACATCACAGCCCAGCAGCGCCGTCTGGCCAAAGCACAGCGGGTTCACACCGTTTTCCGTCTTGGTCACGCGCAGCCCGCCATCAGCGTCCAGCACCAACCAGCACCAGCCCGAACCGAACTGGCTGGCCCCTGCGGCCGAAAATTCCTCTTTGAACTTCGCCACCGAACCAAAGCTGTCCTTCAGCGCCTTTTCCAGCTCACTGGGGATCTTTTTCGGGCCGGGGCCCATGATCTCCCAGAACAGGTTGTGGTTCCAATGCTGGCTCGCATTGTTGAAAATGCCGTTTTGCGCCACAGCGCCCGCCTGATAGGTGCCGGTCACGATATCTTCCAGCGGCTGGTTTTCCCATTCCGTGCCCGCGATCAGCCGGTTGCCGTTGTCGACATAGGCCTTGTGGTGCAGGTCATGGTGGTATTCCAAGGTTTCCTTCGACATGCCAAGGGCGGCCAGCGCGTCATGAGCATAGGGAAGATCAGGAAGGGTAAAGGCCATTTTCGGGCTCCTTTGCGGATATGTCGGTTTTTTCCAATAAGAGACCGAAGCCCCGAAAGGTCAAGGGCGCGAATGGCCGCGCCCTTGGAATTGTTGACGAAATTCTTTTCTTGGCGCTATTCCGCGCCAGTTTCATCCACCGCCAGCAGAATACCCCAGCCCCCCGCATTGTCGCCCAGCACATCGTCATTGATGCAGAACTCCAACGGGCCGGTCTGGTTCGCCACAAAGGACCGCCCCTTGCCGCCCTGCTCCACCTGCGTCCCGATCCGCATGACCAGCGAATGCGCCTTCAGGCCGGGGAAGGGAAAGGCATAGGGCGGGCCAAGCGCCACTTCGGGCGACCCGTCGATCCCGCGCTTGATCACACCGTTAAAGCTGATCATCGATTCCGGATTGGTGATGGCGTCCACGCTCACCCGACTGCCTGCCCGCACCGGCGGAAAACCCGGCACCGGCGTGCAGGCACTGGCCGGGCGCCCGAACATAGCGATCTTCAACTGCGCGGGTTCCACATTCACCGTGCTGCTGACCTGCCCGATGCAGTTTTCAACACTTTCCGCTGTCAGCTTTTTCGGCCCGCTCCAACCGGTATAGGTATGCGGCACGCTCACCTCACCGTCGAAATTCGCAGGGCGCACCTCGGTCGATGTGCCGTCGCCAAAGCGCACGCGGATGGCCCCGCATTCGCCGCGCCCCTTGACCACGAACTGCGCACCGGGGCGGTCGCGCACCAACCGGTTGCGCTCTCGAATCGCAGCCTTGTGGTCTGGGGCTAGGCCTTCATAGATTGGCCATTGGGAATGTTCGACGCTTTGGATCGTGCCTGCGGTGCAGGCCGCAAGCGTCAGGCATGACACGGCAAGGATTGGAAACAATCGCATGGGAATCTCCTATAGGTGCTGAAAACACCGTTAGGATAGGCGACGGATCCGATTTTGCAAGGAACACAGGTCTTGGGTGTCAGCCCAACTCACTTCCCGGCTGCGCCGAATGCTCCAGCAAGCCCATGACATAAGCCGCAACCGACCGGAAACAAACCAGGGTATAGCCCGTTTCATCCTTCCAGAACGCGACGGCCACCTGCGCGGCGCGGGTCCTGCGAACCTCATTCGGCGCCATTTGCGCCAAATCAGCGGGGCATAGTTTCGCAATCACCTGATCGGCCTTTTCCCCTTCGATGCGGAACACGGCGCGGGCATCGGACACATTGGCGGCCAGATGGTGCTGGCCCTCCAACTTTTTGGCCAAAGCCTCCATCGCCTTGCCGACCCCATCATAGGGCACGATCAGCAGATATTCGTCGGGCGACATCCAGGCGGTGGCCTTGTCCCCATCCATCACAATCCGCCGCTGTTCGGGCAGGCCCGCCGCCACCTTCAACGCCGCCGTCAGCCCCTTGACATCGGGCTTGGCGCGCAGGGAAATCATGCCCAGCGGCCCCATTTCCCGCACAGTCACAAAGCCTTCGAACGAAACGCCCCCAAGGGCCGAAACCGCCTTAGACATTCTGTTTCGCCCCTTCCTTGTCATAGAACACCGGATCGACGATCCGCGCCACCACCTGACCGCCGCCCACTTTGGGGAAGGTCACGCTTTCACCCAGCCGTGCCATGCCGCCCTTGACCAAACCCATCGCGATGCCGCGTTTCAGCGTGGGAGAATAATAGGTGGACGTCACCCGCCCCTCGACATTCCGCTGCCCGTTGGCATTCACCCCCTCGGCCGCCGCATAGGCTCCGTCGGGGATGACCGAACCGTCCAGCGTTTCCAAGCCCACCAATTTCCACCGATCCGGGTTGACCAGATGGTTGCGCTCTTGCCCCCGCTTGCCCAGATAGTCGGCCTTTTTCTTGGAAATGGCCCAGTCGAGGTTCAGATCCTGCGGAATAACCGTCCCATCGCTTTCATCACCGATCATGATGAAACCCTTTTCGGCCCGCATGATATGCATCGCCTCGGTCCCATAGGGCATGACCCCCAAGGCCGCCCCTTCACGCACCAAAGCCTCCCACAGCGCCAGCCCATGCCCCGCCGGAACGGCCAGCTCATAAGACAATTCGCCCGAGAAGCTGATCCGATAGGCGCGCACCGGCAGTCCCGCCAGCGTGCCTTCTTTCATTGTCATGAAGGGGAAGCTTTCGGCGGAAACATCCATCCCACCGAGCCGTTCCAGCAGCATCCGCGCTTTCGGGCCCGCAACGGCAATTTGCGCGTATTCCTCGGTCACATTGGCAGTATAGACCTGCCAATCCCACCATTCGCATTGCAGCCAGTCTTCCATCCAGCCATGGATCCGGTCCGCCCCGCCGGATGTCGTATGGCAAAGCCAAGTATCCTCGGCCAGACGCACCACCACGCCATCATCCGACAGAAAGCCCTGTTCGTTGCACATCAGCCCATAGCGGCATTTGCCCACGGGCAAGGACGACATGACATTCGTATAAAGCATGTCCAGAAACCGCCCCGCATCCGGCCCTTTGACAAGGATCTTGCCAAGGGTTGACGCATCCAGCAGCCCCACATTGTCCCGCGTGTTCAGGATTTCCCGATGCACCGCTTGTTCATGGTTTTCACCGCTGCGCGGATAGCAGAACGGCCTGCGCCACAGACCCACGGGCTCCAGATAAGCGCCCTGCCCCTCATGCCAGCCATGCATCGGCGTTTGCCGCACGGGTTGGAAAATCGTGCCCCGCGATTCCCCTGCCAGCGCGCCCAAGGTGACAGGCGCATAGGGCGGGCGGAAAGTGGTCGTCCCAACCTCGGGGATCGCAATATTCAAACTGTCGGCCAAAATCGCCAAACCGTTGATATTCGACAGTTTCCCCTGATCCGTCGCCATGCCCAGCGTCGTATAGCGTTTCGTGTGTTCCACCGAAACATAGCCTTCGCGCGCCGCAAGCTGCACATCGCTGACCTTCACATCGTTCTGATAGTCGAGCCACATTTTTGAACGCAGCTTGACCGGCGCCCCCTGCGGCATCACCCAGACCGGGGCCATCGTGGCCCCCTCCAGCGGGTTCGTCGCTACCTTGGCCCCGTGGCCAGGCGCTTTGCCTGCCAGTTTCACCGCCTCGGCTGCCACCTGCGACGCATCGGCCAGCACATCGCCCGCCAGAAAATGCCCATTCGCCGCGCCCAAGGCCAGAACCATCGCGCTGCCATCATGGTTCAGCGGAGGCCGCGCCGCATCGGGGCGGAAGCAGGACAGGCTTTCGTCCCACAGCAGTTTCCCGCCACAATGGCTCCACAGATGCACCACAGGCGACCAACCGCCCGACATCGCCACCGCCTCGCAAGGCAGTTCCTCGGTCGCCGTCCCCTCACCGGCCTGCGCGCAAAGCGCCACGCCGACAACCCGCTTGCCACCCTTGACCTTGGCCACAGCCTTGCCAGAAGCCACACGCAGACCCAAGGCGCGGGCCTTGTCGACGCCGGGCCCGGTCGGATTGTCCCGTGCATCGACAATCGCCGCCACGTCCAGCCCGGCCTGTTTCAAGGCAATCGCCGTCAGATAGGCGTCGTCGTTGTTGGTCACCACCACCGTCCGGTCGCCCGGACTGATCCCGAAATTCACCACGAAATCGCGGGCCGAGGCGGCCAGCATCACCCCCGGCACATCATTCCCGGCAAAGGCCAAGGGCCGTTCAATCGCCCCGGTCGCCGCCAGAATCCGCCCCGCCCGAATGCGCCACAGCCGATGCTTCGGCCGCCCGTCGCCGGGCGTGTGGTCCGCCACCCGCTCGTCGGCCAGCACATAGCCGTGGTCATAGACCCCCGCTACCATACAGCGCGCCCGCAGCGTGACATTCTCCATCTTGGCCAGCGCCGAAAGCGTCGCCTCGACCCAATCGCCCGCCGGAACGCCATCCACCAGCACGCCATCAACCGGCGCACGCCCGCCCCAATGGGCCGCTTGCTCCATCACGATCACCCGCAGCCCCGCCTGCCCCGCAATCAGCGCCGCCTGCAAGCCCGCCAACCCGCCCCCGGCAATCAGCAGATCGCAAAAGGCATAGGCCTGCTCGTAACGATCCGCATCGCGGTCTTTCGGGGCCTTCCCCAGCCCCGCCGATTTGCGGATGATCGGTTCAAAGACATGCTTCCAGAACGCACGCGGGAACAGGAAGGTCTTGTAATAGAACCCCGCCGGAAGGAACCGCGACAGCTTGTTGTTGATCGCGCCCACGTCGAATTCAAGGCTTGGCCAATGGTTCTGGCTGGTCGCTTCCAGCCCGTCAAACAGCTCCGTCGTTGTCACCCGCTGGTTCGGCTCATGCCGCGCGCCCGTGCCAAGGTTCACCAGCGCATTCGGCTCCTCTGGCCCCGCCGCGACAATCCCGCGCGGACGGTGGTATTTGAAACTGCGCCCCACCAGCATCTGGTCATTGGCGAGCAAGGCCGAGGCGAGCGTATCCCCCGGATGCCCGGTCAACCGCTTGCCGTTGAAGGAAAATTCCAATTTCGTGGTGCGGTCGATCAGGCGACCGCCTTTGGCAAGACGCGTGCTCATGGGCGGACTTTCAGCTTAGGTTTCGACAGGGCGGGCGTGGTGTCCCCCCACCCTAGCCCTCCCCCACAGGGGGGGAGGGAAGCGCCCATTCGGTTAGGGCGCGACAGATTGGCCGGGTGCAACAGGGCCCCTCCCCCCGCGTGGGGGAGGATGGGAGGGGGGGCGACGCGCGTCATTCCATCACCCATTCCGGCCGCCGCGCCTTGATCTTGGCAATGATATCCTCGGGCGGTGCGCCAACCTGCGCCGGATAAGTCCCGAACACCTCCAAAGTCGCCGTGCAACGCGCCGCAAGGAACCACTTGCCGCAGCCATAGGCATGGCGCCAACGTTCAAAATGCACGCCCTTGGGGTTTTTGCGGGCGAACATATAGTCGTTGAACTGCTCGTCCGTGGAACCCGGACCAAAGCGTTTCAGATGCGCCTCATAGCCGGGCGCGAGTTCGGTTTCCTCGGCGGTCACACCGCAATAGGGGCATTCAAGCGTGAGCATCGTCTAACCCTGACAAGAGAGAGTTTACATGGAATCGAAGGTGGCCTAGCATCAAGACATGCAGTGGTTTTGGATCGCCCTCAAACTTTGGCCTATCCTGCTGATTGTGATATTGGCCGCATTTTTCATTTGGCTTGCCCGACCTAAAAAGCTTAAAGCGACCGATCTCAACGAACTTGGTAGCACCAGCAGTGCGGGCGACAGCGTCGGTTCTGACTGATGTAATCTTTTTGCGCCTTTGCACCTTGAACAGCAAAAGTTCGCTGACGATCTCACATGTATGAGCCCGCCCTCTGAGTCCCTTACGCCAGTGATTACAGCCGCTATCAGCGGCGGCATCTTCGTTGCATTTTTGGCCATCTGTTGGGCCCACTGGCGTAAACAAGAACGCGAAAGGCCCAAGGAAAATTTCAGTGGTCCGCCTGTAGCGCGGTTCGCAAAGACAGTCCTTTGTGCTCTTGGCGATGGCCTGCTTTCTGGTTTGAGCTCTTTTATCTAGCATTCCGGTGTCCCCCGCAAATAGGGGGCCATCGTTTTTTGGAATTTTTCTTGCGGGATATGCACCTCATCAAACTCTGGCAAAATGGCATAGACAGAGATCAGCGTCGTGGCGGGATCATAGCTGTAGCCGATCGTATTGCCTTGCAGGCTCAAAGGTTTGCCAGCATCAATAGCCTTCTTCAAAGGCTTCCAAATATCATACCAAGTCCCACCACCTGCCGCCCGCGCAGACAGAAGCCACTCTTGCAATCCGGGCGGAATCTTCACCAATTCCCCCATCAATGCGCCACCCCAGCCGCGACGCTTTCATCAATGAAGCGCCCCTCTTTGAACCGCCACATATCAAACTCCGCCGCAAGCGGCCCCGGCTCGCCCTTCGCCATCAGTTCCGCCATTGCCCAGCCCGAACCGGGGATCGCCTTGAACCCACCCGTCCCCCAGCCGCAGTTAATGAAGCACCCGGCCAAGGGCGTTTTGGAAATGATCGGCGAACGGTCCCCCGTCATATCGACAATCCCGCCCCACTGCCGAAGCATTTTCAGCCGCGAAATCATCGGGAAAGTCTCTACCAGCGCCCGCAGCGTTTCCTCGATATGGTGGAACGAACCGCGCTGGGTAAAGTTGTTGAATCCGTCCGTGCCGCCGCCAATCACCATCTCGCCCTTGTCGGATTGCGACATATAGCCGTGCACGGTGTTGGCCATCACCACCACATCCATGCAGGGCTTGATCGGCTCCGACACCAGCGCCTGCAGCGCCACCGCCTCGACCGGCAGCCGGAACCCCGCCATATCGGCCACCTGCCCCGAATGCCCGGCGACAACGATCCCCAACTTGCCGCAGCCGATGAAACCCTTGGTCGTATCGACCCCCGTCACCCGCCCCGCTTCGGACCGCACACCCTTCACCTCGGTCTGCTGAATGATGTCCATCCCCATCGCGCTGCACGCCCGCGCATAGCCCCAGGCCACCGCATCATGCCGCGCCGTGCCGCCCCGCGCCTGATACAGCGCGCCCAAAATCGGATAGCGCGGCCCGTCAATGTTGATGATCGGGACCAGTTCCTTGACCCGCTCCGGCGTGATGTATTCCGTCGCCACCCCTTGCAGCATATTGGCATGAACCGTGCGCAGATACCCCCGCGCCTCATGATGCGTCTGCGCCAGCATCAGCAGCCCACGCGGGGAAAACATCACGTTATAGTTCAGATCCTGCGACAGCGTTTCATAAAGGCTCCGCGCCTTTTCATAGATCGCGGCGGATGGGTCTTGCAGATAGTTCGACCGGATGATCGTCGTATTCCGCCCGGTATTCCCGCCCCCCAGCCAGCCCTTTTCGATGATCGCCACATTGGTGATGCCGAAATTCTTGCCCAAGTAATAGGCGCTGGCCAACCCATGCCCCCCGGCCCCCACGATGATCACATCGTAATGCTTTTTCGGCTGGGCATCGCGCCAGGCCTTTTCCCAACCCAGATGGTTGCGCAGGGCTTCGCGGGCGATGGCAAAGGCGGAATAGCGGCGCATGGTGGCTCCCTTGTCTGTGCGTTGTTTATCGCGCTTTGACGCAGAAATTGCATCCCCCACCTGCGGCAAGATGGGGAAAATTGCGACATTGGGGGATGGGGGGTTTTTCGGCGGGGGCAGAAGGGCTATCTAAGGGGCGAAAGGCAGGCGATCTTGAACGAGACTTGGATTTTCTGGGCGCTTGCGGGCGTGATGGGCTTGGGTGTCGCAGGGGTTTTGGCGCGCAGCCTGCGCCCTGCCGGTGCGGATACGACGACAGAATCGGCCGAACGCCCCGATCTCGCCATCTACCGCGATCAGCTGGCCGAGGTGGAACGCGACCTTGCCCGTGGCGTGTTGGGGGCCGATGAGGCTACACGGCTGCGCGTCGAAGTGTCCCGCCGCCTGCTCGATGCCGACCGTCAGGCGCAAGCGCGCGGCAGTCGCGGGCCGGGCCTGCCCGCCGTGGCGCTGATCCTGCTGGCCCTTGGCGGGGCGGGAGCAACCTACTGGCATTTGGGCGCACCGGGCTATCCCGACCGGTCGCTGGCCACCCGCATCGCCGCCGCCGATGATCTGCGCCTGAACCGTCCCACCCAGGCCGAGGCTGAGGCAGAACAGCCCGCTTGGACCGACCCGCAGATGGATGCCGAAACCGCCGATCTCATGGCCCAATTACGCGCCGCCGTCGCCGCCCGCCCCGAGGACGCGCAGGGTCTGGAATTCCTGCGCCGTTATGAGGCCGAGTTGGGCAATTTCCGCGCTGCCGCCGCCGCCCAATCGCGGCTGGTGGCATTGATGGGCGACAGCGCCGGGGCCTCTGACCGTCTGGCCTTGGCCGATCTGCTGATCCGCGCGGCCCAAGGCTATGTCTCGCCCGAGGCCGAGGCGCAACTGACCGCCATCCTGACCGAAGACCCAGAAAACGGGCTGGCGCGCTATTATTCCGGCCTCTTGCTGGCGCAGGTCGGCCGCCCCGATCTGGCCTTTCGTCTGTGGGAACGGCTGCTCGCCGACAGCCCACCCAACGCGCCCTGGCTCTCACCGCTTCAGGCCAATATCGCCGCCGTCGCGGCCGAGGCCGGGGTCAGCTATGATGCCCCCGCCCTGCCCGGCCCGACCGAGGCCGATGTCGATGCCGCCGCCCAAATGTCGGCCGAGGATCAGCAGGCCTTTATCCGCAGCATGGTGGACGGGCTTGAAGAACGCCTGCGCGGCCAGGGCGGCACAGCCGAAGAATGGGCGCGGCTGATCCAGGCCTATGGCGTTCTGGGCGACACCTCCCGGCAAAGCCGCACGCTGGCCGACGCCGAACGCATCTTTGCAGGCGATACGGCGGCTTTGGCCCTGATCCAAGGGGCCATGCCATGACCCAAACCTATGAAGACGCCGCCGAATTTCTGGCGATCCTGCCCAAACATGCCGCCCTCGCGGGCCTCGATCTGGGCGACAAGACCATCGGTCTGGCGCTCTCAGACCCCCGCCGTCAGGTTGCCAGTCCCGCCATGACCATCCGCCGCGTCAAATTCACGCTGGACGCGCAGGCGCTGCTGGCCTTTTGCACTGAACGGCAGATTGCAGGCCTTGTGCTTGGCCTGCCCCGCAACATGGATGGCAGCGAAGGCCCCCGTGCCCAGACTACCCGCGCCTTTGCCCGCAACCTGCTGCGCCTCTCGCCCCTGCCCATCCTATTCTGGGACGAACGCCTGTCCACCGTCGCCGCCGAAAGGGCGCTGCTCGAGGCGGATATGTCGCGCAAGCGTCGCGATCAGGTGATCGACCATGTGGCGGCAGGCTATATTCTGCAAGGCGCGCTGGACCGCATGGGGTATCTGGCGCGGCAGGGAAATGCCGATGGATAAGCGCATCGACGAAAACAACATCTGGGCGCGGGAAGAGCTGGACAGCCCCTGTGTCAAGATTTGCGTGATCCATCCCGAAGAACGGCTTTGCGTCGGCTGCCTGCGCAGTCTCGATGAGATCGCCAAATGGTCAAAAATCACAACTGCAGAACGCCGCGCCATCATGGCAGAACTGCCCGCCCGCGCGCCGCGTCTGCGCAAACGCCGTGGCGGTCGCGCCGCGCGGATCGAAAGCTGAGGGCCCGATCTCTTGTTTTGTTGGCCAAATGGCCCTGATAGAAACGCTGGAATCACGAACGGCTGCGCCGACAAAGCAACACGATGCCCTAAGGGATCAGCAAAGACCCATCGCCATAGCTGAAGAAGCGATAACCCTGCGCAACGGCATGAGCATAGATCCGGTCGATCCGATCCTTCCCCATAAGAGCCGAAACCAACATCAGCAGAGTCGATTTTGGCAAATGGAAGTTGGTCATCAAACCATCCGTCACCCGAAACCGATGGCCGGGGTAGATGAAAATATCTGTCGGACCTTGCCAAGGCTGCATCTGGCCATGTTCATCAGCCGCGCTTTCGATTAGCCGCAGCGCGGTGGTGCCCACCGGGATGACCCGCCCCCCGGCCGCCTTGACGGCGTTGATCTGAACCGCCGCCTGCGGTGTTACCTCACCCCATTCCGCATGCATCTTGTGGGTCGTCACGTCTTCGACCTTCACCGGCAGAAAGGTGCCGGCACCCACATGCAGCGTCACCTCTGTCAAGAGCACCCCTTTGGACCGCAGCGCCGCTAGCAGGGCTTCGTCAAAATGCAGGCTTGCCGTGGGCGCAGCGACGGCCCCCCGATGCCGGGCAAAGACTGGCTGATAGTCGTTATTGTCTTGGGCATCAGGCGCACGTTTGGCGGCAATATAGGGCGGCAAGGGCATCAAACCCGCCTGCAATAGCGCTGCGTCGAAATCCGGACCAGTCAGGTTGAATGTAAACGAAAGGTCGGCTTCAGATTTGGAGTCGACCGTCCCCACCAATCCAGCCGCAAAATGTACGTGCTCACCAACTTCAACCTTCCGCAACGGCTTGGCCAGTGCCCGCCAATGCCCATCTGGCAAGGGTTCCAGCAGCGTCACCTCGATTTTTGCCGACACCGGCCCCTGTGCGGACTGCCGTTGCCGGTGACCGGTCAACCGTGCGGGAATGACCTTGGTGTTGTTCAGCACCAACAAATCGCCGGGGCGCAAGATATCGACCAAATCAAAAATATGTTTGTCCTGAATTTCATCACCTTCTGCCAGCAACAAACGGGCCGATGTGCGCGGTTTAGCGGGCCTTGTGGCGATCAGCGCCTCGGGCAAGTCGAAATCGAAATCGGAAAGCTGCATGCCTATCCCCTTGGCAAGGCCGGTGGGGCGGTGCGAAAAATCTCGCGGAACATGCCGGGCGTCAGAATCGACAAAGGATTCACCCCCACCTGTGGCGCATCCGCAGTGCCGGACAGTGTGTAGTTAAATCCAAACAATCCTTCACCTTTCTGTCCGAAAATTTCGCCGATGCCATTCACCAGATAGATGGGAGAGACAACCCCCTGCATCCGCAGCTTTTTGCCCTGATGCACATAGAGCCCTGCCATCGAAACCCCCATCGAGGCCCCAATGGCCGAGGCGCGGCTGATTTCAACGGCTTGCGGTGTCAGGCGGAACTGGGCCTCGGCCTGACCGAACAGAATGCCCTGTCCACCCAGTTGTTCCAGCAAACCAATCACGCTGACCGCTGAAAGCATCTCGGCCAGAATCGGCGCATTTTGGACACGGATGCCGCTGGCCTTGGCCACGCCGTCATAATTCCCCTCACCGCCGGTCGGCACCAGTTGCATGTCCAGTGCGCCACCTTGGGCCTTTTCAAACAGGCCCGCCGCGGCCATCACGCCCCCCGCGTCATTCGACAGGATGCGCACACCTGTTCCGTGATCCAAGGGTGCCACGGCCCCTGTGACTGCCGCCTTGCCGTTTACGGCACCGCTGAACTGGCCCTTGATGCCGCCGCGCAGGGTGAATTCGCCGCGAAACCCTGTCAGGGCGATGCCTTCGGTGACTTGCAAGCGATCCAGCCGCACAGGCAGCGTGCCAAAGGAACCGCCACCACTGCGCCCACCGCTGAACTGCGGCAGCGCGCGCAGATCGACCCAGCCGGACTGCACAGCAATGGCGGGGGTCTTGCCTGCGCCCTGCCCTGTCAGGGTCACCTGCCCCTCCAACCATTTGCCCAGTTTCAGCGGGGCAAAACGCGCGACGTCCAGCCCGCCTTTGGCCCGCAGCGACACTTCGCCCTGCAAGGACAGGCCTGGGGCGGACAGCGACAGGTTTTCGACGCGGGCCGGCTGGGCAAGCGCAGCGGTCAGGTTGAGTTTGCCCTTGGCCCCCTTGTCCTTTTTGAAACCGACTTCCGGCAAGGCCAAACCGACCCCTGCCAGATCCGAGGTCAGATTCATGACGGGCGGCTGACCCTTGCTCAGCGCAATATCGACCTGCGCCTTGCCCTTGCCCGAAACCATCCCATCGGGCAGACCCAGATTGAATTCTGCGACCGTAAGCGAAGACAGCTCCACCGTGCCCTCGACCCGCGACTTGCCCTTTGCCTCTGGCCCAAAGGCCTGCGAATAGCGCACATCGAAGGGCAAAGCCCCGATCTTGCCAGGCCCGAGGATCGAGAGGCCCTTCGGATCAGCATGAAGCGTCAGACGATCCGCAACGATGGCCTTGCCCGGCACGATTTTTTCGGAACGCACCCCCATCAGCACGCCGTTCAATTCATAGCGTACGTCCTTGGGCATCACCTTCTTGACCAGTGGCAGGCGCAGGATCCCTTCGGTCAACGCCCGCCCCTCGGCCAGATCAACCGGCTGACCCGCTTTGGTCAGAAACTCAAAGGGCTTTTCATCCAGCAAAGACAGCGCCGCCGTCACCGAACTGTCGGTGCGCAACTGAATTTCAGCCTGCGCCGGTTTCTGCGTGATGTCGAGCACGGTAAAGATCGTCCCCGCCAGATCAACATCGCCCCCTTTCGGCGGCGTCACATGGCCTTGATCCAGCACCATGGTAAAGGTGTTGCCCTCGACCGTGGCATAGCCCTTGCCCTGCTGCGCCGGGGGCAGTGTGCGAATAAAGCGCACATCCGTCCCTTCGAATTCATAGCCCAAGGACAGCTGCGGTGCGCGGCCCGGCTTGATCCGAACGGCCCCTTTCACGTCGAACAACACGCCCTGCTGCACATTGTCAGCCAGCCATTCCCGCGTTTTGGGCACCAACGTCACCGGCCACAACGCCATCAGCCGGTCATTGGCAATCTCATTCAGCCGCAGGTCCAGCCCCACATCCCAACCCTGATCCGCCGCAGCAATCCGCCCCTTGGCGTTCAAACGCAACTTATCCTCGACCAAGGCCAGTTGGCCGATATCCACCACAAACGGATCTAGCCGCAGTCGCAGGTCGAGCGCCCCATCGGAAAAGCGCACCGGTTGGCTGAACAGGCCTTCGGGATCAATCTGCACCTCGTCTAAAGCGATCTGGGTGATGAACTCGCCAGCCCTGCCCTGCGCGATGCCCGGCACCAGAACCTGCGCGCTGGCCTTCAGACGCAGCGTCCGCCCCTCGGCCTCAATCCGGCCCAAGGTCAAACGTTCCTGCCCCGCATCATAGGCCAGATCAATCGCCAGCCGGTCAAAGGCCACAGGCCGCGTTTCGGCGGAAGGCAGCACCGCCCCGGGGCCAATCTCCAACCCGCCGGTCAGCGTCGAAAACCCCCCTTTGGCATCGACATCGACCTGCAAGTCGCCGGCAATCGGCGCATCCAGCACGGTCAGAAAACCCAGGGGCGGCGACAATGCCGCCAGATCGCCCGCGCGCACCCCATCCACCCGTGCCGAAAGCCGCGCGGCAGCGCTGGCCTTCTGCGTGACCGCTGTCACCTCGGCCCGTGCAGGCATGCCCTGCCCGCCCGAAAGCGTCATCCCCAGCACCACGGCCACGGCGTCGGGCCGGTTGTCCAGCACCAGCCGTCCATCGCCCACATCCCATGTTCGCCCGGAAAGCGCATCGGTCAGCGTCAAGGACATCGCCTCGGCCTCGATGCTTTGCAGGCTGGACAGCAGAGGCAGTTCAAAGGCTGCCTCGCCCTTGTCCAGCAAGGCCGCGAAACTGTCGGCCCCCGCCCCGCCCGCACCGCCGAAATCCACATCGAAACGACCGCTTTCATCCCGCCGCAGGCTGGCCTGCGCCCCGACAAGCGTGATGCTTTCTGGCTGCAAGGCCCCCCGCAGCGCCGCCGCCGGATCCAGCGCAATCCGCGCCTCGGGCAGCGACAGCAGGGTTTCGCCATTTGGTCGGTTCACCCGCAGGTCGCGCAGCAACAGACGCGGGGCCCATTCGCGGTCGACCGCCATGCCGATGCCCTTCACCGTCAGCGCAAGGGGTGCATCGTCGCCCAACCCCTTGTTCAAGCGCCGCTCAACCTCGGTCACGGCCCAGCCGGGCAGGTTCATCGGCCTACCCGAAAGCGAAAGAAAGACATAGCCCAGAACGGCGACGACCAAGGGCAGAACGATCAGCACATGCACAAGCGCGCGCAGCAAACGCAGCGTCATATGCGCCCGCAGATGGCGGCGCATGAAGATGCCCATCTTGCCTTGCCCCGCCCCATCGGTCATTCGTCGCGTAACCTTTCCGGGTTGCCGTCCAGCCTTGTAACCTTGCCAGACCTGCCCCGAAACCGCAAATCCACTGCCATGCGCAAAGAGGTGCCGATGATCACGACTGGCGATGCCGCCCCCGATTTCACGCTGATCCGCGACGGCGGGACGGAAGTTACCCTTTCGGCCAGTTGGCCGCTGGTGCTGTTCTTTTACCCCGGCGACAGTACGCCGACCTGCACGACCGAGGCACAGGCGTTTTCGGCGACGGTTGCAGCCTTCCATGCCAAAGGCGTCAAGGTCATGGGTGTTTCACGGGACACCTTAGCCAAGCACGACCGCTTTGTCGCCAAATCCGGCCTGACGGTTCCGCTGTTGGTGGATGAGGATGGGTCCGTCTGCAATGCCTATGGCGTCTGGGCAGAAAAAACGACCTTTGGCAAAACCTATATGGGAATCGTGCGGACGACATTCCTGATCGGGCGCGATGGCCGCATCCTGCATCGGTGGGAGGTGGCGCGCATCAAGGGCCATGTCGATGAGGTTCTGGCAGCGGTGGAGGCGATGGGATGATGAGTCTGGCCGAACGGGCGGTGCAGGTGCTGACCACGGCGGATGGGCGGGAGAAGACGCGTCTGGCCCGCGCCCATGCCGCCGATTGGTTCGCAGCGCGGGCGGCGGGCACGCCCCTGCCCATCGGCCATTCTGCGCCCCCCGACAGTCCGGCGCGGCCGGAAAAGCCCGAACTTTTGCAGCCGCGCGACATGCCAAAGCGGGGGTCAGGCTCGCTGGAGGGGCGGCTGGCCCTGCTGCATGCGGTGGCGCATATCGAATTGAACGCGGTCGATTTGCACTGGGACATCATCGCCCGTTTCACCGACACACCCATGCCCTTGGGTTTCTACGACGATTGGGTGAAATCGGGCGACGAGGAAGCCAAGCATTTCAACCTGGTCAGCGATTGCCTTGAGGCCCATGGCAGCCACTACGGGGCCTTGCCCGCCCATGCCGCGATGTGGCGGGCGGCGCTGGAGACAAAGGATGACTTTCTGGGCCGTCTGGCGGTGGTGCCGATGGTGCTGGAGGCGCGGGGCCTTGACGTGACGCCGGGGATGATCGAGATTTTCAGGCGGGCCAAGGACACGCAGGCCTTGGCGGCATTGGAAACGATCTATGCCGAAGAGGTTGGGCATGTCGCCTATGGGTCGAAATGGTTCAACTGGCTATGTGGCCGGGCGGGGCATGATCCAAAGGAACAGTTCCACGCGCTGGTGCGGCGCTATTTCCACGGCACGTTGAAACCGCCCTTCAATGAAGAAAAGCGGGCCGAGGCGGGACTGCCGCCGGATTTCTATTGGCCCTTGGCGGATGAAACAGCGGTGAAGGCACGGGGCGTCTAGGCAAAAACCCGCCGATGTCGCGGCGAAACCGGCGACTTCCCCCCTGAAGCGCACGGCCATGTTGCGGGCCTGCCGCCCGGTCGCTAATCCTTTCCGCGGGGGAAGATCGGCGGCCCGGCAGGGTTGCCAGAAGTTTGCTGTTGCACCTTGCGGGGTGTGACCACTGACAGGGGATAGGGCGGCTTGCTGACAAGGCTTGGCTACCGGATCAATACAACGCTGGAACAATACCTGCCTGAACAGCGGTTGTTCCTGAAATCGGATGAGGCAACGCGCTTTGTGCGTCTGCGTCCTCTGACCCAAGCCTTGGGGCTTGGCATTGCGGGTCTGACACTTACCTGGACCATCATCGCCACGGCGATGATTCTGATGGATTCGATCGGGGCCGGATCGGGCCGTGATCAGGCGGCCCGACAGCAAGCGCTTTATGAACAGCGGTTGACCGCGCTTTCGACCGACCGCGACCTTCGCGCGGATGAGGCGATGCGCGCACAGGAACGGTTCAACCTGGCGCTGGCGCAAGTGTCTAAGATGCAGGAAACCCTGCTGGCCTCGGAAGACCGCCGCAAAGAACTGGAAACCGGCATCGAGGTGATCCAGAACACGCTGCGCCGCACCATCAAAGAACGGGACGAAGCGCGGGCTGAAGTGGCTGCGTTGTCCGGAACGGGCGATGTTCTGGCGGCGATGACGCCCGATGAAAAGATCAAGGATACGGTCGCCACGCTGGAATATGTGACGGCGGCTTTGGGCGGAATCGCGGCCGAACGCGACGCCAGCGAGGCCGAGGCGGAAGAGGCGCGCAAGGAAACCGATGAAATTGCGCTGGCCAAGCGGTCGCTGGAAATGCGCAACGACGAAATCTTCACTCGCCTTGAAGAGGCGGTGACCGTGTCGATGGAACCTTTGGACAAGATGTTCCGTGACGCGGGCCTTTCCCCCGATGATCTGCTGGATCAAGTCCGCAAAGGCTATTCGGGGCAAGGCGGGCCGCTAAGCCCTTTCGTGGTGTCGACAGCAGGCATGCAACTGACCCCAGATGAAGTCCGCGCCAATGCGATCCTGCAAGGTTTGGACCATATGAACCTTTATCGTATGGCCAAGGACAAATCGCCCTTCATGATGCCCATCAGCGACAGCTTCCGCTTTACCTCGGGCTTCGGCTATCGCCGCGATCCCAAAGGCGCTGGCACGCGGATGCACACCGGTCTCGATTTCGCCGGCTCCTATGGCACAGCCATCTATGCCACCGCTGACGGCGTTGTCACAGATGCTGGCTGGGAAAACGGTTATGGCCGGATGATCACCATCCGCCATGACTTTGGCATCGAAACCCGCTACGCCCACCTTTCTGATATCCATGTCTCGGCAGGCCAAAGGGTCTCGCGCGGGGAAAGGATCGGTGATATGGGTAACTCAGGCCGGTCGACCGGCACCCATCTTCACTATGAGATCAGGATCGGGGGGGACTTCGTAAACCCCATGACCTTCATCAAGGCAGCCAAAGATGTTTTCTAAGAGCAGAATCAACGAACCCGGCCCGAAGCAAGGCGAAACCGCCGACAAGCCGCGCACAGAGATGCCCATGACCAAACCTGCACCTGATTTCGCCTCGCCCGCGTCCAAGGCCAAACCCGGGGCCTCGGTGCTTTCGGCTGACCTGACCGTGGTGGGCAACCTGAAAACCACCGGCGACATTCAGGTCGAAGGCACTGTCGAAGGCGACATCCGCGCCCATCTGCTCACCGTGGGCGAAAGCGCCACGATCCGGGGCGAAATTGTTGCCGACGACATCGTGGTCAACGGTCGCGTCATTGGCCGGGTGCGGGGCCTCAAGGTCCGCCTCACCTCGACCGCACGCGTCGAAGGCGACATCATCCACAAGACCATCGCCATCGAAAGTGGCGCGCATTTCGAAGGCTCGGTCCAACGGCAAGAAGACCCGCTGGCCGGGGCCGACGCCAAAGCCCTGCCACCGATGCGCGGCGGTTCGGCCGAAACGGCTGGCGAATAATCTGATCGACAGAATCAGGCAAGGCCGGGTCACAAGACCCGGCCTTCGTCATTCCAAAGCGCGGCGATAAAGATGCCAGGTGGCATGGCCGAACAGCGGCAGAACCAGAAACAGCCCCAAAAACCCCGGCAACATCGCCGCGAACAGGGCCAGTGCGATCAGCGTGGCCCAGCCGAACATCACAAAGGGATTGGTGCTGACCACCCCGACCGAGGTGATCATCGCGGTGACAAAATCCACCTCGCGATCCAGCAGCAGCGGCAGGCTGATCACCGTCAGGCTGAACAATGTGGCCGCAAAAACAGCCCCAATGACGGTTCCGGTCGCCAGCATGGTCAGACCGTTGGGCGTCAGAAACACGCCAAAGGAAGACGACACATTCGTCATGGTGGAAAAGCCCAAGAACAACGCAAAGATCATATGGGCCAGAAAGTTCCAGAACAGAAAGAACACCACAATGATCGCCGCCATCGACGGGATCTGGCGGTTCCTTTGCTGAAAGATCACCCCCATCACATCGCGCCAAGACAAAGGCTCGCCCGCCTCTAACCGGCGGCTGATGTCGTAAAAGCCGCAAGCGATGAACGGGCCCAGAATCGGAAAACCGGCCATGGCCGGAAGGCTCCACCACAGCCGCCCCGCCTCGGTAAAGGCCAGCAACAGAACCCAGCCACCCAGGACGTAAACCCCGGCAAAGAACAGGCCCAAGGCCGGCGCACGACGAAAGTCACGCCAGCCCAAGGCCAAACTGATCCGCAGGTCCGCCCATGTTAGAATGTTTG
This sequence comes from Neogemmobacter tilapiae, assembly GCF_014652215.1. Taxonomy (GTDB): domain Bacteria; phylum Pseudomonadota; class Alphaproteobacteria; order Rhodobacterales; family Rhodobacteraceae; genus Neogemmobacter; species Neogemmobacter tilapiae. The sequence goes on along the minus strand of NZ_BMYJ01000006.1, from coordinate 254,899 downwards.
GCTCCATCATCCCCCCGATCACTACAAAGGGACAGCATGGCCTGCCAAGATTATGCGGCTTTGATCCTAGTCAATGTCCTGCACATCGGCCCGGCTTTTGCCCGAAACCTGCAAGGCCAGCGTCGCCGCCATGAACTTGTCCAGATCGCCGTCCAGCACGCCGCTGGTGTCGCTGGTTTCCACCCCCGTCCGCAGGTCTTTGACCATCTGATAGGGTTGCAGCACATAGGAACGAATCTGGTTGCCCCAGCCCGCATCGCCTTTGGCATCATGCGCCGCGTTGATCGCTGCCGTCCGCTTTTCCAGCTCCATCTGATAGAGCCGCGATTTCAGCGCCTGCATGGCGATGTCCCGGTTCTGGTGCTGCGATTTCAGGGATGACGTCACCACAATCCCCGTCGGAAAGTGCGTGATCCGCACCGCCGAATCGGTCTTGTTGACGTGCTGCCCACCAGCACCCGAGGAACGATAGGTATCGATGCGGATGTCCTTGTCCTGCACCTCAATCTCGATGGTTTCATCCACCACCGGATAGACCCAGACCGAGGAAAACGACGTATGCCGCCGCGCGGCGCTGTCATAGGGCGAAATCCGCACCAACCGATGCACGCCGCTTTCCGATTTCAGCCAGCCATAGGCGTTCTTGCCGCTGATCTTGTAGCTTGCCGAACGAATACCGGCCTCTTCGCCGTCGGTCTCCGATTGTAGCTCGACCGTATAGCCTTTTTTCTCGGCCCAACGCACATACATCCGCGCCAAAATGCTGGCCCAGTCGCAGCTTTCCGTCCCGCCAGCACCTGCGTTGATTTCCAAGAAGGTGTCGTTCCCGTCCGCTTCGCCGTCCAGCAAAGCCTCCAGTTCCTTTTCCGCGGCTACCGCGACCAATGCCTTCAGTGCCGCCTCGGCCTCGGCCACGATGTCCGCGTCGCCCTCCGCCTCGCCCATTTCGATCAGCTCGACATTGTCCCGAACGCCACTGTCCAGCAGCCGATAGCCACCCACGGCATCCATCAGCGCCTGCCGTTCCCGCATCAGCTTTTGCGCCTTGGCCGGGTCGTTCCACAGGTTCGGATCTTCGATCAGCGCGTCGAATTCTTCCAGCCGATGGGGCGCCGTTTCCCAATCCATCCGCTGCGCCAGCAGCGCCAGCGTCTTCTGGATTTGATCGACATGGTTCTGGGTTTCGGCGCGCATCTTCGTCGTCCTATTATCATCCCGGCTGCAAATAGCCGTTCGGCCCCGCCCCGGCAAGGGCAGGCCCCTTGTTCAAGCTTTTAGGTCAGTAAAGGCCGCCGGTCGCCATCGTGCCGATGCTGGCATTGTCGGGAATGATCGCCGTTTCGCCCGTCACCGTCGTCACCGTCGTGCCGCTGTCGCTTTCACCATAGGCAAAGAGCGGCAGGTTTTCCCCCATCGCAAAGCCACCATCGACGTAGCCCAACCCAAACAACGGGTCTTCGCCTTCGCGGAAATACTCCGACACGACATTCGGCCCGCTGGCATCATCCGGCAAAGGGGCACCGCTGAAACGGTCGATCTTGCGGAAATAGCCACCCGGCGGCACCTTGAACTTGCCGCCACCGTATTTCTTGACCGCTTCTTTCATGAATTCCTGAAACACCGGCCCGCACAGGCCGCCACCCGAGGCCCCACCGCCCAAGGTCCGCGGCTGATCATAGCCAATGTAGCACCCCGCCGCGATGTTCGAGGTAAAGCCGATGAACCACACATCCTTGGCGTCATTGGTCGTGCCCGTCTTGCCCCCCACTGGAACCGGCAGGTCAATCGCGCCCGAGGCCGTGCCGCGCACCACCACACCCTCCAGCATCGAGGTCAACTGATAGGCGGTCACCGCATCCATCACCCGTTCACGGCTGGATTCGATCCGTGGCCCCAGGCCATTTTCCAACATCGCCAGCTTGCAATCGTCGCAAATCCGATTGTCATGGCGATAGATCGTCTTGCCGTAACGGTCCTGCACACGGTCCACCAGCGTCGGCTCCACCCGCTCGCCCCCGTTGGCAAACATCGCATAGGCCGCCACCATCTTGAACAAGGTGCTTTCCTGTGCGCCCAAGGCATTGGCCAAAAACGGCTGCATCCGATCATAGACGCCAAAGCGTTCCGCATAACCCGCCACCGTCTGCATCCCGATTTCTTCGGCAATCCGGATCGTCATCAGGTTCCGCGACTGTTCAATGCCCGTCCGCAAAGGTGTCGGCCCATAAAATTTGTTCGAAGCGTTCTTAGGCGTCCAAAGACCCTGCGGCGTATCGACCTCAATCGGGGCGTCAATAACGATGGTCGCCGGTGTAAATCCACTGTCCAGCGCCGCGGCATAAACAAAGGGCTTAAAGCTGGAACCCGGCTGGCGTGTCGCCTGCGTCGCCCGGTTGAACACCGAGTATTGATAGGAAAAGCCGCCCTGCATTGCCAGAACACGGCCGTTGAACACGTCCATCGCCATGAACGCGCCCTGCACTTCGGGCACCTGCCGCAAGGTCCAGCGGCGGAAACTGCCATCGTCATCATTGGTCATGGCGCGGACCATCACCACGTCACCCACGCTGATCAGATCGCCGGCCACCCGCGCCTTGGGGCCCAGCCCGCCATCGGCGTTCTTCTTGCGCGCCCAGGTCACATCCTCTGCCGGGATGAAATGCCCTTCGCCATTTTCAGCAACGCCCTCAATCCCGATCCGCGCATCACTTTCACCGACCGACAGCACCACCGCCGCAAACCAGCCTTCCACATCGCGCGGCAGGTCTTTCACATCGGCCAAAGCGGCGCGCCATGCGGTTTCGTCGCCCAGAACCTCGACAGGAAGCGTCTTACCCGTGCCACGCCAGACGCCCTGCCCCCGGTCAAATTTCTCCAAACCCGATTGCAGCGCCTTGGCGGCCACCTTTTGCAATTCCGGGTCCGCCGTGGCCCGGATCGCCAAGCCGCCAGTAAAGAATTCCTGTTCACCAAACTCGGTCGACAACTGCCGCCGGATTTCGTCGGTGAAGTAATCCCGCGGCGGCAGGCTTGTCCGCGATGATTCATAGTCGCCGTTTTGGACGGAAAGCAGCGGCTTTACCCGTTCGGCCTCATAGGTCGCCTCGTCGATATAACCGTTCTGCCACATTTCGCGCAGCACATAGTTCCGCCGCTCGGTCACACGCTCCTTCGCCGTCACCGGATGGTACTTGCCCGGTGCCTGCGGCATCGCAGCCAGCATCGCCGCCTCACCCGCCGTCAGATCGCGCAAGGGCTTGTTGAAATAGGTCTGGGCGGCAGCCGCCACACCATAAGAGTTCTGGCCCAGAAAAATCTCGTTCATGTAAAGTTCAAGGATCTTGTCCTTCGACAGGCTCTCCTCCAGCCGGCTGGCCAAAATGATTTCCTTGATCTTGCGCTCTGCCGAACGTGTCCCATCCAGCAAAAAGTTCTTCATGATCTGCTGCGTGATCGTCGAAGCCCCGCGCAGGTTCTGCCCACGCGAAACGATCGCATCGCGAAAGGCCGACACCATCCCCGTCACGTCATAGCCGTGGTGCGAATAGAAATTCTTGTCCTCGGCGCTGATGAAAGCATCCTTCACCAGATCAGGCACATCCTCGATCGCCACGAACAACCGCCGTTCCTGCGCGAATTCGTCGATCATCTTGCCTTCGCCGCTGTAAATCCGGCTGATCGTCGGCGGCGCATAATTTGCCAATTGTTCATGGCTGGGCAGGTCGTGCGCATAGATATAGAAAACTGCGCCAATGGTCAGCGCGCCGAAAAGCACGCCCAGCGTCACAAAGCTGAAAAGTCCGCCGATGAAGGACGCGGTGAATCGCAGCACGAAAGGGCCTGTCTGTTAGGGTTCTTTCACAACCCCATACCCCCGATGGGCCGCAAGGTCAAAACACACTGGCGATTCTTTGCGCGTGACCTAAGGGTTGCGCAGCGCACGCAGGGCGGCATCCTCGTCCGCCCAGACCTTTAGCCCATCGGCAATGGCCAAAGCCATTTCGGCCCGCCACTCCTTGTCGTTGATGCGCTTGAAATCGGCGGTCGAGGATAGAAAGCCGATCTCCACCAGAACCGAGGGGATGTCTGGCGATTTCAGCACGGAAAATCCCGCCTCTTGTCGCGCATGGCGGTGCATTTTCAGATCGGCCGATTTGATCGCCGTTTCCAGCGCCAGTGCCAGCCGCGCGGTGCGGGGCGCGGTTTCTGTGCGGGCCATGTCCATCAGCACCCCCGCTACCACGTCGTCCTGTTCCGTCAGATCAATCCCCGCCAGCAGATCATCCCGATCATGCCGTTCCGCCAAGGCCTGCGAAGCGGCATCGGATGCTTCTTCCGACAGGGTATAGACCGTCGCCCCCACAGCCTCCCCCTCGGCCAAGGCGTCGGCGTGAAGCGAGACGAAAACGCTTGCCCCCTTGGCCCTTGCTGCCGAAATCCGCGCCTCCAAGGGCACAAAAATATCTTCTTCGCGTGTCAGTTCCACCCTGACGCCCTGCCCGCGCAGCACATCGCGCAATTCGCGGGCAAAGGTCAGCATCAGTTCCGCCTCGGTGATCGAATCGCGCTCGGCCCCTGGATCAATGCCGCCGTGGCCGGGGTCCAGCATGACGACGAAGGGCCTGTCCTTTGGCAGTTCCGCAAGGGGTGTCGGTTCGGGCAAGGCCCATTCCAGCGGTTCGGGCAAAGCCGCCAGCTCGGCAAAACGCTTGGGATCAATCGGGCCCAATGTCAGATTGATCTGCACCGGCCCATCGGTCTGCATCTGCGCGGCCTGCACCGCCATCGGACGCGCCAAGGTCAGCACCAGCCGCGACCAGCCGGGGCGAAAAGGCCCAGCCCGCAGGCCTGTGACGTTTGGGCTTTGCCCGTCCAGCGATTGAACGGATTTCCAATCCACCTCACGCGTGTCAATCACCACCCGCGGCGGATTGTCCAGAACCCGCACCCGCCAAGCGACCGGCTGGCTGATGGTCAGCCTCAACTGCGTGAGCCCCGCTTCGTCCTTCACGCCAGAGGCGGTTGCGTCGAAACGCGCCAGCGCCGACAACTCTTGGGCCTGCGCGAAACCGGCCCAAACCGCCAGAAGAAAAGCCAAAAAGATGCGGATCACGTTCTGCCCTGCCCTTTTTCCCAATCGAATAGGGCCGCCCCCCCGCAAAGGCAACCACGATCACGATGGGGCGATAATCCCCTGTCCGCCTTGCAAGGGCCATTCCCTGCCCTTAGGCTGCCGAAAACCCAGTGATCGGACCTTTTATGCGCGCTCTTCTGCTTGCCACCCTGATGTCGGCCACCGCCCTTCCCGCCCTAGCCTTTGATCCAGCCGCTATGTCGGAGGCCGAGAAAGAGGCTTTCGGTCAGGCCGTCCGTGCCTATCTTTTGGAAAACCCCGAGGTTCTGCAAGAAGTCGTCTCCGAACTGGAAAGCCGCCAGCAGGCCCAGCAGGCCAGCAGCGATACGGAAATGGTCCAGACCTATGCCGACGCCCTGTTCAATGACCCGAACAGCTGGGTCAGCGGCAATCCCGAAGGAGATCTCGTTCTGGTCGAATTCATGGACTACCGCTGCGGCTATTGCCGCAAGGCCTATGATGAGGTCGAAGAGCTGATCAGTTCGGACGGCAATATTCGCTTTGTCGTCAAGGAATACCCGATTTTGGGCGAGGAATCCGAGCTTTCGGCCCGTTTCGCCATCGCCGTCCGCCAGATCGCCGGAGACAAGGCCTATGAGGCGGCCCATGACGCGCTGATCACCTTTCGCGGTGACGTGACCCCAGACTCTTTGGCGCGTCTGGCCAATGATCTTGGCGTCGATGCCAAAGCGGTCTTGGCCAGAATGACCGCACCGGAGGTCGAAGCCGTCATTGCCGCCAACCACGCGCTTGGCCAACAGATGCAGATCAGCGGCACGCCGACCTTTGTCGTCGGCGGCCAGATGCTGCGCGGCTATGTGCCCTTGGACGGCATGCGCCAAATCGTCAGCGAAGAACGCGGCGGCTGACGCCCGCGCCTAGCCAAAGATAAAATCAACCGCCTTCAGATCGGCTGTATAGCGAAACGTGATCTTCATATCGGTCTGCCCGTCGCCATTCGCGTCGATCAGCAGCGTTTCCTCGGCAAAGTAACATGACGCCTGTCCACCGCCGCGATAATCGTCGGCCCGATAGGTCATGGGCCCAAGGCTCGACAGATTGATTTTGTCTCGCCCACTGACGAAGCCCTCGACATAGTCCATCTCGTCAGGCGTCAGGCCACTGTCTCCCAGCCGAAACACCAGCACATCCCGCGCGCTGCCTTCTTCCCACAGATAGATCCGGTCCGCCCCCTCGCCGCCATCCACCGTGTCAGATTGATCGCCGCCGCCCAACTCGTCCCGTCCACTCCCGCCCTGGATAAAGTCCTCACCGGAACCACCAGAAAAAGAATCAGCACCCGCGCCCCCGAACATGCGGTCATGGCCATTGTCGCCATGGGCATCGTCGTTCCCATCGCCGCCATAGATGCGATCATTGCCCGTCCAGCCATAGATCGTATCGTTGCCCTCGCCGCCATCCAGCATATCACCGCCAGCACCGCCGCCCATCTCTTCATCGCCAGCGCCGCCATAGATGCTGTCCCGCCCGTCATCCGACCAAAGCGTGTCATTCCCCGCCTCGCCATACATCCGGTCGCGACCATCACCCCCACCAGACTGATCGGCCCCTGCGCCGCCAAAGATCCGGTCATTACCCTTGTCGGCCCAAATCTTGTCTCGGCCGTCTCCGGCATACCACCATTCACTAGCCGCCGCCCGAAACGCCTTGCTGTATTTCCCACTCGACAGTTCATCCGCGCCATCGGTGCCGAAGATCGTGTTCTTGCCGAACAGAAAATAGTTCAGCCAACCCGCAACATCATCAACACGTTCGTTGTCATTGCCATCTTCGTTGAAATAGCGGCCGTTTCGGATCTGAAATCCAAAGTGGTAGATCGCGTCTGCCACCGTATCAATGAAATTTCGCCCTTGGAAAAGCAGTGTCCCACCGTCGTTTTGCACATGATGAAAGCCCGTAGTTCGCCCCGCATCATTGCCATGTCCCAAAATGAAAGCCCGAAAGTACTCGGGCGTGCGATAGGTGATCTCTGACACCTCCCGCATTTCGCCAACGCTGACGATCCCATCATCCAAAGCGTTGATCTGCTCCAGCACCGTCAGCAGGACATCATTCATCCGCCGCGCCGCATCGACACCTTTGTCGATCTTGGTTTTCGGTATGCTGCTTTTCAGCCCAGGGTCCGCACGGACCCCGTCAATGATCGTTTGCAACGATGCCATTTTCCACCCATTGGCTATCCTGCCGTCGGGCAGGCTTTGCTACGGGCAAGCTGTCACGCAAACGTTATCTGCGCAATCGCCTCTGGGCGAATGCGGCGAAAACGTGCCCATCTGGTCAGGATGGTACCGACTGCCCGGCTCGAACGGGCGACCCCTAGATCCACAATCTAGTGCTCTAACCAACTGAGCTAAGTCGGCACTTGCGGGCCATGTAGCCCCCCCCGCGCGGGAATGCAAGACCTGTGCGGGGGAAGTTTTGGATGAATGGTTGCGGGATGCATCGAAGGGCGTTAGGTCGCAGAAACGGTCAATGCGGGGACAGAAGATGAGCATCAACAAGCAAAGCGAAATTGCCGCCAACATCCAGATCGGCCCCACCGATCAGGGTATGGTCCGCATCTATATCGAAGCCGATGGCGGAATCGAAATTCCCTTGGATTTTGACCCGGAAGAAGCCGACGAAATTGCCGAAGAACTGCGCGCCGCAGCCGAGGCTGCACGCCTGCTGGCCTCTGGTGGGCCTAAAAAGGGTAAGCGTTAAGCGCCTACCCTCATTTCAGACCTCGACCGGCCTTGGCAGGCGGCAGATCAACCGCACGGCCGCCGCAATCAGCGGCGCAGTGTCGTTCCCCTCGCACAGGATCATCGCATGGGCCGCCACATCCGACTGCCGCCCCCGCCGCAGCGCTTGCACCAGACCAATCAGGTTCTGTTCATCCCGCGTAACCCGCAACCGGCAATTCAGGCATAGGGGATCACTGAAATGGAACCCCGCCTGCCGCGACATCCGCAAGGCTTGCACCATATCAAACACCGCCATGCCCAGCGCCGTGCCGCCCTGATCCGCAAAGCGCTCCTGCGCAATTGTCAGCGCATGTGACCAAGACTGACTCTCGGGGCAAGCAAAGGTCGCGCAGAAATGCCGCGCCACGGTAAGGATGCCCGCTTCGGCGTCATCAGGCCCCATATCCGCCAATCGCTTGATGCCCTTGGCATGGCCATGATGCGGATCCTTACCGTCAGATGAGGAAAGGTTGAACATCGCCTACCCCCTTGCCTGACGGGCCGCTTGCGGAAAAGCCACCACCTTCGGCCCGAAAGCCCCCGCCCGCACCTGCGCCGGAATGTCGCGTTCCTGCATCGCCTGCAACAACGCCGGATGCAGCCCCCCCGCGCCATATTCCCGCGCCGTCCTGTCCAGCACATGCAGGCTGTAGATCAGTTCCTCGTCCATCACATTTCCCTTACCAATGGGTTCGGGCCGGGCGATGGCTGGGCCTGTCCGGTATTTCCTATTCTTTTTGTCAGATATAAACAAGCCCTAGAGAGCGGCCCCCGGCAAGACGCTGCCCGGATCGCGCAAGGCCTGCAACCGCAGCGCCGCATGGCGCGCGAATTTCAGGGTCATCGCCTTGCGCCGCGCCGGGGGTAGCGCCAGTTCCGGCCCCATCCGCAAGATTTCCGCATCATAGGCATCGGCGATGATCAGCCCTGTCTCATCAGGCAGCAGCTCCACCGGGAAATCGGCATCAACGGCCCAAAAGAACCGGTCACAATAGCCCAGATAGCCCTGCCATTTCCGGTCGGTCAGATAGTCCGCCCGCCCCGACTTGCACTCGATCACCCACAGCTCACCCTTCGGCCCCAAGGCCATCACGTCCACCCGCAACCCTGCCTCGGGCACGAATTCCTCGACCGTCACAAAATCAAACGACCGCATCGCCCGCGCCACGCCACGCGCAAGGCGAAAGCCGGGCATCAATGGCAAGGAAGGGTCCAGCGTATCCATTCGCAATTCATGAACGAAAGATGAACATCTGTCCAGTCCCGGTTGCAGAACCCTGATCTGCAACCGCAGTTGCATGGCTTGATGCCGCGCAATCCCCCAAGTCCGCCCCAAACAGGCAGGACCAGCATGACACGAACCGACCAGATATTCGCCGATCCGATCACCCGCCCGCATGACTTTGCCTTTGACGGCAAGGTCGCCGGGGTCTTTGACGACATGGTGGGGCGATCCGTGCCCTATTACGATGAAATCCAGCGCATGACCTGCGAACTGGCGGCCGATTTCGCCCAACCCGGCAGCGCCGTCTATGATCTCGGCTGTTCCACCGGCACCACGCTGTTGCAGCTTCATCCCCGGCTTGATCCTTCGATCCGCCTTGTCGGCATCGACAATTCGCAGGCCATGCTGGATCAGGCCGCCGAAAAGCTTGCCCCCATCCGGGCCCAGCGCGAGGTTGACCTGCGGCTGGCCGATATTGAATCCACCGGCCCCCTGCCGCAGGCCAGCGTCGTGCTGATGGTGCTGACGCTGCAATTCGTCCGCCCCCTGCACCGCGATCGCATCGCCCGCCGCATCTTTGACGGGATGCAAAAGAACGGCGTGCTGATCATTGTCGAAAAGCTGCTCTCGGCGGACAGCACGCTCAATCGCCTGTTTATCGACCATTACTATGACTACAAGCGCCGTCAGGGCTATTCCGAGCTAGAGATCAGCCAGAAACGTGAGGCGCTGGAAAACGTGCTGATCCCCTACCGGATGGAAGAAAACGTCGCCCTGCTGAAAGACGCAGGCTTTGCCCATGTCGAGGATTTCTTCCGCTGGTACAATTTCAGCGGCATCGTGGCGGTCAAGAAATGAACGACAAATCCCGCTTCATACGCATCGGTGACTTCTTCTTCAAATGGCGCAATCAGGTGTTTCCCCTGATCCTTGCCACCCTGTTTCTGACCTTTACACCCACCAAGACCGCCCTTGCCCTCTCGCTGCCGATTGTGGGGCTTGGCTTGGCAACCCGCTTTGCCACCATCGGCTGGGCCTATATCAAGCGCGGCGGCAAGGCCAAGCAGGTCTATGCCGATGATCTGGTGACCACGGGCTACTTCGGCCTCTGCCGCAACCCGCTTTATGTCGGCAACCTGCTGATCTACCTAGGCTGCTTCCTTTATCACGGCAATGCCATCGTGATCTTGGCCGGCGGTCTGACGTTTCTGCTGATCTATTCGGCCATCGTCGCCGCCGAGGAACACTTCCTACGCGCAAAGTTTGGCAAAGACTATGACGCCTATGCCGCCCGCGTGCCACGCTGGCTTCCCCTGATCTGGAAGCATAAGGCCGTAACTCAAGGCATGGGCTTCAGCCTGCAACGGGCCCTGACCAAAGACTACACCACCATCGCCAGCACCCTGACCTCGCTGGGCGTGATCCACCTTTTACGCATCTGGGAATGGCACCCCAACGCACTGCCACTGCATACCGCGATCAGCTTGGTCTTGGCGGGGGCGCTGCTATTCCTGACCCTGACGATCCGCCGCTACAAACGCAGCCTTGTCTAAACCCTGCCCTGCGCCTATCTGTCATTTTGGCGGGTGCTGCTCTGCGCGTGTTTCCGGTCCTTTTCCAGTGGCCGATAAGCAAGCGAACGGGGGCTGGCTCTGCCGGGATCCTGGTCCCGGTATCTGGCGCCCACCTGAGACCTCTGGCTCTCGGGAAAACCAAACCGGACACGGCTGCTGCGGGCCCGCCACCCGCCTTTCCATAATCAGGATCGCGGAATGCGTCGGTATTCCGCTTGCAAAACGGCTGCCGCCCAGGGATTGCGCGGACGCAACTCCTCGATACAAGCGCGGCATTGCTGGTCGGCCCGACTGCGCGCCTGTTCGGCCATGCCCTGCTCAATCAATGCAAAACCAAAGCTGCAACAGGCCAGCGCCGCTCCGCAGATAAGCGCCAAAAGCAATGCCACCAAGGCCGAATAGGGGGCCCGGCTGACCGCCGTCTGCAACCCGAAAAAGTCCATGGCAAAGGCCAGTGCGGTCAAGGCAAAGCCCAGACCCAAACAGATCAGCAGAATTTGGTGGTATTGTCGGCGCAGATGTTCCATGGGCAGGCCCCCGATGAAACCAGCCTACACCTGCCGCCCTTAACCCAAAACAAATTCAGCGTGAACGCCGCGACCGTACCTTGACTGGCACCAGAACCGGGGCGCGCAACCCACCACGCGGCGGCTGATCATCATCCTGCATCGCCATGATCCGCACGCCGAACTGAACGCCTGCAAAGACGATGCCATTGAAAACAAACATCATCAGCACCGCCAGCCAACCCAAGGGCGATGCACCCACCAAATGCCCCAGCCCCGCCACATCGAACCAAAGCAGACCCGATACAAACACCCCCGAAAGGGCAAAGCCGGTCGCCACACTGGACAGATACAGGCGAATCAGTTGGGGCATGTTCGAATTCCTCCACACCCCTTGATGATAGCGCGCCATGGCCTGACGTAAATGACCCAAGTCAAAAGGCGGCGGGTTTCGCCTCACGCGCCATATGGTCCAAAACGGCGTTCACAAAGGACGCCTCTTTCCCATCCGGGAAAAACGCCTTCGCCACATCGACATATTCCGTGATCGCCACCTTGGGTGGCGTCTCCAACTGCGTGATCTCGGCCCCCGCCGCGCGGAACAGCGCCCGCAGCACCGGGTCGATCCGATCAATCGGCCATTTCGCCACCAAGGCCCGGTCGGTCAACTGGTCAATGGCGGCCTGCCAGTTCACCGCCTCGCCCACCACTTTGCGGAAATGGTTCACGTCGCCTTCGGCAAACTCGCCCTCTTCATAGGTCGCCCCAAAGCGGTGATCTTCGAATTCGCGCGTGACCTTTTCGACGGTCTGGCCGCTGACCTCCATCTGGAACAGCGCCTGCACGGCATAAAGCCGTGCTGCCGATTTCATCTGCCGTTTGTCGGGTTTTGTCGTCATCGTCATCAAACTTTCCAACGCCGTTTCAGCGCCACCAGATGCAGCGCCGCTGCCGCCGCCCCACCGCCCTTGTTCTGCCCCGCCGGGTCAGCCCGCACTTCGGCCTGTGCCCGATTTTCAACGGTCAGAATGCCGTTGCCGATGCAAAGCCCTTCGATCCCCAGCAGCATCAAGCCCCGGCTGCTGTCGTTGCAGACCGTGTCGTAATGCGTCGTCTCGCCGCGGATCACGCAGCCCAGCGCCACATAGCCATCATAATCCGCCCCCTGCTCTGCCAGCGAAATCGCCGCGGGCAGTTCCAGCGCCCCCGGAACCTCCACAACATCCGCCAAAGCCCCCGCCTGCGCCGCCACCGCCTGCGCCCCGGCAATCAGCCCATCCGCAATATCGCGGTAATAAGGTGCCACCACGATCAGCAGCTTCACCGCTGCGTCGAATTTCGGCAGCGCCAGTTCATAGTGGGTTTCGTGTCCAGCCATCTTACTTGCCTTCCGGAATGGGTCGCGTGCCGGAAATGGTCAGGCCATAGCCCTCCAGCCCCACCACTTTGGGTGCCTTGGAATTGGTCACCAGCTCAATCTCTTGCAGCCCCAGCGCCGAAAGGATCTGCGCGCCTAGACCATACTGCCGCAGGGTCTGGGGCGAGGCTTCGCCATCGGCCACCATCTTCATCGTCACATCGCGCAGCAAGACAACCGCCCCACGCCCTTCGGCGGCAATCACTTCCATCGCGCCCGGCAGTTCCTGACCGCCACCGATCCCCAGCACATCCTGCATCGGGTTCAGCGCATGCATCCGCACCAGCACCGGCCCCGGCGCAGTCAGGTCGCCCTTGGTCAGAACCACATGTTCCGCGCCCTGCGTCTCATCCGCAAAGATCCGCATCAGCCAATCGCCGCCGTGCGCCGAATGCACAGGCTGCACATCGCGTTCCCGCACCAGATTGTCATGCCGACGGCGATAGGCGATCAGGTCGCTGATCGTGCCGATCTTGATCCCGTGCTTTTGCCCAAAGGCAATCAGGTCGGGCAAACGGGCCATTGTCCCGTCTTCGTTCATCACTTCGCAGATCACGCCCGAAGGGTTCAGCCCCGCCAGCCGCGACACATCCACCGCCGCCTCGGTATGACCGGCCCTGACCAGCACGCCGCCATCTTTCGCTCGCAGCGGAAAGACGTGACCCGGCGAGGCGATGTCTTGCGGCCCCTTGGTCGGATCAATCGCCACCGCCACCGTTAGGGCCCGGTCCGCCGCCGAAATGCCCGTCGAAACACCCTCGCGCGCTTCGATTGACAGGGTGAAGGCCGTTTCATGGCGGCTTGAATTCTTCGGGCTCATCAAGGGCAGACCCAAAGCGTCAATCCGGCTGCCCGGCAGCGCCAGGCAGATCAACCCGCGCCCATGCGTCGCCATGAAATTGATCGCGGCAGGTGTGCACATCTGCGCCGGGATGATCAGATCCCCCTCATTCTCCCGGTCCTCATGGTCCACCAGAATATACATGCGCCCATTGCGCGCATCGTCGATGATTTCCTCGACACTGGAAATCGCATCGCTGAATTCGGATTTCGCTTGGCTCATCGTTCCTGCCCCCGGCGTTTGATTGGGCTTTACCCTGCCCCGGCCCGATTGGCCAGAGCCGCGCCCCGCCCTTCCGACACAGAGACTGTGCAAAAGAACATGGCCATGGTCTAGCCGATCCTTCGGGGAACAGGCTTTCCAAAAGACGACGCTATTTGGAACGCGGGGCTACCCTTAACCATATACCGGCCCGCGACCGCACGGTCAGATTGGCCACCGGCACCGGCGGCGGCCCTTCTGGCGCGAACTGAAACGACCGGATCAGCATCGCCAGCAGCAAAACCCCCTCGGCCATGGCGAATCCGGCCCCGGTGCAAACCCTTGGCCCCGCCGAAAACGGCAGATAGGCATCCCGCGCGCTTTGCTTGTTTTCGTCCCGCGTCCAGCGATCGGGGTCAAAGCCGTCGGGATTGTCCCACATCCGTTCATGCCGATGCAGATGCCAAGGCGAAAGCACCACCTGACTGCCCACCGGCGCCTGCCTGCCGCGAAAGTCCTCGGTCTGCACGTTCTGCCGCACCATCATCGCCACTGGCGGATAAAGCCGCAACGTTTCGCGGAACACATCCCGCGTGAAACGCAGTTTGGACAGGTCTGACATTGTCGGGTTTTCGGGCAAGGTCAGCGCCTCGGCCGCCACCTTGGCCTGCGCATCCGGGAAAATCGCCAACAGATACAGCCCCCAGGCCAAAACTGCCGCGCTGGTCTCATGCCCCGCAAGGAAAAAGATCGCCACCTGATCGACCATTTCGGCGGGGGTAAAGCACTCCCCTGTCAAAGGGTCAGGGGTCGTGATGATCCGCGTCGCCAGATCGTCTGGCGCTGTCCCCGCCGCAATCTGAGCCACCCTTTCATCAACCATATCCTTGATCAGCGCCCGGATCGCCATCGCCGTATTCTTGACCTTTCGCCCATGAAAGCCCGGCAGGCGCGGCAGAAAGGCCCGCACGTTCAGAATGGGCTGTGCCCTCTGATGCTTGCGGAACGCCTTAAACACGCGGCTCGCCGTTTCGCTTTCGATCGGTATGGAAAACAGCGCGCGAAAAATCACATCAGCGGCAGCATGGCTGGCCTGTTCCTCAACCTCCACCACGCCCAAGGGCATCCGCCCCGCCGCCCCCTGCCCCGCCGCCACCATCGCCGGGATCATCTCGCGCAATCGACCGCCCTCAAAGGCCGGGTCAATGATCCGCCGCTGCCGCTCCCATTCTTCCCCACTGGTCACAAAGACCGACCGCCCCAGCAGGGGCTGCAAACCTGCCGTCACCCGTTCGGATTTCGGAAAATCCTTGGGCCGTTCCTCCAGCACGCGGCGCACAAGCGCGGGATCATTGCACAAATAGGACCGGAAGAAGGGCGTTTTGAATTCGGCCATCCACGCCCGGTAAAGCTTTGCAGGCTGTGCTGACAGGATGTCCGAACGGAACAGCCGCAGATAGCGCAGCCTTGACACCTTTTCGGGCCGCGTGGCGGGTTTCGGGGGGATCATCTGGCGTCCCAATCCTTGTTCGCCGATTGCGTCAGGCGGCTTTTCGATGGCGGCCTTGCACCAAATCGTTGCCAAAGCGTTAATGGACCGGCCGTGATGCGAAAGTAATCGTAATCATCGCTTTTCCCGGCCAATTGATCAAACGCACAAAGATATTGAAAATGCAGCCGAAAGAACCGCCAGCGCAGTTGTTTCCAGCGCGGTGGGGAAAGCGTCTGGGTAAAGGCCGCCGAAAGGATCAAGGGCCAACGTTGCCCTTCGGTCGCAACGCCCGAAACCCCCACCGGATCGCACAGCGCAAAGGCGCAACCATCACCGGGTGCCGTCACATCGACCCAAGGAATGTCGCCCTTGGCCATCACCGCAAGATCCGCCCGCAAAGCCTTCGCTTTGGGCAAAAACGAAACCATCGGGACGACATGGCCCAAGGTTAACAAACTGACCTTCCCGCGAACGCTGTCCCTGACGCAATCGGCCAAGATCGACACCGCCAGATGCGCGCCCGAAGAATGGCCGATCACCAGAACCTCATCCCAATCCTGCTCCATCGCCTGCCGGATTGTTACTCCAAACTGCTCCATTCTTTGCGCCAGATCATCGGGATAAGCCCCGCCATGCTGGGCGGTATGGGCATAGTCGTGCATCAGATACCAAGCAAAGACATGCCGGTCGATCCGGCGGAAACCCTGCAAGATCAGCCAGACCAGCGCCATCCCCGGTAACAATCCCCAAAGCCCAAGCCAAGTCCAAACCATCGCGCCGGCCCCCAAGGCCACGGCCAGTTGCAGCAAAAGCAAGGCAATCGGGTAAAGCGCCGCAATCACAGGCCCCTTGCGCAGCCGCATCAGCCTGAACAGCGCGCCCGATCCGATATAGGCCCAAGCGGTGCGGAAAAGCTGGGCATAGGTGGCCACGATCCCGGTCGCCATTGAATCCCGTACAAGATCGGCCCAGACCAGCATCCGAAAATCAGTCTCGACCGACCGCCCCTCGACCTGCCCACGAACGCCCCAGCCATAGCCCTCGCCTTTGGAGGGCATCAATTCCAGCCGATAGCCCTGCATCGCCGCCTGCGCGGCCCCCTCTTTCCGGTAAAGCTCGCGGTAGCGGCGGGGGGGAAAGGGGTCATAGCCCGGAATATAGAACACCTTCCGCCGGAAGTAGGGGGTGGTTTTATGTGCGGGCACGGGTTCCATTCCCCAGCCTTACCCAAGGATCGCGGCGGAAAACAGGCCGTTCCTAGCCAAGACTTGCCAGCGCGGGAAAGGTTTCCAGCAGCCAGTAGGACATGGCGGCGAAACCGCCGGTCAGCATCATCAGGCCGACGGTCCAAAGCATGAGGCCCATGATTTTTTCGATGGCCTCCATGTGCCGCTTGAAGAATCCCAAGGCCTCGCCCAAACGCGGCAGAAAGGCCGCGACGATCAGGAAGGGGATGCCAAGACCAAGGGCATAGATCCCCAGCAAAAGCGTGCCGCGGGTCAGGCTAGCCTCGGACGCAGCCATCGACAGGATCGCGCCCAGTTGCGGACCGATGCAGGGCGTCCAGCCAAAGGCGAAGGCCAGACCCAGAAGATAGGCCCCAAAGGCCGAGCCGCCCTGATCACCCGCATCCAACCGGATATCGCGCATCAGGAAGGACAGGCGGAGGATACCCAGAAAATGCAGGCCGAAGGTCATCACCACGAGGGCGGCCAGGGTGTTGAACCAGCCCATCCATTCGAGGATCAACCGCCCCAGAGCCGAGGCAGCGAAGCCCATCAGAAGAAAGACGGTGGACAGGCCGAGGACGAAGAAGATCGCGGCAGGCAGGGCCGAGCGGCGTTTCTGGCCGATCTCGGACAGGGAAACCCCGCTCATATAGGCCAGATAGGGCGGCACGATGGGCAGGACGCAGGGCGAAAGAAAGGACAGAAGCCCGCCCAGAAGGGCGACCAGCATGGCGGGCGCGAGGCTTGCGTCTAAAAGGTCGATGCCGAACATGGGGCTTGGATAGCTGAAGGGTGGCGGGACGTCACCCCCCGGCTTTTCACGTTGGCTTGACAGGAGGGCTTGCGCAGGGAATGGGAAGGCATGGAAAATCCCGCCGATCAGACCGCCGATTGTGAGGGCCTGCTTTGCCCCCTCCCGGTTTTGCGGGCGCGGAAGATCTTGCTTTCAATGGGGGTCGGGCAGGTTCTGGAAATCCGGACGACCGATCCGATGGCCCGCATTGATCTGCCCCATTTTTGCGGGCAGGCCGGGCATGAATATCTGGGGCTGGCCGAGGTGGGAGGGGTGCTGATCCACCGCATTCGGCGGGGATTTCACGCGTGAAAATCCCTTCAAGTCATTGAATTAGAAAACAATTTCGATTTTTGTTAAGATTTGATTAGGCAGTTTGAGGGTGGAATTGCGGGGTTAGGGGCTTGTGCGCGGGGCGATTTTTTGCGGCATCGGGTTGTTGGTGGGCTGGCACCCACCCTACATTTCGGCCGCGGGGGTTTCGCGTGACGATACGAATGAAAAACCCCGGACCGATGGTCCGGGGTTTTGCTTTAGCGACCGAGTGACCACCAGCCTTTGCGGCGTTCTTTCGGCGGTTCAGGCTCCTTCGGTGATTCCGGCTCGGGTGCGGCGACCGGGTCTTGGGGGTCGGCGTGCAGCACGGCGCTGGCTTCGGCGGCAAGGCCCGGATCAGCTTGCAGCTTGGGGGCCGCAGGGGGTTCGGCAACGGGCGCCGGTTCTGCCCCAGATTCTGCCGCCACCTCGACCTCTGCAACGGCCGCTTCGGCCTTGGGCTTGCGGGCGCGGCTGGTTTTGGCCTTTGGCTTTTCAGCCACCACCTCAGCTGCGTCGACAGCCGCTTCGCTGCCAGCCTCGGCCACCGGCACATCAGGCTTTTTGCGGCGCGAGCGGCTGGGTTTGGCGGGCGCTTCTTCGGCCACCACAACCTCGGCCGCAACATCGGCGGCAGCGGCCACCGGCGCGGCATCGGCCACGGCCTCCTCGGGCTTTTTCCGCGAACGGGTGCGGCTGCGGGCTTTCGGCTTGGTCTCACCAGCCTCGGGCACTTCGACGGGTTCGGTCAGGGTCAGCGGCTCGACGGCAACCTCGGCCTCGTCGCCGTCTTCTTCACCCTCGGCGGTCACGCCATCGGCCTGCCCCGGCTTCTTGCCGCGACGCCGACGACGCCGTTTCTTTTTGGCCCCGCCGCTGCCCGGCAGGCCTTCACCCTCGGCCACCGCTTCGGGTGCCTCATCGCCCTCGCCCTCGACCTCTGCCTCGTCTTCCTCATCTTCGGGCAGCGGAATGATCTCATCCTCTTCCACCCAGCCATCCGCCAGACCCTGCATTCCCGGCAAGGTCACAGCGCCGCCTTCGGGGATCAGCCGGGTTGCCACTTTTAGCTTTTCGATGCTGAAATCCGGGCTGACCAGATGCGGGTCCGCCTCGATCCGCACGGCCATGCCGTAGCGTTGTTCGATCAGCGCGATATGTTCACGCTTTTGGTTCATCAGGAAATTGATGACGGCGACGGGCGCGCGCAGAACCACCTCTTTCGAGCGCTTCTTGGTGCCCTCTTCCTCGAGCTGGCGCAGGATCGTCAAGGCCAGACTGTCGGACGAACGGATCAGACCCGTGCCATGGCACGACGGGCAAGCCTGCGTTGTCGATTCCAGCATGCCGGGGCGCAGGCGCTGGCGGCTCATTTCCATCAGGCCAAAGCCCGAAATCCGGCCCACCTGAATCCGCGCGCGGTCGGTTTTCAGCTTGTCTTTCAGACGCTTTTCGACAGCCGCATTGTTGCGACGTTCTTCCATGTCGATGAAGTCGATGACGATCAGACCGGCCAGATCGCGCAGGCGCAACTGGCGGGCCACTTCATCGGCGGCTTCAAGGTTGGTTTTCAGCGCGGTATCTTCGATCGAGCCTTCTTTCGTGGCCCGACCCGAGTTCACATCGATGGCCACCAGCGCCTCGGTCACGCCGATGACGATGTAACCGCCTGATTTCAACTGCACGACCGGGTTGAACATGGCCGAAAGGTAGTTTTCCACCTGGAACCGCGCGAACAGCGGCGCGGTGTCGGTGTAGCGTTTCACCAGCGGCGCATGGGCCGGCATGATCATGCGCATGAAATCTTTGGCGGTGCGGAAGCCTGCCTCGCCTTCGACCAGCACTTCGTCAATCTCGCGGCTGAACAGATCGCGGATGGTCCGCTTGATCAGGTTGCCTTCCTCATAGATCGAGGCCGGGGCGATGGATTTCAGCGTGGTTTCGCGGATCTGTTCCCAGAGCCGCATCAGGTATTCATAGTCGCGCTTGATTTCGGCCTTGGTCCGCTTGGAACCCGCCGTGCGGATGATCAGGCCAGCGCCTTCCGGCACCTCCAGTTCCGAGGCGATTTCTTTCAGTTTCTTGCGGTCGGTGGCTTGGGTGATCTTGCGCGAGATGCCGCCGCCCCGGGCGGTGTTGGGCATCAGGACGCAGTAACGGCCAGCGAGCGAGAGATAGGTGGTGAGAGCCGCACCTTTGTTGCCACGCTCTTCTTTGACGACCTGGACCAGCATGATCTGCCGGACCTTGATCACCTCTTGAATTTTATAGCGGCGCGAACGCGGCTTGCGCGGGGCGCTGATTTCCTCATGCACATCTTCTTCGGCGACGGATTCGATTTCGTCGTCGATTTCCGAGGCGTGATCGACGGCATGATAGGTCTTTTCGCCGTTTTCGGCGGAAACCTCATGGTCGTGATCGTGTTTGTGATCATGGCCATCATGCGCATGGTGATGGGCGTGATCTTCGGCCGCGTGATCTTCGACGGGCGGTTCTTCGGTGCGGGCGGTTTCAATCAGAGCATCAGCCCCAACCTCTTCGCCCAGATCGACGACATCCATGCCGCCGATTTCGCCTGTGACGACCTGATCGGCTGTTTCAACCGTCGCAGGTTTCGGGCCACGGCGCGAACGGCGGCGATTGCCACCATCGCCCGACGAACGACCGCCACGCGGGCGTTCGTCTTCTTCATCCTCGGCCCGGGCCAGGGCGCGTTCTTCTTCCAGCAGGGCTTTGCGATCCTCGACCGGGATTTGGTAGTAATCCGGGTGGATTTCGGCAAAGGCCAGAAAGCCGTGGCGGTTGCCGCCGTATTCGACGAAAGCCGCTTGAAGCGAGGGTTCGACCCGCGTGACTTTGGCTAGATAGATATTCCCAGCAAGCTGGCGTTTGTTGACGGTTTCAAAATCGAATTCCTCGACCTTGTTTCCGTCGACCACGACCACGCGAGTTTCCTCGGCGTGGGTGGCATCGATAAGCATTTTCTTGGCCATGTTGTTCCATCTGGCCGCATGCGCGAAACCGGCCCGGTCTGTGACCGGGGGTCAGGCCCCACGAGGATGCAGCGATTTGTTCGGGCGAGGGGCGGCGACAGTGGAACGCGGGCCGCGCCATCCGGGCGCCCCCTGCCTGTTCCGATCATGGCGTCGCTGCTCATCGCGGCTCTCAACTTCCGGGGACGATTGCCCCCAACTCACAGCCCGGAACGCCGGGGCGTCATGGGCAATCTCGCGGTCTTGCGACCGATCCGGCTGCGCCCCTTTGCGGCCATTTGAACGGCAATGCGCGGGGGGCAGAGAATTCTTCCGCGGCGCAAGCGCGCGCGTTGGACTGACCCTAGCGGGAAATGGCGGGAAAAGACAATGGGGAAATCGGGGGGCGTTTGGGCTGGGGGGCGAATTGTGAAAAAATTATGGCAAGGCGTCGGGCGGATTTTGGCTGGGGTTGGTGAATTTGAAAGACGGGGGGGCGGGGTGTTGCTATGGGTTTGGGAAAGTTTGAAAGGGCGGCGGATGGGCATTCTGCGGAAAATGGTTTGGGCGGGGGCTTTGGTTCTGGGGCTGGGATC
This sequence comes from Neogemmobacter tilapiae, assembly GCF_014652215.1. Taxonomy (GTDB): domain Bacteria; phylum Pseudomonadota; class Alphaproteobacteria; order Rhodobacterales; family Rhodobacteraceae; genus Neogemmobacter; species Neogemmobacter tilapiae. The sequence goes on along the minus strand of NZ_BMYJ01000006.1, from coordinate 233,857 downwards.
GGGGGCCATTGGGCAGACGGTGACGTTCAAGGAATTGGAACGGCCGGTGGTGTCGACAGAGCGGGGCTGGTGGCGGTTTGCGGGGGACAATTTCCGGAATGTGCAGTTGGATGAGCTAAAGGATATCCGGTCAGAGGGGATCACGCTGGTTTACGGGGTGGTGCGGCTGGATCCGTTTCGCGAGACGGAATCGCTGGGGTCGGTGCCGGCGGATCTGGAGCGGAGCTTTGGCTATGCGCGGCAAGCAGGGGTGAAGGTGATCCTGCGGTTTGTCTATAACTATCCGCAGTCGAGCCAGGAATATGAGGACGCGGAAGACGCTTCGCTGGAGATTGTGGAGGCGCATATCGGGAAGCTGGCGCCGGTGATTGCGGCGAATGCGGATACGATTGCCGTCTGGCAGGCGGGGTTTATCGGGGCCTGGGGGGAAGGGCATACCTCATCGAACGGGCTGGACAGTGATGCGAACAAGGCGAAGGTGCGGGATATGATCCTGGCGGTGGCCCCGGGGGGAATGCATCTGCAATGGCGCTATCCGGCGGATTTGCTGGCCTGGGAGGCGAAGGACAAGCGGGGGCGCTTTGGGATGCACAATGATTGCTTCCTGTCCTCGCCGACGGATGTGGGCAGCTATTCGGAAAACCCAGCGCAGCGGCAAAAGCAGCGGGCGGCCATCGCCAAGATGTCGGGTTCGACCTATTTCTCGGGTGAGACCTGCGACGCGGAAAAGAACAAGATCCGGAAGGGTTGCGGCGACATCCTGCAAGAGGGGGCGCAGTTCCATGTGCAGGCCTTGGGCATCGACTATTACACGGCTTTCCATAAGGCGTGGAAAAGCGGCGGCTGCTATGAGGATGTCTCGGCGCGGATGGGTTATCGCTTTGTGCTGGTGAAGGCGGTGGTTGACGGCGACAAGCTGCGGCTGACGATCCGGAACGAGGGCTGGGCAAGGCTGATGTCGCCGCGCAAGGTGAAACTGAAGGTCGGCAGCAACAGCGTGACCTTTGGCCCCGATGGGCTGGAAAGCATTGGCCCCGGCGACGTGGTGCGCTTGTCCGCCAAACTGCCCGGCGGCCCCCTGCCCCGCAAAGCCTGCATCGCAGCCCCTGACCCCAGTGAAAGACTGGCCAGCAAGGCCGCCTATGCCATCCGCTTTGCTAACGCCGATCAGAAAGGCCAAAAGTGGGACGCCGGCGCATTCTGCTTTAACCTGCCCTAGCCATTCTTGCGTTTCGGGCTGGGGCAGATGCGGATCTTTGGATCAAGCTGCACCAGCCTTTCGGCGCTGATATAGTGCAAATCTTTCGAGCCAAGGTGAAAACGCCACTTGTCAATAAAGCGGCGGCGCACTTCGCCCCGGTAGAATTGACCGATCTGCATGTCGAGAAAGTAATCCACCTGCGGCACACCGGTTTTGGGTGAGGCCCCATGAAAGCCGAAGGTCGCCTTGGGTCCGACGCAAACGTTTGGCAGCGTTGTGAAAATGGTGCAGGCGCTGTTGCAATAGCCCTGAATACGGACCTGTTCCGCCTTGGCCAACTCTCTGCGTCGTGCCTGATACTGCAAGACGTTTCCACCCGGGTCGTTGCTGACCACCACCACCTCGGCCCGTGCCGGGACCAAGGGTGCGCCCAGCAACAGCGCCAGAACCAGTAGCTGCTTGATCATCCCGCCCGCCTTTCCTTGCAGAACAACTTCAACACGGGCGGCGGGTTCCCTCAACCCCGCATCGCGTCGGGGTCAGGAGGCTTTGGCGGAAATGCGCCCGGCATCGAGCCTGATGGTGCGGTCCATTCGGGCCGCCAGTTCCATGTTGTGGGTGGCGATCAGCGCGGCCATGCCGGTTTCGCGGACCAGCCCCATCAGCGCGGAAAAGACTTGTTCCGACGTGGCAGGATCAAGGTTGCCAGTGGGTTCATCCGCCAGCAGCAGGCGTGGGCTGTTGGCCAAGGCACGGCAGAAGGCAACACGCTGTTGCTGGCCGCCGGACAGGGCCGCAGGGCGGTGGCTGGCGCGGTCTGCGACGCCAACACGGGACAGAAGATCCATCGCCTTATCTATGGCTTGCCTACGTGGAGTGCCGTTGGCCAGTTGGGGCAAGACGATATTTTCGAGAGCAGAGAATTCGGGCAGAAGATGATGGAATTGGTAGATAAAGCCAATCTCTTGCCGCCGGGCCGCTGTTCTGGCCGCGTCATTGGCGCGGGACATGTCTTGGCCGGACAAATGAACCTCACCACCGTATTCATCGTCAAGTAGCCCGGCGATGTGCAGCAACGTGGATTTCCCAGCCCCAGAAGGCGCGACAATTGCGACAACTTTGCCCGCAGGCAGTTCCAGATCGATCCCTTTCAGCACAGGGATGGCTTGTTCCGTGCCATAGTTGTGGGTCTTTTTGATCTTTCTGAGCGAGAGGACCATTTTATTCATAACGCAACGCCTCGACCGGGTTCATCCGCGCGGCGCGGCGGGCGGGAAAGATGGTGACGATGAAGGACAGGCCAAGGGAAAGGCCAACGGCGGAAAGCACATCGCCCATCTGCAATTTGGCAGGCAGGTTGTAGATGCCGCGGATGGAGGGATCCCAGACGCCACCGCCGGAAAGGGCGTTCACCGCCGAAAAGATCGGATCAATATAAAGGGCGAAAAGGCAACCCAAGGTGACGCCGGCAATGGTGCCGATGGTGCCTGTAAAGGCGCCGCAGATGAAAAAGACGCGGAGGATCGAACCCTCGGTCAGGCCCATGGTGCGCAGAATGCCGATGTCGCGGCCCTTGTTTTTCACCAGCATGATGAGGCCGGAGATGATGTTGAGTGAGGCGATGAGGACAAGGATCGACATGATAATGAACATGACATTGTCCTCGATCGTCAGCGCCCGCAGGAAGGAGCCGGAACGGTCGCGCCATGTCCAGAGGAGGGCGTTGTCGCCGCCTGCGCCCAGAAGGGCGAGTTGGTAGTCGTCGATCTGTTCGGGGTTTTCGACGCTAACCTCGACCTCATCCGCCACGCCGTCGCGGTTGAAATAGGATTGAGCCTCGGCAAAGGGCATGTAGATGCGGGTGTTGTCGATGTCATAGCGCCCGGCGGTGAAGATATAGGTAACGGTATAGGCCTTGACGCGGGGGCTGGTGCCCATCGGGGTTTTCGCCCCGTCCGGCGTGATCAGGCGCAGCTTGTCCCCCACTTGCAGGCCCAGTTCGCGGGCAATGCCAGAGCCGATGGCGATGCCTTGATCAAACTGGGTGATATCGCCCATGTGGTCGGGGCCGTGGCCGATGCGGGGGATTTCGGCCAGATCGGCCTGGGATAGGCCCATCACCTCGGCGGCAGCATTGCGGCCATTGGCATTGGCCATGGCCTGCCCCTTGATCATCGGGGCGGCGCGCAGAACACCGGGGATTTCGCGGATGCGTTCAGCGATCTCGGCGTAATCGGGGAAACCCTTGGTGATACGGCCGTTTTCGTCGATGGTTTCGGCGGCATAGACGCTGACATGACCATTGGCCCCAAGGATAGTATCCACAAATTCCGCGCGGAAACCGGCGCGGACCGAAAGGGTGGCGATCAGCGCGAAGACGGCCAAAGTGATGCCCACAAGGCTGATCCAGGTCATGACGCTGACGCCACCCTCGGCCCGGCGGGCGCGCAGATAGCGCCAGGCGATCATCCATTCAAAGCCCGCAAAGGGGGGGGTGCGTTCGGCCAAGGCGCTCTCCTGTGCATTGCTGGCGCAAAGTGGGGGTTGGGGCGGGCAAGGTCAACCCGCCCCGGCAAAAGGGTGCGCAAGGCCCCTTCACATTGCCACGATCTTGCCGTAATTGGCCGCAGGCCTTTGGCCGGAATAAAGAAAATATCGAGGGATATGATGCGTTACATGAAATTTGCCGCCGCCTTGCTGGCCGCGTCGCTGCTGAGCGCCTGCGGGGAAGAGGAATGCACGGAAGAGCTGGTGCAGGCGAAAACCGCCGAATTGACAACGCTGATGCAAGAGGTTCTGGCGAAAGACCCGCAAAAGATGCTGACGTTGCAGCCGAAGCTGGAAGAGATCCAGAAGGACGCGATGGCAGCAGGGGATGATATGCAGGCGGCCTGTGCGGCGCTGGATGAATTGATTGCAGAACTGAAGAAGTAAAGGGAAAGCCCCGGCCAAGGCCGGGGCTTTTTCTTAGGCGACGGCCTTGGCCACGATGTCGGGGTGCTGGGCGATGACCTTGACATAGGCCACAGCAAAATCGGGGGCGGTGGCGCGCGCCTGTTCCCAATCGCGCAATGTGCCGACCGGCACATGGAAGCGGCTGGCGAATTCGGTCTGGGAAAGGCCGAGCGTCGTGCGCGTCTTGCGGATCAGCCGGGCGCGCTGGCCACGGTCAAGCGCTTGGGCCGTGACGTCGAAATCTTCGGCATCCACAGGATCAGGCTTCAGTATGATAGGATCGTTCTTCACCCTTGTTGCTCCTTCGCACCGAGATGTAACGCGGCAGATCGTTCCGCCAGACAAAGACGGCGGTATAGTGTTTTTGCTCCACCCGTCCGATCACCTTGAAACGCTCTTCCCCGTCGATGGCCCGGACGGAGGGCAGGATCAGATGGTTTTCATCGGCAAAGATCTTGTCGCCGAAAGTCAAGGGCAGGCCATGCTTGGCCAGATTTGCCGCGTTTTTTGAGGGATCGAACGGATCGACCATAGGGTGATACTACGGGATTTCCGCAGATCTTGCAACAAGACTGCGGAAATCCCGTATTTTTAGGCGACGCGCCGACGGGCGGCCCATTGGAGGCCGCGTTTCAAAAGCTCGGCGGGGGGGCCACTGGCGATGACTTCGGCCTTGTGGCCAAGGGCGTTGTAGTAGACGCGGCCCCTGCCCCAGCCTTTGGTAAAGACGACGGGCATTTCGACGGCCCCGTTCACCGAATGCGGGCCTTCGACGAGGGGGAAGTCGGTGACGGCGTGGATTTTGACCGCCGGATCGACATGCAGGTAATATTGTTCGGTCGAAACGTCGAAATCGCCGATGCCTGCGACCAAGGGATCGTTGGTGACGATCCGCACGCGGTAATCGACGCCGTCGTTGCCGGGATGGGCGACCCATTGCGCGCCGGTCATGAATTGCCACAGTTCATTTTCACGAAAGGAATCGCACATGCCGCCGTGGCAACCGGCCAGCCCCGTGCCAGCGGCGACCACATCGGCGACGTTCTGCGCCTGTTCCTTGGTGATTTTCGACATGGTCCAGACCGGCAGGATCAGGTCATAGCTGGCCAGCGTCTGGGCATCATCGAAACAGGCTAGGCTGTCGGTCAGCGTCACATCGGCCCCCGCCTCGGCCAGCCAACCTTGGAAAAGGGCGGCGACCTTGTCGGGTTCATGCCCGTCCCATCCGCCCCAGGTGATCAGTGCTTTCATCGTCCCCTCCGGAAATTTGATCGCAAGGTTGCGGGAAATGGGGGGAAGGTCAATTGGGTTGCGATGTAAAGAATCTTTGACGCCAAGTATGGCATGATTTACCCAATGTCATACAAACCGAACATGAGGGTGATCATGAGCTTTGAAGAACGCAATGCGGCGGTGGGGATTGTGATCAGCCTGATTGCATGGGGGCTGATGATCAGCGTGCTGTCGCAGCGGCAGGCGGCGGGAGTCTTCGATGGGGCCGATGGGCCAATGCTTTGGGCGCGGACGGTGTGCTGGCTGATTGCGGCCTGTATCGCCATCGGCATTGCGCTGACGGTTCTGGCGACGGTGCTGTATGCGGCGGTGACGGGCGAAAGAAGCCCGAGTTTTGAAAAGGACGAACGCGACAATCAGATCGGCCTGCGCGGTTTGCAGGTGACGCTGGTCGTCATGTCGATGGGCATCGTGGGTTCCATCGGGGCGCTGGCTTGGGGGGTGACGGTGGTAATGGCATTGAACCTGATCCTTGCGTCCTGCGCCTTGGGCGATATGGCGGGGACGCTGGTGAAACTGTTCCTGTATCGGCGGGGCATGGCATGGTGATGCGGCCCAAGATCACCAACCAGATCCGCCGCCTGCGGTTTGAGGCGGGCGAGATGACGCAAAAGGATTTGGCCGAAAAGGTGGGTGTGACGCGCCAGACGATCATGGCGATTGAGGGGGCGAAATACTTCCCCTCGCTGGAACTCGCCTTTCTGATCGCGCGGGCCTTTGGGCAGCCCTTGGATGCAGTGTTTCAATGTGAGGAGGGGACATGAAAGCGGCTGTAACGCGGGCCTATGGGCCGCCTTCGGTGATTGAATTGGTTGATGTGCCAGAGCCGGAGTTGTTGGCGGATGATCTTTTGGTGCGGGTGACGGCGAGTCCGGTGACGGCGGGCGACAGCCGGATGCGGGCGCTGAATGTGCCGCGCGGCTTTGGTCTGATCCTGCGGCTGATCCTGGGCTGGCGGCGGCCGCGCCGTGCGGTGATGGGGATGGAGTTTGCCGGTGTGGTCGAGGCGGCGGGGCCGGGCTTTGCGGTCGGGCAGCGGGTCTTTGGCATCACCGGGCTAAAGGGCGGATGCCATGCCGAAAAGTTGGCGATTGCGGCGAGCGGGCGGGTGCGGGCGATCCCTGAGGGGTTAAGCGACGCCGAGGCCGCGGGGTTTTTCTTTGGCGGGCTGACGGCCTTGGATTTTCTGACGCGGCAGGCCGGGTTGGAGGCAGGGCAGCGGCTGCTGATCAACGGGGCGACGGGGGCGGTGGGATCGGCCGCGGTGCAGATCGGGCGGCATCTGGGGGCCGAGGTGACGGCGCTGTGCGGGCCTGCGAATGTAGCATTGGCCTTGGAATTGGGCGCGCATCACGCGCAAGGCTATGACGCGCCACTGCCTGCGGGGCCGTTCGATGTGACCATGGATTGCGCGGGCACCCTGCCCTATGCGCGGGCCATGCCGCATCTGGCGGCGGGCGGGCAGTTGCTGGTGGTTGTGGTGGCCAGTCTGGCGCAGCAGTTGGGGCACAGCCTGCGGCCCCGGCGGAATGGGCATCGGTTGCATGTGCAGACGGCGGTGGACAGCGGGCCTGCGATGGATCGGCTGATCAAGCTTTATCGCGCGGGGGGCTATCGACCCTTGGTGGGGGCCGAATTTGCCTTTGCCGAGATCCGCGCGGCCCACGCCTTGGCGGACACGCGGCACAAGCGGGGGGCTGTGGTGGTGAAGATGTGACCCCCTCCCCCGCTGGGGAGAGGGGGTTTGCACCTAGAACCGCTGAGGTTCGGCGGGTTTGTTGCCCATGACGGATTCGATGGCGGCCAGCAGGTCGGGGGTCATCTTGGCGCGGTGATCCAAGGCGGCCAGATTGTCCTGCAACTGTTCCAGCCGCGACGCGCCCAGAATGACGGTCGAGACATGCGGCGTATTCAGGCACCAAAGAAGCGCCATGTGATGCAGCGGCAGGCCTGCTTCGGTGGCGAGCTTGCCTAGGGCTTGGGCCTTGGCGACCTTGGCCTGACCTTCGGCGGAATTGAACATGTCGCGCAGCCATTCGTAGCCTGCCAGATTCGCGCGGGCGTCGTTCGGGATGCCGTTGTTGTATTTGCCGGTCAGCAGGCCGCTGGCCAAGGGCGACCAGATCGTGGTGCCGAGCCCCCAGGTTTCATAGATCGGCAGATACTCGGATTCGACCTTCTGGCGTTCAAAGAGGTTGTACTGCGGCTGTTCCATCGTGGGTGGGGTCAGATGGTCGCGGGCGGCGATGGCGTGGGCGGTGGCAATCTGCGCCGCCGACCATTCGGACGTGCCCCAATAAACGACCTTGCCCTGCCGGACGAGCGTATCCATCGCGCGAACGGTTTCCTCGATCGGGGTGTCGATGTCGGGACGGTGGCAGAAGTAAAGATCAAGGTAATCGACCTGCAAACGGCGCAGGGCGGCATCACAGGCATCGCGGACGTGTTTCGCCGAAAGGCCACGCTGGGTGGGCTTTTCGCCGCCCCAGAAGACCTTGGAGGAGACGGCATAGCTGTCGCGGGTCCAACCGAGGGCTTTCAGGGCATGGCCCATGACGACCTCGGAATTGCCCTGCTCATACCCCTCGGCATTGTCAAAGAAGTTGACGCCGGCGTCATAGGCGGTGCCCAGCATGCGTTCGGCAAGGCCGGTGTCCACCTGTTTGCCAAAGGTCACCCAAGACCCGAAAGAGAATTCACTGACCTTCAGCCCGGCCCGGCCCAAACGGCGATATTGCATCGCACCCTCCTTGTATGAACGTTACACCATGTGGGGCGGCGCGGGGGAATGTCCAGAGGTGGAAACCGAAGCGCGGGGGCATCGAGCCCCCTTGCTTCGGCGGGGGCTGTCCGCCCCCACGGGCACGGGGTGCCCTCCCCCGAGGATATTTTTCAAGAGTAGATTTAGAGGCTGTTAAGCTTTCAGCGGTAAATTGCAGGGGCGGTACAGGCAGGGATGCCGATGACCGTAAGAGAAGATGGCCCCGTTCAGCATGGCTGAACGGGGTTCTTTTGTTGGCTCTCATCTTTTCTTCAAAAATATCCCGGGGGGAGGCGAAGCCCGGGGGGCAGATGCCCCCCTTCTTCCCGCAAACCCTAGCGACGCTTGCAGCGGCGCGGGCGGAACGGTGACGGCGGCGCGCGGGTTGTCGCGCCGCTTTGGCTTAACGTCCGGCGTAGATCTGGGCCACGCGGTCCACGGCCGCCTCGGGCGACATTTCTTCCGACTCGCCGGTGCGGCGCGAGGTGAGTTCGACGACGCCATTTGCCAGCCCGCGCGGGCCGACCGTGATGCGCCAGGGCAGGCCGATCAGGTCCATCGTGGCGAATTTGGCCCCTGCCCTTTCGTCGCGGTCGTCATACAACGCCTCAAGCCCTTTGGCGGCCAAAGCTTTGTAAAGCCCTTCGCAGGCGGCGTCGGCGGCGCTGTCGCCCCGTTTCAGGTTGACGATGCCCACCGGGAAGGGGGTGACGCCTTCGGGCCAGATAATCCCCTTTTCGTCATGCGACGCCTCGATGATGGCACCCAGCAGACGGCTGACGCCGATGCCGTGCGAGCCCATTTCGACGGGAACTTTCGAGCCGTCGGCGGTGACGACAGAGGCGCCCATGGCGTCGGAATATTTTGTGCCGAAATAGAAGATCTGGCCAACCTCGATCCCCCGCGCCGATTTGCGGTGGGCTTCGGGGATCTGGTCAAAGACCGCCTGATCATGGGTTTCATCGGTGCGCGCATAAAGCGTGGTGAATTCCTTGCAGACTTCGGCCACTTGCGCGCGGTTGTCATAGTCGATGTCGCGTTGGCCCAGACGGAGGGAGGTCACGCGGTCATCATAGAAGACTTCGGATTCGCCGGTGGAGGCGAGGACGAGGAATTCATGCGTATCTTCGCCGCCGATGGGGCCAGAATCGGCGCGCATCGGGATGGCGGTCAGGCCCATGCGTTCATAGGTGCGCAGGTAGCTGACCATATGGCGGTTGTAGGCGTGGATGGCGGCGTCGCGGTCGACGTCAAAGTTATAGCCATCCTTCATCAGGAATTCGCGGCCGCGCATGACGCCAAAGCGGGGACGCATCTCGTCGCGGAATTTCCACTGGATGTGGTAAAGGGTCAGGGGCAGGTCTTTGTAGCTGCTGACATGGGCGCGGAAAATGTCGGTGATCATTTCCTCGTTCGTCGGCCCAAACAGCATTTCGCGGTCGTGCCGGTCCTTGAAGCGGAGCATTTCCGGGCCATAGGCGTCGTAGCGCCCACTTTCGCGCCAGAGGTCCGCCGATTGCAGAGTGGGCATGAGGAGCGGGATATGGCCCGCGCGGATCTGTTCCTGATGGACGATCTCTTCAATCCGCTTCAGGACACGGTAGCCCAGGGGCAGCCAGGAATAGATGCCAGCGGCCTGTTGTTTGATCATGCCGGCGCGCAGCATGTAGCGGTGCGAGACGATCTGCGCCTCGGCGGGGTTTTCTTTGAGGACAGGCAGGAAATAGCGCGACAGACGCATGGGATGACCTTTGGATCAGGGTTTGAAGGTTCCTAACGCGCAAGGAATGGCCGGGCAAGTGCCGCGGGGCTTGCCGGGGGCGATTTGGCGGGCAATGGTGGGGCGGGATGGGGTATGGGGACGGTTCATGGGTGATCTGTTGATCTATGGGGGTCTGCTGGCCCTTGTCGGGGTCTTGGGCTGGTTTTTCTTTGGCCGGGGCAAACCGGGTGGGGGGGCAAGGACTGGCGAGGACGCGGCGCTGGAAACCCTGGTGGAAAAGGCCCGGGCGCAGGCGTTGCGGGGGGCTATTCTGGCGGTGACGGATCAGGATGCGGTGGATGGTTTGGACCTGACGCCCTTGGGGGAGGTCTGGGTGACGCGGGACGCCGGTTTTGATGCGACGAATGCTTTGGCCCGGGCGGCGGCGGCAAAGCATCGGGAGGCGCGGGTGGTGACGGGCGTGCGGCAGACAATGACGGCCAAGGGCATGGAGTGGCGAGGCTTGGCGCAGGCCGCTCGGCCGCGCGACTATCGGCTGATGCCGGCCAAGGCCCAAGGCGTTCTGCCCGTTCTGGTGGATGGATCCAACGTGGTGAATTGGGAACGAAATGCGGGATTGTCTGAGGTGGCGAACCTGAACATCCTGAAAGCGGTGGTGAATATCCTGCGGGGCGAAAGGCGCGAGGTTCAGGTGATCTGTGATGCCTCGATCGGCCATGTTTTGGCGGGACGTTTCATGAATTCTGGAATGCTTTGGGAGGCCCTGGGCAAGCCGAAAGGCGTGCAGGTGACCGTGATCGAGAAGGGGCAGATTGCGGATCAAGCCCTGATCGACAAGGCGCTGAAGACGGGGGCAGAGATCGTGACGAACGACCTTTACCGCGACCATCCGGCGGCGGCCTTTCTGCACTATCGGCGGGGTTGGTCGGGCTATGGTCGGGTGGGTTTGCTGGATCTGCGCAAGGGGGATTGACGATACTAGGACGTTCGCCCTAATTATAGGTCAAACGTCCTAGCGAGCCCTCTGATGCCTGTTGCCACCCCAGAAAAGATCGCCGAACTGGCCGACCGTCTGTTTTATGAACGGGGTTTCGCGACCACGTCTTTCGCGGATATTGCGGGGGCATTGGGGATTTCGCGGGGAAATTTCTATCATCATTTCAAGACGAAGGATGCGATCCTTGACGCGGTGATGGCGCGGCGGCTGGAACAGCGAAAACTGTGGCTGGCGGAATGGGCGGCCCTGGGGCCAAGGGCGGCGCTGCATCGTTTCATCGACATTCTGACGGTGAATGAGGCGAAGATCATGGCACATGGCTGCCCGGTGGGGGGCTTATGTCAGGAATTGGCGCGGCTGAACCATGCGGCGCAGCCGGGGGCGCAGGCGATTGCGGGGCTGTTCATCGACTGGCTGGCAGCACAACTGGTCTTGGCCGGGGGGCGTGAAGAACTGGCACGGCATCTGTTCGGGCGGGCGCAGGGGGTGGCGGCCTTGGCCAATATCACCGGCGATAAGGCCCTGATGCAGGCGGAAGTGAAGGCCTTGCACCTGTGGCTGGACGAGGTTTTGAATGGAGAATGAAATGCATCTGATCACCCTGCGCTTTGGCGCAGAGAAGGCGCGTGCCGCGGAATTCATGGCGGGGCACAATGCTTGGCTGCAACGGGGTTTTGACGAGGGGGCGTTTCTGGCCAGTGGCAGTTTGCCCGGCGGTGCGGGCGGGTTTGTTCTGGCGCGGGGCGCGGGGGTGGAGGCGCGTGTTGAGGCCGATCCCTTCGTGGCCGAAGGGATCGTCATCGCCGAAATTCAGGCCCTGCCCGCCACACGGATGGTGCCGGGGCTGGCGGCCTTGGTCGCCTAGGCGCGGCCAACGCCGTGACGGAGGACGGTGAGCCCAAAGACGAGCATCCCGCCCAACACGAGCAGGGAGCCAATGGCAACGACAGCCTCTTGCCCCTTGAGGATGGCCAAAGCGATGCCGATGGGCATGACGATTGCGCCCAGAACGGACAACAGCAGATGAATACGGGCCAAGCCGCCGACAGCCTGCGGCGTCAAGGCATAGTAAAAGCCGAAAAGCGCCAAGGAGACCCAGCCCACAAGATTGAGATGGGCATGGACGCCGCCAAGGGTATGGTCCTGCGAGGCGGCCATGAAAATACCAAGGCCCAGGCCGCAGAGCGCGGAAAGAACAGCGGCGAGAAGGAAGGATTTTGCAATAGGGGTCATTGAGGTGCCTTTTCGGTGCCAAAGGAATTGCGTGCCGAAAACTCTAGCGAAGCGTCGATGCCGCAAAAACCCCCGTTTCGGGAACATAAGCCAAGGGTTTATGACAGGTTGGCGACAATAACCGTTTGACCCAAGCCGCTTGAAACCGGGGCGGCTGTGGTCCATGTCAGGGGGGACACAAATTTGGGGTGCGGGAATGGTCTTGCCGGTTCGGACACAGGCAAAATACTGGGGCATTTCGACCCTGATTTTTCTAGCAGCGATGTGGCTGCTGGGCGATGTGCTGCTGCCCTTTATCGTGGCGGGGGGGATTGCCTATCTGCTGGACCCGATTGCCGACCGGCTGGAGCGGATGGGTTTCAGCCGGGTAATGGCCACCGTGACAATTTCGGTCGCGGCGCTGTTGGTGTTCACGCTGCTGGTGCTGGCGGTGATTCCGGTTCTGGTGCAGCAGTTGATCGCGCTGGTGAATGCGGCCCCGGAAATTGCGAAACAGTTGCAGGGCTTTCTGATGGCCCATTTCCCGTCGATCACAGACGAAACCTCGACCATCCGGCAGACTTTGGCGGATATTGGGGCGGCGGTGCAGGCGCATGGGGCGGAACTGGCAAATACGCTGATCGGGTCGGTGTTTGGCGTGATCAATGCGGTGGTGTTTCTGGTGGTGGTGCCGGTGGTGGCCTTCTACCTGCTGCTGGACTGGGACAAGATGGTGGCGCGGATTGATGCTTTGCTGCCCAGGGACCACGCCCCTGTGATCCGGCAGTTGGCCGGCGAGGCGAACCGGGTCATGGCGGCCTTTGTGCGGGGACAGTTGTCGGTCTGTTTGGTGCTGGGGGGCTATTATGCGATTGCGCTGGTGCTGGCGGGGCTGCAATTCGGGCTGATCGTGGGGGCGATTGCGGGGGCGATCACCTTCATTCCCTATATCGGGGCGCTGATCGGAGGGGCCTTGGCGATTGGTCTGGCCTTTTATCAGTTCTGGGGGGAATGGTTCAGCATCGGGATTGTGGTGGGGATCTTTGCCTTGGGGCAGTTTCTGGAAGGCAACATCATCACGCCGCGTCTGGTGGGCAATTCGGTGGGGCTGCATCCGGTGTGGCTGTTGTTCGCGCTGTCAGCCTTTGGGGCGGTCTTTGGTTTTGTCGGGCTGCTGGTGGCGGTGCCGGTGGCGGCGGTGGTGGGTGTGATCATCCGCTTTCTGATCGGGCAATATCAGGCCAGCCGTTTGTATACGGGCTATGCGGGAACGCAACCTGTGCCCGAGGGGATGATGGATGAAGGAAAGGACCGGGCGTGACAGCGCGGCAACTGACCTTTGATCTGGGGCACGATCCGGCGCTGGGGCGCGGGGCGTTCTTTGTCGGGCCGTCGAATGCGGTGGCCGTGGCGGCTCTGGACGGTTGGGAAGGCTGGCCGAACCGGCGAATGCTGTTGGTGGGGCCTGCGGGCAGTGGCAAGACGCATCTGGCGGCGATCTGGGCGGGGGATGTGGGGGCGCGGCGGATCGAGGGGTTCACGCTGCCGGTACAGGGCGATCTGACGGGGTTGGCGAGCGGGCCGGTGGTGGTGGAAAACGCCGAAGATCTGGCGGGCGAGCGGGGACGGGAATCGGGGCTGTTCCATCTGTGGAACCTGATGGGCGAAACGGGTCAGCCGCTGTTGATCACTGCCGCCCTGCCGCCACGGGATTGGGGGCTTGTGCTGCCCGATCTGGCAAGCCGGTTACTTTCGGCGCCGGTGACGCGGCTGGAGCCGCCGGATGACGGGCTTTTGTCGGCGGTGCTGGTGAAACTGTTCGCGGACCGGCAGTTGGCGGTGGACCCGACAGTGGTGGCCTGGCTGCTGCCCCGAATGGACCGTTCGATTGCGGCGGCGCGGGACATCGTGGGGCGGCTGGATCAGTTGTCCTTGCAGCGCCGGGCGCCGGTCAGCCGGGGAATGGCGGCCGAAATTCTGGACTTTTCTTCAGCACAAGCGGATTAATGTCACATGCCCGTTGCAAATTGCCTGCACACCGCCGCCATGACCCAGTCCGATTTCCTGCGCGCCACCTTCGCCCCGCCCGCCGACCTGCCTGAAAGCGATTTCACCGGGCCGAAACGCTTTTTCAACCGCGAGCTTTCGTGGCTGGCCTTCAACTGGCGGGTTTTGGATGAGGCGGGCAATCCGGCGGTGCCTTTGCTGGAGCGGCTGCGGTTCCTGTCGATTTCGGCGGCTAACCTGGATGAATTCTATATGGTGCGGGTGGCGGGGCTGCGGGCGCTGATCCGGGCGAACAATCCGATGCCTTCGGAAGACGGTCTGACGCCGGTCGAACAGTTGCGGTTAATCAACGAAGATGCGCGGCGGCTGATGCAGACGCAGCAGAATGTGTTCAACAAGCTGCGGCGGGAGATGGAAGAACAGGGGATCGTGGTTCTGACGCGGTCCAAGCTGACGGCGCGGGATCTGAAATTTCTGGAAGAGCATTTCCTGAACAAGGTTTTCCCGATCCTATCGCCGCTGGCCATCGACCCTGCCCACCCCTTCCCGTTCATTCCGAACACGGGGTTCTGTCTGGCCTTGCAGTTGGAACGGGCCAGCGACCATCGGCCCTTGCAGGCGCTGCTGCCCATTCCGCAGCAGATTGCGCGTTTCGTGCCGCTGCCGGGCAAGGCGGGGGAAAACCGGTTCCTGCCGTTGGAAGAGCTGCTGCTTTTGCATCTGAACATGCTGTTCCCCGGCTATACCGACCGGGGGCATTGCGCGTTCCGGGTGCTGCGGGACAGCGACCTGGAGGTGGAGGACGAGGCCGAAGATCTGGTGCGGGAATTTGAAACCGCGCTGAAACGGCGGCGTCGGGGCGAGGTGATCCGGCTGAAGATCAGCGCGGGCGCGCCCGAGGATTTGCAGGCGCTGATCATGGATGAATTGGCCGTGACAGCGGATGAGGTGGTGGAGGCGCGGGGGCTGCTGGGTGTGGCGGACCTGAAGGAACTGGTGCTTTCGACGCGGCCCGATCTGCTTTGGCCGAAATTCGCGCCGCGGGTGCCGGAACGGGTGGAGGATCACGACGGCGATATGTTCGCGGCGATCCGGCAAAAGGACATGCTGCTGCATCATCCGTACGAAACTTTTGACATGGTGATCCGCTTTATCGAACAGGCGGCACGCGATCCGAACGTCTTGGCAATCAAGCAGACGCTGTACCGGACAAGCTGGGACAGCCCGATTGTCAGCGCTTTGTGCGAGGCGGCGGAGGCGGGCAAGTCGGTGACGGCGTTGGTCGAACTGAAAGCGCGCTTTGACGAGGCTGCGAACATCCGTCAGTCGCGGCGGTTGGAACGGGCCGGGGCGCATGTCGTCTATGGTTTCATGCAGTATAAGACCCATGCCAAGATCAGCACCGTTGTTCGGCGTGAGGGCGACAATCTGGTGACCTATACGCATTACGGGACGGGCAACTATCACCCGATCACGGCGCGGATTTATACCGACCTTTCGTTCTTTACCTGCGATCCGGCGCTTGGGCGGGATGCGACCAAGGTGTTCAACTATCTGTCGGGCTATGTGCAGCCCGAGGGTCTGGAAAATCTGGCGATTTCGCCGATTACGCTGAAACCGCGTTTGCTGGAGCTGATCGCGGCGGAGGCGGAGCATGCCCGCGCCGGGCGTCCGGCAGAGATTTGGGCCAAGATGAACAGTCTGGTCGAAACCGATGTGATCGACGCGCTTTACGCGGCGTCACAGGCGGGCGTGAAGATCAATCTGGTGATGCGGGGGATTTGCGCCCTCCGGCCAGGGATCAAGGGGCTGTCGGACAACATCCGGGTGAAATCCATCGTCGGGCGTTTTCTGGAACACAGCCGGATCGTCTGTTTCGGCAATGGCGCGGGCCTGCCGTCAAAAAAGGCGCGGGTGTTCATGTCTTCGGCCGATTGGATGGGGCGGAACCTGACGCGGCGGGTGGAAACGCTGGTCGAACTGCATACGCCGACGGTGCGCAATCAGGTGATGAACCAGATCATGTCGGCCAATATGGCCGATACCGAACAAAGCTGGGTGCTGTTCCCGGATGGGCATTATCAGCGCGATCCGGTGCCGGAAGGGGTGGAGGGCTTTAACTGCCACCGCTTTTTCATGGAGAACCCGTCGCTTTCGGGGCGTGGCACGGCGGGGGCCAAGGATGTGCCAAGGCTGGTGCAACCCAAGGACGCGACACCGCCGCAAGCGGCAGAATAGGCTTGCGGGCGCCCCGGATCCTGTCCGGGGCGCCGTTTTTCAGAACACCTTTTGCTTGGCGCGGGACAGGGTAAAGCCGTGGCCCTCGGCGTTTTTGCAGGTGACGCCAGTCTTTTCCGCCGAACAGGTGACTTTGCCCAGTTTCACCGACTGGCCGTAGTCCAGCACCGGGGCGCGGGGGTTCATCACGGTATCACCCGCGCAAGCGGGATAGGCCGGGCCAGTGGCCCCGATCCAGAAGAAAGAACCATAGTCGAGGTCGCAATCGGCGGGAGGTGTCTTAAAACTGGGTGTCAGTTCGCGCATGTCGCAGCGCGCGCCACCATCCGGCCCTGCGATCATCAGGCAGAAGATGTTGCCCGAAGGGGCCTGAAAATCCAGCATATCCTGCGCGGCAGCCGGGGCCGCCAAAAGCCCCAAGGCCAGACATAACCATTTCGTCATTTCAATATCCTTTCACGGCAAGGGTTGCGCCCGTTCGACCAGCCGGGCCAGAAAACTTGCGCCGACGGGGGCGGCCTCATCATTGAAATCAAAGGCCGCATGGTGCAGCCCTGCCCCCGGCCCCGTGCCTAGGAACAGATAGGAACCGGGCCGAGCCTCAAGCATATAGCTGAAATCCTCGGCCCCCATTTCGCGGGGGGAATCGGTGTTCACCGCCCCTTCGCCAACGATATCGGCGGCAACCGAGGCCGCGAACAGGGTTTCGGCGGCATGGTTGATGGTGGGCGGATAGCCCCAGTCATAGTCAATCTCGGCCTCGACATTGAAGGCCGCGGCATGGCCCTGCACGATTTCGATGAAGCGCTTTTTCAGCAGATCGCGCACTTCGGGTTTGAAGGCTCGGATCGTGGCGCAGAACCAGCCATCGCCGGGAATAATGTTGCTGGCGGTGCCGGTGTGGATTTGAGTGATCGAAACGACCGCCTCTTCAATCGGGTTCATGTTGCGCGACAGGATGGTTTGCATGGCCTGCACCATCGCCACGATGGCCACCACGGGATCGGTGGTTTCATGCGGCGTGGCCCCGTGGCCGCCTTTGCCGGTGACCTTGACCGTCGCGGTATCGACCGAGGCCATGATGGCACCGGGATTGGTGTGGAACGTGCCAAAAGGCAGGTTCGGGACGTTGTGGATGGCATAGGCTTGGGTGATGTTAAAACGTTCCATCACCCCTTCTTTGACCATCACCTCGCCCCCGCCGCCGTCCTCTTCTGCCGGTTGGAAGATCAGCGCGACGCGGCCGGTAAAGCGCCGGGTTTCGGCCAGATATTGCGCGGCCCCCAGCAGCATGGCGGTATGGCCGTCATGGCCGCAGGCGTGCATCTTGCCCGCGTTCAGACTGGCATACTCTGCGCCGGTGATTTCGTCGATGGGCAGGGCATCAAAATCGGCGCGCAGGCCAATCGTTGGGCCGTCGCCCTGACCGTTGATGATGGCGACAATGCCCGTCTGGGCGATGCCTTCGTGAATTTCATCGACGCCCATCTCGCGCAGGCGCGCGGCGATGAAGGCGGCCGTTTCGGGGCAGTCAAAGGATAGTTCGGGATGCTGGTGCAGATAGCGCCGCCATGCCTTCATCTGGTCCGAAAGATCGGCGATGCGGTTCAGAACGGGCATGGTGGACTCCTTTGGTGCCGGATAAGGTTTGATCAAACCGCAAATAGAGGCCGCCCGCAATGCCCGAACGCCCCCTTCCCCGCCCTGAAAGCGACGCCTTGGTGCATGACCCCGAGGCAGGCATTGAGCGTTTGCTGGAAATCATGGCCCGGCTGCGGGCGCCGGATGGCTGCCCTTGGGACCGGGAGCAGGATTTTGGGACGATCGCGCCCTATACGATTGAAGAGGCCTATGAGGTGGCCGATGCGATTGAACAGGGGGATATGGCGGGGCTGAAGGGCGAGTTGGGGGATTTGCTGTTCCAATCGGTCTATCACGCGCAAATGGCGGCCGAGGCGGGGCATTTCGGCTTTGGCGATGTGGTGCGGGTGGTGTCCGACAAGATGGTCGTTCGGCATCCGCATGTTTTTGGCGAGGAAAGCGGGGATAAGACCGCCGAACAGCAGACCCGCGATTGGGAGGCGCAGAAGGCGCGGGAACGGGGGCGCGTGGGGGTTCTGGACGGGGTGGCGATGGGGCTGCCGGGGCTGACAAGGGCAGTGAAATTGCAGAATCGCGCGGCGCGGGTGGGGTTTGACTGGCCTTCGACCGATCAGGTGCTGGACAAGCTGGTAGAGGAGGCGGGGGAGCTGGTCGAGGCGCGGGATAAGTTGGGGCCGGAGGAATTGTTCGCGGAAATGGGCGATCTGTTGTTCGTGATGGCCAATCTGGCGCGGCATCTGAAGATTGATCCGGAAGCGGCCCTGCGCGCGACGAATGCGAAATTCACCCGGCGTTTTGAAAGGATCGAGGCTTTGCTGGTGGAACAGGGCAAGACCCCGGCGGAAAGCGATCTGGTGGAAATGGATGCGCTGTGGAACCGGGCCAAGGCCGAGGAAAAATCCGGCTGAATTATTCCGACACCTTTTGTCAGGCATTGACGGGATGGGCCGAATCCTGTCTATGCGGGCTCAACCGACAAAAGGAGTCAACAAATGAACCTTCGTCTTTCTGCACTGGCCTTGCTGTCCACCGCCCTGCCCGCCTTGGCGCAAGAGGTGAACATCTACAGCCACCGCCAGCCCGAATTGATCCAGCCGCTGCTGGACGCCTTTACCGCCGAAACCGGCATCAAGACGAATGTCGCCTTTGTGGACAAGGGCATGGCCGAGCGTCTGCAAGCCGAGGGCGACCGTTCGCCCGCCGATCTGGTGCTGACCGTGGACATTGCGCGGCTGACCCAAGTGGTTGAGGCGGGCGTGATCCAGCCGGTGCAATCCGATGTCTTGGAAGCGAATATTCCGGAAACCCTGCGCGATGCGGGCGACCAGTGGTTCGGGCTGACGGCCCGTGCGCGGATCGTCTATGCCAGCAAAGAGCGCGTCGCCGATGGCGAAGTGACGACCTATGAGGATCTGGCCGATCCGAAATGGAAGGGCCGCATTTGCGCCCGTTCGGGTCTGAACGATTACAACATCGCGCTGCTTTCGGCGATCATCGCGCATCACGGCGAAGAAGAGGCCAAGGCTTGGGCCGAGGGCGTGAAGGCCAATCTGGCGCGCAAGCCGGATGGCGGCGACCGGGATCAGATCAAGGCGATTGCGGCGGGGGAGTGTGATATCTCCATCGGCAACACCTATTATCTGGGCCAAATGCTGAACAACCCGGAAGAGGTTGAGGCGGCAGGCACGGTGCGTCCGGTGTTCCCGGTGTTCACCGATGGCGGCACGCACCTGAACATCTCGGGCGTGGCGATGACGAAATCGGCGCCGAACAAGGAATCGGCGCTGAAGCTGATGGAATGGCTGTCGTCGGATGCGGCGCAAAAAATCTATGCCGAGACGAACCACGAATATCCGGTGAAACCGGGTGTGGAACGTTCGGCCTTGGTGGCGGGCTGGGGTGAGTTCACGGCGGATGCCTTGGCCCTGACCGAAGTGGCCGGCCACCGGGCGGCGGCGCTGAAGATCATGGAAGAGATCAACTTCGACGGTTGATTTTGGCGAATGCGGTAGAAAGCCGGGCCTTTGTGCCCGGCTTTTTGCTGTGTGGACTTTCCCTGCCCTATCCGATTGCATGGCCCCAAAAGGAGAATCCCATGACCGCGCATCACAAGATCATCATCGACACCGACCCCGGCCAGGATGACGCCGTGGCGATCCTGCTGGCTTTGGCCAGCCCCGAAGAGATTGAGGTGCTGGGGGTGACGGTGGTGGCGGGCAATGTGCCCTTGGCGCTGACCGAAAAGAATGCACGGATCGTTTGCGAATTGGCGGGCAAGCCCGAGACCAAGGTTTTCGCAGGCTGTGGCAAGCCGATGGGGCGGCCTTTGGTGACGGCGGAATATGTGCATGGTGAGACGGGGCTGAACGGGCCGCAGTTGCAAGACCCGGTGATGGCTTTGCAGGAACAGCATGGCGTTGATTTCATCATCGAGACGTTGCGGCGGGAACCGGCGCATACAGTGACCCTGTGCCCCCTTGGGCCTTTGACGAACATCGCGACGGCCTTTGAAAAGGCGCCGGATGTGGTGGCACGGGTGCGGCAGATTGTGCTGATGGGTGGGGCCTATTTCGAGGTGGGCAATGTGACGCCCGCGGCCGAGTTCAACATCTATGTCGATCCGCAGGCGGCGGATATCGTGTTCAAATCGGGCGCGCCCTTGGTGGTGATGCCCTTGGACGTGACGCATAAGGCACTGACGACAAGGGCGCGGATCGAGGCGTTCCGGGGCATGGGGACAGAGCCGGGGCGGATGGTGGCGGAATGGACCGATTTCTTTGAACGGTTTGATATGCAGAAATATGGCAGCGAAGGCGCGCCTTTGCATGACCCCTGCGTGATCGCCTATCTGCTGCGGCCGGACCTGTTCAAGGGGCGGCATATCAATGTGGAGATTGAGACGCAGTCGGAACTGACGATGGGGATGACGGTGGCCGATTGGTGGGGCGTGACGGATCGTGCGCCCAATGCGTTGTTCATCGGGTCGCTGGATGCGGATGGGTTTTATGATCTGCTGGTGGAGCGGATCGGGCGGTTGTAGGGTCGTTGCCCCCTCCCCCTGTCAGGGGGGAGGGTCAGGGAGGGCGGTTCTAGGCTGCCCCGACCGCGCGCTTGGTCATGACTTTGACCATCTGCGCCCGGTATTCCGGCGTGCCGTGCAGATCGCCGATCATGCGTTGTTTGGGCGGGGCTAGGTCTTCGATGGCGGCCATGTGGAAACCCGCCGACAGCGCGGCCTCGGCTTCTTTCCAGCGGAAAACGCCCTCCTCGCCCGCACCCGTCACAGCCACCCGCACGCCGCCCGCGAATTTGGCGACGAAAACCCCGACAAGGGCAAAGCGGCTGGCCGGCTGGTCGAATTTCACATAGGCGGCGCGTTCAGGGATCGGAAAGCGGATTTCGGTGATGATCTCGCCCAACTGCAACGCGGTCGAGAACAGGCCCTGAAAATAATCATCCGCCGCAATCTGCCGCTTGTTGGTCACGACAACAGCATCCGAGGCCAGCACGGCACTGGGATAGCAGGCCGACGGGTCGTTGTTGGCCAGTGATCCGCCGATGGTGCCACGCGAACGCACCGCCGGATCGCCGATATGGCCCGCCAGATGTGCCAGCGCGGGGTAATAGGCTGCGGCCTCACGTGCCACGACGGCATGGGGGGTGGCGGCGCCAATATGAAGGCCGCCGTCGCCCTTGCAGACACCTTTCATCGCGTCGATGCCGGTCAGGCTGACCAGCACCTCGGGCGCGGCCAGCCTTTGCTTCATCGTGGGGATCAGGGTCTGGCCACCGGAAAGGGCCTGCGCGCCGTCATGTTCCAAGGCCGCCACGGCATCGGCGACTGTGGTGGGTTTCACGAATTGAAAGTTGTGCATCTTGGCCCCCTTCAGTTCAGCGCCGACCAGACGCGCGCGGGCGTCAGGGGCATGTTGATATGGGTCACATCCGTTCGGCCCGCGCCGTGGATGGCGTCGATCACCGCATTGACCAAGGCCGGGGGCGATCCGATGGCCCCCGCCTCGCCACAGCCTTTGACGCCCAAGGGGTTGTGGGTGCAGGGGGTGACGCAGGAATGATCGACCTTGAACATCGGCAGATCATCGGCGCGGGGCATGGCGTAGTCCATGAAGGACGCGCTGAGCAATTGACCTTCCGCATCATAGGCACAGTTTTCCAAGAGGGCCTGCCCGATGCCTTGGGCCAGCCCGCCATGAACCTGGCCTTCGACGATCATCGGGTTCACGACATTGCCGAAATCATCGGCGGCGGTGAAAGCCAGAACCGTGACCTTGCCGGTTTCGGGGTCAACCTCCACCTCGCAACCATAGGCCCCGGCGGGATAGGTAAAGTTCGAGGGGTCGTAGAAGGCGGTTTCTTCGAGGCCCGGTTCAAGGCTGTCCAAGGGATAGTTGTGCGGCACATAGGCGGCCAAGGTCACGCCGGACCAATCGACCGATTTGTCGGTGCCCGCGACGGTGAATTTTCCGTCTTTCAGAACGATGTCCTCGTCTGACGCTTCCAGCAGATGCCCCGCGATCTTTTTCGCCTTGTTGATCACCTTGTTCAGCGCCTTGACCATAGCCGAGCCGCCAACCGCCAGCGAACGGCTACCATAGGTGCCCATGCCCATCGGTGTGTTCGATGTATCGCCGTGGACGATTTCCACCTGCCCCGCGTCAATCCCGATCATCTCGGACACGACTTGGGCAAAGGTGGTCTCATGCCCCTGCCCGTGGCTGTGGCTGCCGGTGAAGATGGTGATCGACCCCGTCGCATTCACCCGCACCGTGGCGCTTTCGTAAAGCCCAGCGCGAGCGCCCAACTGGCCCACGAGGTTTGAGGGGGCAATCCCGCAAGCCTCAATATAACTCGCCACGCCAAAGCCGCGCCATTTGCCGCGGGCGGCACTTTCGGCACGGCGGGCGGCAAAGCCTGCGTGATCGGACAATTCCAGCAGCTTGTCCATCGTGGCATCGTAATTGCCGGTGTCGTAGACCACGGCGACGGGCGTCTGATAGGGGAATTGGTCGGGCTTGATAAAGTTCTTGCGCCGCAATTCCACCGGGCTGACGCCCAGTTGCCGCGCCGCCTTGTCCACCAGACGTTCCAGTTGGAACGTGGCCTCGGGCCGCCCTGCCCCGCGATAGGCATCGACCGGAACGGTGTTGGTAAAGACCGCTTTGACGTTCACATAGATCAGCGGGGTTTTGTAGTTTCCGGCCATCAGCGTGCCGTGCAGCCAGGTGGGAATGCATGGGGCAAAGGTGGAAAGATAGGCCCCCATGTTGGCATAGGTGTCGGTGCGCAGCGCCGTAAAATTGTGGTCAGCGTCGAGCGCCAGTTCGATTTTCGTCACATGGTCGCGGCCGTGGGCATCGGACATGAAGGCCTCGGATCGGGTGGATGTCCATTTCACCGGGCGTTTCAGCTGTTTGGCCGCAAAGGTGACAAAGGCCTCTTCGGCGTAGTGATAGATTTTCGATCCGAAACCGCCGCCCACATCGGGGGCCACTACCCGCAGTTTGGATTCCGGGATGCCAAGGACGAAGGCCCCCATCAAAAGGCGGATGACATGAGGGTTCTGGCTGGTGGTGTAAAGCGTGGAATTGCCCGAGTGATCCTCAAAATCCCCGACCGCCACACGGGGTTCCATCGGATTGGCGACAAGGCGGTTGTTGACCAGATCAAGGCTGACCACATGGGCCGCGCTGGCAAAGGCCGCGTCGACCGCCGCCTTGTTTTCCTCGACAAAGCCCCAATCATAGCAAAGGTTCGAGGTCAGATCGTCATGCACCTTGGGCGCGCCTTCGGCCAAGGCCGCCCGCATGTCGACCACGGCGGGCAGTTCGGTGATGTCGATGTCCAGCATTTCAGCGGCATCGCGGGCCTGATCCAGCGTTTCGGCCACCACGACAGCAATCGGATCACCCACATGCCGCACCTTGCCTTCGGCCAGAACCGGATGTTTCGGTTCCTGCATCGGCTTGCCATGCCGGTCGGTCACCTGCCAGCCGGTGGGAATGCCACCGACCCCCGCCAGATCGGCGGCGGTAAAGACCTTGATCACACCGGGCATCGCCTCGGCCGCCGCCGTATCGATGCTGTTCAGAATTCCATGCGCCATGTCGGACCGCACGAAATGCGCATAGGCCTGACCGCGAATGTTGATGTCATCGGTATAGCGGCCCTTGCCTGTCAGGAACCGCACATCCTCGCGCCGCTTGGTGCTGGCGCCGATACCACCGTCTTTTGGCATGATCCCCTCCCTATTCCGCTGCCACGGCGGCGGATGCCTGGCCCGAGGCCTGCATCACCGCGCGGACGATGTTGTGATAACCGGTGCAGCGGCAGATGTTGCCCTCCAGCCCGGCGCGGATTTCTGCTTCGGTCGGCGTGGGGTTGACCGCCAGCAGGGCGGCCGCGCTCATCACCATGCCCGGTGTGCAGAAACCGCATTGCAAGCCATGACAGTCCTGAAAGGCCTGTTGCAAACGACCCATGGTGCCATCGGCATTGGCCATGCCTTCGATGGTGGTCACATGCCCGCCCGCCACATCGGCGGCAAAGACGGTGCAGGATTTCACCGGAACACCATCAACATGCACGACGCAGGCCCCGCATTGCGAGGTGTCGCAGCCAACATGGGTGCCGGTCAGCCCCATGCCGTCGCGCAGGAACTGCACCAGCAGCGTGCGGCCTTCGGTTTCGCGCGAAACCGCCTTGCCGTTCACTGTCATCGAGACCTTGGTCATTCCATTCCTCCCTTGGAATTGCCTGGGCCGTCATCGCCGCCTTAGGAAATCAGTCGGCGGAACCAACCCTTCTTTGGCTTGTCTTGATTTTCATTATCCGCACCCGATGCCTGAGGCTCCTCTTCCTCGGCATCAGGGCCTTCTACAGCGTCTTGAAAACGCTGGAAGAATTCGTCGGCCAGTTTGCGGGCAAAGCTGTCGATGATCCGGCTGCCCAGTTGGGCGATCTTGCCCCCCACTTTGGCCTCGGCGGCATAGGTCAGCTTTGTGCCCTCGCCTTCGGGCACAAAGGACACGCTGGCCCCGCCCTTTGCAAAGCCCGCCACGCCGCCCTTGCCCTCGCCGCTGATGGTCAGCGAATGCGGGGCCAAAACGTCGGACAATGTGACAAGCCCGGTGAAGCGGGCCGAGACCGGGCCGACCTTTTGGGACACGACCGCCTCGAACCCCTCTGCCACACTGCCTGTCAGGCTTTCACAGCCCGGAATGCAGGCTTGCAGCACAGCGGGGTCGAGGATGGCTGCCCAGACGGTCGCCGGATCAGCCTTGATGATCCGTTCGTCATTCAGTTGCATGGGTTCCTCTCCCTGTCTGCAACTATGAACCTTCCGCGCGGTTTGGCTATGTGACCTTGGTATTACGACCTTCGGCCAAGGCGAGAAGCACCGAAAAACAAGTGCCCTGCCCCGGTGCCGATTGCAGTTCCAAGGGGTGGCCTAGGGCGGCGCAGGCGCGTTCGACGATAGCAAGGCCCAACCCCATGCCTTCGGCAGCCGAGGCGGGGGCATGCAAGCGGTGGAATTCCTTAAAGATGTTGTCCTGTTCGCTTTCGGGGATGCCGGGGCCGGTATCACGCACCTCGATCCGCAGCATACCGCCGCGCCTGCGGGCGCTGACCATGACACTGCCCTGATCGGTGTAGCGGATGGCATTGCCAATGAGGTTTTGCAGGATACGGCGCAGATAACCGGCATCGGAAAGCACAACCGCGGTGCTGTCGCCCAGCACGAATCGCAGGCCTTTGGCAGCAGCAAAGGCGGCAAATTCATCGCGCAGCGGGTCGATCACCCGGTTCAGGCGCACAGGGCCAACATTCACCGCCAAAGGCCCCGCCTCAAGCCGTGAGATGTCGAGCAGCGCGCCAAGCAGGCCATCGACCGATTCCAGCGCGTTCTGCGCCTTGTTCAGGGCCATGCGGGCAGGCGCGTCCAAGGGGCCGTCCATGGCGCTGGCCAGAAACAGCTTGGCGGCGGACAGGGGTTGCAGCAGGTCATGGCTGGCGGCGGCGACAAAGCGGGATCGGCTGGCATTGGCGCGTTCGGCGTGGGAAAGGGCATCCTCCAGCTCCAGCGTTCGCTCTGTCACCCGCGCCTCAAGCGTTTCATTGGCACGGGCCAAGGCGTCCTTGGCGGCGCGTTCGGCGCTGACGTCAGTGAAGGACAAGACGAAACCGCCATCCGGCATTTCCTGGCCAAATCCGGACAGGATGATCCCCTCACCGCGCCGCACCTCAAACTCCAGCGCGGGGCGGCCTTGGGGTTGGGCGGCCCATCCGCGCAAGGTGCCGCCGGGGAGGTTCACAGCAAAGCGTCCATCCTCGCGCAAGCGGGCCAGAAGGTTCGCAAATTCCAAGCCCAGCCGCAGCCAATGGGCCGGAACGCCCAACAATTCGCCCAACCTTGCGTTCCAGCCGATCAGACGGCCTGATCCATCAAAGATGCAGACACCTTGGGACAGATGTTCCAAGGTGGCACGGATCATGCCGGCCTGACTGTCAAGCAGACGTGTTCTTTCCTGCCGTTCCAGCCGGATCAGGTCGGTCACATCGGTTTGCAGGATGACCGTGCCACCGTCCGGCGTGCGGTGTTCGCTGATCTGCACCCAACGGTCGCCCGACATCTGCACATTAAAGATCACATGCCGGTCCTGATGCCTTTGCCGCCGCCGCACCGCCCAGCCTTGCGGCGTTTCGCCCTCGGGCAGAACCAGCGATGGGGAATGGCTGACCAGATCGACATAATCGTCAAAACGCAGCCCCGGCACCAAGGCTGGGCGCAGATCGGCCAGCGTGGCCCCGAAACGGCTGTTGCACATCACCAGCACTTCGTCCGGATCGAACAGGGCGAAACCCTCGGCCACGGCCTCAATCGCGTTGGCCAGATTGCGGCGGGCGCCTTCCGCCTCATCCATGGCTTGGGCCAGACGGGAGTTCGTCCGGTTCAGCATGGACATGGCCTGTTCCAGTTCCTGCGTGCGGCGGCTGACCTGATCTTCCAGCATGGCAGCACGTTGGAACTGGGCATAGGCGACGCCGCCATCATCGGTGACCTGCTCCACCCGGCGCATGAGCGCGCCGATGATGGTCAAAAGTTTGGCCGTTGTCCGTTCGGCACTGTCAGCAGGGTTGATCAAACCATCGGTGATGATCATCCTGCGGCCCCTTCGGGTGGGTAAAGGGCGACGCCAGTCATGGTCTGGTTCACATGCATGGCGTTCAATTGTTCGCCATAGGTGGAAAAGCCGCGCACGCCATGCTGGCGCAGGATATTGGATATGGCCCCGGTCATCTGCTTTTCCTGCGCCTCCATCCGCCGCAGGATGCAATCGGCGGCGAGGATCGCCCCCGGCGGGCCGTCGGTGCAAAGATCGGATAGGCCTTGGGCCAGATGGGTGACCATATTGTCGGGCTCGGCAAGGGTGAGGACCAACCCTTCGTCAATCGCGGAATAAAAGATGAGATCGCCATTGGGGGCAACCTGCTGGATGGCGCGCACATGATGCGCACCGCCGATGCGGACGACCAAGGGATGGGCGGCAAAGGTAAAAGGGGTCAGCTGGGCGGGATCCTTGCCCAGAAGGCGGGCATATTCCAAGGCGGCGGGTTCGGCATTCAATTGATGCACGCGGCGGGTGGCGGGGTCGGCGCCGGTGACGACCATGCGCCGTTCGGTGGGGCGCAGGTGATCAAGGCTGAATACGCGGGTGCGGCAGGCGGTGCGGACGAGGACAAGAACGGCGGCATCCTGATGCGCCTGACCGGCATGAAAGACAAAGGTCTGGCCAAAGCGGGTGCCATCGCCTGCCGAACCGCCAAACAGGGGCACGGGGCCAAGGCCCATTGCCAAAGCGGCGGCCAATTCGTCCTCACGCGTGGAAAGGCCGTCAACCATAAGAAAGGCGAATTCATTGGGGAAGTCGGGATAGGCGATTTGCAGGCCCTGACGGCCGCGGATAGTCTGGGCAATTAGCGACTGGCGGTCGATGTGATGCAGGTTTTCGATCAGCTGCACGCCCGCCGCGAAATGGCGTGCCGGCAGGCCGATGGCGACAATCCGGCCTTCGGCATAGCCTTGTGCCGCGATTTCCCCGGCTGTTGTGCAGCCGATGACGGGGTTGTTGGGGAAGGCATGCGAGAGTTGCGGCAAAAGGGTCGCCCAATCGGCCTCGGGCGAGACAAAGCAGAGGATGGCGGCAAAGGGGCCATGGCCAAGGCCATTCACTAGGCCGGAAAGCGCCGCCGGATCATCGGCAGCGACATCGACCTGCACCAAAAGCTGTGGATCGGGAAAGCCCCCGCTGGCATCCATCGCTGATCCTCCCCTTGAGGATGCAGCCTATGCGACAGCGGTGGGAAGGGGCAACCGCCTTAGCGGTTTTCCGGCATCAGATTGGCAAAGCTGGCCTCATTCGCGACCAGCACCGCCTGTGTCCGGCTTTGCACGCCGAGTTTGCGCATGATGGCCGTGACATGCGCCTTGACGGTGGTTTCGGCGATGGCGAGTTCATGGGCGATTTGCTTGTTCAAAAGCCCGGCGCAGATCAGTTCGAGGATCTTGGCCTGTTGGCGCGTCAGCAGGCCCAGCCGTTCCAGCGCCAGATCGCGGGGGCTGTTGCCGCTGGTGCCTTCGGCTTGTGGAACAAAGCCTTCGGGCAGGTAAACCCGCCCTTCGCGCAGGGCATCAAAGGCAGCGCGGAAGGCATCGCGTTTGGCGTGTTTCGGGACAAAGCCGGAAGCCCCGGCCTGCAAGACCGCCCCCACCACCCGATCATCGGTGAGGGAGGAGACGACGATCACCGGCACGCCCAGCGCACGGATGCGGATCAGACCTTCCAACCCCTGCACATCGGGCAGGTTCAGATCCAGCACCACCACATCGGGCAGGGCTTGATCCAGCCGTTCGAGGGCTTGTTCCAAGCGGTCGGCGGTGTCGATCTTTTGCAGACCGGCCACGGCGCGCAGGGTGAGCGCCAGCGCATCGCAGAACAGCGGATGGTCATCGACGATCAGGGCGGATTGCAGGTTCACAGGCATAGGGACGGTTTACACCGCCCAAACCGCCCCTGCAATCGGACCATGGTCGCGTCAGGTGATGACATCGGGCGTGGTGCGCCCGGTGAATTCGGCAATGCGGGCCAGACCATGCACGGCCCGGATGATCGGGCCAAGGGCGACCTGCGGATCCTGACCAAACTGGCGGGGGTCGCTTTCATAGCGTTCCAGATAGACGCGGAGCGTGGCCCCTTCGGTGCCGGTGCCCGACAGGCGCAGAACGATGCGGCTGCCATCCTTGAACAGGATGCGGACACCTTGGTTCTTTGAGACAGAGCCATCGACCGGGTCGGTGTAGGCGAAATCATCCGCAGCGCCGATCTCCATCCCCTCAACGCTTTGCCCCGGCAGGCTGGGCAGCAGGGCGCGCAGGGCGGCCATCATGGCATCGGCCTTGTCGGTGGCAATCGCCTCAAAATCATGGCGGCTGTAGAAGTTGCGGCCAAAGGCAGACCAATGGCTTTGCAGGATTTGGGCGACACTCTCCTTTCGCACGGCCAGAACGTTCAGCCACAGAAGGATGGCCCAAAGCCCGTCTTTCTCGCGAACGTGATCCGAGCCTGTGCCAAAGCTTTCTTCGCCGCAGATGGTGGCGCGGCCAGCGTCCAGCAAGTTGCCAAAGAATTTCCACCCCGTCGGCGTTTCATAAGAGCCGATTTTCAGCGCCGCCGCGACGCGATCCGACGCGCCAGAGGTGGGCATCGACCGGGCGATGCCCTTCAGCCCGGCCTTATAGCCGGGGGCGAGATGGGCGTTTGCGGCCAAGACGGCCAGACTGTCCGAGGGCGAGACATAGACGCCGCGCCCCACGACCATATTGCGGTCGCCATCGCCGTCGCTGGCAGCGCCAAAATCGGGGGCGTTTTCGCCCATCATGACCGACATCAGGTCATGCGCCCAAGTGGGGTTCGGGTCGGGGTGCATCCCGCCGAAATCGGGCAAGGGGGTGGCATTGACGACCGAACCCTTGGCCGCACCCAAGCGGTTTTCCAGAATTTCAACGGCATAGGGGCCAGTGACGGCGCACATGCTGTCCATCCGCATACGGAAACCGCCGACGAACATCGCCTTGATCGCCGGGAAATCGAACAGGGTTTCCATCAGTGCGGCATAGTCGCTGACGGGATCGACAACATCGACGGTCATGCCATCCAAGGTCACGCGCCCGATGCGGCCCAGATCAATATCGGCGGCATCGGAAATGCGGTATTCGGTGATTTTGGTCGTTGCCTGATACATCGCCTCGGTCGCGCCTTCGGGCGCGGGGCCGCCGTTCGACATGTTGAATTTGACGCCGAAATCTTCCTCGGGCCCGCCGGGGTTGTGGCTGGCCGACATGATGATGCCGCCATCGGTCTTGTTCAGACGGATCAGGTGGCTGGCGGCCGGCGTCGACAGGATGGCCCCCTGCCCCACGATCACCCGCGCCGCCCCATTCGCCGCCGCCATTTTCAGGATGATCTGCGCCGCACGGTCGTTGAAATAGCGCCCGTCGCCGCCCAGAACAAAGGTCTTGCCCTTGGCCCCCACCACATCGAAAATCGACTGGACAAAATTTTCCAGATAATGCGCACCCATAAAGACGGGCGTTTTCTTGCGCAGGCCCGAGGTGCCCGGCTTTTGCCCCGCGATGGGTTGTGTTGCGATGGTCTGATGGGTCATGACGCCTCTCCCGTAACGTCTGGCATGGGTGCCGGAGCAAAGATCAAAACGCAATGCGCCGGAATGATTGTGCCGCTGACAAAGGCGGCGGCTTGGGCGGATTCTGGCCGGGTTGTATCGAGCAGGATCTGCCAGCCCTGCACGGAAGGCGGCAGGGTCAGGGCCAAGGCTGGCCCCTGATTGAAGACCAGATGCAGGGCATCGGCACCGTTGCCGCCCTCGGCGGCCATGCGCAGCGTCAGTTGCAGGCAGCGAAAGGCGGGATCATGCCATTCATGCGGGGCAGGCAACTGCCCGTCGGCCCGCGCCCATTGCACATCCCTTTGCGCGTCGCTGTCGCGCACCAGCCCATGCAGAAAGCGCTTTTGCCGCAGCACCGGATGGGCGGCCCGCAAAGCAGCGAGGCGCGCAACAAAGCCGGTCTGCGCGGGATCACCCGCCCAATCGAGCCAGCCAACGGCATTGTCCTGTGCATAGGCGTTGTTGTTGCCGCCTTGGCTATTGCCCGCCTCATCCCCTGCCAGCAGCATGGGCGTGCCCTGCGAGACCATCAGCGTGGTCAAGAGGTTCCGCTTGCGCAGGGCGCGGGCGGCGCGGATGGCGGGGTCTTTTGACGGGCCTTCGACGCCCAGATTATCCGAATGGTTTTCGTTATGCCCATCGCGGTTGTTTTCGCCATTGTCCCAGTTGCGCTTGACGGAATAGCTGACCAGATCCTCCAGCGTGAAACCATCATGCGAGGTGATGAAATTGACCGAGGAATGCGCCCCACGGCCATAATGGTCAAAGCGTTCGGCAGAGCCGAGCAGGCGCTTCGCCAGATCGGGCATCATTCCGGGATCACCCTTCCAAAAGCGGCGCACGCCATCGCGGTAGCGGTCGTTCCATTCGGCGAAGGGATGGGGGAAGGCCCCCAGTTGATAACCGCCGGGGCCGATGTCCCAAGGTTCGGCGATCAGCTTGACGCCCGCCAGAACGGGGTCTTGGCGGATCGCATCGAAAAAGCCGCCTTGGGGATCAAATCCGTGCATTTCGCGGCCCAAAACACTGGCCAGATCGAAACGGAAACCATCGACATGGAAGGTTTCGACCCAATAGCGCAGGCTGTCCATCACCAGACGCAGCACGGCGGGATGGGTGAGGTTCAGCGTGTTGCCCGTCCCCGCATCATTCGCATAATGCCGCCCGCCCCCCACCAGTCGGTAATAGCTGGCATTGTCCAAGCCCCGGAAGGAAAGCGTCGGGCCGAATTCGTCGCCCTCGCCGGTGTGGTTGTAGACGACATCCAAAATGACCTCGATCCCCGCGCCATGCAGGCGGCGGACCATGGTCTGAAACTCCCACAGGGCACCTTTGGTCAGGTAGCGGGGTTCAGGGGCGAAAAAGCCGATGGTCTGATAGCCCCAATAATTGCGCAGATTTTTGGCAATCAGGAAGCGGTCATCGACAAAGGCCTGGACGGGCAAAAGTTCGACCGCCGTCACACCCAGCTTTACCAGATGGTCCAGCACCGCATCGCTGGCCATGCCAAGGAACGTGCCCCTTTGATCAGGCTCCACCCCGGGATGATGGGCGGTCATGCCTTTGACATGGGTTTCATAAATCAGCGTATCCGACCAAGCCCGGCGCGGCGGGCGGTCGTCTGTCCATTGAAAGGCCGGGTCGGCGACGACCGATTTCGGCACGGCAAAGGCCGAATCGCGGGTGTCAAAGGACAGGTCAGCGCGGGGGCTGCCGATCTTGTAGCCCATCAGGGCATCGGACCAACGCAAGCGGCCATGAAAGGACCGGGCATAGGGGTCGATCAGCAGTTTGTGGCTGTTAAAGCGATAGCCCTGTTCGGGATTGTAGGGGCCATGGGCGCGAAAGCCGTAAAGGCTGCCCGGCGTCAAGCCCCCCAGATGCATGTGCCAGATGTCGCCATCGCGTTCAGGAAAGGGAATGCGCGCCAGTTCGCGTTTGCCATCGCTGGAAAAGAGGCAAAGGTCAATCTGGGTGGCATGGGCGGAAAAGACGGCGAAATTGACGCCTTCGCCATCAAAATGCGCGCCCATCGGCCAAGGCCGACCCGATGTCACGGCGTGACCGGCCAGCCGGTCGGGAATGTCACTGCCGGAACCCATCAGCCTGCCAGACCCTCATACAAGGCCGCATAGCGCGCGGCGCTGGCCTCCCATCCCACGGGCTGGGCCATCGCGGCCTTTTGCAGCTTGGCCCAGGTCTTGCCATCGGCATAAAGCGCCAGCAGGCGGCGGAGGGCCTGGCCAAAGGCCACGGCATCGGTCGGATGAAAGGTCAGCCCCGTCGCCGTGCCCGAAGCCAGCGCCATCGGATTGGCGGTGATCACCGTGTCGGCCAGACCACCCACGGCGGCGACCACGGGGATCGTGCCATAGCGCAGCCCATACATCTGCGTCAGACCGCAGGGTTCAAACCGGCTGGGCACCAGCACCGCATCACCCCCGGCGAACAAACGGTGCGACAGGCCTTCGTCATAGCCGATCCGCACCGCGACGCGGCCCGGATAGCGCGCGGCCAGGCCGTGCATCGCCAGTTCCAGTTCCGGCGCGCCGGAACCCAGCACGATCAGGCCACCGCCGCCCTCGATGAATTCGGGGATCACCTCGGGCAAAAGGTCGATGCCCTTTTGATCGGTCAAGCGGCTGACGACAATCGCCAAGGGGCCATCGACCGACAGGCCGAATTCGGCGCAGATCGCTGCGCGGTTTGCGGCCTTGCCCTTCATCGCCTTGGCGCTGAAGGGCAGAGGCTCGGCCTCGGGCGACCACACGCCGGTATCGACGCCATTCAGGATGCCCGACACCAGCGCCGCCCGCGCCGCAATCACCCCTTCCAGCCCCATGCCGAACTCCGGTCGCATCAGTTCGTCGGCATAGGTCGGTGAAACCGTCGTGATCCGGTCCGACCAGACAAGGCCCGCCTTGAGGCTGGAGAGGCCCCCGTAATATTCCAGCGATCCAGCGTGAAACTCCCATTCCGGCAGACGCAGCGCACCGATCTGATCGGCCGCCGCCCAGCCCTGAAAGGCGATGTTGTGGACGGTGATCACCGAATTGCCGCCGCCCAGCAGTTGGCGATAGACGGGGGCAAAGCCTGCCTGCCAGTCATGCGCATGCAAAAGGTCGGGCTTCCAGTCATCCCAAAGCCCCGCCTGCCCGATCCGCGCGGCCACCCAGGACAGGGCCGCAAAGCGGATGTGGTTGTCGCCCCAATCCTTGCCATCCGGCCCGGCATAGGGCCCGCCCTCACGGTCGAACAGATGCGGCGCGTCCAGCGCCAGAAGGGTGAAACCCTCCACCTCGCCCCGCCGCACGACGCCGCGCCCACCGAACAGGTCATCCTCGGCGAAAACCTCGTCCCAGTGCCGCACCTGCGGCAAAAGTCGCCGATAGGCGGGGATCAGCACCCGCATATCCCAACCCAAGGGCGCCAAGGCCCCTGGCAAGGCCCCCACCACATCGGCCAGCCCCCCGGTTTTCACCAAAGGCACACATTCCGAGGCCACCGACAGAACCTTGCCCGGCATCCTTTGCCCTTTCATCTTGCCCTAAATACCTCGGGGGGTCCGGGGGGCGGCTGCCCCCCGGCTTTGTCAAAAGCCGCTCAGCCCAGTTTCTGGCCCCGCAGATCCAGCATCTCTTGGGTGATCAACACGATCCCGCTTTCCGTCCGCCGGAACCATTTCGCGTCTTCCTCGGGGTCTTGGCCCACCACCAGCCCCTCGGGAATGATCACCCCGCTGTCGATCACCACATTCTTCAATTCCGCTTTCCGGTTCACCACCACCCGCGGCAGGGCCACCACATAGTCCAGGCTGGAATAGGAATGCGTCCGCACCCCGGTGAACAGCAGCGAGTTGCGAATTTCCGAACCCGAGACGATCACATCGCCCGACACCAGCGACGATACCGCCATCCCCCGACGATCCGCCTCATCATGGATGAATTTGGCTGGGGGCACGATTTCGGAATAGGTCCAGATCGGCCAGGAATTGTCATAGATGTCCAGTTTCGGCGTGAAATCCGTCAGGTCGATGTTCGCCTGCCAGAAGGCGTCAATCGTTCCCACATCGCGCCAATAGGGTTCATCCTCCAACCCCGAGGTCACGCAGCTGTCGGCGAATTTATGCGCCATTGCCTTGCCGTTCTTGACCACGGACGGGATGATGTCATTGCCGAAATCATGCGAGGAATTGTCATCCTCCATATCCTTGATCAGCAGGTCGCGCAGCAGATCCCAGTTGAAGATGTAAATCCCCATGCTGGCCAAGGCGTGATCCGGGTCGCCCGGAATGCTGGGCGGATCCTTCGGCTTTTCCAAGAATTGCGTGATCCGCATGTCTTTATCGACATGCATCACGCCAAAGGCCACAGCCTCCATCCGGGGCACCGTCAGGCAGCCGATGGTCACGTCGGCGCCCGTCGCCACATGCTGTTGCAGCATGATTTCGTAATCCATCTTGTAGATATGGTCGC
Source organism: Neogemmobacter tilapiae (assembly GCF_014652215.1). GTDB lineage: Bacteria > Pseudomonadota > Alphaproteobacteria > Rhodobacterales > Rhodobacteraceae > Neogemmobacter > Neogemmobacter tilapiae. The sequence goes on along the minus strand of NZ_BMYJ01000006.1, from coordinate 198,628 downwards.
CCGCTAGGATCACGACATATTTGATGCCATAGCTGTCAACGATGTCGATGTTCTGCGCCACGGCGTCGGCTGTGCCCAGATACCATTTTTCCTCGCTCACCCTTTGGCTGGCGGGCAGGATGTCCAGATATTCGTTGCGCTCGGCCCGGAAAAAGCCCCAGCCGCGCTGCATGTGGCGGATCAGGCTATGCGCCTTGTATTGCGTGGCAATCGCCATCTTGCGGATGCCCGAGTTCAGGGCGTTGGACAGGGCAAAGTCGATGATCCGGGTCTTGCCGCCGAAATAGACCGCCGGTTTCGCGCGCCGGTCGGTCAGTTCCTTCAAACGGCTGCCACGCCCGCCGGCCAGCACAAAGGCCATGGCCTGCGACGACAGCCTTGTGTTCGGTCTTGCTTTCATTCCTCGTCCTCCCTTCAGGCCGGTATTCCGGCTCTGCACTCAACCCTGTTGAAGATAGATTGCGGTCAGTGGCGGCAGCGTGACAAGCGCCGATTGCGCCTGACCGTGCCAAGGCGTCGGTTCGCTGTCGATGGCACCGGCATTGCCCCGGTTGCCGCCGCCATAAAGGGCAGCATCGGTGTTCATCACCTCGCGCCAATGTCCCGCCGCAGGCAGACCCAGCCGATACTGACGTTCGACCGGGGTCATGTTGACCACCGCGACCACCATGCCCCCGCCGCCATGGCGGACCCAGGAATAGGTGCTAGCCTCGGCGTCATTGCTTTCGATCCATTGAAAACCCTCGGGCCGGGTGTCGTTCACATGCAGCGCGGGGGTTTCGCGGTAGACGCGGTTCAGATCGCGGACCAAGGCCTGCATCCCGCTGTGCTGGGGATGGTCCAGCAAATGCCAGTCAAGGCTTTGGTTGTGGTTCCATTCGGCGCCTTGGGCGAATTCCTGCCCCATGAAGAGCAGCTTTTTCCCCGGATGCGCCCACATGAACCCATAATAGGCCCGAAGGTTGGCAAATTTCTGATCGCCATCGCCGGGCATCTTGGCGAGCATGGAACCCTTGCCATGCACCACCTCGTCATGGCTGATCGGCAGGATGTAGTTTTCTGACCAAGCATAATGCAGGCCAAAGGTCATTTGGTGATGGTGATACTTCCGGTGGATCGGGTCGCGCTGCATATAGGACAGGGTGTCATTCATCCAGCCCATGTTCCATTTGAACCCGAACCCCAGCCCGCCATGATTGACGGGGCGTGAGACGCCCGGAAAGGCGGTGCTTTCCTCGGCCACCGTCATCACACCCGGCACCTGCCCATAAGCGGTGACGTTCATGTTGCGCAGAACGGCAATCGCCTCATAATTCTCGCGTCCGCCGTCGCGGTTGGGCACCCATTCGCCGTCTTTGCGGGAATAGTCGCGGTAGAGCATGGAGGCCACGGCATCCACCCGCAGCCCGTCGATATGGTATTCCTCGAGCCAATACAGGGCGTTGGAGACGAGGTAATTCTGCACCTCGGTCCGGCCATAGTTGTAGATTAGGGTATTCCAATCCTGATGGAATCCTTCGCGTGGGTCGGCATGTTCATAAAGCGGCGTGCCGTCGAACCGGCCCAACCCATGAGGATCGGTGGGGAAATGGCCCGGAACCCAATCCAAGAGGACACCAAGGCCCCGGCGGTGGGCCGCGTCAATCAGCGCGCGGAATTCCTGCGGCGTGCCGTGGCGGATGGTGGGGGCGAACATGCCAACGGGCTGATAGCCCCAACTTCCATCAAAGGGAAACTCCGACACCGGCAGGCATTCGATATGGGTAAATCCCATATCGGCCACGTAATCGACCAGTTGGGTGGCCAATTCGGTATAAGAGAGCATCCGATTGCCCTCGGCCCGCCGCCACGAGCCCAGTTGCACCTCATAGATGCTGATCGGCGCGTCGATCTTATGCTTGGCCGCACGCCCTGCCATCCAATCGCCGTCGTTCCAATCGCCCCGGATCACCCGCACGACCGAGGCGTTCGCGGGCGGATGTTCCGAACCAAAGCCCACCGGATCGGCCTTGAGCGGCAGGATCGCCCCGCCCGGCCCACGAATTTCGTATTTATAGCTGACGCCTTCGGTCAGGCCAGGGATGAAAATCTCCCAAACGCCCGTCGCACCGCGTTTGCGCATGGCGTGGCGGCGGCCGTCCCAAATGTTGAAATCGCCCACCACCGAAACCCGGTCGGCATTGGGGGCCCAGACGGCGAAATGCACACCGGGCACGCCTTCATGCGTCATCACATGCGCACCCAGAACCTGCCACAGACGGCGATGCGTGCCTTCGCCCAAAAGATATTCGTCCATTTCGCCCAAGACGGGGCCAAAGCGATAGGGATCTTCAAATTCCCATTCCGCGCCATGCCCCTGCGCGCGCAGGCGATAGGCGTCTTTCTTGGGCAGGATGGCCTGAAATATCCCCTCGCCCAAGGCTGCACATTCCACCGGCTTGGCCTTGCCCTGCATGGCCAACAGGCTTTCGGCCCCCGGCACAAAGGCCGTCAGAACAAAGACCCCACCCCGATCATGCAGGCCCAGCACGGCAAAGGGATTGCCGTGCCGCCCTTCGATCAGCGCCCGCGCCTCATCCGGGTGCAGTTGCGGCAGCGTCGGTTTCGCGGGTGCCTTGGCCATATTTCCCCTCCCCAGGAGTTACAGCTTATCTATCAGACTGTTATAGCACGCTTTTTGCCGACCAGATATCCGCCATATAGCCTTTGATCGTGCGATCCGACGAAAAGAACCCCGAACGCGCCGTGTTCATCGCCGCCATCTTGAGCCAGCCCTGACGGTCGGCATAGGCCCGGTCCACCTGCGCCTGTGCGGCGAGGTAGGCATCGAAATCATCAGCCACGAGGAAGTAGTCGTGATGCCAGACGCGATGCACCAGCCCATGATAGCGTTCGGGTTCATCGGGGCTGAACCGGCCTTCGGCAATCATCTGCAAGACATCTTGCAAGGCTTGGCTCGCCATGATCGCCTTTTTCGAATGCTCCGCATCCTCACGCCGTTTCGGCACTTGGTCCGCGGTCAGCCCGAACAGGAAGAAGTTTTCAGCCCCCACCTCTTGCAGGATTTCGACATTCGCCCCGTCCAGCGTGCCGATGGTCGGCGCGCCGTTCATCATGAACTTCATGTTGCCGGTGCCCGAAGCCTCTTTCCCCGCTGTCGATATCTGTTCCGACAGGTCCGCCGCCGGGATCAGCCGTTCGGCCATGCTGACATTGTAGTTCGCCGGATAGACCACCTTGAGCAGATCGCGGGTCAGCGGATCATTGTTGATCACCTGCCCCACGTCATTGATCAGATGGATGATTTCCTTGGCCACCGCATAGCCCGGCGCGGACTTGCCGCCAAAAATCTTGACGCGCGGCACCCAAGGCGCATTCGGGTTCTGCCTGATGGCGTGCCAGCGGGAGATGGTTTCCAGGATATTCAGCAGTTGGCGCTTGTATTCGTGGATGCGTTTCACCTGCACATCAAACAAGGCGTCAGCACTGACTGTGACGCCACAATGGTCCTTGATCCAGGTGGCCAAGGCGGCCTTGTTCGCCCGCTTTGCAGCGCCAAAGGCATCAAGGAACCCGGCATCAGCGGTGTGCGGCACCAGACCGTTCAGTTTGTCCAGATCAGCCTCCCAGCCTTCGCCGACCGTTTCGGTGATCAAGGTGGAAAGCGCTGGGTTGCACATTTTCAGCCAGCGGCGCGGGGTCACGCCATTGGTCTGGTTGATGATCCGGCCGGGGTGCAGGGCCTCTAGCTCCGGGAACAGGTTCTTTTTCACCAGATCGGAATGCAGGGCTGAAACGCCATTCACCTTATGCGCCATGATGAAGGCCAGTTCGCCCATCCGCACCTCGTGGTGCTTCACGATACCGACGTAATGCGGGCGGGCATGGTGTTCTTCCTTGTGCCAGGCGTCGATGCGTTCGACGATCTGCATGTGGCGCGGGAGGACGTTGCCAAAGGTAAAGGTCGCCCAACGTTCCAGCGCCTCGGGCAGCAGGGTGTGGTTGGTATAGCCAAGGCAAGCCTGCGCGATGGGCAGGGCCTCTTTAAAATCCATCCGGTGTTCATCGACCAAAAGGCGGATCAATTCAGGCCCGGCCAGCGCCGGGTGGGTGTCGTTCATCTGGATCGCCACATGCTTGGGCAAGGCCCGCAGGTCGGCATGGCTGGCCAGATAACGGCGCAAGATGTCTTGCAGCGCGGCGCTGGTCAGCAGGAATTCCTGCTTTAACCGCAGTTCCTTGCCCTGATAGGTCGTGTCTTCCGGGTAAAGCACGCGGGAAAGCGTCCGCGCCAAGGCCTCAGGCTCGGCCGCCGCCGCATATTCGCCCCGGTTGAAACGCGCCAGATCGAATTGCGTCGTGGGCAAAGCCCCCCACAGCCGCAGCGTATTGGCCCATTTGCCCTGCCAGCCGACCACCGGCGTGTCAAAGGCCTGCGCCTTGACCGTTTCACCGGGATGCCAGATCTCACGCCCGCCCTCGACCTTGACCTCGCCCTTGAAGCCGACGGTATAGGCCGCTTCGGGCCGAACAAATTCCCACGGATGGGTCTGATTCAGCCAATCCTCGGGTGTTTCCACCTGACGCCCGCTTTCAAAGCGCTGGCGGAACAGCCCATGTTCATAGCGGATGCCATAGCCATAGGCGGGGCAACCCAGCGTCGCCATGCTTTCCATGAAACAGGCCGCCAGACGGCCTAGGCCCCCATTGCCCAGCGCCGCATCGGGTTCATCCTCGACAATCGCACGGAAATCCTGGCCCAGTGCGGCCATAGCCCTGTCGGCCTGTTCGCGCAGGCCCAGATTGACGGTCGCATCCTCAAGGATCCGACCAATCAGGAACTCCATCGACAGGTAATAGACCCGCTTGTGATCCTGCCCATAGGTCGCCCGCGTGCTGGCAAACCAAGGTTCCACGATCCGGTCGCGGATCGCATAGGACAGCGCCATGCGCCAGTCATAGATGCTGGCATGGTCCGCGTCCTTGCCCAAGGTATAGGTCAGGTGGCGCAGGATATCGCTTTGCAGCAGATCGGGGGTCAGGCTGAAATCTTTCACGTCTTGCTTCCGTCCATGGTGGCAGCGCTGCCGTCACCTTTTACACTGCGCTTCCCATCGGTCAGGTCAAGGCCCGCTGTCAGTTTCACGCATCATCAAACCGGTTTCGATGTTAGCGCAGGACAGGGGCAAGATCACGCAATGAGTTATTCATAGAATCAATTGGTTATCTTTTTTCAAAGCGCTTTGATAAGAGGTGAGCAGTGTTTCACTGCGCGATTTTTTGCCCAAAGACTCAGCGGACTGCCCGCAGATTGCGCAGTCTGAGGGCGTTGGTCAGCACCATGACCGAAGAAAGCGCCATCGCGCCCGCGGCCAGCATGGGGGAAAGTTGCGGTCCACCAAAGGGCACCAAGGCCCCTGCCGCCACGGGAATCAGCAAGGCATTGTAGGCAAAGGCCCAGAACAGGTTCTGCTTGATGTTGCGCATCGTGGCGCGGGCGACGCGGATGGCGGTGGCGACGGCCAGGGGGTCGCCAGACATCAAAACAACCTCGGCGGCCTCAACCGCGACATCGGTGCCGCCGCCGATGGCGATGCCAACATCCGCAGCGGCAAGGGCGGGCGCATCGTTGATTCCATCGCCGACAAAGGCGGTGCCTTGGCCCAGTTCTTTCACCGCCGCAACCTTGCCTTCGGGCAAGACACCGCCCATCGCTGTAGCGATGCCCAGATCATCGGCCAAGCGCCGCACCACCGGCGCGGCGTCACCGCTGATCACGGCTGCGCCAACGCCCATTTCAGCCAAGGCTTGCACCACACGCCGCGCGGTGGGGCGCGTTCGGTCGGCCATGGCGATGATCCCGGCAGGCTGCGCGTCCCGATCGATATAGATCACCGTCTGGCCCGCCCCCTGCCATGCGGCGGCCTGCGCCAAGATCGCCGCGGGCCAATCGCCCAAGGGCTTGCCAACCCGTATTTTCTGTCCATCGACCAGCGCCTCGGCCCCCTGCCCCGGCTGCATCGTGAAACCCTGCGCCTTGGGCGGGGCAAGGCCGCGTTCCTGCGCCCCAGCCACCACCGCCGCCGCCAAGGGATGTTCTGACAAGGCCTCCACCCCGCTAGCCAGCCGCAAGAGGTCATCTTCGCTGATCCCCAGCGCTTGCAGGGCCACAACCTTGGGCTTGCCTTCGGTCAGCGTGCCAGTTTTGTCAAAACCCACCTTTTGAACGTCCGCCAGCGCCTGCAAGGCATCGCCCCGCCGGAACAGGATGCCCAGTTCCGCAGCGCGCCCCGTGCCCACCAGAATTGAAACGGGCGTTGCCAAGCCCATGGCGCAGGGGCAGGCGATGATCAGGACCGAAACGCCCGCCACCAAGGCCTGCGCCATGCCCGCACCTGCCACAAGCCATCCGGTAAAGGCCAATACCGCCAAAGCCATGACGACAGGCACGAACCAGAGCGTCACCCGATCCACCAGCGCCTGCACCGGCAGTTTCTGCCCCTGCGCCTGCTGCACCAGCGTCACGATTCGCGCCAGAACCGTATCGGCCCCCACCCGTTCCGCTCGATAGATCAGTGTGCCCGCGCCGTTCACGGTGCCCCCCGTCACCACCGCACCCGGCGCTTTTTCCACGGGCAAAGGCTCGCCCGTCAGCATCGCCTCATCCACACTGGAATGGCCTTCCTCGACCCTTCCATCCACGGCGATCCGTTCCCCTGGTCGCGCCATGACCCGCGTGCCCACCGTGACCATCGCCAAGGGCAGATCGGCCCAACCCCCGGCCCCTTCGACCCGCGCAATCTGTGGGGCAAGACCAGCCAGCCGCGCAATCGCAGCGCCCGCTTGGCCCCGCGCCTTGGCCTCCAGCCAACGCCCGGTCAAGACCAGCGTCACGATCACCGCCGCAGCCTCAAAATAGATGGCGCGGCTTTCGGGGGGGATAAGATTGGGCGCCAGAACGACGACCGCCGAATAGAGCCAAGCAGCACTTGCGCCCATCGCCACCAGCGCATTCATTTCCGGGGCCAGCCGGGCCAAGGCCCGAAAGCCCTTGACCAGCATGCCCCGCCCCGGCCCTAGCAGCACCAGCGCAGAAAGGATCAACTGCCCCCATTGCAAGGGCACCGCCCCCAGCAAACCATGCAGGTAATGGAGGAAGGCAGGCACCAGATGCCCGCCCATTTCCACCACGAAGATCGGCAACGTCAGCCCAGCCGCCCAAAGCGCCTGCCGCGCCAAAGGCCCCGCCTCATCCTCTGCCATCTCGCCCACGGCCGCAGGATGGGCGGCATAGCCCGCCTCGGTCACGACCTGCGCCAGATCCGCCCCTTGAACGCCCGGTGTCACGACCACCTGCGCCTGCCGCATCGACAGGTTCACATTCGCCGCCAGAACGCCCGGCTGCGCCTTGAGCACCCGCTCCACCCGCCCGACGCAAGAGGCGCAGGTCATGCCTTCGACGGCAAGGGTCAGGGTGGCGGGCTGTTCGGCAATCTGGTCCATACCGCTATCAGATTCCTGTGTCGCACCCTTGGCAACCCCTGACCAGAGCCTTACATTCCTGACATGCAACAGATGCATGACCGGAGCCTGCCATGACCCGCCTTTCCATTCCCGACATGTCCTGCGGCCACTGCCGTGCCTCGGTCACCGAGGCGCTGACCAAACTGCCCGGCGTCACCGCTTTGGCCCTAGACGGCGAGGCGCGCATTGCCGATGTGCAGGGCGATGCCCCGGCTGAGGCGCTGCTGGCCGCGCTGAACAAGATCGGCTTTCCCGCCAAAACGTTGCCCCTCTGACGCTTTCACGCGGAATTGTGACGGTTTTCGGCGAATCTTCCTTGAATGCGCCTAAAAACCGGCCTATCCGCCTGTTTTTATCGGCAAGACCCGGCACAGGGTCGATTTGAGGACGCGCAGTCATGGCACAAGCACAAGCCAAACCCACCGCCCAGCAAGGCGGCAGCACCCCTTCGCAACAGCAGCAACAGGGCGGTTCGGCCCCGACGCAGCAGCAAGGCCAGATCTTCCGCGACTGGGCCTCGATCTGAGCGCAGTCTCCACCATCCCGAACCTTGGCCCGGCCAGCGACAAGGCCTTTGCCAAGGCCGGGATCATGACCGCCGAAGAGCTGCGCGATATGGGCGCAGATGCCGCCTATCTGCGGCTTTTGCAATCGGGCGGCGCGCCGCATTTCATTGGCTACTATGCCCTTGTGATGGGCCTACAAGGCCGCCCTTGGAATGATTGCAAGGGCGAAGAGAAAAAGGCCCTGCGCCTGCGTTTTGACGCGCTCAAGGCCGAACTTGCCCCCGCCAATGCCATAGAATCCGCCCTGAACGAATTGGGCGTGATCCTGCCCCGCTAATCCATCTTTTCTTTAAAAATATCCCCGCCGGAGGCATCACCCCGCGCAGCGGGCCAGCATAGGCTTATGGCCGCAGGCCATGCCGCCAGATCACCGGTCAACAGGGCGCAGGCCTTCGGCAAATCGGGCAGCGTTCTTGGCATAGTTTTCTGCCGACAACAGCAGCTTGGAACGCGCCGCGGCGTCCAATTCGCGGATCACCTTGGCGGGACTGCCCACCACCAGCGAACCGGACGGAATCTCTTTGCCTTCGGTCACCAGCGCCCCCGCGCCAATCAGGCAGCCGTCGCCAATTCTGGCCCCGTTCAGGATGATCGCGCCCATGCCCACCAGCACGCCATGGCCAATCGTGCAACCATGCACGATGGCTCCGTGGCCGATGGTGCAATCATCGCCGATGGTCAGGGGATAGTCCCAATCCGAATGCAGAACGGCGTTGTCCTGCACGTTCGTCCGCGCGCCGATGCTGATGGGTTCGTTGTCGCCCCGAACGACCGCCCCGAACCAGACCGAGGCCTGATCGCCCAGCGTCACGCGCCCCACCAAACGGGCCGTATCCGCGACCCAAGCACCCTGCCCCAAGATGGGCGTCTGGCTGTCCAAGGCATAGATCATCGCGCTGCAAACTCTGCGTTCAGGCCGCGCACGAATTCGGAGAGTTCGGGCTGACGGTCGCGCCGCATCCGTTCGGCTTGCAGGATTGTGACCAGTTCGGCAAAGGCCTGATCCAAGTCGCCGTTGACCAGAACGTAATCATATTCCGCCCAATGGCTGATCTCGCTTTGGCTTTTTGCCATGCGTCCGGCGATCACATCGTCACTGTCCTGCGCCCGACCGCGCAGGCGGCGTTCCAGTTCCGCAATCGAGGGCGGCAGGACAAAGACCGACACGACATCCCGCCCCAAGGCTGAATTGCGGATTTGCTGGCCGCCCTGCCAGTCGATGTCGAACAAAGTGTCCCGCCCTTCGCGCATCGCCTGTTCGACGGGGGCGCGGGGGCTGCCGTAGAAATTGCCGAAAACCTCGGCATGTTCCAGCATGTCGCCCGCGGCGACCATCGCCTGAAACTCCTCGCGGCCCCGGAAATAATACTCCCGCCCGTCCTGCTCGCCCGGCCGTGGCGGGCGGGTGGTGGCCGACACCGAAAAGCGCAAAGTCGTGTCCCATTCCATCAGCTTGCGCGCCAGCGTGGATTTTCCCGCGCCGGACGGAGAGGAAAGGATTAACAAAAGCCCGCGTCGCATGGTCATTCCACGTTTTGAACCTGTTCGCGCATCTGATCCAACACCGTTTTCAGGTCAAGCCCGATCCGGGTCAGCGCCAGCGACTGGGCCTTGGAACACAGCGTATTCGCCTCGCGCAGAAATTCCTGCATCAGAAAATCCAGCTTGCGGCCCACCGGGGCCTTGTCCTCCAGCAGGGCGCGGGCGGCGGCGATGTGGGCGGTCAGGCGGTCGAGTTCCTCGGTCACATCGGTTTTCACCGCCAAAAGGGCCAGCTCCTGCGCCAACCTTGTTTCATCCGGCACCTCGATCTGCACCAGAAGCCGCGCCAGAGTGTCGCGCAGGCTTTGGGCGGCTTGGTCCTTGCGGGCCTCGGCCTCTGCCGTCGCAGCTTGGGTCAGCTGGGCGATCTGGTCCAGTTGTGCCGCGATTACCGCCTTGAGGGCCGCACCTTCCGCCCGGCGCATCGCAGTGAAATCCCCCAGAAGCCCCGCGAAATCGGCCAGAAGGGCGGCGCGCAGCGGGGTGGTGTCTTCGTCCACGCTGCCCGCGTCCAGCACGCCGCGCAGGGTCAGGATGTCGCTGGGCTTGGCCGGGGACAGCGTCAGGCCTGCGCTGCGGGCCGCTGTTTCCACCTGCGCCAAGGCCACCAGCGCGGCCGAAAGCATCGCGGGGTTCACCGCATAGGCCTGTGCGGCGGCCCCATCCTCACGCGCGACTTTCAGGTTCAGGCTGACATTGCCGCGGCTGATCGCCTTGGCCAATTCGCCGCGCAGGGCGAGTTCCAACCCCTCAATCCCGTCGGGAAGGCGCAGCCGCAGGTCGAGCCCTTTACCGTTAACGGAACGCATGTCCCAAGCCCAGGACTGGCCCTGAAATTGCCCCCGCCTTGCAGAAAACCCGGTCATCGACTGCATCTTGCCCCCTTTTCGCGCCCTGATTGTTCCAAATTCCCCCGGTCGCGCCGTTTACCATTTCTTTAGAATTTGCGCCACCAATGGCGGAAAGGGTGTATTTTACGCTTATCGAGGGCCGGGTTGGCCAAGGGTGCGAGGGTGTATGATGTTGATCGTGTTTCCAGGTTCTGATCGTTTCCAAGCGCCAGCCCCGGCCCCGATACTGGCCGCCCCCCTGCAAGAGCTGCGGGGCTATTGGGAGGCGCTGCGCGAGGATGGTCGCGCGCCGTTTCGCAGCCAGATTAACCCGCGCGGGATGGAGGGGGCCTTGGCTGGGGCCTTTATCGTGGAAAGAGTGGCGCCCAGTGTCGCACGGTTCCGCATTGCGGGGGCGTTGATCGGCGATCTGGTCGGTTGCGATCCGCGGGGAATGCCCATGTCGGTGTTGTTTGATCCGCGCGGGCGGGCGCAGATGGGTGCGGATGTGGAACAGGTGTTCACCGGGCCCGCCCTGCTGGAGCTGCGGCTAGAGGCAGAACGGGGCCTTGGCCGATCGGCGCTGGCGGCACAGGCCTTGCTGTTGCCGTTGCGGAATGACATGGGTGAGACGGATCTGGCCATTGGCTGTCTGGCACTGTCAGGCGAACCGGGGCGTCGGGCGCGGCGGTTTTTTGCCGCAAGCAGCACGGTGACGCCCCTTCTGGCGGGCGGGGGTGAGGTGCGGGGCAAAGCGGGGCGGCATGTGGCCGAACCTTTGCCCTTGGTCGAAGGTTTTGCAGAACCTGCGACGGTCTTTTCGCCGCCATCAGCCGAACGCAGCTATTTGCGGCTGGTGCGCGACTAAGGCGCGTTCAGGAAATTCAGGACCGACCGCGCGGCACGCAGGCCCGGCGGCTCGCCGCCACGGCCCAGACGTTCCATCGTCAGTTCCATCGCCTGCGCTTGCTGCATTCGGGCGGATTCGTCGGTCAAAAGGTGATCCAGCGCCGGGGCAATCTTGTCGGGCCGACAGTCGGGGCCGATAAACTCCGGCACAACACGGGTTTCGCTGACCAGATTGACCAAAGTCACCGTGTCGATCAACGCGAGACGGCGCATCAGCCAAAGGCTGAACCAATGCATGTCATAGGCGATGACCATCGGGCAACCGTTCGCCGCCAGTTCCAGCGACACGGTGCCCGAGGCGGCAAGCGCGACATCGGCCACGGCAAAGGCACCGCGTTTGGCCTCGGTATCGGTGACGATCTGCGGCGAAACGGGCCAGTTGGCGGTCAATTCCTGCACCAAGGGGGCAATCACGGGCAGGCTGGGCAGCACGACCCGCAGGTCAGGATGCCGCTGCTTCAGCCGCGCAAGCGTTGCGCCAAAGACCGGCGCAAGGCGTGTCACTTCGCTGCGGCGCGATCCGGGTAGGACAAGGACCAGCGGCCCTTCCCCTTCAAAAGCCGCCGTATCCCCGCCCTCGGCCAAGGGTTCTGCGACCACCGGATGGCCAACGAAATCGCAAGTCATGCCTTCGGCCTGCATATAGGGCGGCTCGAACGGCAGCAGGGCCAGCACATGGTCAATCACCCGCGCCATTTTCGCCGCCCGCTTGGGCCGCCAAGCCCAAACCGAGGGCGCGACATAGTGGATGGTGGGCAGCCCTTCGCGGGCGTTTTTGACCAGCGCCGCCACGCGCAGGCTGAAATCGGGGCTGTCGATGGTAATCAGGGCATCGGCGGCCCCGTCCAGCACGGCATCGGCGCATTGGCGGATGCGGCGCTTCAGATGAAAATACTTGGGCAGAATCTCGGCAATGCCCATCACCGACAATTCCTGCATTGGGAACAGGCTGACCATGCCTTGCGCCTGCATCAGTGGCCCGCCGACACCAAAGAAGGTCACTTCGGGGTTCAGTTGTTTCAGCCCGGCCATCAGCGCCGCCCCAAGCCGGTCGCCCGAGGGTTCCCCCGCCAGCAGGAACAGTCTTAGCGCGCCCACAGGAAAAGGCCCTTTTCGGCGGCCAAGGCCTGCATCGCTGGCAGGTCAAGGCAGATCACATCCCCCGCTGGCCAGACAACGCCGCCCAGCCCGGCGGCGGCCACGGCTTGCACCGTGTTTGGTCCAAGCGTCGGCAGATCGATCCGCCGATCCTGCCCCGGTTTCGTGGCCTTGAAGAACAGGCCTTTGGTGCCCATCGGACGCAAAGCCGCCGGAATGGCGGCCACGCCCGCCAGCATCGCATCGGTGCCGGTCAGGGTTTCGACGGCCAGACACAGCCCCTGCTGCACCACGGCCCCCTGCCCCACATCGACCGAACCCAGCGCCGCCACGATCACCGCCGCCCGATCCGCATCGGCGGAGTCGCGTTCGCCCGGTTCGCCCGCCAGAACCCCGGCCTTGGGCAACAGATCAGGGGCGACATCCTCCAACCCCACCACCGGCAAATCCGCCTCTTCGAACAGGCCGATCACGGCCCGCAAAGTGGCATCATCCCCCGCCTGCATCGCCGCCATCAGACGTGGCACCAAAGTCGCCGTATCGGGGTCGAACAAGGCCGGGTCCAGACGCGGCCGCGTGACCGCCCCCGCAAACAGCACCCGATCCACCTCCGCATCATGCAGCGCCCGGAAAAAGGGCACCAGACGCTCCACCCGGAAGGTCATGTCCGGCGTCAGGCCTGCTGGCGCAAAACCCTCCATTGCGGCCACCAAGGGCTGGGCCTCCAAGGCCGCCAGAACCGCCTGAGGCAACGCCCCCCGCCCGGCAATGATCGCCAAACGCCCGCTCATTTCGGGGTCAGAAAGCTGCGGTCGCTGGCGGAAAGGACAAAGTCGATCACTTCCCGCACATGCGCACTGTCGGTTTCGTCACCCAGCCGCCGCGCCCGATCAAGGAAGGTCCCCTCGCCCTGCGCCAGCATCTGATAACCCGCCCGCAGCGCCGTGATTTCCGACCGTTCGACCCCGCGCCGTTTCAGGCCGACAAGGTTCAGCCCATCCAGTTCGCCGCGCGGCCCCTGCACCAGACCATAGGGGATCACGTCATTCGTCACCATTGTGACCGCCCCGATGATCGCCCCATGCCCAACCCGCACCCATTGGTGAATGCCCGAAAGCCCACCGACAATCACATCATCCCCCAGCCAGCAATGGCCCGCCACCGCCACCTGATTGGCCAGAATCACTCGGTTGCCCAGCGTCGCATCATGCCCCACATGCGAACCCGTCATCAGCAGGCAGTCATCCCCTACCCGCGTCACCCCGCCCCCGCCTTCGGTGCCGGCGTTCAGCGTCGCCCCTTCGCGGATCTTGCAGCGGGCACCGACGATCAGCCGGGTCTTTTCACCCTTGAACTTGAGGTCTTGGGGAACCTCGCCCACACAGGCGAAAGGAAAGATCACCGTCCCTTCGCCCACATCGGTCCAGCCGGTCACGACGGCATGGCTTTTCACCACAACGCCGGGGGCCAGCGTCACATCCGGCCCGATCACCGAAAACGGTCCGATCTGGCAGCCTTCGCCGATCTTCGCCCCCGGATCGACAAGGGCGCTGGGATGAATATCGGCCATCAATGCGCCTGCGACATGTCGATCATCGCCGCGAAATCGCATTCGCAGGCCAGCTCCCCATCCACCGTCGCCACACCAGAAAACTTCCAAACCCGGCCACCGCCGCGCTTCACTGTCACTTTCAGTTCCAGCACGTCACCCGGCCCCACCTTGCGGCGGAATTTGCAGTTGTCGACCGTCATGAAATAGACCAGCGGGTTCTTGTCCACCAAATCCATCGACAGGGCCACCAGCACGCCAGAGGTCTGGGCCAAAGCTTCGACGATCTGCACGCCGGGAAAGACCGGAACCGCCGGGAAATGGCCTTGGAACTGCGGCTCGTTCACCGTCACGTTCTTGATGCCCACGCAGCCATCGTTCAGGACGATGTCACGCACCTTGTCGACAAGCAGGAAGGGATAACGATGGGGAATGGCCCGCTTGATCAGGTTGATGTCGGCCTCGGACGTGTCCGCCCATTTCGCCGGTTGCTTGTCGTCTTGCATGGATGTCCCCTTGGCCGGTCGCTGATGCGCGACGTTCCGACTGACTAGCAACTTGGGCCGGGCCGGGCAAGCGCCCCGCCCTCACAGCCTGTTACGGCGAGGGCGCACCGCTGCCGTCGCCCAAAGCGGCATCAATGGCCAAAATGGCTGCATCCGTCACGTCATTCCGATCAAAGGACAAGATCACCGTATTCTTGTCCAGAATGACATCGCCACCCTTTTGCGCCAACAAATCCGCCAAAACAGGCACCGCAGCCTCCAAGATCTTTTGTCGTTCCACTTCGCGTGCCTCGGTCAGGCTGCGCCCCTTGGCATCCTGTTCACCGCGCAGCTTTTCGACCTTGGCGTCGAAAGCCTCGGCCAGCGTCCGAAAGTCCTCCGCTGGCAGACTGCTCCGCCGCGCTGTCAGGGCCTTTTCCTCGGCCTCCAATTCGGCGTCGATCCGCCGGTTTTCGGTTTGCAGGGCTTTTGTCTCATTTTCCAGGCGCAGAGCGGCCGCTTTGCCGATCGCCGTTTCCCGCAGCAACCGGTCCATATCCACCGTCAGGACCGCCCCAGAAGTCGCCTGTGCAAAGGCCCCTGCCACTGGGGCAAGGGCCAAAAACAGCGCCATGATCGCCGTCCGCATAATCAGAACTGGGTCTGCACGGTCAGGTCAAAGCTGCGTTCTTTGTCATAGTCTTCCTTCACCAGCGCCTTGGAAAAATTCATCCGCAACGGGCCAATCGGCGTGTCCCAAAGCAACGAGAAGCCAATCGCCGAGCGCAGGTTCATCCCGTCATCAACCGCACCACCAGTGCCGTTCACATTGTCCAGCGACCAGACCGATCCCACGTCAAAGAAGACGCCACCACCCAGACCGTATTCTTCGGGCAGGCCCAGCGGGAAATCGGCCTCAAAACGCGCCACGGCGTAAAGGTTGCCACCCAAGGCGTCTTCGTTGTCGGCCCCCAGATCGCGCGGCCCGATGCCGTTCGGATCAAAGCCGCGGATCTTGCCGTTGCCAAAGAAGCGCTCGGTCACTCGGCTGTTGCCATTCAGCATGTTGACAGCCCCGCCCTCGAAAATGGCTCGAACGGTGACTTCCTCGTTCCAGATCTTGGTTTCCGCAAGCGCCGAGGCCTCGGTCTTGAGATACTGGAAATCGCCGGCCCCGACGATATCAGTGCCAAAGCGCAGCACCACGCCGCCATTCGGGTTCAGCCCGGTGATCCGCGTGTCGTAGGAATAGGTCGCCCCCAGCGAGAACAGCGTTGGCGCGCCTGTCCGTTCCTCAGCCCGCAAAATGCGCGACGAACCGTTCGAGGTCTCATCCTCGGGTGTCGCCAGATCATCGGCGGTGCCACGGTCAACGTCATAAATCTTGGCCTGGCTCAGCCCCGCGCGCAGTTCCAAACGGCCATTTTGGCTGATGGGGAAATCAAGCGCCGGAGTAATCCCAATCCGCCGGGTCGCGTAAAAAGCGTTGTCATAGTCCGAGGTGTTGTAGTTTGCGCTGAACTTAAATTTCAGATCACGACCAAGGAAGGCAGGTTCAACAAAATTGATGCCCGAGTTGATGCTGTCTGATCCTGACGAAACGCTGATCCCCAGATACTGGCCGCGACCCAGAAAGTTGCTTTCCTGAAAGCCCACCGTGATGGCCGCGCCTTGCGAAGCGCCATAGCTGACACCGAAGGACAGCGAACCTGTCGGCTGCTCTTCCACGTCCACGTTCACCACCACCTGATCCGGTGAACTGCCAGGCTCAGATTCAACCTGCGCATCGGCAAAATAGCCCAGCGCGCGGATGCGTTCCGCCGACTGGCGCAATTCGCGCGGGTTGAGCGGGTCGCCTTCGACCGTGCGGAACTGGCGGCGCACCACCTGGTCCAGCGTCGTCGTGTTGCCTTCGATGTCGATGCGTTCGACGAAAACCTTTTGGCCCCGCACCAGCGTGAATTGCACATCGACCACCCGCCCCTGGGCATCCCGCGTGATGCGCGGTTCCACCGCCACAAAGGTCAGGCCCTTTTGCAGCGCCAGCGATTCCAGCCGCGCGACGTTGTTTTCGATGATCGCGGGCGAGAAAATGACGCCCGGACGCGCCCGCAGTGCTGCTTGGAATTCGGCTGCATCGACGCCTTCCACCTCGGACACGGCCGAGACATTGCCCAGCTTATATTGCTGGCCTTCCTTCACCGTGAAGTTCACGAAAGTCCCGTCGCGCTCGCGCGTCACCTCACCCGACGCATCGGTAACTTGCACGTCAATATAGCCGCGCGACATGTAGAAGTCGGACAGCAATTGCTTGTCCAGATCCAGCCGTTCGGGAATGAAGGTGTCGGACTTGATCAGACGGCGCAGCAGGCCAGCCTGTTTGGTTTCCAGCACCTGCCGCAGACGGCGGTCGCTGAAGGCGCGGTTGCCGGTAAAGGACAGGCGTTCGATTTCCGCCACTTCGCCTTCGGTCACTTCGAACACCAGATCGACGCGGTTGTCGGAACGGCGGATGATCTTGGGTTCGACCGTCGCGGCCATACGACCGGCATTGCGATAGGCTTCGGTGATGGCCGCAGCGTCCGATTCCGCCTGCGAGGGCGAAAAAACACGGCGCGAGGCCGAGCCGACCAGTTCGGCCAGCTTTTCATCATCCAGACGCTTGTTGCCTTCGAAATTGATAACGTTGACCATCGGGTATTCCTGCACCCGGATGATCAGCGTATTGCCCGACGGCACCAGTTCCACGGTTTCAAACAGGCCGGAACCTGCGATCCGCTGATAGGCATCGTTCAGCGCGCCGGACGAGATGCCAACGCCCGCCCCGATTCCGGCATAGCGCAGAATCGTTTCGACATCGACGCGCTCATTGCCTTCAACCGAGACGCCGGAAAAGCTGTAGGTCTGGGCAAAGGCTGGTGTGAAGAACCCCGTGGAAGTGGTTGCACAAGCGGCAGAAATCGCGATAGCCGAGGCCCGAAGCAATGTTCCGCCGAAACCCCGAAGCGCCGGTTTTTCCAGATTTTTCAGATGCATGGTCGGCCGCCCCGGATTCTTGAATTGGTGGTTCTGACTAGCCGTTATACCATGGCTTGTCAAAAGGCCTGATCAGCTTTTCAGGCCCCATCCACAGGCTTTTAACCGATGGGCGAGGATCAGCATTGTTGGACTGGCACGCCAAGGGCTTGCAGGCCATTGGCAACCCAGCTCATCGCGCGCAGATCGTTGAAATTGGCGACAAGGAAAAGCGTCAGGATCAGGCAAAGGCTGACATAGATCAGCACGTTTTCCACCACCTGCGGGTGCGGACGCCGCGCCACCGCTTCATAGGCAAAGGCCGCCAGATGGCCCCCGTCCAGAATGCGCAAAGGCATCAGGTTCAGCAGGCCGACAGCCGTCGACAACAGCGCCAGGAAATTGATGAACGTGTCCAATCCATGCGAGGCCGCAGCGCCCGAGGTCTGGGCGATGCCCAGCATCCCCTTCATCGAACAGGTGCCGATGGAACCCGTGACGATATGCCACAGGCCCGAAAGGCTGCCGGTCAGCGTGGTCCAGACTTGCTGTCCCCCCAAGGTGATCGCCTCGATTGGGCCCGCCGAACGCAGTTCAGGGGTAAAGAACAGCCCACCGGACAGGCCCAGAAGCAGGCGGCGCTCAAAGTTACCATCTTCCCCCTGTGTATCTGTCCATTTCGGAGACATGATCAAATTAAGCCTCTGATCGCTGCGCAAGATGGTCAGTTCCAAAGGCTTTCCACCGGATGCGTCCACATTCGCTCGAATGTCAGCAAATGCAAAAATCGGCTTTCCGTCGATCGCAATCACCCGATCACCAGATTCGATCCCAGCTTCGCTCGCCGCGCTCTGTGGGTTCACAAACTCCACATAAGGCAAGGTGAGGTTCGGCGTTTCCACGACCTGCTTTTGCCCCGTCCGTTCAATTTCCAAGCTCAGCGAGGGCTCTTGCCGCAAACCTTCCTGCACTTTGGCCAACGCCTCCAGATCCGGCGTCGGCTGGCCGTTGATCGATAGGATCACATCGCCCGGCTTCAGCACCAGATCGACACCGGGAATAGGTTTCAACTCACCCACCACCGCGCGTTCGGTCGCCACACCAAACCACAGGCTCATGCCCGCAAAGACCAGCAGCGCAAAGATAAAGTTGAACCCCGGCCCGGCCGCCACCGTCGCCGCCCGCGCCCAAAGCGGTGCGCCGTGCATCGTATGGCGGCGTTCGACCTGCGACAGCCCCTCCATCGCCTCGCCATCCTTCAACGAGGCGGCATTCGCATCGCCCAGAAACTTGACATAGCCGCCCAGCGGAATCGCCGCGACCTGCCATTTCGTGCCGCGCTTATCGACCCGCGAAAACAGCACCGGTCCAAAGCCGATGGAAAAGGTTTCGGCATGGATGCCCGACCAGCGACCAATGATATAGTGGCCATATTCATGCACAAAGACGATGATCGACAAGGCGATCACAAAGGCCACGACGGTAAAGGGAATTCCGCCACCGAAATCGGGCAGGCTTTCGAACAGGTTCACGTCCGTTTTTCCCTTTGCAACTTATCCGCCATTTCTGCCGCCCGGACCCGCGCCAAAGCGTCGGTTTCCAGAACCTCGGCCAAGGAAACAGGGGCTGCGCTCAGTGTCAACTGACCGGCCATGCACGACAGCGTGTCCTCGACAATTCCGGCCATTTCAAGGAAGCCGCAGGAACCAGCGATGAAATGATCCAGCGCCACCTCTTTTGCCGCATTGAACACCGTTCCGGCCTTGCCGCGCACCGCCATCACCTCGCGCGCCAACCGCAGCGCCGGGTAACGCGCGTCTTCGGGCGCACGAAAACTCAACCGTGCGATTTCGGCGAAATTCAACCGGGCCACCGGCAATTCCTGCCGCTCCGGCCAGTTCAGCGCATAGCCAATGGCATGGCGCATGTCATGCGCCCCCAGATGCGCCATAATGGCCCCATCGCTATACCCCACCATCGAATGGATCAGGCTTTCGGGGTGAATGATCACCTCGATCTGTTCCGGTGCGACGCCAAAATACTCTCGCGTTTCGATCACCTCCAGCGCCTTGTTGAACATCGACGCGCTGTCGATGGTGATCCGTGGCCCCATCGACCAGTTCGGATGGGCCAAAGCCTCGGCCACGCTGGCCGTGGCCAGCCTTTCCAAAGGCCAGTCGCGCAGCGCCCCGCCCGAGGCGGTCAGGATGATGCGTTCTACGGTCGCAATATCTTCGCCCACCAGCGCCTGAAAGATGGCCGAATGTTCGCTGTCCACGGGCAGAACCCGCGCCCCGTGCCGCGCGGCGGTTTGCATCAGCAACTCGCCCGCCGTCACAAGGCTTTCCTTGTTGGCCAGCGCCAGCGTCGCCCCCTGTTCCAGCGCGATCATGCCGGGGGCCAGCCCCGCCGCCCCCACAATCGCCGACATGACCCAATCGGCGGGCCGCTCTGCCGCCTCGCGCAACGCCGCCTCGCCGGCGGCCACCTGCACACCGCTGCCTTCCAGCAACCGCCGCAGGTCGGTCAGACAGTCTTCATGCGCCGTCACGGCCACCTCGGCCCGCAGGGCCCGCGCCATTTCGGCCAAGCGCGTCACATTCCGCCCCCCGGTCAGAGCCACCGTTTGATAGGCCAGATGCCCCCCGCCGCGCAGCAGCAAATCAAAGGTGCTTTCCCCGATCGAACCCGTCGCGCCGAAAACCGATACCCGCCGCATCGGATCAGGGCTGAATACGCGGGCCGAACAACTCGGGTTCGGACGGAACGCTGTCTTCCAGCGGGATTTCAAAGCGGATCAGACCCTGATCCAAGTCCGGCTCGGCCAAGGGCAGCGGCAAGGCCGGAAAGAAATGCAGCAGCAAAAACAGCGCCAAGGCCGCCCCGGTCAGCGCATCAAACCGATCCATCACCCCGCCGTGGCCGGGGATCAAATTGGAACTGTCCTTCACGCCCGCCTGCCGCTTTAGCCAGCTTTCGCCGATATCCCCCATTTGACCAGCCAAAGCCAGCAACGCCGAAACCCAGACCAGCCCCCAAGGTGCCCCGCCCCAAGTCACAAAACCAAGACCCACCAGCCCGGCCCCAATCCAGCCAGCAACAGTGCCCGACCAGGTTTTCTTTGGGCTTATCGCCGGCCAGAACTTCGGCCCGCCCAACAAACGCCCGGCAAAATAGCCCAAGACATCCGAGGCGATGACCACCCCGATCAGCCACAGCAGGGCAGGCGTCCCCTGCTTATGCTGCAACAGACAAAGCTGCATCGCGGCCAGCATGATCGCCAGAATCGCCAGCGTGGCAGGCACCCGCTGCCGACGGTCAGTTCCCAGAAAGCCCACAGCGATCACGCCGATCAGGGCCACGTCAATCGGCGCAGAAAAACCAACAGCCCCGAACAAGCAAATGGCAGCCATCAGCGCCAGCCCCGGCGCCTGCACCAATTCGCCGTCAGGCGCCGTCATCCGATCCAGCTCCCAAGCCATCAACCCAACCAGCCCAGCCACCATCAAGATGAACCATAGCCCACCCGTCCAGATGTCCACGGCAGCAATAGCCACCAGCACCACAGCCGAAACCAGCCGCCGCCCCAGATCGGACCAGCGCCCCTTCGCCACTTGTTCGGTCATGCCCCCATCACCCCGCCAAACCGTCTTTCGCGTCCGCCGAACTGCCCCACAATCCGCGCCAGCTCATCGCGGGTGAAATCGGGCCAAAGGATCGGCGTGAATTCATATTCGGCATAGGCCGATTGCCAAGGCAGAAAGTTCGAGGTCCGCGTCTCGCCGCTGGTCCTTATGACGAGATCCGGATCCGGCAGACCCGCCGTGTCCAGCCGCGCTTCCAGCGCCGCCTGATCCACCTGATCAGCCGCAATCAGACCCGCCGCCACATCCTGCGCCAGCCGTTTGGCGGCCCGCGCCAATTCATCCCGCCCGCCATAGTTGATCGCCACCGTCAGGTTCAGACGGCTCAACCCCGAAGTGCGCTGTTCAATCCCCGCCATCAGCCGCTGCAACTTCGGGTCCAGCCGCGAACGGTCGCCGATAAAGCGCATCCGCACCCCTTCGGCTGCCAGCCGGTCCGCCTCACGCTCAATGTAGCGGGCAAAGATCGACATCAGGCCCAGCACTTCTTCGGTCGAACGCTTCCAGTTTTCCGTCGAAAACGCATAGATCGTCAGCCAGCGGATCCCCAGATCCGGTGCGCAGCGCACGATTTCCTTGACCCGTTCCGCCCCTTTGCGATGCCCCACCAGACGCGGCCAGCCCTTGTTGACCGCCCAGCGCCCATTGCCATCCATGATGATGGCCACATGGTCAACACTGCGCTCTGGCCTGTCGCCTGTCTGATCCTGCCTGCCCAAGAAAGCCCGCCTCATTGTTGCCCGACCAATCCGGGCCTTTCGTCTATCGCATGAATTCGCAAAATAACCGCAGAAAATCTTGCGCCCCCGACCTTGGGCCGAGGGCCGCCGATTTCAGGTTCTAGACCTGCATGATTTCGGCCTGTTTCGATTCCAAAGCCTTGTCGACCGCCGCAATCGCCTTGTCGGTCAGTTCCTGCACCTCTTCCGACCACATCTTCTGATCGTCCTCGCCCATGCCCTTGGCCTTTTTAATCTGATCCATCCCATCGCGGCGGACGTTGCGGATCGCGACCTTGGCGCTTTCGGCATATTGTGCCGCCACCTTGGAAAGTTCGCGACGGCGTTCTTCGTTCAATTCAGGGATCGGCAGGCGGATCAGCGGCCCATCGGTCACCGGGTTGATCCCGATGCCGCTTTCGCGGATCGCCTTTTCAACCTTGCCGATCATGCCCTTGTCCCAGACATTGATCACGACCATCCGCGGCTCGGGCACATTCACCGTTCCCAGCTGGTTGACCGGCGTCATCTGGCCATAGGCGTCCACCTGTATGGCATCCAGCAACGAGGCCGACGCGCGCCCCGTGCGCAGGCTGCTGAACTCCACCTTCAACGCATTCATCGCCCCGTCCATCCGCCGTTGCAGCGCGTCGGTGTCAATTTCGATGTCTTCATGGGCCATGATTATGCCGCCCCTTTTGCTGTTGTCCGTTTGGGGCCCGAGGACCCGTTCGCGCCTCTATAGCAGGCCCGGCGATTTCCGCAAACGTGGCCTTAAGGCACCTTCGCATGAACCTTTGTATTACCCCTCTCCCAAGACGCAGAAGAATCTGAGGCGCTTCTTCTATTGTAGACGAAGTGAGCCGTTGGCTATGGAAGCGGGTCCTTGCGCCACAAGCTACGTGTTCCGCCGATAATGACACAAAGGCGGTCGTGGTGTGCCCATCTCCGTTGCTGTCATGTTTTCGTACCACCCCGCACCTATGGCAATGAATGTAACCTCAGCCCACATCCATTCATTGGCTGGCACAAAGCCCAGTTGTGCGACTTTTTGCCTTCGCAAAAGCTCCGCGCTGTGCGCATCATTCAGCACATAACGATCATCATCACCGCATTCTCGTTCGGCGCCGACTTTGCGGATCATCGGGCCAAAGACGAAAGCAAGCGTTTGATGGCTGCGCTGGATATCTTGAATATGTGGGATTTGCGCACAGTTGCCTGTAACCACCTGAAAACCCGGGAAAATATGAAGCGGGTCTGTCCCATATGCCGTAAGGTCACCGGCGACCATGGCCGAGGCCACGAAACGCAAATAATCGAGATAACCCGCACCTTTAGCACCGCCCTTGAATTTGTCGAATGCTTCAATTGGCTCAAGCAGAAAGCACCCGTGATCGCCGTCAGCTACAAAAGCATCAACGGCAGAGGTTATAGCCACTATCTCGGGCGAGGTCGTCTTGTAGCGACTTGGAATGTCTGGCAGGCGGATGGTGCAAAGTTCTTCCGAAAGAACAACGTAGGCACCCTCTTGATTTGCAGCGCCATCCAGCAAAGCCGTGGTTGTCAAGGCGTCGATGTCCGCTTCCGCGAACCCCGCTTCCACCGCCGCAGCACGGCTGTCTGCGCCAAACGTGCAACCTTGCCCTCCCATAAACTCCAACAATTCGGCCTGGTCAGCAGCAACGGGACTGGTTGTCAAAACCAGTAGTGGAATCAGAGCAAAGCCGATTTTCATCCGTGAACCCGTGTATAAGTCCCCTGCCCCGCCAGAATGCCCCGGAAGCCGCCGGGTTCATCCAAGCTGAACACAATAATCGGCAGCGAATTGTCCCGTGCCAAGGCAATCGCGCTGGCATCCATCACGCCCAGGTTCCTTTGCAGAACCTCGTCATAGCTCACCAGATCATAGCGTTTCGCATCGGCGTGTTTCTTGGGATCCTTGTCATAGACCCCATCCACCTTGGTCCCTTTAAAGATCGCCTGACAGGTCATTTCATTGGCCCGCAGCGTTGCTGCCGTATCGGTGGTGAAATAGGGGTTTCCCGTCCCTGCCGCAAAGATGCAAACCCGCTTTTTCTCCAGATGTCGCACAGCCCGGCGGCGGATATAGGGTTCGCAGACCTGATCCATCGGGATCGCCGAAATCACCCGAGTAAAGACCCCGATCTGTTCCAGCGCCGATTGCATAGCCAAGGCGTTCATCACCGTCGCCAGCATCCCCATATAGTCTGCCGTCGTCCGTTCCATCCCCTGGGCAGACCCCGCCAACCCGCGAAAGATGTTCCCCCCGCCAATCACCATGCAGATTTCCACGCCCAGATCGCGCACTGACTTTACCTCTTGCGCGATGCGCTGAACGGTCGGCGGATGCAGGCCATAGCCTTGGTCGCCCATCAGCGCCTCGCCCGAGATTTTCAGCATGACACGGCTGTAGGTTGTGGCGGGGGCTTGGCTCATGGGGATTTCCTTTTTGGCGCTCTGGCGGCTTGGCGCAAAATGTCGGAAAACCGGGGCAGGATCAACCGGGAACCCAGTGATGCGTCAAGATCATGTCCTGATCGCCGGGCCAACCGCCAGCGGCAAATCGGCGCTGGCGATGGATATGGCGCGGGATGGCGGGATCATCGTCAATGCCGATGCCTTGCAGGTCTATGATTGCTGGCAGATCTTGTCGGCCCGGCCGACGGATGCAGAGATGGCTTCCCATCCCCACGCCCTTTACGGCCATGTGGCGCGCGGTCAGCCCTATTCCGTCGGCCATTGGCTGCGGCAGGTGACCGACCTGCTGGCCAGCGGCGAAAGGCTGATCATCGTCGGCGGCACCGGGCTATATCTGTCGGCCCTGACCGAAGGTCTGGCCGATATCCCCCCCATCCCGCCCGAGGTCCGCGCCGAGGCTGACACCTTGGATGCCGCCACCATGTTGACAGCACTGGACGCCGAAACAGCCAGCCGGATTGACCAGCAGAACCCCGCGCGTATCAAACGGGCGTGGGAGGTTTGGCGCGCAACCGGGCGGCCCCTGTCGTCTTGGCAGGACGAAACACCCCCCCCCGTCCTGCCCCTTTCCGCGACCGCCCGCGCCGTGGTGCTGACATCCGACCGCGATTGGCTGGCCGCGCGAATCGATTCGCGCTTTCTGGCGATGCTTCAGGGTGGGGCCTTGGACGAAGCCCGCGCCAATCTGCCCTTTTGGGAAGCCGCAGCCCCCTGGGCCCAGGCCATCGGCGCGCCGGAACTGGTCGCCCATCTGCGCGGCGAAATGACGCTGGAAGAAGCCACATCTTGTGCCCAAGCCGCCAGCCGACAATATGCCAAGCGTCAGCGCACATGGTTTCGCAGCCGGATGAAGGCTTGGGAGCGGCTGCACCTAACCTGACCCTGTGGCCAATCTGCGCCGGTCCACGACCCCATATTCCAGATAGTGCTTGTCTTCCAATCGGATGCCCGGCACCCTTCCCACAAAATAATAATCAGGCGTGCCGGTCTAAAACGAACAGGTACGGAGCAGAGACGATGGCCATGATCGAACCAGTAGCCCCCTCACGGCTGCGGCTGGTGGCTATTCCAAGGATGGCCGCTGGCGGACGCTGGCGGACCGAAGCGATGCGCGCGGTGAATGAACCGCTTC
Source organism: Neogemmobacter tilapiae (assembly GCF_014652215.1). Classification (GTDB taxonomy): domain Bacteria; phylum Pseudomonadota; class Alphaproteobacteria; order Rhodobacterales; family Rhodobacteraceae; genus Neogemmobacter; species Neogemmobacter tilapiae. The sequence goes on along the minus strand of NZ_BMYJ01000006.1, from coordinate 173,116 downwards.
TCCTTTGGTTCACCAAGGGTCAGGGCCGCATCACCATTGCGGGCAACACGCGCGGCTATACGGCCAACAACGCGATCTTCATCCCGCCCGGCGTCATGCACGGTTTTGAGGCCGGGCCTTCCGTCTTTGGTACCGCCGTCTATTTCGGGCGTGATACCGATGTGACCCTGCCCCATCAGGCGCACCACCTGCGCATCCGGGAAACCTTTCCCCAGCAGGAACTGAACGTCATGCTGGACACCATTCAGCGCGAATTGGACAGTTCCGCCCCCGGCCATGACCGCGCCGCGCGCCATCATCTTGGCCTGCTGGGCGTCTGGCTGGAGCGCCAGATCGCCAAACAACCGCCCGAGGCTCCGGCGAAAACCGACGCCTCAAAACGCCTTGTCGCCCGCTATACGGCGCTGTTGGAACGCGAGTTCCGTTCCGGAATGGGCGTGGCCGACTTTGCCGAAGCCTTGGGTGTGACGGCCACGCATCTGACGCGCTGCTGCAATCAGGCCTGCGGCAAATCGGCCCATGCCATCCTGCAAGACCGCCGGATTTTTGAGGCGCGCAAGCTTTTGTCCGAAACCCGCGTGCCGGTTTCCCGCATCGCGCAGGAACTGGGCTTTACCTCAGCCGCCTATTTCACGCGGGCCTTCCAACATGTGACAGGCGCCTCACCCACCGGGTTCCGCCGGGCGGGCTGACCACCGCAAAGCGTGCAGGCATCGGCCCGTAAATCGAGGCCGATGTCGCAATTTTGTTCCAAACCGTCGAAACGCGACGTTGACGCTTGGGCAAAAACCATGCCGAATGGGCATAAGCTCAGGGCCGCTGCTTGGCCTTGGCGGCTGTCACAAAAATTGCGTCACAGTCCCGGACAACGGGCGACCGCACGCACCAAGCATGCCACGTCAGGGAGACGACAATGACCAAGATTTTCTCACGCGAAGGCCGGATTCACCCCGCCGCCCGCCTATATGCCCAAGAACTGCAAGCCGGCCATCTGAGCCGCCGGGAATTTCTAACCCGCGCCACGGCAATGGGCGTCAGCGCCACCGCCGCCTATGGCTTGATGGGGGCCGTGGCTCCGGTGATGGCACAAGAGGCCAAACAGGGCGGTATCCTGCGCATGGCGATGGAGACGAAGGCGCTGAAAGATCCGCGCCTGTCGGACTGGCCGCAGATCGCCAATGTCTATCGCGGCTGGCTGGAATATCTGATCCAGTACAATGCCGATGGCACGTTCGAAGGCCGCCTGCTGGAAGGCTGGACGGTGAATGACGACGCCACGGAATATGTTCTGAACGTCCGTCAGGGCGTGAAATGGAACAACGGTGAGGATTTCACCGCCGAGGATGTGGCCCGCAACTTTGCCCGCTGGTGCGATGGCAATGTCGAGGGCAACGCCATGGCTTCGCGCTTCCCCGGCCTGACCAACCCCGACACCAAGACGATCCGCGATGGCGCTGTGACCGTGGTCGATGCCAACACTGTGAAACTGTCGCTCTCGGCCCCCGACATCGCCATTGTGCCGAACCTGGCCGACTATCCGGCGGCTGTCGTCCATTCCAGCCTTGCCGATGGGGCCGATCCTTCGACCGCACCGGTTGGCACCGGGCCCTATCTGCCCGGCGAAATCTCGGTCGGGCAAAAGATGACCTTGGTGCGCAATGCGGACCACACTTGGTGGGGCGGCACGGCCCCCTTGGACGAAATCCACTACATCGACTTTGGCACCGACCCTTCGGCGATGGTCGCACTGGCCGGGGCCGAAGAGATCGACGTGAACTATGAATCGGTCGGCGAATTCATCGAAATCCTTGACGGCATGGGCTGGAAAAAGATTGAGGCGGTGACGGCCAACACGCTGGTCGTGCGCTTCAACTGGACCTCGGACCTGTATAAAGAGGCTTCGGTGCGCCGCGCGCTTCAGGCTGCGGTGGACAACAAGATCGTGCTTGAACTGGGTTACAACAACAACGGTTCCGTGGCTGAAAACCACCATGCCTGCCCGGTTCACCCGGAATATCCGACCCTGCCACCGCAGGTTGTCGATCCGTCGCTGGCCAAGCCGGCGCTGGAAGCCGCCGGTCTGGCCGATGCCGAATTCGAACTCATCTCGCTGGACGACGCGTTCGAGGCGGCGACTTGCGACAGCATCGCGGCACAGATGCGCGACGCGGGCGTGAATATCAAACGGACCATCCTGCCGGGGGCCACCTTCTGGAACGACTGGATGAAATACCCGTTCTCGGCCACCACATGGAACCACCGCCCCTTGGCCGTGCAGAATATGTCGCTGGCCTATACCTCGACAGGTTCGTGGAACGAATCGGCGATGTCGAACGCCGAATTCGATGCGCTGATGACCCAAGCCCTCTCGATCGCCGATGCCGACAAACGGCGTGAGTTGACGGGCCAGATGTGCAAAATCCTGCAAGACGAAGGCGTGATGATCCAGCCCTATTGGCGGTCGCTGTTCCGTCACGCTCGCGAAGGCGTGGTGATGGATATGCACCCGTCCTTTGAACATCACCATTACAAATGGTCGCTGGCCTGATCGACATTGTGCCGCGCGACCCTGTGGCGCGCGGCATGATCCAGCCATGCCCCGCCAGATCGCCCTGATGCCTGACAATCTGCCCTTCACAAAGGGGGCCGCGCCATGATGCGTTTTCTGCTGCGACGACTGGGCGTGATGGCCCTGACCGCCTTGGCGCTGACCTTTGTGGTCTTTGCCCTGACCAACCTGCCGCCCAATCTGGAAAAGCTCGCCCGGTCCGAAGGGTCGGTGCGGATGACCGACGAATCCGTTCTGGCTTGGCTCGAACAGAACGGCCATGCCCGCCCCTTGGTCGTGCGCTATGGCGAATGGCTGGGCGTTGCCCCCGGCTGGACCCATACCGATGACAAGGGCGTCACGCGCGGGCGCTGCGTCGAACAGGGCAGCACCTATTGTGGGCTTCTACAGGGCAACTGGGGCTTTTCCACCGTTTTCAAACAGCCCGTCGCCACCGTTCTGGAGGAAAAACTGGCGGCGACCGGCTGGTTGATGCTTTGGGTGATGATTGTCATGGTGCCCATTTCGCTGCTGATCGGCGTTCTGGCCGGGATGCGCGAAGGCTCCCGCACCGACCGCGCCCTTTCCACCGTCGCCATCGCCAGTTCCGCCACGCCGGAATATGTCTCGGGTGTCTTGCTCATCGCCTTTCTGGGCACGGCGGGCGCGGGGCTTTCGGCCTTGGCCAAGGATTGGGGGCTCATCTCCAGCGGCGCGCTGCTGAAGGGCACGTCCGTCAGCGCGATGGACGCGATCACCTTTGAAAACTTTGCCCTGCCCGTTGCCACAGTGGCACTTTACGGCATCGGCTATATCGCCCGCATGACCCGCGCCTCAATGGCCGAGGTGATGACGGCGCAATACATTCGCACCGCGCGGCTGAAAGGCCTGCCCTTCCGCGCTGTCGTGCTGCGCCATGCGTTGCGCAACGCCCTGATCGCACCCTTTACCGTGATCATGTTGCAATTCCCTTGGCTCTTGAACGGAGTCGTCATCACCGAAACCCTGTTCAACTACAAAGGCTTTGGCTGGACGCTGGTGCAGGCCGCTGGGAACAACGACATCCCCCTGCTTTTGGGCTGTTCGGTCGCCGCCGTTCTGGTCGTGCTGATCACGCAGATGCTGTCCGATCTGGGCTATGCCCTCCTTAACCCCCGTATCCGGCTGTCGTGAGGGCATGATGGAACCTTTGACCGCCCTGCAAATCACCACCCGCATCGTGATCCAGCTTTGGCCGGTCTGGGCCGCCTTGGCCCTGCAACTTGGCCTGTCCTTTGCCATGCAGCGCCGCCTTGGACTTTACGGTCGCCTGTTCCGCAGCCCGATGGGCATTTCCGGCCTGATCCTGGTCATGATCTGGGTCTATGCCGCAATCTTTGCCCCGCTGATCATCACACATGACCCGCTGACGCAGCTGTCAGGCATGAAACATGCCCTGCCCGGCAGCCCGCTCAAAGCACCCGAGGGGCTTTATCCCTATTACATCTTGGGCGGTGATCATCTGGCGCGCGACATTTTTTCCCGCGTGGTTATGGGAGCGCGCGATGTCTTAACCATCGCCCCCGCTGCCACGCTTGTCGCTTTCATGACCGGCATCACCCTTGGCCTGCCCGCCGGGTATTTCGGCGGCAAGCTCGACACCTTCCTGTCGTTTCTGGCGAACCTTGTGCTGGCCTTCCCCGTGATCCTGCTGTTCTACCTGCTCGTCACGCCAGAAATTCAGGTCACCGGCCCGGAAATCCCGCTGTGGATGGGCAAGGTCTGGCGCGCCTCGATCCCCAATGTCATGGCCGCCGTCTTGTTCCTGTTCCCGGTGATCTTTCTGGCGATCCTTTGGAACAGCCGTTTCCACACCGATCCCAAACGCCGCAACATCTATCTGGCCATCACCCTGACCCTCGGCCTGTGGGCTTGGTCTGGCCTTGCCCTCAATGCCGACCCGCTGGGCGTCTGGGCGATGAAGCCCAATCTGCTGAACGTCTTTGTCGCGGTCGTCTTTGTGTCTGCCCCCACCGTGTTCCGCATCGTGCGCGGCATCACCTTGGACCTTCGCGCGCGGGACTATATCGCCGCCAGCCAGACCCGCGGCGAAAGCCCGTGGTATATCATGCTGTGGGAAATCCTGCCCAATGCCCGTGGCCCGCTGATCGTCGATTTCTGCCTAAGGATCGGTTACACCACCATCCTGCTGGGCACTTTGGGCTTCTTTGGTCTGGGCGTTTCGCCGGAAAGCCCAGACTGGGGTTCCACCATCAACGCGGGCCGCAAGCTGCTGTCCACCTTCCCCCACGCCGCCGTTGTTCCCGCCGCTGCGCTGATGTCGCTGGTCCTTGGCCTGAACCTGCTGGCCGATGCCCTGCGTGAAGAAAGCCTTAAGGATTGACCTCTTGCCCGAAAAGGCACCCGCCATGACCGAATGGACACCCGACCAACCGCTGCTAGAGATCGAGAACCTTTCGATCACCTTCTTCACCCGTTCCCGTGAAATTCCGGCGGTGATGGATTTTTCCTGCAAGGTCATGCCCGGTGAGGCGATGGGCCTTGTCGGCGAATCCGGTTGCGGCAAATCCACCGTCGCCTTGGCTGTGATGCGGGAACTGGGCAAGACCGGCCGCATCACGGGCGGGCGGATCCTGTTCAAGGGGCGTGATCTGGTCACCCTGCCCTACCGCGAATTGTCAAAGATCCGCGGGTCGCAAATCGCCATGATCTATCAGGAACCCATGGCCAGCCTGAACCCCGCCATGCGGATCGGCGCGCAATTGGCCGAGGTGCCGATGCTGCACGAGGGCACCTCCAAGGCCGACGCCATGGCCCGTGCCCGCCAGATGGTCGCCGATGTCCGCCTGCCCGACCCGGATCGCATTCTGAATTCCTATCCCCACCAGCTTTCCGGCGGCCAGCAGCAGCGCATCGTCATTGCGATGGCGCTGATGTCGAAACCCTCGCTTCTGATCCTGGATGAGCCCACCACCGCGCTGGATGTGACGGTCGAGGCTGGCATCGTCGATCTGGTCCGCGATCTGGCCGACAAGCATGGCACGGCGCTTTTGTTCATCTCGCACAACCTTGGGCTTGTGCTGGATGTCTGCGACCGCATCGCCGTGATGTATTCTGGCGAAGCGGTCGAAACCGGGCCGATTGCCGAAGTGTTCGACCACATGCGGCACCCCTATACCCAAGCCCTCTTCCGCGCCATTCCCCTGCCCGGCGCTGACAAGACCACGCGCCCTTTGGTGCCTATTCCCGGCAACTTCCCCCTACCGCATGAACGGCCCAAGGGCTGCAACTTTGGCCCCCGCTGTTCCTATTTCGTGGCGGGGGTCTGCGATGCGCGGGACATCGCGATGGAAGAGGCCACGCCCGATCATCAAACCCGCTGCCTGCGCCAATGCGAAATCGACTGGTCCCATCCCCCCGCCGCCCCGTCGCGACCCCCCGCCATTCCACCCGGCGAGGTGATCCTGCGGATGGAGGATTTGCAGAAGTATTACGAGGTCGGTGGCGGCGGCATCTTTGGCGGCAATGTCAAAAAGGTGGTCAAAGCCAACGAGACCCTGTCGTTCGAGGCACGGGCGGGGGAAACCTTGGCCATCGTCGGCGAATCCGGCTGCGGGAAATCGACGCTTGCCAAGGTCTTGATGGGGCTTGAAACGGCCACAGCTGGCAAGATCATGCTCTATGATCGCGATATCCAGAACACGCCGATTCAAAAGCGGTCCACCGAGACGGTTTCCGGGGTGCAGATGGTGTTCCAGAACCCGTTCGACACGCTGAACCCCTCGATGACCGTCGGGCGGCAGATCATTCGGGCGTTAGAGATCTTTGGGCAGGGATCCTCCGATGCCGACCGGCACGACCGGATGCTGGAACTGCTGGATCTTGTGAAGCTGCCCCGCGCTTTTGCCGACCGGATGCCGCGCCAGCTTTCGGGCGGGCAGAAGCAGCGGGTGGGTATTGCCCGGGCTTTTGCGGGCGGGGCCAAAGTTGTGGTCGCCGATGAGCCCGTTTCGGCGCTGGATGTGTCGGTTCAGGCGGCTGTCACCGATCTGTTGATGGATATCCAGCGGCAGAACCGCACGACCCTGCTTTTCATCAGCCATGACCTGTCGATCGTCCGCTATCTGTCGGACCGGGTCATGGTCATGTATCTGGGGCACGTCGTGGAGATGGGGACGACCGAGCAGGTCTTTGCCCCACCCTATCACCCCTATACCGAGGCTTTGCTTTCGGCGGTGCCGGTTGCGGATACCCATGTCAAACGCCAGCGCATCGTGTTGGAAGGCGATATCCCCAGCGCCGTCAACCCGCCGCCGGGCTGTCCGTTTCAAACGCGCTGCCGCTGGAAATCGCAGGTATCAGGCGGCCTGTGCGAAACCGTAATGCCGCCAGTACAAACCCTGACGGGCGGTCACCAGATCAAATGTCATCTGCCGTCCCCGGTTCTGGATGGGATGGAGCCGGTGATAAAGGTCAATTGATCCCGCAGAAACAAAAGCGGCGGTGCCTGACACCGCCGCTTTTGTTTGCCCTGTGGAAACTGTGGCGTCAGATTTCCATCCCGGCTTCGATCTGTTTCAGCTTGATCCGCGCCAAGCCCAAGTTCGCTTGTTTCTTGTCCAGAGCCACATAGATGAACACCGAGGGATTTGCCGCCAGCGGACGGATCAGATGGAACTGTTTGCCCAAAGTGATCAGAATGTCCTCGATGACATCGTTCAATTTCAGCGTCTCGATCGCCGAACGTTTCGCCCGCACCACTTGCGCGTTCAGTGCCGAAGCCGCCTCCAGATCCAATTTGCCGCCCCCTTCCGAGGCCAGCATCAAGCCGGTGTCGCTGTCCACCAAGCAAGCCCCGATGAACCCGTCAATCTCACCGATTGCCGCGATATTCGTGCTCATTCCAACTTCCCCTTTACTGTGCCTTGCCGGAATGGCTTTCTGCTTTCCGGCCGTGTTTCTGTTCCGTTTGGGTTTTGGTTTGTCGATTGAACTTCTCCCATCAGTCAAAGGCCTTGGCGGGGGTGGGGAAGAAGGAAATTACCGAGGCTTGGCCAGAATCCCGGCGCATCACCTTCAAGCAGCTTATCCGGAAGTTCGCTGCAAGGACGGTTCCCTGCCACGGTTTGCTGTGGAAAAACGCCCCACGGCCCCCTTGCCATACCATTCCTGCACCGCATCATCCGCCTTCCATTCCCGCCCAAGCTTGCACAATCCATCAGGGCGACGCATGAAGTTATGCACTTCATAGTTGCAATAAACCGCTTGGATTGAGGCGAAATTTTGGCCCCGGTCGGGTCTTATCGCCACGCGCTGCGGCGGAAATTGGACACATTGGCGCAACACTGGGTTGCGTTACGACTTTGGTCGTAGGAGAAATCAAGCGCAGGGGACATTGCTGCCCCTTCGCAAGCGAATGCAGACTAGGCACCCGACTCAGAGCCGGTCACACGGGCGCGAGAAACCGCGATGCAGGCTGCCGGGCCTATTTCTCTAGGTGCTTACGCAAGCGGCTGGGGGCGCCCCAGTTCTTTTTGGCCTTATAGGGGTTCTTGTCCCCCTGCCCCCGCATCGTCACGCGAATGGGCGTGCCCGGCATATCGAAATGGTCACGCAGGCCGTTCACCAGATAGCGGCGATAGCTGTCGGGCATGTCTTCGGGATGGGAACACATGACGACAAAGCCCGGCGGGCGGGTTTTGACTTGGGTCATGTAGCGCAGCTTGATGCGGCGGCCGCCCGGCGCGGGCGGGGGATGGGCCTCGGTCATGGCACCCAACCAGGTGTTCAGGCGGGCGGTGGGGACGCGGATGTTCCAGATAGCATGGGCCCGCAGGATGGCATCATGCAGGCGGTCCAGACCGCGGCCCGTCTTGGCTGACACGGTGACAAGGGGGGCCCCGCGCAGCTGGGGCAGAAGGCGTTCAAAGGCCTCTTTCAAAGCCATCAGTTTTTCCTGCTTTTCGCCCTCTAGGTCCCATTTGTTGACGGCAACCACGACAGCGCGGCCCTCGGTTTCGGCAAAGTCGGCGATGCGCAGGTCTTGCTGTTCAAAGGGGATTTCCGCGTCCAGCAGAACAACGACCACCTCAGCAAAGCGAACGGCGCGGAGGCCATCGGCGACCGACAGCTTTTCCAGCTTTTCCGTGACCTTGGCCTTTTTGCGCATTCCGGCGGTGTCAAAAATGCGGATGGGCGTGCCCTGCCATTGGGCACGAAGGGAAATGGCGTCGCGGGTGATGCCAGCCTCTGGCCCGGTCAGAAGGCGGTCTTCGCCAAGGATCTTGTTGATGAGGGTGGATTTCCCAGCATTGGGGCGACCGATGACGGCGATTTGCAACGGGTGCTTTTCAGTGGGCGCCCAGTCGGCCTCAGTCCCCTCAAGGTCGGCCTCGCCTTCGGCAAGGTCCACGTCAACAAGGGGCGCGTCGGCTTCGGCGCGTTCCTGGAACTCGTCGGCCAGGGGGCGGAGGATGTGGTAAAGGTCTTCCATGCCTTCGCCATGTTCGGCGGAAAGGCGGACGGGTTCGCCAAGGCCCATGGACCAGGCATCCAGCGCCCCGGCATCCCCGGCCTTCCCCTCGGCCTTGTTGACGCCCAGGATGACGCGGGCGGATTTGCGACGAAGGATGTCGGCAAAGACGAGGTCGGTGGAGGTGATGCCCGCACGGCCATCGACAAGGAAAAGGCAGATGTCGGCCATATCGACGGCGCGTTCCGTCAGGCGGCGCATGCGGCCCTGAAGACTGTCGTCGGTGACATCCTCTAGACCCGCCGTGTCAATGACGGTGAAGCGCATATCGAAAAGCTTGGCATCGCCTTCGCGCAGATCGCGGGTGACGCCGGGCTGGTCATCGACAAGGGCCAGCTTTTTGCCGACGAGTCGGTTGAACAGCGTGGATTTGCCGACATTGGGGCGGCCGACGATGGCAAGGGTAAAGGACATGTGGCCTCCGCAAGACAGGAAACGTGGGCCTTATACCAGCTTTGCGCTAGCGGAAAGCGTGAAGTTGACCATTGCCGCCCAGCACGAACAGCATTCCCTGCGCCAAAGCGGGCTGGGATGTGGCCCCGCCGGGGATTTCGGCGGTGGCGACAAGGCTGCCATCGACCGGGCTGAACATGCGCAGAAGACCATCGCCCGAGGCGACGACGATGCGGCCGCCGGCGAGAACAGGGCCGTAATGGGCGGTGATGGCCTTGCGCTTTTTGACCTTTTCCTTGACGAAATAGGGCATTTCGACTGACCAGATCGTGCTACCTGTTGCAGCGTCAAGGCGGACCAGTTTCGCCTCATCATTCACGAGGAACAGCGAACCGCCGACGGGCAGGACGGGGCCAAGGGCGCCTTCATCAGCCTGCCAAAGGACCTCGCCCGAGGCGGTAGACAGCGCATAGGTCTTGCCCGAGGCGTTGCCCGCATAGGTGACATCGCCCATGACGACAGGATCGCCAGTGACATCGGGGATGCCCGCATAGGCGCGGCCACGGCGGTTGCCGGCGATGGTGGTTTTCCAGATCTGGACGCCCGAGCCTTTGAGGGCAGCGACGAGTTCACCCGAGTCGGTGGGCAAAAGAACGGTGGTGTCGGTGATGGCGGGGGAAGACGATCCGACCATACCCGCCGCCCCGGCGGTGGAGGAAAGCGTCCATTTGACGCGGCCGGTTTCGGTGTCGATGGCCCAGCCATAAGAATCACGGCTGACGACATAGACGGTGTTGCCTTCGACCGAAGGGGCACCGGCGACGGTGGCATCCAGATTTTGCCGCCAGAGGATTGCGCCACTGGCCGGATCAAGGGCGATGATCTCGCCATAGCCGGTGGCGGCAAAGATCTTACCCGCACCAAAGGCGAGGCCACCGCCCGAGGTTTCGCTGGCGCGGTCGCTGGCGGGGGTCAAGTCCACCTGCCAAAGCGATTGGCCGCTGGTCGAGGTGGCGGCAAGGGTCGCTGTGGCGTCAAGGGTAAAGACCTTGCCGCCCGCCACGACAGGGGCCGCGCTGATGCGGTTGCGGCGACTGTTGCCCTGACCGATGTTCACGCTGAACACCCGCTGCGGGGCGGCGGACAAGGCACCATGGGGCGAGACATGCCGAACCCCGCCCGCGCGGTGGGTCCAATCGGCATTGGCCACCTGCCCCGGCAGGGAAATCGGCGCGGCCTGATTGGCGATCTGGCCGGTGGTGTCGGTGGGCCGTGGATCGGCCTCGGTCGGGATCGAGGCGGCCAGATCGGCGCGCACATCGAAACGGTCGCCGGGCAGGATCACCTCTTTTTCAGCGCAGGCCCCAAGGGCGAGCAGTGCGATCAGCGAAACGGAAAGCGCCTTCATTCGCTGGCCCCTTCTTGCAGTTCTGCCGGGGCCGGTTCATCCAGAACACCGCCCAAAGCCACAACCATCGCGCCCGCCCGCTGGCGCAGACCGCCCGGCGCGTCGGTCACTTGGGTCAATTCGGTCAACGCGGCAATCGCCTCGGCCGTTTTTCCTTCTTCGGCCAGCATAAGCGCCAGTTGTTCGCGGGCCAAAAGGCTAAACGGTCGGCCCAGCCCCGCCAAAGGCTCCAGCTTGGCCCGGCGATCGGCCAAGGCCAGTTCAGGCTGCAACAGCACCGATTTCAGCAGGGCTAGATCGCGGTAGGTTTCAGGCTGCGTCATGTCGCCCGCCAATGCGTCAAGCGCCGCAACGGCTCCGGCGCGGTCGCCGTCAACATCGGTCGCAGCCAGCAACTTCTGCACCGCCAGCTGCGAACCGTCAGCAGGCACCGCCGCCAAAGCCTTGGCCCGCGCCGCCGCATCGGGGGATTCGATGGCCGTCAGAACGGCATCGCCAAAGGCCTGCGCGCGGCTATCGGCCTGCGACTTCTGCCATTCGTTCCAAGCGGCCCCGCCGACAATCGCCAGCACGACGACCAGACCGATCCAGCCATAGCGGCGGAAACTGGCATAAAGCTTGTCCCGGCGCACCGCTTCGGAGACTTCATCGACAAAACTTTCCGGATTGCTCAAGGCCTGCTCCTCGGGTGCGCATACGACAACCGTCTTACACGCAACGCCAAAGCCTTGCCAAGCCCTGCCCGGTTTGACGGGTCAATGGATCGGCGCTAGGCTTTTGGTCATTATCGGACCATTTTTTCAAGGAGCAGAGAATGTTGATCAAAGCGAAGACAAAAATTGGTGATCCTACGGCCTATACGCTTGCAGTTGGAGAGGACTTGCTTGTCGGGCGCAATGTCGTTTTGCAATCGAATGCCGGCAATGCGGTGCTGGCCAACGGTTTCGGCGATTACGACGTCACTATTCATGGCAAAGTTTCGGCGGCTTGGAATGCGGTCCGCATACTGACGACCGGGGCCTGCACGGTGACCATCGGCGAGGATGGCGCGCTTTTCACGGCCGTCGGCGCGGGTACGGGCCTTGCCCTGTCGAGCAGCAATTCCACGGTTCACAACGCAGGCACAATCTTTTCCGCCTTTATCGGGATCCATATGAATGCCAGCGTCGCGGGTGGGGTGGCGGAATTGACCAACAGCGGCAACATCTTTGGCACAAGCTATGGCGTGCTGGGGGATGCGCTGGCCAAGATGACGGTCACGAATACCGGCAGCATTCAGGGCGGTCTGACAATGCTGGGCGGCACATTGATCGTGCAGAACAGCGGTCAGATCATCGGGCCCGTGAAGATGGGGAATGGCGCTGGCCTGATCGACAACAGCAAGGGTGGAATCACCTTTGGTATCGTCGAGGGCGAGGGCGGGAATGACATTTTCCGCGCTGGCCGTGCGATGGATGATTTCGACGGCGGCGATGGTGTGGACACGATGGATTACCGGGCGGCGACAGGCGCGGTCTGGGTCGATCTGGACACCCCGGCAAACAACAAGGGTTGGGCAAAGGGCGATGTCGTAGCGGGTATCGAGATTCTTGTGGGTTCAGGCCGGGGCGATGATCGTTTGGTCGGCTATCTGAGTGCGAGCACCGATTTGCGGGGGCTGGGCGGGGCCGATACGATTCTGGGCGGGAATGTCGCTGACAGGATTGTGGGGGGCGCCGGGAAAGACCTGCTTTCGGGCTTTTTGGGCGACGATATGTTCATCTACAACAATGTCGGCGAAGGCGGGGACCGGATCAGCGATTTCCAAAGCGCGGGCGTGGCCGAATTTCTGGCTTTTGCGCGGGCGGGGTTCGGGTTCACGGCGGGAGGCATTCTATCGGCGATAAAGCCGGGGGCTTTTCATGAAAGCACGACGAACCGGGCGGGGGATCGGGGGGACCGGTTCATCTGGGAAAGCGATGCGACCAAGCTGTGGTTTGACCGGGATGGATCGGGCGGGCGCTATGCGCCGGTGCTGATCGCCGATTTGCAGGCAGGGGCCACGCTGACGGCGGCGGATATTTTGATTCTGTAGGGGCTAGGCCCCCCACCCCCTCCCCACAGGGGGGAGGGGAACGTGCCAGATGGCGTAGGTTGGCACTTGGATGGTCGAAGGGGATTTGCGGGGGATTTACGCCGCCTCGGCCTCTTCCTCTTCGGCCGATTGGCGGGCCCACATGGCGGCATAGCGTCCGGCCATGGCCAAAAGCTGGTCATGGGTGCCGCGTTCCACCACCTGCCCCGCCTCCATCACCACGATCAGGTCGCTGTCGGCGATGGTCGAAAGGCGGTGGGCGATGGAAATGACGGTGCGGCCCTGCCCCATGTCATGCAGGGATTCCTGAATGTCGCGTTCGGTCTGGGTGTCCAAAGCACTCGTCGCCTCGTCCAGCAGCAGGATCGGCGGGTTTTTCAGCAGGGTGCGGGCGATGCCGACCCGCTGTTTTTCACCGCCCGACAGTTTCAGGCCACGTTCCCCGACGGTGGTGGCATAGCCATCGGGCAGCGAGAGGATAAAGTCGTGGATCTTGGCGGCGCGGGCGGCGGCGTGAACCTCGGCCTCGGTCGCGCCATCACGGCCATAGGCGATGTTGTAATAGATCGTGTCGTTGAACAGGACGGTGTCCTGCGGCACCACGCCGATGGCCTGATGCAGGCTGTGCTGGCTGATCTGGCGGATGTCCTGCCCGTCGATGGTGATCCGGCCGCCGGTCACATCGTAAAAGCGGAACAAAAGCCGCCCGATGGTGGATTTGCCGGAACCCGAATGCCCCACGAGGGCAACGCGCTGGCCTGCGCCGACATCCAAGCTGACGCCTTTCAGGATTTGACGGTCGGCATCATAGGCAAAGCGCACATCCTCCAACCGGATCGCGCCGCCTTGGACGGCGAGTGCGGGGGCGTTCGGGGTATCCACCACCTCCGCCGGTTGGTTCAAAAGGCCAAACATTTCGCCCATATCGACCAAGGCTTGGCGAATTTCGCGGTAGACGGTGCCCAGAAAATTCAAGGGCATGGTGATCTGGATCATATAGGCGTTGACCATGACAAAATCGCCCACGGTCAGGGTTCCGGCCTGCACGCCAAAGGCGGCCATGACCATGACGATGACGAGGCCCGCCGTGATCAGCAGGGCCTGACCAAAGTTCAGGAAGGCCAGCGAATAGCCGGTTTTGACCGCCGCCTTTTCATAGGCCGACATCGCCACGTCATAGCGCGCCGCCTCGCGCCCTTCGGCGCTGAAATATTTGACGGTTTCATAGTTCAGAAGGCTGTCGATGGCCTTTTGGTTGGCGTCGGTGTCTTGATCGTTCATTTCCTTGCGTATTTTCACCCGCCATTCGGTGATGCGGAAGGTGAACATGACGTAAAGCGTGATGGTGACAACGACGACGGCCATGTATTGCCAGCCAAAGACGATCCAGAAGATGGCCGAAACCATCGTCAGTTCCAGCACCAAGGGGCCGATGGACAGAAGCATGAAGCGCAGCAGGAAGTCGACGCCTTTGACGCCGCGTTCGATAATGCGCGACAGCCCGCCGGTCTTGCGGGTGATGTGATAGCGCAGCGAGAGTTTGTGGATGTGGTTGAAGGTTTCCAGCGCCAGCTGCCGCAGGGCGCGCTGGCCGACGCGGACAAAGATCACATCGCGGAGTTCATTGAGCGCCACCGTGCCCAGCCGCGCGAGGCCGTAGGCGACGGTCAGGCCTACCGCGGTCAGCGCCATCATCATGGCGGGCGGCGGGGCATCGCCAGCCAACATGTCAACGGCGGCCTTGTAGAAGAACGGCGTGGCGACCGACACCAGACGGGCAAGCAGCAGCACGGTCAAGGCGGCCACGACACGGCGTTTCACCCAGCCCTGCCCGTCGGGCCAAAGATAGGGGATCACCCGGCGGATGGTTTCCCAGCCGGTGGCGGGCTTGTCATGGGCAGTTTGCGTCAGGTCAGACATGGGATCACGATCTGTTGGGTTGGCTGGAATGCTGGATTGATCTGAAGGGCAGATAGGCCTAGAACGGAACCGTTCAAGACTTCATGAGTAATTGAAATATGGAACGGCAACAAGCCCTGATCGCCCTGCAAGCCCTGGCCAATGCCGCAAGGCTGGACCTTTTGCGCCTGCTGATGGCCAAGGGCAAGGCGGGGCTTGCGGCGGGGGAGATCGGGCAATGCCTGGGCCATTCGCCCTCGCGCCTGTCGTTTCATCTGAACCAGTTGGAACAGGCGGGACTGATCCAGTCTCGGCGCGACAGCCGGAACGTGTTCTATTCCGCCGATCCGGCGGGATTGGGGGGGGTGCTGTCCTATCTGCTGAACGACTGCTGTATGGACCATCCCGAGGTCATCGCCTGCTGCGCCGGGGCGGCGCGACGGGCGGTGCAAGTCTCGCTGGACCCTGTGCCCGACGAATCCGGCGGCATGGCTGCGCCATAAGCCTGATACATTCAAGGGGGCTTTGCCCCCTGTTCGCTTTGCTCACACCCCCAGGTATTTATGGCAAGATGAAAGCCCATTCATCTTGCCCCAAATACCTCGGGAGGGTTTGGGAGGGCAGCCGCCCTCCCATCGCCGCAGCGAAGCGGAGGCCAACAAAAGTCTTATGGCCGAAGGCCATGCCGGTGGATCACGCCGGTCAGGGGGCGGGGATGGTGAAGACCTGGCCCGGATAGATCAGGTCGGGGTTGCGGATCTGGTCCTTGTTCGCCTCGAACACCTGCACATACATCACCCCATCACCCATCTGTTCATTGGCGATGCGCCAAAGGGAATAACCAGGCTTTACCGTCACCGTCAGCGGCGCTGGCGGGGCTGTTTCGGGGTTTGCGGCGGCTTCGGGTTCCGGCGCGGCCGGCACAGGTTCGGCGACGGCCATTGGTTCGGGTTCGACGGCGGGTTCGGGCATCGCCTCGCGTGTGACTTCTTGTTCTACGCGGGCCAGAACCTGCCCCCCTGGCCCCATCTGATCGGCCCGCAGCACATAGGAACCCGGTTCCACCGCTGCCAGATCGGCCTGCCAGAGGCCGCTTTCGCCAACCTGCACCAACGCCATTTCGGCATTGTCGAGATAAAGCCGCACCGAGGCCCCTGCGGCCCCCCGGCCCGAAAGTTGGGCGGCCCCTGCGGCGTCAAAGCTGAACGTGTCGATGGTCACCGGGCTGGGCGCGGGTTCGGCTTGTGCCAACCGCGCACCCTCGGGTGAGACAACCAAGGCCGCGGGGGCTTGCGCCGGCTCGCTAACGGCAGGCGCTTCGGCCACCGCAATCTCGACCACCGGGGCGGCAATCGGGGCGATGGCGACGCTGTCAGAGGACGGCATTTCCTGCCCTGCCCCATCTGTCGCCAAGAGTGACATCAGGCGCGGTTGGGCGTCGGCGGGCAGGTCGAACATGGCCACGAAATTCCCGGCGGCATCGGCGGTCACCTCGGCCAAGGGCTTGCCTTCGACCATCAGCGCGACCCTGGCACCGGGATCGGCCCGCCCGGCGACCAAGGCAGCCCCATCGGGCTCGACGCGGACCGTATCGAAGGAAGGTGCAACCGGATCGGGCGATGCAGGTTCGGGCGCGGGTTCTGGCTCGGGTGCAGAGACAGGTTTAGCTTCGACTTTGGGCTCGGGCGCAACCGTCGCTTCGGCAGGTGTTTCCAGCGTGGGCAGTTCCAAGGCGGCGATGGCCTCGGCCTCGGCCGGGTCTTCAGCGGGTGGCGCGGTGACCTCGGCCACTTCGGGCGGGGCCGGTTCCGGGGCGGGTTCAGGCGCGGCCACGACAGGTGTTGCCGGGGGGGCCTCGATCTTTGGTTCCGTCGGCGCCGGTGTGACTGTGGCCACCTCCGCTGCCGGTTGGGCCTTGTCAGGCGCAAAGGCCGCCACAGGCTGCGGCGCGTTAGGGGCGACCGAGGGTTCTTTGGGCAAGATCGCCACCACCGCAATCACCACCACGGCCCCAGCAACCACCATCGCCAGCGCCCATGAAAAAGCCGGAGTCATCTGCCCGTTCCGCGCCATCTGGACCAACCTTTGCCCTGCACCTTTTCCTTCTCTCAGAAACTCCGATATTGAAGCCCTACGCAACCTTTTTCACGGGGACAGCCCATGCGCCATTCCATTTGTGTTTTCTGCGGCGCGCGGTCCGGCCATAGCCCGGCCTATGCCGAAGCCGCCCAAGGCTTTGGTGCGGTGATCGCCCGCAACGATTGGCGTCTGGTCTATGGCGCGGGCGATGTGGGCATCATGGGCGAGGTGGCGCGGGCCGCGATGGACGCGGGGGCCGCGACGCTGGGGGTGATTCCCACCCACCTGCTGGGCCGGGAACGGGCCACGCGCGATTTCAGCCAGACGGTGATCACCGAAGACATGCATGAACGCAAGAAAGTCATGTTCATGAATTCGGATGCCATCGTGGTGCTGCCGGGTGGGGCGGGTTCCTTGGACGAATTCTTTGAGGTTCTGACCTGGGCGCAGATTGGCCTGCATTCCAAGCCCTTGTTTCTGCTAGACATCAACGGCTATTGGCAGCCCTTGATCGCGCTGATCGACCATATCGTGGCCCAAGGCTTTGCCGATGCGTCGGTCAAGAACCTGTTCACCCCCTGCCCCGACCTTGCCAGTCTTGAGACGGCGCTGCGGGCGGCTCTGGCCACAAAACCCCTGTAAGGCCCCGCCTTTCGTCGGGTCATTGGGCCAGTTTCCTTGACCTTTCCCGCAAAATCGCCTAGCGGGACGGCAGCAGGTAACGCCTGCCCATGACGCCGGGGCGCCCGGAAACTTGCGTCCCACCAATTCCGTGCGGAAGGGTTCCGCACCAGACAGGACGCTTATGACCAAATTTTCCGATCTCGCGCTGGACCCGCGCGTTTTGCAAGCTGTGGCCGAAACCGGCTATGAAACCCCGACCCCCATTCAGGCGCAGGCGATCCCACATGCCTTGCAAGGCAAGGATGTCTTGGGCATCGCGCAGACGGGCACCGGCAAGACGGCCTCTTTCAGCCTGCCGATGATCACCCTTTTGGGCCAAGGCCGCGCCCGCGCCCGGATGCCGCGTTCGCTGGTTCTGTGCCCGACGCGGGAACTGGCCGCCCAGGTGGCAGAAAACTTTGACACCTATGCGAAACACACCAAGCTGACCAAGGCGCTGCTGATTGGCGGCGTGTCCTTTGGCGAACAGGACAAGCTGATCGACCGGGGGGTGGACGTGTTGATCGCCACGCCGGGGCGTCTGCTGGACCATGTGGAACGCGGCAAGCTGTTGCTGACGGGCGTGCAGATCATGGTGGTGGATGAGGCCGACCGGATGCTGGACATGGGGTTCATCCCGGATATCGAGCGGATCTTTAAGCTGACGCCCTTTACCCGCCAGACCCTGTTCTATTCGGCGACGATGGCGCCAGAGATTGAGCGGCTGACGAACACCTTCCTGACGGGGGCAGTGAAGATCGAGGTGGCGCGTCAGGCGACGACCTCGGAGACGATTGAGCAGATCCTGATCAGCCTGCCGGGCGGGCGGCGGGATGCGGCGGCGGCGATGAAGCGGGCGGCACTGCGGGCGTTGATCGCGGCGGAAGGTGAGGCTTGCACCAACGCGATTGTCTTCTGCAACCGCAAGATGGACGTGGATGTGGTGGCCAAGTCGCTGAAACGGCATGGTTTCAACGCGGCACCGATTCATGGCGATCTGGACCAAAGCCAGCGGATGAAGACGCTGGATGGGTTCCGCGATGGGTCGCTGCATGTGCTGGTGGCGTCGGACGTGGCGGCGCGGGGTCTGGACATTCCGGCGGTGAGCCATGTGTTCAATTTTGATGCACCGTCGCATCCGGAGGATTATGTTCACCGGATTGGGCGGACAGGGCGGGCGGGGCGTAAGGGCAAGGCCTTTACCATCGTGACGCCGGCCGATGACAAATATCTGGGGGCGATTGAGTCGCTGGTAAAACATCCAATTCCGCGTGGGGCGATGCCGGAAGGCTTTAGCTTTGAGGAGCGGCCCGAGGGCAGCACCCGCCGCACGAGTGATCGGCCCGAGCGGGCGGAGGGCGAGCGCCCGAGCCGCAGCCGGGGGCGTGAGCGGATCAAGCGTGAGCCTGCGGCCGTGGCCGCTGAGGCGGAAGTGGTGGCCGTGGTGGAAGCTGAAGCGCCGCGCCCGCGTCGGGATGACGAACGCCGGGATCGGCCGCGCCGGGATGGTGAGCGGCGGGATGATCGGCGCGAGGGCGAGCGGGCCGATGGGGACCGGCGGCAGAATGACCGGCGTGAGGACCGCAATGGGGAACGCCATGGCGATCGGCGCGAGGATCGTTCGGGCGAGCGTCGGGAAGATCGTCGCGAAGATCGGCGGAGGGACTATTCGCGCGATCTGGGGCCTGCGGTGGTGGGGATGGGCGATCATGTGCCCGATTTCATCCTGCGCAGCTTTGCCCTGCCCGAAGACAAGGTGACGCCCGAGGATGACATTGCCGCGCCCGTGATGGCGCAAGCGCAGCCCGAATAGGCCAGCGCAGAATAAAAAAGGGCGGGCCGATGGGCCCGCCCTTTTTCTTGTCGGATCGGTGGATCAGGCTTCCATCCGGCTGACGACCACTGTCACCTCGGGCTTTTTGCCAATCTCTTCGACCCCCACCTGACGCACGACGCGGCGGATCGCCTCTTCGGTCTTGTCCTCATCCCGCAAGACCTTGCGCCCTGCCCCGTTCAGCATTTCCGTCAGTTCGGATTCCATCGCCGCCGCCAGATCGGGGGCGCGCTGGCCTTTGGCGGGCAGGCCATAAAGTTCAACCCAAGCCTCACCCAGCAGTTCGTCATTCTCGTCCAGAATGACCGTCACCGTCACATGACCATTCAGCGCCAGCCGGATACGGTCGCGGATAACCCCGTCCATCGCGCCGATCAGCACCGAACCATCCAGATAGACGCGGCCGGTTTCGATGTATTCCACCACTTCCGGCGCATCACCCGTCAGGTTGACCATCATGCCATTGGTGATCACATCTGCGGTGATCCCCCGTTCCGCCGCCAGCCGCGCATGTTCGCGCAGGTGGCGGTGTTCGCCATGCATCGGCACCAGCATCGCCGGATTGATCAGGGCATGAACCGCCTCAAGGTCCGGGCGGTTGGCATGGCCCGAGACGTGATATTTGCCGCCCTGATCATCGACGATGTTCACGCCCATTTCGCTGAAGGCGTTCATGATACGGATCACGTCGCGTTCGTTGCCCGGAATGGTTTTCGAGGAAAAGAGGAAGGTGTCGCCCTCTTTCATCTCGATGCCCAGATACTTGCCACGGCTAAGCTGCGCCGTGGCCGCCCGGCGTTCGCCTTGCGAACCGGTGACCAGCAACATCAGATTGCCGCGCGGCACCTCGGCTGCCTGTTCCGGCGGAATAGTTCTCGGGAAATGCGTCAGAACGCCGGTTTCCTGCGCCACCTTGACCATGCGTTGCATGGCGCGGCCCATCAGGCAGATTGTCCGCCCCGCGGCCTGTGCCGCCTCGGCCAGTGTCTTCAACCGCGCCACGTTCGAGGCAAAGGTCGTGGCCACGACCATCCCTTTTTGCGCCTTGATCAATTCGGTGATCGGCGCTTGCAGCGTCGTTTCCGAACGCCCCGGCAAGGGTGAGAACACGTTGGTCGAATCGCACATCAGCACCTTAACCGGCACTTCCCGCGCAATGCTGTCGAAAAGATCGGGGTTCCAGCCTTCGCCCACCACGGGCGTTTCATCCAGCTTGAAATCGCCGCTGTGCAGGATCCGCCCCGACGGCGTGTCGATCACCAAAGCGCTGCTTTCGGGGATCGAATGGGCGATGGGCAGGAATTGCACCTTGAAGGGCCCCGCCTCGATCTGGGCCGGATGGGGTTCGACCGTGGTGATCGTATCCAGCGGCAGGCCCGCCTCTTCCAGCTTCAACCGCCCGATGGCCGCCGTGAACCGCCGCGCATAGACCTTGGCCTTGAGATCGGGCCAGAGATGCGCCAAAGCGCCAATGTGGTCTTCGTGCGCATGGGTGATGATGATCGCCTCGATCCGGTCGCGGCGTTCGGCCAGCCAAGACACATCGGGCAGGATCAGATCGAC
The DNA here is from genome assembly GCF_014652215.1 of Neogemmobacter tilapiae. Classification (GTDB taxonomy): domain Bacteria; phylum Pseudomonadota; class Alphaproteobacteria; order Rhodobacterales; family Rhodobacteraceae; genus Neogemmobacter; species Neogemmobacter tilapiae. The sequence goes on along the minus strand of NZ_BMYJ01000006.1, from coordinate 152,123 downwards.
ACCCGGCGTCGTGTCCATATCGGGGAAGGTGACCCCCAGATCCACGACCAGCAGCCGTTCCTTGCCCGCCGGGCCATAGCCATAGACGTAGCAGTTCATCCCGATCTCCCCCGCGCCGCCAAGGGGAAGATAGATCAGGCGATTGGTGCTCATGTCGCGTCCTTGTGATTGTAGCGGTCGATCAACATCAGACCATGCATGGTCAGGTCATCCTCGACCGAGTCGAATACGGTTGTATCCTGCTGGAACAGCGGGGCAAGCCCCCCGGTGGCAATGACTTTCATCGGCCGGTCGCGTTCCGCCCGAATGCGGGCAATGATCCCTTCGACCAGCCCGATGTATCCCCAATAGACCCCGGATTGCATACAGGCAATGGTGTTGGTCCCCACCACCTGTGCCGGGCGACTGACATCGACATGCGGCAGGGCAGCGGCCGCCATATGCAGCGCCTCAAGCGACAGGTTCACGCCGGGGGCGATGACGCCGCCGACATAGGCGCCGTCGTGATCGACCACATCCAGCGTCGTCGCCGTGCCGAAATCCACCACGATCAGATCGCCGCCATGCCGGTCATGCGCGCCCACTGTGTTCACCAGCCGGTCCGGCCCCACCGTCACCCCCTGATCCACCCGAGGGGCCACCGGCAAGGCACATTCCGGTTTGCCCACCACAAGCGGGCGGCAGTCGAAATAGCGGTTGCAGAGAACGCGGAGATTAAAGACGACACGGGGCACGGTTGAGGAAATGATGGCCTTGGTGATGTGGGCCTGTGTGCCCGTCAGATTCATCAGGCTGGACAGCCAGACGAAATATTCATCCGCCGTCCGCTTGTGATCGGTGGCAATCCGCCATGTCGCCAGAAAGCGCATTCCGTCCCAAATGGAAAAGACGGTGTTGGTGTTGCCGCAGTCAATCGCCAGAAGCATGGTTTAGCCTTTCCGATCAGCGGGCTTTGTGATCCGGCTCAAAAGAACACCTCGGCGGCGGGGATAATTTCCTGTCCCTGTGATGTCGTCAGGATCAACGCGCCGTTTTCATCCAGCCCGTCATAGCGGCCCTGCCTTATCTGGCTGCCCGTTCGGGCCGTGATCTGCTGGCCCAGCCGGGCGGCATGGGCCAGAAATTCCTTGCGCAGCGGGGCAAAGCCTGCGGCGTTCAGCATGGCATCCCAGCGGGCAAAGGCCGGGGCCAGATGATTCAGCAGGGTTTCCGGCGACAGCCTTTGCCCAGTTTCCGCCAGAACCGTCACCGGCGCCACGGCCCCCGGCTCCACCAGCAAGTCATCCGGCCCGGCGATCAGGTTGACGCCGATGCCGACGCAAAGAACATCGCCCGCATTTTCCAGCAGGATACCCGCCACCTTACCGCCATTCAGCAGCACATCGTTCGGCCATTTCAGCCGCAGACCAGCCCCGGCCCCCGTCAGATCGGCCAAGGCATCGCGCAGGGCCAAGGCGGCGACAAAGCTGCGCAAGGCCCGTTTCGCGGGTGGATCCTCCAGGCGCATCGCCAGCGTGCCGTAGAAATTGCCACGCGGGCTAGACCAAGGCCTCCCGCGTCGGCCCCGGCCCTTTGTCTGTTGTCCCGCCATCACCCAACTGGCCCGCCCACCATTCCCGGCCAGCACAAGCTGCGCCAGCCGGTTGGTGCTGTCCACCGTATCGGTGACAACGCGGCCTAGGCCCGAAGGCCAGGCTGGTGCCTCAGCGGACAAGCGTTTCCGCCGCCAGTGCGGCCAAAGGCTCGATCCCGAACAGGTTGAAAATACCGACCAGCATCACCAAGGCCGACCCGGCCAGAGCCACAAACTGTGCGGGCGACATCCGGCTTTCCACCACTTCGCCATCCCGGCCAAAGCACATGAAATAGACGATGCGCAGATAGTAGAAGGCCCCGATGACCGAGGCCACCGCCCCCGCCACCGCAAGCCACAGCATTCCACCATCGACCGCCGCCCGCAGCACATAGAACTTGCCGAAAAAGCCCAGCATCGGCGGAACCCCCGCAAGGCTGAACATCAGCACCAGCACGGCCATCGTTTTCCCCGGCGACACGCGGCTGAACATATGCAGGCTGTCGATACTGGTCACTGGCTTGCCGTCCCGCTCCAGCGACATGATGAAGGCGAAGGTGCCGATGTTCATGGTCACGTAGATCGCCATATAGATCAGCGTCGCTTGCACACCGGCCACCGTCCCCACCGCCAGCCCCATCAGCGCAAAGCCCATATGGGCAATCGACGAATAGGCCATAAGCCGTTTCAGATCGCGTTGCCCGATGGCGGCAATCGCGCCTAGGAACATCGACGCAACGGCCAGCGCCGCCAACACCTGCCCCCAATCACCCGGCACATGACCAAAAGCATCCTGCACCACACGCGCCAGCAAGGCGACCGCCGCCACTTTCGGCGCCGTGGCGAAAAACGCGGTGACAGGGGTGGGCGAGCCTTCATAGACGTCGGGCGTCCACATGTGGAAGGGGGCCGCCGATACCTTGAAAGCCAGCCCCGACAGCATGAAGACCAGACCGAACAGCAGGCCCAAGGGCATTTCCCCGTGATGAACCTTTTCCATGATCCCGGCGAATTGCGTAGTCCCTGCAAAACCATAGGTCAACGACGCGCCATACAAAAGCAGACCCGACGACAGCGCCCCAAGGACAAAGTACTTCATCCCGGCCTCGGTCGATTTTGCCGCATCGCGGCGCATCGCAGCCAGCACATACAGCGCCAGTGATTGCAGCTCCAACGCCATGTAAAGCGACATCAGATCGCCCGCCGAAACCATCAGCATCATCCCCAGAACCGACAAGGCCGCCAGAATGGGGAACTCAAAACGCAGCAGGCCACGACGCTGCATGTAATCTTGGCTCATCACCAGAACCGCGCCTGCGGACAGCAAGACAACGACCTTGGCAAAACGCGCAAAGGGGTCATCCTGGAACAGCCCGCCAAAGGCCGGGCGCGCGCCATCGACGCCCGCACCGATCCAGATCGCAAGGCCTGCAAAGACAGCCGCCGTGACCCAGGTCAGCAACGGGGCCACCTTGTCCTTGCCCGCAAAGGCACCAAACATCAGTGCGGCCATCGCAAAGACCGCCAGCGTGATTTCCGGCAGGACGACAGAGAGGTCGGTAGAGATCATCTGCCGCTCCTTAGTGCTGGGCTTCGGCTGCGGCGGTTTCCACCACCGGCAGCGCAGCCTGATAGGTTTCGACAAGGGCCTTGGTCGAAGGCCCGATCAGATCGGTCACCAGCGCCGGATAGACACCCAGCAGCAGGGTCATAAAGACCAGCGGCGCAAAGATCGCCTTTTCGCGGCCCGTCATGTCGGTGATCGACTTCAACGCCTCTTTGATCAGGTCGCCCATGACGACCCGGCGGTAAAGCCACAGACCATAGGCCGCCGACAGGATGACGCCCGAGGTGGCGATGGCAGCAACCCAAGTGTTGGCTTGGAAGGCCCCGACAAGGGTGAGGAATTCGCCGACAAAGCCCGAGGTGCCGGGCAGGCCGACGTTGGCCATGGTGAAGAACATAAAGATCAGCGCATAGCGCGGCATCCGGTTCACAAGACCGCCATAGGCCGCAATCTCGCGCGTGTGCATCCGGTCATAGATGACACCGACGCAAAGGAACAACGCGCCCGAGATGAACCCGTGCGAGAGCATCTGAAAGATGGCCCCGTCGACCCCCTGCTGATTGGCCGCAAAGATACCCATCGTGACATAGCCCATATGGGCCACCGACGAATAGGCGATCAGCTTTTTCATGTCCTCTTGCGCCAAAGCCACCAGCGAGGTGTAGACGATGGCAATGGCCGACATCCACAGCACCATCGGCGTCAGCACATCCGCCCCGATGGGGAACATCGGCAGGCTGAACCGCAGAAAGCCGTAGCCACCCATCTTCAGCAAGATCGCCGCAAGCACGACCGAACCGGCGGTGGGGGCCTGAACGTGGGCATCGGGCAACCAGGTGTGCACCGGCCACATCGGCATCTTGACGGCAAAGCTGGCAAAGAAGGCCAAGAACAGCAACGTCTGCATCCCGCCCACGACATGAATGCCCAGGACGTTGAAGGATTCCGAGGCAAAGCTGTGGGCCATCAGCGTCGGGATATCCGTGGTGCCAGCATCGACATACATGGCGATCATGGCCACCAGCATCAGAACCGAGCCGAGGAAGGTGTAGAGGAAGAATTTGAAGGCCGCATAGATGCGGTCTTTGCCACCCCAGATGCCGATGATCAGGAACATCGGGATCAGACCAGCCTCGAAGAACAGGTAGAACAGCACCAGATCCAGCGCCATGAACACGCCCAGCATCAGCGTTTCCAGCATCAGGAAGGCGATCATGTATTCCTTGACCCGATGCTCCACCTCCCAGCAGGCGGCGATGGTGATTGGCATCAGAAAGGTGGTCAGCAGCACGAACAGGATCGAAATCCCATCGACGCCCATCTTATATTTCAGCCCTGCGATCCACTGGCCTTCTTCGACCAGTTGAAAGCCGGTGTTCGACGGGTCGAACTTGGCAAGGATCAGCAGCGAGACGACAAAGGTCGCCGTTGTGGCGAACAGGGCCACCCATTTCGCATTGGCCTGCGCCGCGCGGTCATTGCCCCGCAGAAAGACCGCAAGGATGATGGCCGCCACGGCGGGCAGGAATGTGACAATCGACAGAAGGTTGTTCATATCAGTGCGCGCCCCCTGTCATCGTCATCCAGGTGATCAGAAGCGCGATCCCGATCACCATCGCAAAAGCGTAGTGGAAGATATAGCCGGATTGGGCCTTGCCAGCCAGCCGCGTGAAGAAGGGGATGACCCCCATCGCCAGCCCGTTGATACCGCCGTCGATGACATTGCCATCGCCGCGCTTCCACAGGAAGGCCCCCAGCCATTTGGCGGGCCGCACAAAGACGAAGTCATAGATTTCGTCAAAGTACCATTTGTTCAGCAGGAAATTGTAAAGCGGGGCCTGCGCCCTTGCCAGACGCCCCGGCCAATCCGGCCTGCGGATATAGAACTGATAGGCCAGCAAAAAGCCCAGCACCATCGCGATAAAGGGCGACACCTTGACCCATTTCGGGGCCTCATGCGCGGCATGGATCACATGGTTGTCCGGACCGATAAAGATCGCGCCTTTGGGGGCCACACCTACCGCATGACCAGCGTCGGCATGTTCTTCTGTGGCCACTTCGGCATGGCCTTCGGTCGCCACGGGGTCCGCGTGACCTTCGGTCGCGGCAGCCTCGGCATGGCCCTCGTCAGCCCCGGCCTCATGGTGCGCGGCCGCCTCCATGCCAAACCACGCCCGCAACTTCGTCTCGTCGCCAAAGAAGACGTTGTACCACAACATCCCGCTGAACACCGCACCCAAGGCCAGAACCCCCAGCGGGATCAACATGACCATTGGGCTTTCGTGCGGTTCATGGTGATGGTCGTCATGCCCATGCGCATCATGGCCATGCCCGTGGGCATCGTGACCATGTGCGCGGCTTTCCCCAAAGAACGTCAGGAACATCAGCCGCCAAGAATAGAAACTGGTCATGCAGGCCGCGATCACCAGCATCCAGAAGGCGTAGGAATTGCCCACCCAGGCGCTTTCGATCACCGCGTCTTTCGACAGGAAGCCGGCAAAACCGTAATGCGTCAGCGGAATGCCCACGCCGGTGATGGCCAAGGTGCCGATCATCATCGCCCAGAAGGTCAGCGGGATCTTTTTCCGCAAGCCGCCATAGTTCCGCATGTCCTGTTCGTGATGCGTCGCATGGATGACGGAACCCGCCCCAAGGAACAGCATCGCCTTAAAGAAGGCATGGGTGAACAGGTGGAACATTGCCACGGAATAGACGCCGACGCCCGCCGCCACGAACATATAGCCCAGTTGCGAGCAGGTCGAATAGGCGATCACCCGCTTGATGTCGTTCTGCACCAGACCCACGGTCGCCGCGAAGAAGGCGGTCGTCGCCCCCAGCACGGTGATAAAGGTCGTCGCTTCCGGCGCATATTCAAAGATGGGCGACATGCGGCAGACAAGGAAGACCCCCGCCGTCACCATGGTTGCCGCATGGATCAGCGCCGACACCGGGGTCGGGCCTTCCATCGCGTCGGGCAGCCAGGTGTGCAGCAGCAGTTGCGCCGATTTCCCCATGGCCCCGATGAACAGCAAAACCCCAATCAGGTTCGCCGCATTCCATTCGGTCCACAGGAAATGCAATTGCGTTTCTGCCAGCATCGGCCCTGCCGCGAACACATCGTCAAAGCGGATCGAGCCCGTCAGGTAGAACAGCGCGAAAATCCCAAGGGCAAAGCCAAAGTCGCCCACGCGGTTGACCACGAAAGCCTTGATCGCCGCCGCATTGGCGCTTGGCTTGCGATAATAGAACCCGATCAAAAGGTAAGAGGCGACGCCCACCCCTTCCCAGCCGAAGAACATTTGCAGCAGGTTGTCGGATGTCACCAGCGTCAGCATGGCAAAGGTGAAGAAGGACAGATAGGCAAAGAAGCGGGCCTTGTAATGCTCGCCATGATGCCAGTTTTCGTCATGCGCCATGTAGCCGAAGGAATAGAGGTGAACGAGGGCGGAAACCGAGTTCACGACGACCAGCATGATCGCCGTCATGCGGTCAAGCCGGATCGCCCAGTCGGTCGCCAGCGACCCGCTTTCGACCCAGCGCAGGATCTGGATATGCTGGGTTTCGCCATCAAAGCCCAGAAAGATGACCCAGGACAGGAAAGCCGCCAGAAACACCAGCGCGGTGGTGATCACCTGCCCTGCCGTTTCGCCAATGAACCGCCAGCCAAAGCCGCAGATCAGGGCGCCGATAAGCGGGGCGAAAAGGATGATGGTTGCCATAGGAACGTCCTGCCGTCGTTGGTCGGTTGTCAGTATCGCGCGCTTGCGCTGTCTGTCTATTTATCCGCCAAGCCGCAAGGGGGCTTGGGGTGCTGTCTTGCTTTTGTCATGGGCCGTACTCCCCACAGCCCGTGATTTCCATCTTGGGCAGTTCGCAGCCGCAATGCCCGGCGGGCAGTGTCGTCATGCGGCTGTCCTGCCCCAAGGCCCGCAAACCGGCCCGGATTTGCGAGAGGCTGTAGGATTTTTCCGAGGTCGTGGCTTCGCGCAGGTAATCCAGCACGGCATTTGGCGGAAGCCAGCCATCCGCGTCGTCGGGCAGGTCAATCTTGACGCCTTTGCGTGACGTGCATTCGATCAGGAACAACGTCGCGGGCTGGTCGCCCGCCGCATCGTCTTCGAAGAAAAGCGATGCGCTGTCTTTTGGACCCTCTTCGTACAGCGTCGAAACCCGGCCATTTGAGGCACTGGCGCAAGAGGGCATTGCGATCTCGCAGGCCTGCGCCATGCCGCACGACAGGGCCAAGGCCCCGGTCGTGATCGCGGCGAACCGCTTTGGCATGGCCGTTGTCCCCCAGCGCATGGGATCAGCCCTTCATCACGTTGACGTCTTCGACGTCGATGGTGCCACGGGTGCGGAAGAAGGTCACAAGGATCGCCAGACCAATCGCCGCCTCGGCCGCCGCGACGGTCAGCACGAACATGGTGAAAATCTGGCCCGTCAGATCACCCAGATAGGCCGAAAAGGCCACAAGATTGATGTTGACCGCCAGAAGCATCAGTTCGATCGACATCAGGATGACGATCACGTTCTTCCGGTTCAGGAAGATCCCGAAGATGCCAATGACAAACAGCGCCGCCGCCACTGTCAGGTAATGTTCAAGTCCGACCATCGTTCACTTCCCTCTGGGGCCGGTTGGCCCTTGGTATTGTCGTCTCTTCTTCCGCATCAATTCGCCACAAGCATAAGATATCATTCTGATCTTTCTTCCCACTTTTCCATATGAGGGAAAAATGTTTTACATCCACAGGCTAGTGAGAAAGGCACAACTTCTGTTTCGACATCGAAGAACCAGAGGCCAGATGATGTTGTCGCAAGTGTAATCTCAGGTACGTGCAACTTTCTTGCTCTCCGGACGATTTGGTCTATGGTCAAAATCTCACCAATCTCTTCTTCAAGAACAATCTCGCTATAAAGCTTTGCCGCGCTTTCATCTCTCTTGTCGAAGACATCACCATCAGAACCCTCGCAAATGAAATACTCAGAGCCCCAAACGACAACCTCTTTAGATTGGCAATCGGACACGATGTAATAGTCACCAGCTTTGTATTCATTGTGCACGTCGGCTTTTTGAATGATCTTTCCAAAGCCCCATGGTCGAGCTTCAAAAAGTTCTGCGCTGTAAGGGCCGTTTAGAGAGTGTTTTGCAGCGCAGGCTTCTCCTAACAATACTTTACCCGTCGCCTCATGGTATAGTGGCGAACACGCGAAAACGGGCGATGCCAGCATCAGCATCCCACAAGCAACCAGCAGATTGCGCAGTGTTCCCGTCATCGTCCCTTGTCCCTTTGGCCGCTTGGCCTTTTGTTTCTGTCGAAGATGGGCAGATTGCCCATCCTACTGGTGGTTCAAACGTAGGATGGGCAATCTGCCCATCGCCCCATCACAAACCCTGCCCCGGTTTCACGTCCTTCAATTCCATCGCTTTTGCCGGGTCGCGCCACATCTGGTGCAGCACGTTTTGGCGTTTCACGTCCGAACGGTGGCGCAGGGTCAGAACGATCGCCCCGATCATCGCCACCAGCAGGATCATCCCTGCCGTCTGGAACAGATAGAGATATTTGTCATAAAGCACCAAGCCGATGGCTGCCGTGTTTTGCACCGCAGGGGCCTCGGGCCGTTCCAGCAGGACCACGCCCTCGCCCGTCACCCAGACGCCGTAGGCCATCGCCAGCTGCATGATGATCACCACCCCAACCAGCAAGGCCAAGGGCATTGTCCGCGCCATTTCGCCCTTTAGCTCGGCGAAATCCACGTCCAGCATCATCACCACAAACAGGAACAGCACCGCCACCGCGCCGACATAGACGATGATCAGCAGCATCGCCACGAATTCCGCCCCCACCAGCACGAACAGCCCTGCCGAGGATAGAAAGGCCAAGATCAGCCACAGCACCGAATGCACCGGGTTGCGGCTGATGGTCACCATCAGGCCTGCCCCCACCGTCGTGATCGCAAATGCGTAAAAGGCCAGGTCGGCGATTGTCATGCCTCATCCTCCGTCTCGGCAAAGACGCTTTGGGCAAGTTCCAGCGCCTTTTGCATGGCGGGCATCCCGCCGAACATACTCGTTTGCCAGATCACTTCTGCAATCTCGCGCTTTGTCGCCCCCGCTTCCAAGGCATGACGCACCGTCAGCTTGATCTGCGGTTCCGCCAGCGAACCCAGCGCCACAAGGGCCGCCAAGGTGGCCAGAAGCCGGGTCTTTGCATCCAGACCTTCGCGGTTGAAGGTCTTGCCGAACCACATTTCCATGACATTCGCGGGCATGGTCGGCAGGAATTGTTCCAACCCCTTCACCTGCATGTTTTCCAAGGCAGGGTTAAAGGCGCGGACCATTTCCTGGCCGCTTTCCATCATCTGCTGGAACATCTTGGTGAAAGCGTCATTCATCTGTAGGGCGCGTCCAGTTCCAGGTTGCGGGCAATCTCGGCCTCCCAACGGGCGCCGTTTTCCAACAGTTTTTCCTTGTTGTAGAACAGCTCTTCGCGCGTTTCGGTCGAGAATTCAAAGTTCGGGCCTTCGACGATGGCGTCCACCGGGCAAGCCTCTTGGCAGAAGCCGCAGTAGATGCATTTCGTCATGTCGATGTCATAGCGCGTGGTGCGGCGGCTGCCGTCGTCACGCGGTTCGGCGTCGATGGTGATGGCTTGCGCCGGGCAAACCGCCTCGCACAGCTTGCAGGCGATGCAGCGTTCCTCGCCATTGGGATAACGGCGCAGGGCGTGTTCACCACGGAAGCGGGGGGAAAGCGGCCCCTTTTCATGCGGATAGTTCAGCGTCGCCTTGGGCGCAAAGAAATACTTGAGGCCAAGGCCGAAGCCTTTGATGAAATCGGCCAAGAGGAAGTATTTCGTGGCGCGGGTCCAGTCGATTTGGGTCATTGTAGTTTTTCCTTGTCGCAGCCAATAACGAAGGTTTCTTCCAGGCCCGCATGTATTCTTTTTCCGAGTTGGTCCAAATCGGAGGTTTCCTTGTAGACCGCAATGGTACGTTCGACGGTCTCAATGAACCGAGTGCATTCGACTTGCTGGAGGACGTGGTCAAAACCACCGATGGCCTCCACGCGCCGACGCGACAAAAAAGTCTTGCCTTGTTCTGTCGCGATCACGGCCACCTCTGAAGAAGGTTGCAAACACTTTGCTAAGGCAACAGAGGCCGTCAACGCGTTGAAAGTAGCTTCCAACTCAGCCAGATAAACCTGTTTCTCGTCGTCAGGCAGTGAGGAAGGGTAATCCGCAGCCATTTGCATTGCCACAAACCAAAGGCTGTTTGTTTCTGCAATTGTAAGAACCCACGCAGAGAGTTGACCCAACTCTGCTGGCCTTGGAAACAACCACAATTCGAGTTGTCGGACCTTAAGGTCCGTCTTCTCCAACAGTGTGAGTTTACCATTTACATACCCAGGCACCCACAAGGAATTTGTTCTTTTAGCTAAAGCATCTACTGAAGCAAGCCTCGCCGCATACTCCTTAGAGCACATCGCTTGAACGCGTGGGGTTAGATCTTCCACGGCAGCCGCCAACCCGGCATCGGCCCACGCCTGAAGAGGCGTCGTTGCCATCATTGATACAGCCAATGCCGCCATGATCCGCATCAGCCCCCCACCATCCAGCGGGCCCAGAAGCCGCCGAAGACTTCGAATTTGGCGAGGAAGGCCACGATCACGACCCAAGCCAGCGACATGGGCAGGAAGACTTTCCAACCGATCCGCATCAACTGGTCATAGCGGTAGCGGGGCACGATGGCCTTTACCATGGCGAACATGAAGAAGAAGAAGGCCATTTTGGCGATCATCCACCAGGGGCCATCGGCCAGCCCCGGAATGGGCGAGAGCCAGCCGCCGAAGAACAGCAGCGAGGTCAGCGCGCACATCAGGAAGATGGCGATGTATTCGCCCGCCATGAACAGCAGGTAAGGCGTGGACGAATATTCCACCATGAAGCCTGCGACGAGTTCCGATTCAGCCTCGGGCAAGTCAAAGGGCGGGCGATTGGTTTCGGCCAAGGCGCTGATGAAGAACAGGAAGACCATCGGGAAATGGGCGACCCAATACCAGTTGAAGAGGCCGTAATCACCGCGCTGCGCCTCGACAATCGCCGAGAAGTTCATGGATCCGGTGGAGATGATAATGCCGATGATGATCAGGCCCAGCGAGACCTCATAGGAAATCATCTGCGCGGCGGAACGGAGCGAGCCCAAGAACGGGTATTTGGAGTTCGAGGCCCAGCCGCCCATGATGACGCCGTAAACCTCAAGGCTCGACACCGCAAAGACGAACAGGATCGCCACATTGATGTCGGACAGAACCCAGCCATCGTTGAAGGGGATCACGGCCCAACCGACCACCGCCAGCACAAAGGATAGCATCGGCGCCAAAAAGAACACCGGACGGTCGGCCCCGGCGGGAATGACGATCTCTTTGACCACATATTTCAGAGCATCGGCCACCGATTGCAGCAGACCAAAGGCCCCCACCACGTTCGGCCCGCGCCGCATCTGGACCGCAGCCCAGATCTTGCGGTCGCCATAGACCAGAAACAGCAGGCTGATCATGACAAAGCCAATGATCAAAAGGCTTTGCGCGGCAATCAGCAATGCCGTCCCCAAGCCTGTTTGCAGGAATTCCGCCATCTGCCTTACGTCCCCATAACCTTTGCGCTGCGCTCTAGCACTGTCATCATTCCGCCGCCAGCGGGGCTTTGCCCCGACCGTCGGCCATCCCCTGCAATTCCCCCATCAGGGCGCTGGCGCGCGCGATGGGGTTGGTCAGATAAAACGCCGAAACGGCGGGCATAAAGTCGCCCTTGGCCAGTTGCCCGACAGGCAAGGCGTTCCAGCCGTTGTCGGCCACCTGATCGACACCCGCGAGAATGGGATGGGCCTTGACCAGCGACTGACGCAGTTGTGCCAGCGAGTCCCAGGCCAGCGTCATGCCGATTTCAGCCGACAAGGCCCGCAGGATGGCCCAGTTCTCTTTCGCCTGACCGGGGGCAAACCCGGCGCGGAAGGCCAGTTGCGGACGGCCTTCGGTGTTGACGAACAACCCGTTTTCTTCGGTATAGGCGGCCCCCGGCAGGATCACATCCGCCTTGTGCGCGCCCCGGTCGCCGTGGCTGCCCTGATAGATGACAAAAGCCCCCGCCGGCAGATCAATCTCATCCGCCCCAAGGTTATAGATCACCTCGGCCCCGTCCAGCGCCGCCGTCAGCCCGCCGTTCGTGACAGCGCCGATGTCCATCGCGCCCACACGCGCCGCCGCCGTATGCAGGACCAGCATCTTGGCCCCCATCGCCTGCGTCAGCTTCATCACCTGGGCCAGAATGTTGGTGCCATCCTCGCCGGTCAAAGCGCCCTGCCCGACGATCACCAAACCGCCCTGCTGGCTTTCGTAATTCTGCGCGGTCAGGCGCACGAGGGCCACGCGGTCTGTGCCGGCATGGGTGTAATCATAGGTCAGATCGACGGGCTGGCCGATCAGTGTGACCTTGGCCCCTGCGGTCCAGACCTTGCGGATCCGGGCGTTCAGAACCGGGGCCTCATCCCGCGGGTTGGTTCCGATCAGCACGATGTTTTTCGCCGTGTCGATGTCTTCGATCGTAGCATTGCCGACATAGGCCGAACGGTTGCCCGCAGGCAGCGCTGCGCCATCGACGCGGCATTCGACGCGGCCACCCAGCCCTTCGACCAGGGTTTTCAGCGAATAGGCGGCCTCCACCGGCACCAGATCGCCGATGATCCCAGCGATCTTTTTGCCCTTCATCGCCGCCGCCGCCGCACCAAGGGCTTCGCCCCATGTCGCGACACGCAGCTTGCCGTTTTCACGGATATAGGGCTTGTCCAGCCGCTGGCGGCGCAGACCGTCCCAGACAAAGCGCGTCTTGTCGGAAATCCATTCCTCGTTCACGCCGTCGTTGTTGCGCGGCAGGATGCGCATCACTTCGCGGCCCTTGGTGTCGACCCGGATATTGCTGCCCAAAGCGTCCATCACGTCGATGGTTTCCGTCTTGGTCAGTTCCCAAGGCCGGGCGGTAAAGGCATAGGGTTTCGAGGTCAGCGCGCCCACCGGGCAGAGGTCGATGATGTTGCCCTGAAGATTCGATGCCAGCGTTTCGTTCAGATAGCTGGTGATTTCGCTGTCTTCACCTCGGCCGGTCTGGCCCATCTGGGTGATGCCCGCGACCTCGGTCGTAAAGCGCACGCAGCGGGTGCAGGAAATGCAGCGGGTCATTTCGGTCTTGACCAAGGGGCCAAGGTTCAAATTGTCGCTGGCGCGTTTCGGTTCGCGGTAGCGGCTGAAATCCACGCCATAAGCCATCGCCTGATCTTGCAGATCGCATTCGCCGCCCTGATCGCAGATCGGGCAATCCAGCGGATGGTTGATCAGCAGGAATTCCATGACGCCTTCGCGCGCCTTTTTGACCATGGGGCTGTTGGTCTTGACCACCGGTGCCTCACCATTCGGGCCGGGACGGAGGTCTTTCACCTGCATCGCGCAGCTGGCCGCCGGTTTGGGCGGGCCGCCCACGACCTCGACCAGACACATCCGGCAGTTCCCCGCGATGGACAAACGTTCGTGATAGCAGAAGCGCGGAATTTCGATCCCGGCGACCTCGGCCGCCTGAATGATCGTCATCGCACCGTCAACCTCGATCTCGTTGCCGTCGATATTGATTTTCTTGAGGTTGGTCATTTCCCGATCCGATCCGTCACATTATCCAACGCAGCGCGTCTTTGAGGGTATGGGTTAACATCGTCGCCATTTGCCCGGTCTCGTGCATTCCAGTTCTGTAAACCTCGCCAGTTCCGTCGGGTCTTAAGAGGATGTTAATAGATTCAGCTTGCGAGTCAGAATAGTCGCCAGCCGGAAAGATAAAGCTTCGGCCGTCTGTCAGCGTGCAGGTCAATTCAAGCTCACGAAGGTTCGCCCCGTCGAGTACGATGCCAAAGCTATCGGCTTCTTCGACCATTTCGACATCGGTGTTTGGTTTGGAGCTTGAACAAATTGTTCCCTGCCCAAAGTGCAGGAAACTGACCGCCAAAACTTCGGAAGCGGCAACCCCAAAGGTCGCCAAGGAACAGCAACTTGCGATGACCAATGTCTTTATCAACATGGGTTACTCCGCCGCCACATGCGAACAGCCGTGGTCCCGCCACAGTCGCGCGTCTTTCAGATATTTCCAGCCAAAGGCGTGGTCGCTGTCGCCATGCGCCCTCAGATATTCCAACCGGGCCAAGGCTTCGTCCAATGTGGGTTTATGCCCAGCAGGCACCCACCACATGACGAAATGCATCTCGCCCAGCACTTCAAACCATTCCGCGCGGCGTTCATAGAACTGCCGATGCACGGTGTTCCAGACGAAATGTTCCAGCGTTTCCACGCTTTCCCAGACCGTTAGGTTCGACACATATTGCGGATCGCCCCCGATCTTGGCCTCGGTATTCCCCATTCCCGGCTCGCCCGAGCCTTCCATCATCCAGACAAAGCCCGGCATCCGCTTGCCCAGACCATTCACCCGATCCAGCGCGTTCATGAAATCGGCAACCCGAGGGTCATCGGTCGGCGCGATCAGGCGGCCCACGTTGAGTTCGGCAAGGTGCATCTTTTCTAATGGCATAGGCGATAGAACTCCCATACTCCGTTTTCGAAATAAGCATGAGTTGCCAAGCCAGTGCCGTCCTCGGAACTGCCAGGTTTCATTTGCGTAATTTCACAAAAATGGTCTGCCATACCTTTAGCTAGAAAGTAGTCGTCAGGGGACAGTTTCATTTCGCCGATACGCGAGACGGATATCATGTCAACTTTGGAACCCAAACGCGCAATTACTTCTGGTTTGCCGTTTACCAGACGCAATGAGCCATCGCTGTTCGTTGCATAACCACGTTCTTCTGCGTTGGGGTCATGGGAGGCAACAAGCTCACCTTTCGTAAGGGGGGCTGAACTAGGTTGCGTTTCAACACACCCTGACAACAAAGTAACCGAAAGTATGAATAGGGCTCTCATGAACATGCCCCCTCGAACGCCCAGACGCCCATCGCGACGACCCGGCCCACGGCCTGCCCGTTGAAGGCTCCGCCCGCTTGCCCGCAGGCCGCCATGGCCACCTGTTTCGCCAACTTGCCGTCGCCCGCACCTAGCGCCGCACCCGACCGCGTCACGCGAACCGTCTGGCCCGTCACCGCCGTAGCCCCGGCCTTGGAGATCACCAGCCCGGCATTGCCCGGCTGAACCTCGGCCACGAAACTCGCCTCGCCCAAGGTCACGATCTGCTGCCCAGAACGCGCGCCACCCTTGCTGCCCTGCCCGTTGGGCATGGGGGCCCCGCAGGCGGAAACCGCCAGCAGGGCCATCATTGCAAGGGTGATCCGCATGTTCATTCTGCCGCCATAGCCCCCATGCGCCCGGTTTTCTTGGCTTTCAGGCGATCCTCGATCTCGTCGCGGAAAGCCCGCACAAGGCCCTGAATGGGCCAGGCCGCCGCATCGCCCAAGGCGCAGATGGTGTGGCCTTCGACCTGTTTTGTCACCGACAGCAGCATGTCGATTTCTTCAACCTCGGCCTCGCCTTTGACCAGACGGTCCATCACCCGCATCATCCAGCCCGTGCCTTCGCGGCAAGGCGTGCATTGACCGCAGCTTTCGTGCTTGTAGAATTTCGACAGCCGCCAGATCGCCTTGATCACATCGGTCTGCTGATCCATGACGATCACCGCCGCCGTGCCCAGACCCGACCGCTGTTCGCGCAGCCAGTCGAAATCCATGATCGCATCATCGCATTGCGCCGCTGTCAGCATCGGCACGGACGAACCGCCGGGGATCACGGCCTTGAGGTTCTTCCACCCACCGCGCACGCCGCCGCAATGCCGTTCCAGCAATTCCTTCAGCGGGATCGACATGGTTTCTTCGACCACGCATGGGTGGACCACATGGCCCGAAATCCCGAAAATCTTGGTCCCCACATTGTTCGGACGCCCGAAGGACGCGAACCAATCCGCCCCCCGCCGCAGGATCGTCGGCACGACGGCGATGGATTCCACGTTGTTCACCGTCGTCGGGCAGCCATACAGACCCGAACCCGCCGGGAAGGGCGGCTTCATCCGGGGCATGCCCTTTTTGCCCTCCAAGGACTCCAACAGCGCGGTTTCCTCGCCGCAGATATAGGCCCCTGCCCCGTGGTGCAGGTAAACGTCGAAATCATAGCCAGACCCGGCGGCGTTCTTGCCCAGCAGGCCATCGTCATAGGCCTCGTCCAGCGCCGCTTGCAGCGCCTCACGTTCACGGATGTATTCGCCGCGGATATAGATATAGGCCGCCACCGCCCCCATCGCCGCCCCGGCAATCAGGCAGCCCTCGATCAGCGTATGCGGATCGTGGCGCATGATTTCCCGGTCTTTGCAGGTGCCCGGTTCGGATTCGTCGGCGTTCACTACCAGATAGGACGGACGACCATCCGACTGTTTCGGCATGAAGGACCATTTCAGACCGGTCGGGAAACCCGCACCACCGCGCCCGCGCAGCCCCGAGGCCTTGACCTGTTCCACGATCCAGTCGCGGCCCTGCTTGATAAAGCCGGCGGTCCCGCTCCAATGCCCACGCTTTTTCGCGCCCGCCAGCGAACGGTCGTGCATCCCATAGAGGTTGGTGAAGATCCGGTCTTCGTCCTTCAGCATATCCTGCCCTCAGTTCCCCTGACGCGCGCGCCAGATTTGAAAAGTCATCACCAGCGCCAGCACAAAGCCCGCCAATGCCATCAGATCGACAAGGGCCAGCCAGCGGTGGCTGATCCCCAAAGCCATGCCCAGAAACTGCGCCCCGATCCAGATCAGGCCCGTGGCCGCGATCAAAAGCGCAATCTGCCGCCCCTTGCGGGCACCGGCCTCATTCCCTTCGCTATGCGGCGCGGCCATCAGAATTCCCGCCCCGTGGCCACTTGTTTCAAAAACTCCTCGGGCCCGATCTCCACGATCACCTTCGCCTGAACCACCCACCGGTCCCGCGTCACCCGCCCCTTGAAACCTTCCAGATTCTCATCAACCCAGGCCACTTCCGCCTCGGTCCAATTCGCAATCTGATCAAAGTGGAAATAGCCCATCCGCTGGCACATCTGTTCCAGCTTTGGCCCGATGCCCTTGATGATCTTCAGATCATCCGCCAACCCACCCCGCGCCGCATTCAGCGTCGGCGGCCGCTTCGCGCGGCCATCGGCCAGCACCGTTTCGATCTCGGTCACAGGCTTCGCCTCGCGCGCCTTGGCCAAAAGGCTCTCTGCCGCCTCAGCCGAGCTGACCGGAACCACCTGCGGCGCCACCATAACCTGCGGCCCCGAAACGGGTGCCGAATAGGGAATGCCCAGACGGCTCAGCAAAATATAAACCAGCGGCGCCAGAACCAGCCCCAGCCCCAGCGCAATGAACGGGTGATAGGGCGTCAGCCACCAGACGGCGAGCCAGGCCAGCAGGCCCGCACCAAGCGACAAGAGCCAGCGCCCCATCACGGCACTGTCCATCCCTGCGCTATCTTTCCCGTCCAGTGCCATCGGCCCCAGCCTTCTGCCTTACTTCTTCGCCATCAGGTCGCGCGCCTGCGCCACCCAGTTGTCGCGCGTCACCCGCCCCCGGAAACCTTCCAGATTGTCATCCACCCAAGCGATTTCCGCCGGGGTCCAGGCCGCGATCTGATCAAAGTGGAAATAGCCCAGCTTGTGACACAAGGCTTCCAGCTTCGGCCCAATGCCCACAATCACCTTCAGATCATCGGCCTTGCCATCACGCGGCGCATCCAAACCCTGCGGCTTGGCCGAAACCTTTGGCTCGGGCGTGCCCACCGACTGGGCCGGGGCTTCCTGCACCGTCACACCGGTTGCATCGGCCACCTGCCTTGCCCCGGGTTTCGGTTCTTTCGCCGTGCCCACGGCGGGTGTCGCAGGCTTGGCCTTGCCCAGCCAGGGCGTCAGGATCGGAACCTCGGTCCCGTCGATCCGTTTCACCGTATCGCCGATATCGACGGCCCGCTGAACCGAACCATTGTATTTCGCGCCGGTCCCCTTGTGATCTTTCAGGCTGGTCAGCCCGCCCAAAGGTTCGCTGGCATAGCGCCCGTTCTGCGGCCCGGCCAAGGGAACCTCACCCTTGGAGAAACGCGCGATCAGGTCGCGCAGTTTGTCCGCCGTCAGATCCTCGTAATAGTCCTTGCCGATCTGGGCCATCGGCGCATTCGCGCAGGCCCCCATGCATTCGACCTCTTCCCAGGAAAACTTGCCATCCGCCGACAAAGCATGGGCCTTGGGCGAAATCAGTTCCTTGCAGACCGCGATCAATTCCTCGGCCCCACAGATCATGCAGGATGTCGTCCCGCAAATCTGGATATGCGCCACGCTGCCCACCGGCTGCAATTGGAACATGAAGTAAAAGGTCGCCACTTCCAGCACGCGGATATAGGCCATGCCCAGCATGTTCGCGACATGTTCAATCGCAGGCCGCGAAAGCCAGCCTTCCTGTTCCTGCGCCCGCCACAGCAGCGGAATCACGGCACTGGCCTGACGACCCGCCGGATATTTGGTGATCTGGCCCTGCGCCCAGACATAGTTCGCCGGGGTAAAGGCAAAGGATTCCGGTTGGATCGGGTGCAAACGGCGCAGCATCAGGGGCAGTCCTTGTGGTTCAGGCGGAATTCCAGCGTTGCGGGGTTGATCTTCACATCCCCCCGCTTTTCCAGAACGGCAATCGCCTTGCTGAAATCTTCGGTCGACAGGCCAGCGGCCTGTTCTGCCTTCGCCCCGTTGTCGGGGGTCAGCACGCATTCATGGGCCAGAAAAACCTGAATCACCTTGTCCAGGTTTGCATCCTCTGCCGTTTCCGTCGCCAGCGTCGGCGCGGCGGTCAAGATAAACAGGCTGGCGGTCAGGCGGGCGCTTTTCATCATGGCTTGCACATCCCCGGCCCCAGAACCAGCAGCTTGCCATCATCCTTGACCACGGCATGTTCGCCTTCGATCAGCCAAGCCACGATCAGACCCATCTGGGGCGCGTCGATCCCTGCCGCCTGAATCAGCGTCGGTGCCTCTTCAAAGCCCAGAACGCATTGCTTGGCCTGAAAGACTGCGACCACAGCCATCAGTTCCCGGTCGGAAAAATCCTGTGCCAAGGCCGGGGCCGACCAAAGCGTCGCCATCACCAGACCAAGACCCAAGCGCGCGATCATTCGCAAATCTCCGCCGAGAGGGTCAGGCTATTTACATCTTCACCGGCGGTCGCCAGACCTTGATCAATCAGGTCATTCGCGATCAAGGCTGAAGTTTCCTGATCAAAGCCCGCCTCGGGCATCAGTTCCACGGCCTCATCCTCGGTCATGGTGCAGCCGTTCGCCATAAAGGCCGCGACGAAAGCCACCAGTTGATCCTCGGTGTAGTCCTGCGCCTGCGCTGCCATCGGCAGGGCCATCAGCGCCAATGTTGCCAGATATTTCACCGGTCCACCTCGCCAAACACGATGTCCATCGTTCCGATGATCGCTGACACGTCGGCCAGTTGGTGACCCTTGCAGATGTAATCCATCGCTTGCAGATGCAGGAAACCCGGCGCGCGGATCTTGGCGCGGTAGGGTTTGTTCGTCCCATCCGCCACCAGATAGACGCCAAATTCGCCCTTCGGTGCCTCAACCGCCGCGTAAACCTCGCCCGCGGGCACGTGGAAGCCTTCGGTATACAGTTTGAAATGGTGGATCAGCGCCTCCATCGAGGTTTTCATATCCCCCCGCTTCGGCGGCGTCATCTTGCCCCGCGCCAGAACCTCACCCGGTTCGGCCCGCAGTTTCGCAATCGCCTGTTTGATGATGCTGGTCGATTCCCGCATTTCCGCCATGCGGCACAGATAGCGGTCATAGCAGTCGCCATTCTTGCCGACCGGCACTTTGAAGTCGAATTCGTCATAGCATTCATAGGGCTGGCTGCGCCGCAGATCCCAGGCAAAGCCCGAACCCCGGACCATCACGCCCGAGAAACCCCATTTCTGGATGTCGTCCTCGCTGACAATCCCGATATCCGCATTCCGCTGTTTGAAGATGCGGTTTTCAGTCAGCAGGTTGTCGATATCGTCCAAGGCTTTCGGGAAGGCATCGGCCCAGGCGTCGATATCGTCGATCAGCGCGGGCGGCAGATCCTGATGCACCCCGCCCGGACGGAAATAGGCCGCATGCAGACGCGCGCCGCAGGCCCGTTCGTAAAAGATCATCAGCTTTTCGCGTTCCTCAAAGCCCCAAAGCGGCGGCGTCAGCGCGCCTACGTCCATGGCTTGTGTCGTCACGTTCAGCAGATGGTTCAGAATCCGCCCGATTTCGGAATAAAGCACCCGGATCAGGCTGGCGCGGCGCGGAACCACGGTGCCTGTCAGCCGTTCGATGGCCAGACACCAAGCATGTTCCTGGTTCATCGGGGCCACATAGTCCAGCCGGTCAAAATAGGGCAGGTTTTGCAGATAGGTGCGGCTTTCCATCAGCTTTTCGGTGCCGCGATGCAGCAGACCGATATGCGGATCGCAACGCTCGACAATCTCGCCGTCCAGCTCCAGCACCAGACGCAACACGCCGTGCGCCGCCGGGTGCTGCGGACCAAAATTGATGTTGAAATTGCGGATGCGCTGTTCGCCTGTTTCCAGGTCGGCCGAACCGTCGTCATAGTGGTTCCGGCGGATATCCCCGTCCATCATTGCACCCATTCCTTCCGCTTGGCTTCCGCCTTCGCCCCGAACTTTGCCGCGTCCACCAGCGCCCGCTGATGCCGCCCCTCGCCGATCAGACCAGCCTCATCCCGCGCGGTTACCTTGAACCACAGGAATTTGCCGTCGATCGCCGTCACTTCACTGTCCACCGTCACCAGCATCCCCGGCGCCGTCGGGGCCACGTGGCTGACGTCCACATGGATGCCCAAGGAACATTCGCCCGCTTCATAGTAAGGCGCGATCTGTTCCACACAGGCCCATTCCATCAAACCCACCATCCGCGCCGTGGCCAGCACATCGGGCATGCCCGCCATCACCGTCGCATCGTCAAACAGACGCGGCACGGTGTCATTCGCCGCCACCTTGCGGCTGAACCGGGCTTTCGCCCCGATGGCCAGACCTGGTTTCACCCTTTAACCCGCCTTCTTCTCATCGCCCGGCAGGATGTATTCGGCACCCTCCCACGGCGACATGAAATCAAACTGCCGGTATTCCTGCACCAGTTTCACCGGCTCATAGACCACACGCTTTTGCACCGCATCATAGCGCACTTCGGTATAACCCGTCGTCGGGAAATCCTTGCGCAAGGGGTGCCCCCGGAAACCATAGTCCGTCAGCAGACGCCGCAAGTCAGGATGCCCGCTGAACAGGATGCCGAACATGTCGAACACTTCGCGTTCAAACCAGTTGGCCGAGGGATGCACCGGGATCAAGGACGGCACCATCCCCTGTTCCCCCACGGCCAGTTTCACGCGAATGCGCTGGTTCTGGTACATCGACAGCAGATGATAGACCACGTCGAACCGCATCGGGCGTTCGGGATGATCCACCGCCGTGATATCGACCAGCGACGAGAATTTGCAGGAACTGTCCGCCTTCAGGAACTCCATCACGGTCACCAGATTGGCCCCCGCAATGGTCAGCGTCAGCTCACCAAAGGCCACCACATGGCCTTCGATCTGGCCGGGCAGTTTCGCCGCGATATGCGCAGCAAGATCGTTCAGCGCTTCGGACATCTGCGCCTCCTATCGGGTCAGGGTGCCAGTGCGGCGGATCTTCCGCTGCAACTGCAAGATACCGTAAAGCAAAGCCTCGGCTGTCGGCGGGCAGCCCGGAACATAGATGTCCACCGGCACGATCCGGTCACAGCCCCGCACCACGGAATAGCTGTAGTGGTAATAGCCACCCCCATTCGCGCAGGACCCCATGCTGATCACATAGCGCGGCTCGGGCATCTGGTCGTAAACCTTGCGCAAGGCCGGCGCCATCTTGTTCGTCAGCGTCCCCGCCACGATCATCAGGTCCGACTGGCGCGGAGAGGCGCGCGGTGCCGTCCCGAACCGCTCCAGATCATAGCGCGGCATGGATGTGTGCATCATTTCAACCGCACAGCAGGCCAGACCAAAGGTCATCCAGTGCAGCGAACCGATGCGGGCCCAGTTGATGATGTCTTCGGTCGAGGTCAGGATAAAGCCCTTGTCCGTCAATTCGCGGTTCAGCGATTGGACGGCCACCTCATGATCGCCCGCCGCCGTATTGGCCCCGGTCATCACGCCCATTCCAAGGCCCCCTTCTTCCACTCATAGACAAAGCCGATGGTCAGAATGCCCAGAAAGACCATCATCGACCAGAAGGCCACCATACTGATTCCCCCAAAGGCCACCGCCCAGGGGAAGAGAAAGGCCACCTCAAGGTCAAAGATGATGAACAGGATCGAGACGAGGTAAAAGCGCACGTCGAACTTCATCCGCGCATCGTCAAAAGCGTTGAACCCGCATTCATAGGCCGACACCTTTTCCGGGTCGGGATTGCGCACCGCCAGCACCACGGCGGCCAAAAGCAGGACAAGACCCAAACCCACGGCCAAGGCCAGAAAGATCAGGATGGGAAGATATTCCCTGAGGATAGCGTCCAAGGCGGGCTCCTTCAGCTGGCAACCGGCAGATGCAGGCAACATTCCGCCGCCCGCTCGCTTGGGGTTTCGTTTACCCCGCCCCCTTGGCGGGGTCAACCAAACGCCCGGAAAGAAGCATCAAAAAGTCAAGCACTTATGCTTAGTAAAACAGTCGGGAATTAAGGCGCAGGCTTGCCCATCACAACACTTCCGCAAAGCCAATTCAGTGGCTTGTGGCAAAACATCATCGGCCCCTGCCCTTCGCCCCAAGGCGCACAGCGCCGGCCGGTTGGCCGCGATGGGGCTTGCCAACCGCGCGCCAAGATGACAGGTTGCAATGGCCCGATTTCAAACTGGAAAGTTTAGCTATGCGCCTGTTCGCAATGACACTTCTGCCCGTCCTTGCCATCGCCCAACCGGCCCTTGCCCAATCCTGCGCCGACCCTGCCGCCATCGCCGCCGCCCGTTCCGGGCTGGAAAGCAACTATCAGGACATCCTCTCTGACATTTCCTGCGATGCCCCCACGCTGCCCGCCCATCAAATCCTCTGCAACGATCCCCTGCTGTGGGAGATGGAGGTGCTGAACACTTGGGCCTGGGTCTATGCCACCGAAAACGCCACCGGGCAGGAAACCGACCACGGCAATCCGCCGCGCGATACCGATGTCATCGCCCGCCGCGATGCCTGCACCGATGTCGCCTGCCTCTGCGATGTGCTGATTGAAAAGACCAACGAATCGTTGGGGGGCATGTCCCCCTATCCCCAATAGGGCCAAGCCCACTTTCCTTGACCGGTCGCAAAACGAAAGGTTGGGTGAAAACCCACCTTTCCCCTCGACCGCGTTCCCCGCAACCTAGAAACCGCAGGCCAGCACTTCCCCCGTCGCCGCGTCGCTGTAACTCGCCTGCCAATAATGCGGATCGTTCAGCGCCTCATACACCGCCCCGCCATGCTTTCGCCCAAAGGGCCGATCCAGCATCACCAGCAGCGGACAATCCGGCAACCACGGCCCTTGGTCGCGGACCCTGTTGCCCCGCGCCAACTCCCACCGCAGGATCGCCTCCAGCCCCCCCGAACGAAAACTCACAAAAGCCGCCCCGCCTCCACCCGCGCGAATTTCTTCAAACTTTCCCCATGTTCCGCCAGAAAGCCCCGCACATGTTCCGGGTCATGTTTCGACAATTCCCGCAGCCACCAGGCAATCGCTTTCTGAATGAACCAATCCCGGTCGGGTGCCAGAAAAACGCACCAATCCAGCACCCGATCCCGCACCGCAATCTCATCTTCCGACGGGTGGTTCTGTTTGGTCCAAGGCAGCGTCATCACCAGCGCCGCCCGCCGCACCCACATCGTCTCGTGGTTCAGCCAGCCCTCCACCTGATCCAGCCGTGCAGGATCGGCCACCAGCCGCCGTTCCCCCGCCTTGCAGGCATGGTCGGCAATCGCCCAAGCGTCAAAGCCGGGAACCCAGCCGCTGATCAGATCCCAAACCGCCTGATCCGGGTTCATCCGCGCCTGCGTCAGCATTTTCGCCGCCAAAATCATCGCTTCATGCCGGTTGCTGGCCCAAAGGTCCGCCGCCAGATCAACGCGCGTTTCAACGGGCAGGGGCCGCAATTCGGCCAGCAAAGGGTCCAGATCGGGCAAAGCAATCCCGTCATAGGGACGGTCCGCCTTGTGATAGGCCGCCATTTCCTGGGCCTTCTGGGCATCGCCCAGATCGGCCAGCCGTTGCAGGATGTCGCTTGCGTTCATAGGGCTTTCTCGATTCCGGTGGGTTGGCCATCAATGGTCTCCCCATTGCACCCCGCCCAGTATTCGCGCAAGCCCTGATCGCCCTTACCCTCCGCCCATGTCCGCAAGGTGGGCCGCTCGCCCTTGAACTCCATGTAAGGCACCGCAAAGCCGCAAGAGGATTGCACAAGCTCAATCGCCACATCGACAATCTGCCGCGCGCCGGGCACATCGGGCAGTTGGGCGGCCAGCGCGTCCCAGCCGGGTTCATTGTGATGCGTGACTTGGGCCGTTCCATAGGCCCGCAGAATGATGGGCCGCGTCTCAAACCCCATCCACATCAGGGTGATGCGCGGATCCTCGGCCAGATGGGCCGCGGTTTCATTGCCGGAACCTGTGACATTCAGCCAAAGGATGCGGCTGGGGGAAAGAACACGAAGCGAGTCCATCCCCTTGGGCGAAACATTGACCCGGCCTGTCACGGGCGCGGTGGCCACGCAAAACACCTTTTGCTCGGCGATAAAGGCGATCTGGTCAGGTTGCAGTTCGGGGTAGCGTTTGCCCATGGGGTTCAAGGCCTTACGGTTGGGGGGACTGTCGTATTTGTGGTGCAACTACTTTGCATGCACCTTGATACATGCGGGTAGCGGGCACAAGAGAGGGGGGGCAATGCACCGATGACTTGCGTCGTAGGACGCAATTGAACGACATGCAAATCTTGACACTGCATCAATCCAATGCCTGTATCCAATAAGAAAATCCACCCAATTGATGCGGCGACCTTTTCCCTTCCAGGTTGACACCTCCCGGACAAACGGCGACTTCCCGTTCTGCGTTCAAAGAAAATTTGTTCAAAATGGCGCTTCCAACAACATGCGTAAAAGTAAGTGATATGGTGAAGTTAGGCCCGGTGCATCTACCCTTTGGAACCTTGAACGGCGAAATTGTTTTTTCTATAATAATGGAATTTTCAAATTCGCCAGTTCGGAGATAAAAAAATGTGATATTATGCCAACGATCGACAAGAAACACCCCAATATCTCTTCCCTTAACCCAATCAACCCAAATGAAAATATTGTCAAAATCGCTAACCTTCCAAATGGAATGAACTGCCTTGCAATCATACTTATTGCTAAACTCACCCTCATTCAGCCACGTTTTGGTGATTTCAAGGCAAAACTTTTCTGGTGATACTTCCAAGGTCGGCGTGGCAATATTTCTTAAAATGTTTTCAACATCACGCAAAGATTCAACGTTCGTCGCAACAAATTTGTTTTCCTCGCCAAAAGAGGAACAAACTGTCGAAATCAGAAAGGCCACGCCGAGCAGAATGCCTTTTAACTTCATCATGGAAGCTCTCCAGATTTGAGTATTTCGGTGCCTTCAAGACTCTTCATTGCAACGACCACTTTGCTCAACTCTCTACATTCTAACTGCTTGGCCATACTCTTCGGTTTGTCTAAATCCTTTCCCTTTCACCGCCGCGTCAGGACACCGGGATGCTTGGTTGAAAATTCACTTCGGCCCCGGCGCGTTGCACTGGTTAACGGCAGGGGATTATCGTATTCAAATTATTGAATAGATAATTTAGATCAACCCCTTACCACCCATTTCACGCGTGAAAACCCGGTCACTCCACCGTCACCGACTTCGCCAAATTCCGCGGCTGGTCCACATCCGTCCCCTTCGCCACCGCCGTATGATAGGCCAGCAACTGGGCGGGCAGGGCATACAAAATCGGGGCGAACATCGGCGAACAATCGGGCATCATCAGCCGCGCCCAAGTTTTCTGCCCCGCTTCCTCAACCCCCGCCTTGTCGGAAATCAGCAGGACTTTCCCATTGCGGGCCATCACCTCCTGCATGTTCGAAACGGTCTTTTCGAACAGAGCATCCCGAGGGGCCAGCACGATGACGGGGACATCCTCATCAATCAGGGCAATTGGCCCGTGTTTCAGCTCTCCGCTGGCATAGCCCTCGGCATGGATATAGCTGATCTCTTTCAGCTTCAGCGCCCCTTCCAAGGCCAGCGGAAACATCGCCCCCCGCCCCAGAAACAGCACATCCCGCGCCCGGGCCAGATCATCCGCCACGCCCGCAATATCGCCCGACATTTGCAGGGCGTGGTTCATCAACCCCGGCAAGGCGCGCAGGGCTGCGATATGCCCCGCCAAAGCCGCCGCATCCAGCCGCCCCCGGTCGACGCCCGCCTTCAAGGCCAGCAAGGCCAGCACCAAAAGCTGACAGGTAAAGGCCTTGGTCGAGGCCACGCCCACCTCCACCCCCGCCATGATCGGCAGCGCCAGATCGCTTTCGCGGGCGATGCTCGACGTGGGCACATTCACCACCGAAACAATCCGCGCGACATGTTCGCGGGCATAGCGAAGCGCGGCCAAAGTATCCGCCGTCTCGCCCGACTGGGAGACGAACAGCGCCCATGAGGTCGGCGAGAGAACGGGTTCCCGGTAGCGGAACTCGGACGCAATATCGAACTCGCAAGGCAGGCCCGCAATCTGTTCGAACCAATATTTCGCCACATGACAAGCATAAGAGGCCGTCCCGCAAGCGACCATCGTGATCCGGCCCACCCCCGCGAAATCCACGTCGATATTCAGTCGGTCATCTTGCAGATAATGCGCCATCGCATCGGCCAGAACGCCCGGCTGTTCAGCGATTTCCTTGGCCATGAAATGCTTGAACCCGCCCTTTTCAATCCGCGTGGCGTCGATGTTCACCACCATCTTCTGCCGCTGGATCGGCGCATTGTCCGGCCCAAAGATCTCGGCCCCCGAACGGCGCACCACAGCCCAATCGCCGTCCTCGAGATAGGTGATCTGATTGGTCAGCGGGGCCAGCGCGATGGCATCCGAGCCGACATACATCTCGCCATCCCCATGCCCAATCGCCAAGGGCGGGCCATGGCGGGCGGCGATCATCAGGTCCGGCTCGCCGTCAAACAGGCAGCACAGGGCGAAAGCGCCCCGCAGGCGCGGTAAGACCGATTGAGCGGCCTGAACGGGCGAAAGGCCCCGGTCGATCTGCATTTGCAAGGAAAGCGCAACCGTCTCCGTGTCGGTTTCCGATTCAAAGACATAGCCCGCAGCGGTCAGTTCATTCCGCAGCTCACGGAAATTCTCGATAATGCCGTTGTGTACCACCGCCACTGGCCCCGCCTTATGCGGATGGGCGTTCGGAACCGTCACCCCGCCATGCGTGGCCCAGCGGGTATGGCCGATCCCCGATTTGCCGGGCAACGGGTTGTGAACCAGATGGTCCGACAGGTTGATCAGCTTGCCCACCGCCCGCCGCCGATCCAGCCGCCCGTCGTGAATCGTCGCAATCCCGGCGCTGTCATAGCCGCGATATTCCAGCCGTTTCAGGCCTTCGACCAGCAGCGGGGAGACCTCGTGATTACCAAGAATGCCAATGATCCCGCACATTTACGCTTTCCCCGCTTTGATCGCCCGCAGCCGTTCCATCAACCGCACCGCAAGCCCCGCCTTGTTCACCTGCCGCGACCGCGCCACGGCCATAGCCTCGGCCGGCACATCCTCGGTGATCACCGAACCGCTTGCCGTCATGGCGCCTGCCCCCACCGTCACCGGGGCCACCAGCATGGTGTCCGACCCGATAAAAGCCCGTGCGCCGATCACCGTGCGGTGCTTCATCACCCCATCATAGTTGCAGGTCACCGTCCCCGCCCCGATGTTGGTAAACTCACCGATCTGTGCATCGCCCAGATAGGTCAGGTGGCCCACCTTGACCCCTTCGTCCAGCACGGCGTTCTTGATTTCCACAAAGTTGCCGACATGCACATCCTCGGCCAGTTCCGCCCCGGGACGCAGCCGCGCGAACGGCCCCACTGTCGCCCCGCGCGAGATATGGCAGCCTTCCAGATGGCAGAAGCCCTTGATCTCGGCCCCCGATTCAATGGTCACGCCCGGCCCGAAAATCACGTTCGGCCCGATCACCGCATCCCGCCCGATGAACGTATCCAAGGCAAAAAACACGGTTTCGGGGGCCGTCAATGTCACCCCGTCCTCCAAAGCGTCCAAACGCGCCCGCGCCTGAAAAGCGGCCTCGGCCCCCGCCAGTTCGGCGCGGGTGTTGATGCCCAGGGTTTCGCTTTCGTCGCAGATGACGACCCCTGCCGAATGGCCACGCTGGCGGGCCAAGGCCACGATGTCGGTCAGATAATATTCCCCCGCCGCATTGTCGTTGCCCACGGCGGCGATCAGTTCGGCCAAGAGCGCGGCTTCGGCACAGATCAGGCCTGAATTGCACAGGGTGATCGCCCGCTGTTCGTCGCTGGCATCCTTCCATTCGACGATGCGTTGCAGATCCTCGCCCTCGGCCAACATCCGGCCATAGCGCCCCGGGTCAGCCGCATGAAAGCCAAGCGCCACCACCGCATGACGCGCCCGCGCCTCGACCATTCGTTCCAGCGTATCGGCGGTGACAAAGGGCGTGTCGCCATAAAGAACCACAGCATCGCCGCCCGAAAGATGCGGCAAGGCCTGCGCCACGGCATGGCCGGTGCCCAGTTGTTCGGTCTGATGGGCGATGATCGCATCCGGGTCAAAAGCCGCTGCGGCCTTGGCCACGGCTTCCGCCCCATGGCCCGTTACAACGATCACCTTCGACGGCTCCAGCGCCCTTCCGGCGGCCATGGCATGGTGCAACATCGGTGCAGCGCCCAGTGGGTGCAGCACCTTGGGCAGGTCGGAATTCATCCGCGAACCCATGCCTGCCGCAAGGATGATCAATGAAACCTGCATTCTGCCCCTTCCTTTATTCTTGCGCCCGTTTTACCCGCATGGGGCAAGGCCGCAAGGGGCGGTTCCTCACGGAAGGTTACAGCATGCGGACCGTTGTCTTTGATCTGGACGGCACCTTGGCCGATACTTCGGCCGATCTGCTGGCGGCTGCGAATGTTTGTTTCCGCGATTTGGGGCATGGCAATCTGCTGGGGCCAGAGGATGCCCTCACCGCCTTCCACGGTGGGCGGGCCATGTTGCGGCTGGGCTTTTCTCGGCTGGGGATCGACGATCCGGCGTTGGAAACCGCGCAATATCCGCGCCTTTTGGCCGCCTATGACGCGGCAATTGCCGTTCACACACGACTTTATCCTGGCGCAGCAGAGGCGGTGCGATCCTTGCGCGCGGATGGTTTCCGCACCGCGATTTGCACGAATAAGCCCGAGGCGCTGGCGGTAAAGCTGGTTGCGGCCCTAGGGATCAGCAATCTGTTTGATGCCTTGGTCGGGGCTGACACATTGCCGACCCGCAAACCTGATCCTGCGCCCTATTTGGCATCGGTGATGCGTGCCGGAGGGCAGGTTGACCGGTCAATGCTGATTGGCGATACTGAAACGGACCGGAAAACAGGTTTGGCGGTAGGCGTTCCGGTGGCCTTGGTGACCTTTGGGCCCGAAGGCCGAGCCATTGCCCGACTGACCCCGGAGGCCTTGCTGCATCATTTCGACGCGCTTCCCGACCTGGCACGGAACCTTTTGGGTTGAAGCCCATCGGGAAACTGTTGTTAAACGCCGCTCCAAACGGCCAATAGGGCCAACATCGCGGGCACGGATTGGATGAACAGAATCTTGCGTGCTGCCGTCAGAGCTCCGAAAACGCCTGCCACCAGAATGCAGGTCAAGAAGAACAGGGCGATGCCCTGCCCTGCCCTGCCCCCGGTATTCGCGCCAGCAAGGCCCAGATCAGCCCCGCCGCCAGAAAGCCGTTGTAAAGTCCCTGGTTCGCGGCCAGTGATTTGGTGGCTTGGGCGAATTCTGGTGTCAGGTTAAAGGCCTTTTGGCCCTGCGGTTTCGTCCACAGGAACATCTCCAGCACCAGAATATAGACATGCAGCGCCGCGATCAGGCCGACCAGAACCGCGCCGATCATGCTGCGGGCAACCGTGTTTCGACCATGCCGGCATACCAGCTTGACCCGAATGGGATCGCGGCATCGTCGAAATTATAGGCCGGGTGGTGCACCATCGCCGTGTCGCCGTTGCCGACAAAGATATAGGCACCGGGGCGTTCGTTCAGCATGAAGCTGAAATCCTCGGCCCCCATGAGCGGTTCTAGTCCCGTATCCACCGCACCCGACACGGCGCGGGCCACGTCTTCGGCAAAGACGGTGTTTTCCGGCGTGTTCATCGTCACGGGATAGCCGCGACGGTAATCCACCTCGGCCTTGGCCCCCAGTGTCGCCGCCGTGCCTTCGGCGATTTCCTTCACCCGGCGTTCCACATAATCCTGCACGGTAGGGTCAAGCGTGCGGACCGTGCCTTTCAGCACCACCTTTTGCGGGATCACGTTGTAGGCCGGGCTGTCGCCTTCGACCGCGCAGATCGAGACCACGACATTCTTTAGCGGGTCCACATTCCGGCTGGCGATGGTCTGCATCATCACAATGACCTGTGCCGCCACGACCATCGTGTCGATGCAGTCATGCGGCTTGGCGGCGTGGCCGCCCTTGCCCGTCAGCGTGATGTCGAACTGATCCGCCGCCGCCATCATCGCGCCGGGGCGGATGGCGAAATGGCCGACCGGGATGCCCGGCATGTTGTGCATGCCGTAAACCTCATCAATCTTCCAACGGTCCATCATGCCGTCTTCGACCATTTCACGGCCACCACCGCCGCCCTCTTCCGCCGGTTGGAAGATCAGCACGGCCGTTCCGTCAAAGTTCCGGGTTTCCGCCAGATATTTCGCCGCGCCCAGCAGCATCGCCGTATGGCCGTCGTGGCCGCAGGCGTGCATCTTGCCGGGGGATTTCGACGCATAATCGACGCCCGTCAGTTCGGTGATCGGCAAGGCGTCCATATCGGCGCGCAGGCCAATGGTGCGGCCTGAGGCATTGGTCTTGCCCCGGATCACGCCGACAACGCCGGTGCGCCCGATGCCGGTCACCACCTCGTCACAGCCGAATTCGCGCAAAAGATCGGCCACGCGGCCCGCCGTGCGATGCACCTCGAACAGGATTTCGGGATGGGCGTGGAAGTCCTGTCGCCATGCGGCGATTTCGGGTTGCAGGGCGGCGATGCGGTTCTTTACGGGCATGGGTGTCTCCTTTGAGGTGAAGCCTGCGCCTGTCACGACGGAAGGGCAAGGCCCCTTCCCTTTCGTAACGTTGCGTCATTTCCGGGCTAAACCCTTTCACTTCGACACTTTTCAATGGTTTTTGTCCAGATGGTCAACTATTTCCGCGAACGAATCTTGCGGCACGTTGAAAAATCGTCAAGATGGGCGAAAGAAAACGGTCGCAAAACGAAAACGCGCCGAAAAACAAATAAAAACAAGAAACTGGGGAGCTATGGATGCCCGATGGGGCCTTGCCCGTCCTTGATGTCAAGGACTTGAAAACGGTATTCCGGACTCGCGGTGGCGAGGTCCATGCGGTGAACAACGTCAGCTTTCATCTGCAACCCGGCGAATTGCTGGGGGTTGTGGGGGAAAGCGGTTCCGGCAAATCGGTGACGATGATGTCGCTGATCGGGCTGTTGCCGCAGCCGCCGGCCGATATTCGCGGTGGGCAGGTGATGCTGGGGGATATTGACCTGCGGACAGCCCCGGCAGAAGTGCTGCGGGGGGTGCGCGGCAAGCGGATCGGATTTGTGTTCCAAGACCCGATGACAAGCCTGAACCCGGTGTTCACGGTGGGTAGTCAGATTATGGAGCCTTTGCGGCTGCATATGGGGATGACAAAGGCGCAGGCCACGGAACGGGCGGTGGAGCTGCTGGAGCTGGTGGGCATTCCCGATGCGCGCAAACGGCTGAAATCCTATCCGCACCAGTTTTCGGGCGGCATGCGGCAGCGGGTGATGATTGCGATTGCCTTGGCCTGCGACCCAGAGGTGCTGATCGCGGATGAGCCGACGACGGCGCTGGACGTGACCATTCAGGCGCAGATTCTGGAGCTGGTGAAAGACCTGCGCAAAAAGCTGGGGATGGCGATCATCTGGATAACGCATGATCTGGGGGTGATTGCGGGCATCGCGGACCGGGTGATGGTGATGTACGGCGGGCAAGTGGTGGAACAGGCGCCGGTGAAAGATTTGTTTGCACGGCCGCAGCATCCCTATACGCGGGCGCTGTTGAAGACGGTGCCGCATCTGACGGGGGCGCGGCAGGCGCGGTTGCAGGTGATCGAGGGGCAGCCGCCGATTTTGACAGCGCATCCGACGGCCTGCGCGTTTCGTGCGCGTTGCACGCATCGGTTTGAACGGTGTGATGCGGAAAACCCGCTGCGGCGTCCGGTGGGGCATGGGCATGATGTGGCCTGCCATTGGGTGGTGAATGCCGAGGTGGCCCATGCTTGACGAAAGCCCGCGCAAATTGGTGCAGGTGGAAGACCTGCGCCTGTATTTCCCGATCCATACAGGGGTGTTGCGGCGTCATACGGGCGATGTGAAGGCCGTGGATGGGGTGAGTTTCGACATCTTTGAAGGGGAAACCCTGGGTCTGGTGGGGGAATCGGGCTGCGGGAAATCGACGGTGGGGCGGGCGCTTTTGCGGCTGTATGACCTGTCGGGGGGCAAGGTCCGGATCGACGGGACGGATATTTCGGACCTGTCGGTGGGAGAATTGCGGCCAATCCGGCCGAAGATGCAGATGGTGTTTCAGGATCCACAGGCGAGCCTGAACCCGCGGATGACGGTGTCGGAAATCATCGGGGAACCTTTGGTGGAGCATACTGATCTGGACGCAGCGGGGCGGCAGGCGCGTGTGCTGGAACTGATGGATCAAGTGGGGTTGAACCGGATTTTCCAGAACCGTTTCCCCTATGAGTTTTCGGGGGGGCAGCGGCAGCGGATCGGGATTGCGCGGGCCTTGGCGTTGAACCCGAAGTTCATCGTGTGTGATGAGCCGATTGCGGCCTTGGACGTGTCGATTCAGGCGCAGGTGGTGAACCTGCTGGAGGATTTGCAGGACAAGCTGGGGCTGACCTATCTGTTCATCAGCCATGACCTTTCGATGGTGCGGCATATCGCGGACCGGGTTTGCGTGATGTATCTGGGGCGGGTGGCAGAACTGTCGCCGCGGGATGATTTGTATGCAAACCCGTTGCATCCCTATGCAAAGGCGCTGCTGTCGGCGGTGCCCGAGGCGGACCCGAATGCAGAAACAACGCGGCAGCGGATCATTCTGAAGGGGGATGTTCCCAGCCCGGCAAACCCGCCGAAGGGCTGTGCGTTTTGCACGCGCTGCCCAGAGGTGGAGGCGATTTGCAAGACCGAGGCCCCTGCCCTGCGGGAAGTGGCGCCGGGGCGGCATGTGGCCTGCCATTTCGTGGAAATACAAAACCGTGCCGGATCAACCGGCCCTAAAAAACCCGAGGCGATCGAGCCCAACCAACAAGGAGAACGCGCATGAAATTGAGAACAGCCCTTTTGGGCGCAACAGCGGCCTTTGCGCTGGCCCCTGCGGCCCAAGCGGAACGGGGCACGGATGGCGAGTTGAAACTGCTGTATTCGCAGGCGGTTTCGGTGATGACGCCCTATCTGTCGGGCGGCACGAAAGACATTGACGCGGCATCCTTGGTGCTGGAGCCGCTGGCGGGTTTTGACGAGAACGGCGTGGTTTTCCCGCGTCTGGCCGCCGAAATCCCGACGCTGGAAAACGGCGGTGTGGCCGCCGACCTGACCTCGATCACCTGGAAGCTGGCCCCCGGCCTGCTGTGGTCGGATGGGACGGCGGTGACCTCGGCAGACGTGCTGTTCACGCATGAATATTGCACCCATCCGGAAGGTGGCTGTGCGCAGCTGTCGAAATTCGGCGGGATCAAGACGATTGAGGCGGTGGATGATCTGACGGTGAAGATCACCTTTGAATCGCCGAAAGCGAACCCTTACACGGCGTTCGTGGGGGCAACCTCGCCCGTGCTGCAAAAGGCGCAGTTTGCGAACTGCCTGGGTGCTGCGGCGGCGACATGCACGGATGCGAACTTTAACCCGATTGGGACCGGCCCCTTTGTCGTCACCGATTTCAAGGTGAATGACGTGGTGTCGCTGGCGGCGAACCCGAACTATCGCGATCCGGCGAAACCGGCCTTTGCAACGGTGACGCTGAAAGGCGGCGGCGATTCGGAATCGGCGGCGCGGGCTGTGATGGAAACGGGTGAGATCGACTATGCGTGGAACACGCAGATCAACCCGGAACTGCAAGAGGAAATGGCGGCGGCTGGCAAGGGCGTTTTCATCAGCGCCTTTGGTGGTCTGGTGGAACGGATCGAGACGAACCTGACGAACCCGGCCGCCGATCTGCCGGAAGCGGAACGTTCGACCGTGAAACATCCACACCCATTCCTGTCGGATGTGAAGGTGCGCAAGGCGCTGTCGATTGCCATCGACCGTCAGGCGCTGGTGGATATCGGCTATGGCCAAGCGGGCAAACCGACCTGCAACTATGTGCCGGCTCCGGCTGACTTTGCTTCGGACAACACCGAATGCCTGACGCAGAACCTGGATGGGGCCAAGGCCCTTCTGGACGAAGCGGGCTGGACCGACAGCGATGGCGACGGTATCCGCGACAAGGACGGCGTGAAACTGTCGATCACCTATCAGACCACCGTCAACCCGATCCGCCAAGACTTCCAAGCCTTGGTCAAAGGCTGGTGGAATGAGATCGGCGTTGAAGTCGAGCTGAAACAGATCGATCCGGGCGTGTTCTTCGGCGGTGACGCGGCTTCGCCCGACACCTATCAGAAGTTCTATGCTGACGTGGAAATGTACGCCAACGAATGGGATGGCACCGACCCGGAAACGTATCTGGGCCAGCTGACCTGTGAAGCGATCCCCAGCCCGGAAACTCAGTGGCAGGGCGAAAACATCAACCGTTTCTGCGACCCGGCCTATGACGCCTTGGTTGCCGAACTGCGCACCACGGGTGACCGCGCGAAACGTGCGGAAATCATCAAGAAGCTGAACGACATGCTGACGAAAGACAGCAGCACGATCATCGCCCTTGTGCATCGTGGCCGTTTCTCGGCCATCTCGAACACGCTGGGCGGGGTTGTGATGGGGGCCTGGGACGCCGAGCTGTCCCGCGCTTCGGACTGGTACCGGATCAAGTAAGAGCGATCTGATCCCATCGGCGGGGGGG
>NZ_BMYJ01000006.1:0-116518 GCF_014652215.1 Neogemmobacter tilapiae | reverse complement strand
CACCCGCCCCTTCTTTTCCAAGGCTCATCCCAGGTCAGGCCCATGATCACCTTCATCTTGCGTCGGCTGTTGCTGGCCATCCCCACCTTGCTGTTCATCAGCCTGATGATCTTTCTGATCGTCGATCTGGCCCCCGGCAGCCCCGCGTCACAAATTCCGCTGACGGTTCCGCCCGAGGTCAAGGCAAAGATCCTAGAGCAGATGGGCGTGAATGACCCGATGCCGGTGCGCTATGCCCTGTGGCTGCGCCAGTTCTTTATTGTGGAACCGGCCTATTGGATCGACAGCCTGTTCGGAACCACCCTGTCCGAAGGCCAGCAGCGGATTGTGAGCTGGCAGTTCCGGGGCCCGGTGATGGATGTCATTCTGGAACGGATTCCGCAGACGCTGATGGTGGTGGGATCGGCCTATCTGGTGGGGGTGCTGATCGCCCTGCCCATCGGGATTTATTCAGCCTATCGCCAGTATTCCGCCTTTGATCAGGTGGGTTCCTTCGTGGCGATGCTCGGCTTTTCGGTGCCGACCTTTTTTACCGGCGTGCTGATTTCCTATATTTTCGCGATCAAGCTGGGCTGGTTCCCGACGGTCTATGACACGACGCTGAAGGTCACGGATTGGGAAAGTTTCGTCAAACAACTGCGCCAGATGGCGATGCCCGTGATGGTGCTGGCCTTGGCGAATGCGGCGACGATCAGCCGGTTCATGCGGTCGTCGATGCTGGAAAACATGACGCAAGACTATGTGCGCACGGCCCGCGCCAAGGGCCTGTCCGAGCGGACGGTGGTGCTGAAACATGTTCTGCGCAATTCGCTGATTTCGGTGGTGACGGTGATTGCCATCGGCATTCCGTCGATCTTTGGCGGGGCGATTGTGACGGAAAATATCTTTAAGGTGAACGGGATCGGTTCGGCGCTGATCAATGCGATCAACGTGAGCGACCTGCCGATGGTGCAGACGATTGTGTTCATCTTTGCCATTCTGGTGGTGCTGTTCAACCTGATTGCCGACGTGCTGTATGGTCTGCTTGACCCGAGGATCCGCTATGACTGATACCGCCATTCCAAAGGCAGAAAGCCAGTGGGTTGCCGTGCGCGCCCAGTTCGTCAAGCATAAGGGGGCGGTGGCGGGGGTGATCCTGTTGGCGCTGCTGGTGGCCTTTGTGCTGATCGGGCCGCTGATCTGGCGGGTAGACGGGACATTCGTGGAGCCGGACACCGCCAAGATGTTCAAGCTGCGCAATCAGGGGCCAAGCTGGGCGCACCCTTTGGGGACGGATCAGTTGGGGCGGGATATGCTGGCGCGGCTGATGTCGGGGGGGCGGATTTCGCTGTCGGTGGGGCTGGTGGCGATGATGCTGGCGGTGACGCTGGGGACGTTCGTGGGGGTGCTTGCGGGCTATTTCCGGCGGCTGGACGGGCCTTTGATGCGGCTGACGGATGCGTTTCTGGCGATGCCGCTGCTGCCCCTGCTGCTGGTGCTGATGGTGCTGTTCAAGGATCAGCTGTCGCGGACACTGGGGGTGGAGTTTGGCACCTTTCTGCTGATCGCGGTGGCGATTGGGGCGACGGCCTGGATGCCCACGGCACGGATCGTGCGGGGGGAAGTGCTGTCGCTGAAAACGCGGGAATTCGTGCTGGCGTCGCAGTCGATTGGGGCAAGGTCGCACCGGATTATCCTGCGGCATCTTTTGCCGAATGTGGTGTCGCCAGTGATGGTGGCGGCGACGCTTTGCGTCGCCGAGGCGATCATCATTGAAAGCGTTTTGTCGTTTCTGGGTCAGGGCTTTCCTTCGGATTTCCCGACTTGGGGAAGCCTGCTGCATGAAGGGCTGGATGACCTGCGGAAATATCCGATGCGGGTGCTGATGCCGGGGCTTGCGATTTCGCTGACGGTTCTATCGGTGAACTATATCGGCGATGGGTTGCGGGATGCTTTGGATCCGCGGATCCGGGGGCGGTAGGGATGGGCCTTTGGCCCATCGCTCGCAGATTAAACTGGCAGCATGGTGGTGGATTTGATCTCTTCCATGCTGAGCAGGGCCGTGACGTTGTAAATGCGCACTTCGCTGATGAGGGCCTGATAGAAGGTGTCATAGGCGCGGGCGTTCTTGACGCGGACCTTGAGGATATAGTCGATGTCGCCCGCCAGACGGTGGGCCTCTAGCACCTCGGGCCTTGCGCGCAGGGCGGCGAGGAATTTCTTTTGCCATTCGGCCTCATGCTCGCTGGTGCGGATCAGGACGAAAAAGCAGGCCTCTAGCCCCAGCGCCTCGGGGTCCAGAACGGCGGTCTGGCGGGTGATGACGCCCGCCTCACGCATGCGGCGGATGCGGTTCCAGACGGGGGTCTTGGAAGAGCCGACTTTGCGGGCGATTTCGTCCAGCGACTGGCTGGCATCCTCTTGCAGTTCGGCCAGAATTTTCCGATCCATCTCATCCAGTCGGACTGCCATCCGCGAAATCCCCCCTTGTTCGGAACCACGTTCCATTGGGCGTCAGTATCGGAACGGATGTCCTTTTCTGCAAGGACATCTGGCGCGGGAACGGAAGAATATTCTATATATGAGGTTCAGAATCCCCAGGGAATACGAAGATGGCCCCGCGTTTCACCCCCAAGGTTGTCACTGCCAATGCGTTGCTGGAAGGCGACGTGGTTTATCTGACCGCCGATGACCGCTGGTCGCGGCACCATGCCGAGGCAGAATTGATTGAGGATGAGGCCCATGCACAGCTGCGTCTGCTGCATGCGGCATCGCAGAAATTGATTGTGGTGGGCGCGTATTTGGCGGATGCAAAGGCGGGGCCGAATGGGCCGGAGCCGACCCATTTCCGCGAGGTGTTCCGCACCCGTGGCCCATCGAATTACGCCCACGGCAAGCAGGTAGAGACCGGTCATGTATAAGTATTCGGACTTTGACGAATCTTTCGTTCGGGCGCGTGTGGCGCAATTCACCGGGCAGGTGGAGCGGCGGATCAGCGGCGGGCTGACGGAAGATGAATTCCGGCCCTTGCGGCTGATGAACGGGCTGTATCTGCAATTGCACGCTTATATGCTGCGTGTGGCGGTGCCTTATGGGACGCTGTCGCCGCGTCAGATGCGGCAGTTGGCCTATATCGCGGATACCTGGGACAAGGGTTACGGCCATTTCACGACGCGGCAGAACATCCAGTACAACTGGCCGAAACTGCCCGATGTGCCCGCGATTTTGGGGGCGCTGGCGGATGTGGAAATGCATGCGAACCAGACGAGCGGGAACTGCATCCGCAACGTGACCTCGGACCATTTCGCCGGGGCTGCGGCGGATGAGATTGAAGACCCGCGTCCAGTGGCAGAGCTGATCCGGCAATGGTCAACGGACCATCCGGAATTCCAGTTCCTGGGGCGGAAGTTTAAGATTGCGATCACGGGCGCGCCGAATGACCGGGCTGTGACCAAGGCGCATGACATCGGCCTGCGGATGGTGCGCAATGAACAGGGCGCGCCGGGGTTTGAGGTGATCGTGGGCGGCGGTCTGGGCCGGACGCCGATGATTGGCGTGACGATGAAGCCCTTCCTGCCGAAAGCGGACCTGCTGCCCTATCTGGAGGCGGTCTTGAGCGTTTACAACACGCTGGGACGGCGCGACAACAAATACAAGGCGCGGATCAAGATCACGGTGCATGAGACCGGGGCCGAGGAATTCGCACGTCTGGTCGAGGAACGCTTTGCGGTGATCCGCCCGCTGTTCAGCGGTATTGATCAGGATTTGCTGGCGGATATCGAAAAGGCCTTCGCCCCGCCCGCCTATCGCAATGCGCCGGTGGATGGGTTTGACGCCTTCTATGCCGCCGATCCGGTGTTCCGGGCTTGGGCCGATACCAACTTGACCGAACACAAGAACGCGCAATATGCGATCGTGACGATCAGCCTGAAAGCGCCGGGACAAACGCCGGGCGATGCGACCTCAGACCAGATGCGGGTGATGGCGGATCTGGCGGAACGCTATTCGCATGGCGAGTTGCGGGTGAGCCATGAGCAGAACATCATTCTGCCGCATGTGCATAAATCCGATTTGCCGACGGTTCACGCCGCCTTGACCCAAGCAGGGCTGGGGACGGCGAATGTGGGGCTGATCAGCGACATCATCGCCTGCCCCGGTATGGATTATTGCGCGCTGGCAACGGCCCGGTCGATTCCGGTCGCCCAAGGCATCGCGCTGCGGTTCAACGAGCTGAAGCTGGAGCATGACATCGGGCCACTGAAAATCAAGATTTCGGGTTGCATAAATGCATGTGGTCATCATCATGTGGGCCATATCGGCATCTTGGGGCTAGACAGGGCGGGTGTTGAGAATTACCAGATCACCCTAGGGGGAGATGGGACCGAAACCGCCGTGGTGGGCGAACGGGCAGGACCGGGTTTCGCTTATGACGAAATCATTCCGGCCATCGAGCGCCTGATCACTGCCTATCTGGAAGTACGCCTTTCGCCCGATGAGACCTTTCTTGAAACCTACCGTCGACTTGGACTTGGGCCATTCAAGGCAGCCCTCTATCCAGAGGATGCTGCAAGAAATGCGGCTTGAATCCTTGACAACGGGCCGTCTGGCCCCGGTAGCAGACCGGGTTCCGGTGCTGAATGAGCATTACAAGCACCATTCGGCGACGGATGTCCTGTCACATGCGCTGAACGATCCGGCGGTGGGCCGTGTGGCGTTGGTTTCATCCTTTGGCGCGGAATCGGTGGTGCTTTTGCATCTTTTGTCGGTGATCAAACCGGATACGCCGGTGCTGTTCGTCGATACGCAAATGCTGTTCCCCGAGACGATGGCCTATCAGCAGGAATTGGCGGCAAGCCTGCCGTTGACCGACATCCGCACCATCCGCGCCGATCAGGCGGCGGTGGATTTCGATGATCCGGATGGCACGCTGCACCAGTTCAGCACCGATTCTTGCTGCAACCTGCGCAAGACGGTGCCCTTGGAAAAGGCCTTGGGTGGCTTTGATGCCTGGATCACGGGGCGGAAACGCTTTCAGGCCAGCACCCGTTCGACGCTGAATTTCTTTGAGGAAGACGGCGAGCATCGGATGAAGATCAACCCGCTGGCACATTGGGGCCGGGAAGACATCGAGGAATATATCGTCAACAACCGGCTGCCACGGCATCCGCTGGTGGCGAAGGGCTATCCCTCGATCGGTTGCGCGCCTTGCACCAGCCCGGTGAAGCCGGGCGAAGATCCGCGCGCGGGCCGTTGGCGGGGCAGCGACAAGACCGAATGCGGCATCCATTTCATCAATGGCAAGGCCGTTCGGATGGTTCCGGCGAAGGAGAGCGCAGCATGAGCGTGATCATCACCGATCAGGGTTTCAGCAAGGCGGAGCCCGCCCCGGAACCCGTGCCCTTTGCCGAGCGTGAGGCCCATCAGGGCAGCGTGACCATGGCCTCTACCGATGATCCGGTGGCGTTGCAGCCCTATTTCGCGGGACTGCGGCTGGTGCATGTGGATTTCCCGGCCTTTAGCGACGGGCGGGGGTTTACCATCGCCCGCCGTTTGCGGATGCTGGGTTACAAGGGCCATCTGCGGGCCCAGGGGCATATCCTGCCCGATCAATATGCGATGATCCGCCGTGTCGGCTTTGACGATGTGGAGATCAGCGATGAACTGGCCCAACGGCTCACCGAAGACGCTTGGAAATTCCGGGCGGACTGGCAGGCCAATGATTATCTGGCGCGGATGCGGGGCTAGGCCCCCTTCCCTGCCCTTTGCGCCGGGTCTGTCCCGGCGTTTGCATTACAGGAACGATGATGAGTGACATGACCTCTGCACCTGCCGCCAAACTGACCCTGCCCGATGCGCAGACCGTGACCGCCGTCACGCATTGGACGGATTCGCTGTTTTCTTTCCGCGTGTCGCGGCCGGCATCCTTGCGGTTCCGCTCGGGTGAATTCGTGATGATCGGGCTGATGGGCGACAATGGAAAGCCGCTGCTGCGGGCCTATTCCATCGCCTCGCCGTCATGGGATGAAGAGCTGGAGTTCTATTCGATCAAGGTGCCGGATGGGCCTTTGACCAGCAAGTTGCAGCATATCAAGGTGGGGGATGAAATCATCCTGCGGCCAAAGCCGGTGGGGACGCTGGTGCATGATGCTTTGCTGCCGGGGAAACGGATGTGGTTTCTGGCGACGGGGACGGGGCTGGCGCCCTTTGCCAGCCTGATGCGCGACCCTGAGACCTATGAGAAATATGAGCAGGTGATCATGATGCACACCTGCCGGACGGTGGCCGAGTTGGAATACGGGCGGCGGCTGGTGGAAAGTCTGGCGGATGATCCGCTGATCGGGGAAATGGTGGCGGGCAAGTTGCTGTATTACCCGACAACGACGCGGGAAGAATTCCACCATATGGGCCGCGTGACCGACAACCTGTCGTCGGGCAAGGTATTTGCTGATCTGGGCCTGCCGCCGATGGATCCAGCGACGGATCGGGCGATGGTCTGCGGGTCGCTGGCGTTCAACGTGGATGTGAAGGCGATCCTGGAGGGCTTTGGCCTGCGGGAAGGGGCGAATTCCGAGCCGCTGGAATATGTGGTGGAAAAGGCCTTTGTCGGCGACGGGGTTTAAGACCACCACAGAATAAGAAACCGCCGCGAGCCGTCTGGTTCGCGGCGGTTTTGTTTGTCAGGGTCTGATTACAGGCCCAGACCTTCTTTGACCGTATCCACCGTCAGCTTGACAATCGCCGGGTTCTTGGCGGCAGCATCGACAGCCTTCTTCAGCGCGGCTTTCGTCTCATCCGAAGCGGTCGAAGCGTCGATCAGCGCATTGACCTGCGCCGCATCGAACTTTGCCGGGTCCAGCACGGTGGCCGGGTCCAGAGCAGCCGGGGCGGCCTCGGTGGTCGCAGCAGCAGCTTCGGTGGCGGCTTCGGTCGTCGCGGCGGCGGCATCTGTCGCCGCTTCGGTCGTGGCTTCGGCAGCGCCTTCGGCGGCCTCGGTCACAGCGGTTGCAGCCTCGGTGGCGGCTTCGGTCGTCGCGGCGGCGGCGTCGGTGGCAGCCTCGGTCGTGGCTTCAACAGCGCCTTCCGCGGCCTCGGTCACAGCGGTTGCAGCCTCGGTGGCGGCTTCGGTCGTCGCGGCGGCGGCGTCGGTGGAAGCCTCGGTCGTGGCTTCGGCCGCATCAGCCGCCTCATCGGCCAGCGCAGTCGGCAAGACCGACTCGGTCGAGGCGGTGCCTTCGGTCGTCGCAGCAGCCCCCTCGGTGGTCGCGGCTACTGGCGCTTCGACCTTTTGGTTCGAATACACGTAAAAGCCCAACGCGGCAGCAATCACCACCACTGCACCAATGATAAGGTTCCTGTTCATCTGTCCATCTCCTTGACCATTTCAGCCAAATTCACACCCCGCGAGATAGTCTTGTTTCCCCTGAAAGAAAAGCGTTTCACGCCAGAAACACGCCGAGGGCCTCGTTTTTCCACGTTGCGGTGTGATCGGGCTTGCATTGCGGGTTGAACAATACCGCGCCGAGGTCTATTTTCCGCTCGCATTCAAAACTGAAAAAGGATTGCCACCCTGGCTCGTCGTCCCCACAACGCCCCTCCGCAACGCGAGACGGGCCCGCGCATCAATGATCGCATCCGTTCCCCTGAAATCCGCCTGATCGGGGCTGACGGCGAAAATGTCGGGGTTGTGACCCCGGCCCGCGCCCTGCAAATGGCCGAGGAAGCAGGGCTTGATCTGGTCGAGATTTCGCCAAACGCGGAACCGCCGGTTTGCAAGATCATGGATTTCGGCAAGTTCAAGTATGAACAGCAAAAGCGTGAAGCCGAGGCGCGCAAAAAGCAGCATGTGATCGAGATCAAAGAGATCAAATTTCGTCCGGGGACCGATACCCACGATTACGACGTGAAGATGCGGTCGGTGCTGAAATTTCTGGGCGAAGGCGACAAGGTGAAGGTGACGCTTCGTTTCCGTGGCCGGGAAATGGCGCACCAGCAATTGGGTCTGGAACTGCTGAACCGGGTGGCCGCGGATGTGGGCGACAATGGCAAGGTCGAATCGATGCCCAAGCTTGAGGGCAAGCAGATGGTGATGATGATCGGGCCGAAATAAGCCGCTGATCCTGTTGCGCGTCGGAAAAAGGGGGCTGCGGCCCCCTTTTGCATGGGATCAGGCGGTGCGGGATCGGGGGCGGGAGGGGGGTTCCTTGAGCAGACCGCCAAGACCCATCTGGGCCACATCATCGGCGGTGACGGGGATGCCGCAGATCAGCCGCTCCATGACCCAATCCGCGCCGTTCAGGGCGGGGGAACGGGCACAGCCGGGCAGGCCGATCACCGGTCTTGCGCCCAAGTCCCCCACCACCAGCAAATTGCCGGGATCGACGGGCATGCCAAAGCGTTCGACATGGCCCCCGGCCTGATGCAGGGCGGCGGGCATGACATCCATCGGGTCGGATGTGGCGGAAGCCGTCAGCACAAGAAGCAGATCCTCGGGCGCTTGGGCCAACGACTGGGCCAAGGCGGCGGTTTGATGGGGGCAAATCACGCGGGGGGCGAGAGAGACGCCCAGCCGCGCGAGACGCTGGCGGATGGCATCGCGGCCCTTGGGTGGGGGAATGGACCCGTCCACTGTGGTTTCGATCAGGCAGGCACTGCACAAGACGGGTGGGGCCAGACGCAGGGCCCCCTGCGCCGCCGCGACGGCCTGCGCCACATCGGCGGCGGGCACGCCATAGGCGATGATCTTGACGGTGGCGACCATCGCCCCTTGGGTCAGGCGGGCGTGCTGGCCCAGCGTGGCCAAGGTGATCAGGGGGTTGATGCGGTTGATCCGGGCGATCTTTTCGGCATCGGCCAGCAAAAGGCCTGCCCCTTGGGCCATCAGGTTGACGCGACCCGTCGCGGCGCGGCCTGCCACCAGCCCGGCCCCGGCCAGCGCCGTGCCGATGGCAGTGGCGGCGGCATCCTCGCCCAGATCCTGTGGATCCAGTCGCGCGACGATCACCTGATCAACCCCCGCCGCGCG
This sequence comes from Neogemmobacter tilapiae, assembly GCF_014652215.1. Taxonomy (GTDB): domain Bacteria; phylum Pseudomonadota; class Alphaproteobacteria; order Rhodobacterales; family Rhodobacteraceae; genus Neogemmobacter; species Neogemmobacter tilapiae. The sequence goes on along the minus strand of NZ_BMYJ01000006.1, from coordinate 107,517 downwards.
CAGTTGCGCCAGCGCCGGATCATCCAGCAACTGCCCCTTGCGCAGACCGGCCATGGAATGCGCCAGAACCGCCCCCAAAGCCTGATCAAGGGGAACGGGGCCGAACCTCATCCGCCCTGCCGCAAGACTTGGGTGATCTGGGCCATCACCGACAGGGCGATTTCCCCCGGATTGGCGGCTCCGATATCCAGCCCCACGGGCGCATGGATGCGAGCGATTTGGGATTCGGACACGCCTGCCGCTCGCAGACGGTCGAGCCGTTTCGCCTGCGTGCGCTTGGAACCCAGACAGCCCAGATAAAAGCAATCGCTGGCCAAGGCGGCATGGATCGCGGGATCATCCAGTTTCGGGTCATGGGTCAAGGTTACCACCGCCGTCCGGGCATCGGGGGCAAGGCTTTCCAACGCCTCGTCCGGCCAACTGTCCAGCAGGGTTTCGCCCGGAAAGCGGGCTGCCGCGCCAAAGCTGGTGCGCGGGTCGATCACCACCGGGGCCCAACCGCACAGCCGCGCCATGCCAACCAAGGCCTGCGCGATGTGGACGGCCCCGACGATGATCAGGCGAAGGGGCGGGTTGTAGGGCAGGATAAAGCGTCCATCCTCGGCCATGCCCGCGCGGTCAAGCCGTAGGGATTCAGCCAAGGCAGCGTCATGGCCCAAGGACCGTTTCCAGCTTTCCAGGTGCACGGCATAGGTCAGCGCCCGCTTTTCCGCGCGAGCCGCGACGATGCTTGCCAGCATTTCGGCAGGCAGGCCTGTCGGGCCAATCGGTTCCACCAAAACGCGGATCGTGCCGCCACAGGCCAGCCCGACGGCAAAGGCATCGGCATCGCTGACGCCAAAGGTCAGAACGCGGGCTTGGCCATCGGCCAAGGCCAGCGCGGCCTCTTCGACCACAGCGCCTTCGACACAGCCGCCCGAGACGGAGCCCATGATCAGCCCATCGCCCGAGACGGCCAACTGGCTGCCCGCGCGGCGGGGGGCGGAACCCCAGGTTTCAATCACGGTCGCCAAAACCGCGCCGCGCCCGGCCTGATGCCAGCCAAGGGCTGCTTCGGGGATTTGTTCATGGGCCGCCTGTTCCATGCGCCCATCATGCCGCCGAATGGCCGCATCGCAAACTGTTCTTTGGTCTGCCCATCTTTTCTTTGAAAAGATCCGCAGGGGTGCGGTGGGGCAGTCCCCGCGGGAAAGCAGAACCCCGCCAAGGTTTCCCAAGGCGGGGTTCCATCTTTACGGCGCAAGCGGCCGTTTGATCAGTCGGCCCGCGTCAGCAGCCCGGTGATCAGGCGCACGGCCGTCCGCCGGTTGCGGGGTTCGTCGCCTGCGCTTTGCACCAGCAATTCGCTTTCGCCATAGCCCTGCACCACCATGTTTTCCGGCGGCACACCGAAATATTCGGTGAGGGCCAAGGCGAGGCTTTCGGCGCGGCGGTCCGACAGCGAAAGGTTGTAACCGCCATTGCCCACCGCATCGGTGTGGCCTTCGATCAGGAAGACTTCACGCGGGTTCTTGCGGATCAGATCGGACATCAGCAGACCCAGTTCGCGCAGCTTTTGCGCCTCGGAACCCCGGATCGCCGCTGAACCGGTGTCAAAGGTCATGCGTTCGACGTTCAACTCGGGGGCCAAGGCCCGGACCTGCGGATATTCGCGGATCTGGCGCAGGCTGAAGCGGCGACCGACATCATCGGCCTCCAGCGCGGCCATGGCGGCGGCGAGTTCGGCATCCTGCCCACCAATGACACGACCGGGGCCGGGTTTCGGCAGGGTGGTGACGTCGATGCGTTCGACGGGAACGGTGTCGTCGATCAACCGCACCTCGTTGCCTGCGGCATCATAGCGCGAACGGCGCAGGACGCGGCCGGCGGCATCGCGGATGGTGACGATGCGGCTGCCGTCGGTATAGGTCACGACCGAACGGGTGGAGCCATCGTCAAAGGTTTCGGTCTGCACATTGCTGCCCGGACGGCGGATCAGCGTGTCATCGTCTTTCAGAACGACATACTGGCCGTCAGGCTGTTGAACCACAACGCGGTCGCCGGTGTTGGAGACGACCTTGTTGCCGTTGTTCAGGACGGCCCCGACAACCAGCGCGCCGACGACAGCCAGACCGAACTTTTCAAGATCGGACATGCCCTTGTCGGATTTCTTTTCGACCGGAGTTTCGCCGCCGATGATCACCTTTTCGGCGAAATCCTCGTCGCTTTTGCGGACATCCTTTTCGGTCACGTCAATGACAACCGGCTTTTTCTTTTTCTTCTTTTTGGTGGGGGTTTCGCCGCCTTGGGCACCGCCCTTGTCGGCATCGACGACCACGGGTTTGCCGTCCTTATCACCACCGATGACGATGGGAGTTTCGCCGCCTTCGATGACCAAGGGTTCGGCCATCGACAGCGCCTCGGGCACGATCACCGCTTCGGGGCTTTCGGCCCCGGCGGGGTCTTCGTCCAGAATGCCGGTCAGCACATCGACCTGTTCGGCGGTCGGCGCTTCGGCACCCTCGGCGGGGTCGATGAGGGTGATGAGTTGTTCTTCGCTGACCGCTTGGGCCTTGCGCTTTTTCTTGCGCTGCGGGACGGGTTCGGCGGTTTCGCCAGCGGTCGCCTCGGCCTCGATCTGCACGGGGTCGGACTGTTCGGGTTCGATCACGACCTCGGCCTCTTGCGCGGCGGCCTCGGCGGCTTTTTCAGCCGCTTTTTCGGCCTGACGGGCTTCTTTCTCGGCAGCTTTCTGCGCGGCCTCTTCGGCGGCGAGCCGTTCCGCCTCTTGCTCGGCGGCCTTTTCGGCTTGGCGCGCGGCTTTTTCGGCGGCTTCCTGATCGGCTGCGGCCTGGGCTGCGGCTTCTTCCGCGGCCTTCTTGGCGCGACGTTCTTCTTGGCGGGCGGCCTCTTCAGCCTCGACCCGCGCAGCCTCGGCTTCGGCCGCCGCTTCGGCCTCGGCGGCTTCGATCACTTCGGGTTCAACGGCGGGGTCTTCGGTTGCGGTCACGCCCAGTTGATCGCGGGCCTTGGCGCGGCAGTTCTTGGGATTCTTGGCCACAACGCAAAAGGCCCCGTCGGGGCAATCGGCTTTCTTGTTGGGCAGGCAGATCACCTCTTGCCCCTTTACCGTGATCGTCGTCTGCGCGACGACCGGCAGCGGCCCGCTGAGCGCGACCGCGAGGGCCGTTGTTCCGATCAAAATCCGTCTCATGGGATCAGTCCCTTTCATGCCTGTTCGACCCGACACATGGGGTCGTTGCCCGCCTTTTGCCCGAAAACCGGGATGATATGCGATAGCGGAACGCTGTCAGCCCTTAGCGGGTTCCCTGATGGGCGGCTTCTTGCCCGGCTGGGACAGAAGGTGGGCGATGTCTTCCAAGGCGGCGATGTTATGGGCGGCGTGGAAGTCATCGACATGCGGCAGCATGGCGCGGACGCCGCGGGCCAGCGGCTGGAATTGGTCAAAGCGCAGCAGAGGGTTCAGCCAGATCACGCGGCGGGCGGAAAGATGCAGACGCTCCATCGCGCGGGACAGGGCTGTGGGATCGTCGCGGTCAAGGCCATCCGTGATGAGCAGGACAATGGCCCCCTGCCCCATGACGCGGCGGGACCAGTCGCGGTTGAAATCGGTGATGCATTGGCCGATGCGGGTGCCGCCCGACCAATCCTGCGCCTGCTGGCCCGCGGCGGCGAGGGCCTGATCGGGGTCGCGGGCGGCAAGGTGACGGGTGATGTTGGTAAGCCTTGTGCCAAAGGTGAAAGCATGGACATGGGCCCAGCCCTGGCCTTTGGCGTTCATCACCGCATGGACGAAATGCAAGACCATGCGGGAATACTGCGACATAGAACCGGAGATGTCGCAAAGGACGATCAGATTGGGCCAGCGTGGGCGGGGGGCGCGATGGGCGAGGGTCAGGATTTCACCGCCCTGCCGCAGGGCGCGGCGCAGGGTGCGGCGGGGATCAATGGGGCCAAGGGCAGCACTTTGCAGGCGGCGTGAGGCGATGGGGGGGATGGGCAGGCGCAGATGGGCGAGCAGGCGTTTGGCCTGCGCCTGTTCGTCGAGCGACATCTGTTCAAAATCCAGATGGCGCAGGCGTTCGGTCACGCTGGCGGTTTGGCTGGCGTCGATTTCGACGCGGGTTTCGTCAGGGCTTTCGGCGGGCGGCGGGGGCGGCGGCAGTTCATCGCCCAAAAGCGCCTGGGCTGCACGCATTTCGGCGGCATGGGCGGCGCGTTCGTCTTGCACGCCGCGGATGGCGGGCAGCATGAGAGACATCATCTGTTCCATCAGCCGGGGATCGCGCCAGAACAGGCGGAAGATCTGAGCAAAGACGGGGCGCTGTTCGGGGCGGGAAACGAAACAGGCGTGGAGTGTCCAGTAAAAATCGGTGCGGGAGGTGAAACCGGCAGCTTGGACCGCGTGAATGGCATCAAGGCTGCGGCCCGGTCCGATGGGCAGGCCCGCCCGGCGCAGGGCGCGGGCGAAATAGAGGATGTTGCGGGCGAGGGCCGGGTTTTCGGGGGTGTCGAAGGGGGCCATGGCCAAAGCCGGGGGGCTTCACGCCCCCCGGACCCCCCGTGAGATAATTATGGACAGAAAATGCATCATGGGGAGAGTTCCTTGCGGATATCTTCCAGCAGGCGGCGAGCCTCAGACCCCTGGATGCGCTGGATGTCATCTTGATATTTCAGGATCGCGCCAAGGGTGTCGGCGATCACCTCGGGTGACAGGGTCAACACATCGAGGGCGAGCAGGCATTTGGCCCAGTCAAGGGTTTCGGCGACGCCGGGTTTCTTGAACAGATCCTCCATCCGCAATTTTTGGACGAAGGCGACCACTTCACGCGACAGAGCGGGGGCGAGGCCGGGGGCACGGGCGTTGAGGATGTCGAGTTCGCGCGCCGCATCGGGGTAATCGACCCAATGGTAAAGGCAGCGGCGTTTCAGGGCGTCATGCACCTCACGCGTGCGGTTCGAGGTGAGGAGGACGATGGGCGCTTCCGGCGCGCGGATGGTGCCGAGTTCGGGGATGGTGACTTGGTAGTCGGAAAGGGCTTCGAGCAAGAAAGCCTCAAACGGTTCATCGGTGCGGTCCACTTCGTCGATGAGCAGCACCGGAGGGCCGCCATCCTGCGGGCGCATGGCGGCGAGCAGCGGGCGTTCGATCAGGAACTCTTCAGTAAAAAGATCAGCGCGGTGGGTCGCCTCGGCCCGGATGGCGATCATCTGGGCGGCAAAGTTCCATTCGGCGACGGCGCTGGCGGCATCCAGCCCCTCATAGCATTGCAGGCGGATCAGGCGGCGGCCCAAGGCGGTGGCGAGCGTCTTGGCGATTTCGGTTTTGCCGGTGCCCGCCTCCCCTTCCAGAAACAGGGGGCGGCCGAGTTTTAGGGACAGGAAGGTGACGGTGGAGAGAGCGCGGGGGGCGACATAGCCGTTGTCGGCCAAAAGCCGTTCGGTGGCGTCGATGCTGGCGGGCAAAGGGCTGACCATCGGGTTATCATGGCGCGTGACGGACTTGGGTCAAGGGCGACGCGGGGGGCTTGCGACTAAAGGCTGGCCAAGGCGCGGCGGAAAAAGCGGCTGTCCCCACGCGCAAGCGCCCAACGGGCGACGCGGGCAGCAAGATCGGGGCGGTTGCGATCCAGACAGCGTTTGAACAATTCGCGCTGATAGCGGGTGAATTGGTGGCGGGCGCGCAAAAGGCGATAGAATTGCGGCTCGGTCAGGGTGCCGTTCAGGGCGGCCAGGGTCACCTCTTGCAAGATGCCCATTTGCAAGAGGCTGGAGCCGAGGCGGTGGCCCAGCATGAGGGCGCGCAGGAAGGTGACATTGGGGGCGGTGAAGCGTTCGGCATGGCCACGGTCCAGCTTTTCAAACGGATCATAAAGCAGGATCACGCGATGGGCGGAGGCAGAGGCCTTGGCGGCATCACCATAGCGACCGGAATAATCCTGGCCCCAGGCGGTGCGATAGCGGGTTTCCCAAGGGACGATGGTTTTGTCGAGGGTGGATTGCGGGGAAATCGCCACCACATCGGCGCCGGGACAGGCGGCGGAAAAGGCCGCCGCTGCATAGCCGCCCATCGAGGCACCATAGAAGACGACACGCTGGAATCGGGCGAAAAAGCCGGAGGCAGCGAGTTCGTCGAATTGGTCCCAGACCCAAGGGTCGCGATACCATGTCCAGCCATTCGCCATGGCCCCCAGCATCGACCAGCCCTGCTTTTCGATGAAGGAATAGCCCCAGGGGCGGCGATCGACGCGCTTTTCCATGGCGATGTCGAGATTGTCGAAAGTGACGACGAGGGTGTCAGAGCGGGGGACGAACAGAAAGGAATGGCGGCCGTTGTCGCGGAAAAAGCCGTCAGGCCCGGCAAGGTCGCGGGCGAGTTCGGCCCAATCGCTTTTGTCAGTGGTTTGGGTGGGTTTGGGGGCGGCGCGAAGTTTTGTGGCGTCGGCCTGAAACAGGGCGCGGGTGACGGTCTTGCCGCCGACCATGGCCTCGGCCAGGGTTTCGGCTTTGCCGAGGCGGTTGAGTTCGGGATAGCTGCCGGAGCCCTTGCGGATGTCGGTGAGCATCCGGCTGCCGGGGTGGAGGATTTGCGGTAGATGAGGAGAAAGAAGGGCGATCTTGGCGCTGTCGCCAAAGCCCGCAAGATTGGCGATCAGGTCATAGGAGCGCAGGTCGTCAGGGGTCTTGATCAGCAGGATCTGATCTTGCGGGACGCCCCCTGCGCGTAAGGCGGCGATATAGGCGCTGCGGTCGGCGTCCCAAGTGCCTTTGGGCGAGAGGCAAGCGATGGAAAGGGGGCAGCGCCATTGCCGCCAAAGCGCCAAGGCCAAGGCGGGGGCGGTGCCTGCCACATCCAGAAAGCTGGCCACCGAAGCACCGCCGAATGCGGCCAAAAGCGCCCGTGCCGCAGCATCCGTCAGGGGGGCGGATGGCGCGGACAGGTCAGACACTATTCATCCCCATCCGTCAGATCGACAGTGCCACGGGGTTTGATGGGGGCGAGTTTCGGGTCGATCTTGTGCTTTTTCAAAAGCTTGCCGATGACGGTCTGTGGGCGAGGAATGCCGCCCGGCTCACGCTCCAGCACACGCGCGCGCATCCGGCGGCCGTAGAAATGGATAGAGGTGGTGTCGGGTTTCACGAACTGCGACGCGTCCAGCCCCGGACGCAGCATCAGTTGGCGGTCGCCATAGGCAAAGGGGTAAAGGACGTGCATCGGCAGGGCGTGTTCCACCTCGCCCGTCTTTTTCAGGAAATGGGTGAGGGCATGGGGCCCCCAGACGCCCCATTTCATTTCCGAGACATGCATGGGTTGGCCCGTTTCGTGGCTGCGGCGGATCTTGGCCTTGGTCGCCTCGTCATACCATTCCGGCACCGGAAACTCCTCACGCGTGAAGTCCAGCAGGGCGGCAAGGGTGGCGCTGTCTTGCGGCAGGCCAAGGACGCCGCCGTTCAGGCCGTGGTCGGATTCCCAAGCGTAGTAATGGCCGGTTTCGGTGGTGAAGGGTTTGACGCAATAGGCATCGGTATCGGCCCAGATCATGTGATCCTGCTTGGCCAGCATGTGATAGCGGAAAAGGTCGGAATGCAGGGCGGGGCTGCCGGTGCGTTCATGGCGCAGAAAGCCGGTCTGGGGCAGGATGTCGCTGGCATCGACCTGTTTGACGCCTTCGGGGGCGTTGGTGACGCCTTCATAGGTGTAAAGGATCACCTCATGGCCAACATCGACAAAGGATTTGAGGCAAAGCTGTTCCAGAAAGGACAGATCGCCCCCGATCCACAATGCGCCAATGCGGTAGTCCAGTGCCATGATGCGTCCTTGTCTTTTCGTCCTTTTGACCCAAGGCGGGGCAAGGGGCAAGGAATTCCGGGGCATGGGGATGCTGGCCCCTTGCATCGGGGGCTTGAGCCGGGGAAAACCGGGGGATGAAGGAAGCGGATGCCCTTGACCCCACGCCCCCCTTGCCCCGGCTGTATCAGCGGCGGCTAAAGCGGTTGGATTTGGGCGTTTCGGGTGTGGGGCCTTTGCTGGGGGCTGTCGATTGCGACGATGGCAAGACGCGCTGGTTCTTTGGCAAGGGCGGCTCTGTCGCGGCGGTAGAGGCGGCGGGGCTGCGGGGACTGGATGTCTCGGGTGCGGTGCTGGCCTATGGGCCGGTGCCCGCGGGGGGGCCGGACAGCATGGCCGCCGAATGCGGGCTGATGGCCGGTTTGAATTGCCTGCTGGCGCTGCGGGCGGAGGAGACGGCGGGGCAAGTGGCACAGATGCTGACCTGGCATGTGCTGGCGCATGGCTTGCAGGCGGCGCTGATTGTGAACCGTGTTCCCGAAGCCTCGGGCGCGGATTTCGTGGCGGAATTGCGGGGTCTGCTGGCGGGGGTGGATCTGACGCTGGTGCTGGTGGAGGCGGATTTTCCGCTGGGGGATGCGGGGGGGATTGCGGAAAGCCATGTGATGGCGGCCCCTGATGCGCCCGGCAAATCGCGGATGGAGATGCCTGCGCCCGACCCTTGGCGTTCGGCGGTGGATGAGCCGTTGCTGTTTGAATGGCTGAAATGGCGCTTTCTGGCGCGGGCGCGGGCGGTCTTGCGGCTGGATCCTTGCGATTTTCTGGCCCCGCGCGCGGCGGGTGCGCCCAGCGCCTTTGACCTTTGTGCTGCGGCGCGGCGGGGGGTGGTGCATCTGGTGGGGCGGCGGATCTATCCTTGGCGGGTGCGGGATGGGCAAGAGGCCGGTTTCGGCGACCATATCTGCCGCTTGTTCGAGACGCGGCGCAGTTTCGCGCGCTGGGGGGTGGCCCCGGAAAAGGCGGGGCTGGACAACATCTGGCGGGGGCATCGGATTTCCTTTGCCAAGCCCGAGGCGGCGGTGGCCGTGCCCTTTTATCGGGCCATGGCGATCAAGGTGCCGGGTCAGGCGAGCGCAAGGCTGGCCCCCAAGACCGGGCTGGTGGAAGATCCGGCGTTGTTGGCGCTGGCGGTGGATCATTTCGGGGCAAAGCCGGTGCGCCCCCCCCCGTCAGAGGAGCGGGCAGAGGTTCGGCCGGGCGATGCAAGGCCGCTGCGGACGGGGATCGTGACGACGATGAAGAATGAGGGGCCGTTCATTCTGGAATGGCTGGCCTATCATCGGGTGATCGGGGTGACGGATTTTCTGGTCTATACGAATGATTGTTCGGATGGGACCGATACGATGCTGGATCTGCTGGCCGCCAAGGGCTTTCTGCGGCACAAGGACAACCCCTACCGCGCGGTCGGGCTAAAGCCGCAGCATGCGGCCTTGCAGGATGCCGACAAGGACAGCGATTTTCAGGCGCTGGATTGGATGATCTGCATTGATGTCGATGAATATATCAACATCAGGCTGGGCGATGGGCGTCTGACAGACCTGTACGCGGCGATGGGCGATGCGAATATGATCAGCCTGACCTGGCGGCTGTTTGGCAATGCTGGGGTGCATGAATACCGTGACACGCCCATCACGGAACAATTCACCGCCTGCGCCCCGGAATACACCCGCAAGCCGCATCAGGCCTGGGGGTTCAAGACGCTGTTCCGCAATGACGGGATTTTCCGAAAACTGGGGGTGCATCGGCCGAAGGGGCTGAAGGCGGACCTTTGGGAAAAGATCCGCTGGCTGAACGGATCAGGCCGGGCCATGCCGCCCGAGATGTTCCGCAATGGCTGGCGTTCGGCGGTGGACACCTATGGCTATGATTGGGTGCAGTTGAACCATTATGCGGTGCGTTCGGCGGAAAGCTTTCTGGTCAAACGCGACCGGGGCCGGGTGAACCATGTGGACCGGGATCAGGGGCTGAACTATTGGTTCCGCATGAATTTCAACGCCGTGCAAGAGCATTCCATCCAGCGGATGCTGCCGGAATTGCGGGCGGAAATGGCGCGGATGCTGGCCGATCCTGAGATTGCGGCACAGCAGGAGGCCTGTGTGCTGGCCCATGTGGCAAAGATAGGGGAATTGCGGGGGCAAGCGGTGCCTGCGGCCTTTTACACCGAATTGACCAGCGCGCGGATGGAGGAATTGTGCCGTTTGCAGCGGCATTTTGGTTCCGCCGTCTTTGCCGAAGGTCCGCAGGTGGTGCCGGACTGGGTGCAGGAGGGGGCGGTCGCGGCCGACTTCTTCTGGACGGTTTCGCCTGAGGCGGAAGCGGCGGCCGAGGCGGCGGAACTGGCAGAGAAAGCGCCTTAGATGAAAACACTGGCGATCCTGACGGTGCGGAACGAGGGGGCCTTTCTTCTGGAATGGCTGGCGCATCATCGGCTGACAGGGTTCACGGATTTTCTGGTGCTGTCGAACGATTGCACCGATGGCAGCGATGCCCTGCTGGACCGTCTGGCGGCGATGGGCGTGCTGGCGCATGTGGCAAACCCTGCCCCCCACGCCAAAGGCCCGCAGTGGAGTGCCCTAGCCTTGGCCGAGGCGCATCCGTTGCGGCAGGCGGCGGATTGGGTGGCGGTGATTGACATTGATGAATTCGTCAATGTGCGCGTGGGCGATGGCACATTGTCCGACCTGATCGGGGCAGTGCCCGAGGCCGATTGCTTGGCCATGACTTGGCGTTTGTTCGGCAATGCGGGGGTCGTGGTGCATGAGGGACCGGTGACAGAGGCCTTTACCCATGCGGCCCCGGAAAACCTGCCGTGGCCTTGGCGGGCGCATCTGATCAAGACGCTGTTCCGCAATGATGGGGCCTATGGCAAGCTGGGCGTGCATCGCCCGCGTGCGCCGGTGGCGGTGCGGGTGGATCAGGTGCGTTGGGTGGACGGTTCGGGGCGGGCTTTGCCAAGGGCTTTCCAAAAGGCACGGCTGTTCACGCCACCAGGGGCGGCCCCTTATGGGCTGGTGCAGTTGAACCACTATGCCCTGGGGTCGATGCAGAATTACGTGCTGAAATGCGACCGGGGGCGGGCGAACCGCGAATCCTCGACCTTTGATCTGTCCTATTGGATTGACCGGAATTTCAGCGAGGTGGAGGAACGTAGCATCCTGCGCCACGCCCCGGCGCGGGCGGCGATGGTGGCGGATTGGCTGGCCGATCCGGTGCTGGGCGAATTGCACCATCAGGCCTGTCTTTGGCGCAAGAACCGCTTTGCCGATCTGATGCGGCAGGATGAAAGCTGGCGGAGCCTTTATGGCCGTCTGATGCTGACCGGGCCTAGCCGGGTTTTGCCGCAAAAGACAGCGCATCAGATCTGGGCCATGGGTGCGGGCGGCGAGGACTGACCCCGCCGCCGCTTTGGTTTACAGGATGAAATCATCCGCGATCAGCTTGGCGACACCATCCAGACGCAGCAGGATGTCAGCCTTGCCATCGCCGTTCAGGTCGCCTTCCAGCCGGACAGCGCCGTCGAGTTTGACAAAGCGCAATTCCCCGGCCTTGCCGTTGAAAGCGGCGGCCCCGATGAAGTTGAAGGCCTGATCGCCCGCCTTGCGGCCATTGGCATCGACACCGGCAAGGTCAATCTGATCGCCCTGCCCGCGGCGGAAGTCGGTGATCAGCTCGCGCCCTTTGTCATTGGGCGAGAAGTCGGCCTTGGCGGCAAAGACAAAACGATCCGCCCCGAGACTGCCGGTCATCTGGTCGATGCCGCGCCCGCCAGTCAGCAGGTCATCGCCATCGCCGCCCGAAAGGCTGTCACGGTCGCCGCGGCCATGCAGCGTGTCATTGCCCGTGTCGCCTGCCAGAAGATCACGACCAAGGCCGCCATCCAGACGGTCATCGCCCTCGCCCCCCGTCAGATTGTCATTGTCGCCACCGCCCAGCAGAAGGTCATCTTCGGTGCCGCCGTCCAGCGTATCGGCCCCATCACCGCCCGTCAGGCTGTCCGCCCCAGCGCCGCCTTGCAGCAGGTCATTGCCGAGGTCGCCGTCCAGCATATCGGCATCAGTGCCGGCATAAAGGCTGTCATCGCCTTCACCGCCCTGCAAAAGATCGGCCCCTTGCGCCCATTTCAGGATGTCATCGCCTGCCTGCCCCGCCAGCGTGTCGTCACCAACACCGCCGACCAGCATATCGGTGCCGGTGCTGCCCTCGATCAGGTCATTGCCGCCGAAACCATAGATGGAGAAACCGGTTTCCTCGCCCTGCAAAGCGCCGCCCGACAGCGAAGCATCGCCTTCAGTGGTGCCGATGACAACCTTGCGCTCATCGGGATCCAGCGGGATGAGGATCGGCCCCGAGGCCCAGGTGCCTGCGGCTTGGGTGGTGGCAAGGCGGGATTGGTTCATATTGCCCCAGCCCCAGACATTGCCTTCGCTGTCCACCGCCAAAGCATGGTTTGGCCCGCCGATGATGCTGACGATGTTAAGGCCTTCAAAGCCGGGAATGCGGGTCGGGGCGATCAGGGTTTCGATGGCCCCGGTCGAGGATTCAAGGCCAAGCCAACCTTCGTCATTGCGGCCCCAAGCCCAGACTTCACCGCTTTCGGTCAGGGCGATGACCCAGCGAGAGCCGACATGGATGTCGATCACATCGGCGGGAAGGCCCTGAATTTCCTGCGGAATGGCGGAATTGGCGTCGTCGGGGTTGGTCAGTTGGCCATCGACGATGGTGCCCTTCAGCAGTTGGCCATAGTCGGACTGGCCCCAGCCCCAGACCTTGCCATCATCCGTGATTGCAAAAGCGGTGTTGGTGCCCGAGGAGACATGCACGACATTGCCGGGAATATCGACCTCCAGCGGCACGGCGCTGCGGCGGATGAATGTGCCATCTTCGGCCACGCCGTTCGGGCCAAGCTGACCCTGCACATTGCCGCCAAAGGCCCAGACCTTGCCGTCATCCGTCAGCACCAGCGCGAAAGAGGTGCCATAGGACAGATCCACCACATCGGCCCCGCCAAAGGCCTCTTTCGAGATGGCGACCGGGGTGCCGGTGTTGGTCAATTCACCATTGCCCAACTGACCATTGGTGTTCTGGCCCCAAGAATACAGTTGCCCCTCGTCGGACAGGGCATAGCTGGCCCCGTTGGCCATCCAGATTTTGGTGATGTTTACCCCGTCCAAGGCCGCGACCTTGGTGGGAGTCAGGCTTTCATAGTTGGTGGTGGTGCCCTGCCCCAGCTTGCCCAGATTGTTGTCGCCCCAAGTGTAAACCTCACCCGAGGCGGTCAGGAACGCGCCGTGCAGCATCCCCGCCGAAATCGCCACGATTTCGCCTGTGAATCCGTCGGGCAGGTTCACCTGACCCATATCGGCAAGGCCCGTGCCCGTGGCCGTCACTTCGCCCCGGCCCAGTTGCGATTCGTTGTTTTCACCGACGGAAAAGACAACGCCATCCTTGAAGAACAGCGAATAGTGGTTTCCGGCACCAACGGCGGTGGTCATGGCAGATCCTTTACAGCGGGCGGGGGCAAGCATGCAGGACCGCCCCGCCCAAAGGCGCAGCCTGCCGAATGAGGGCATGACTTCTGCGCGGGACAAACCCGCTTGTCATTTTGCGATGGGCTGGAATTCGTCCGGCTGAGGCGCGTCAGGCGCCGATAGATTGAACCGCCGGGTTCATGTCTGGCCCCGCCCGGATAGGTCCGGGCGGGGGCAAGGTCAATGGGGCAAACGCCGGATCAGTAACCTTCAACCAGACCGCGCAATTCCTCGGTCCGGTTGCGCGTCACGCTGGCCAGACAGCCCGCCACCAGCATCGGTTCGGCGCTGCCGCCTTTCATGCGATAGCCATCCGCCTCACAGGTCTTGTCGCGGTAGTTGATCCAAGACCGTTGCGATTCCCGAAGGGCGTCTTCGGCCCCCTTTTCGCTGTCATCCAGATAGCTGTCGATTTCCTTCATCGTCGCCATCGCGTCCTTCCAGACGGCGTTCAACTCGACATCGGCGGCGTCATAATCCATGCTGGCGCATTGGTTCATATCGGATTGGGTCATGGCATTGTCGCAGTCAATGTCTTGCGCCCATGTGGGGGCGGCCAGCAACAGCCCCGCCAAAATCACTGCTAGTCTCACAACGCTCTCCCGTCATAGTGATAGGCCAATTTCGCAATTTCGCGCGGGTCTACATCGTCCAGACAGTTGATGTTCACCGCCGCCATCGGTGTGCCATCCGGCATTTTCCCATAGGAAAAACTTTCAATCCCGCAGGTTTTGCAGAACAGATGCTGGATGGCTTTCTTGTTGAAAAGATATTCGGAAAGTGCCCCCTCGCCCTTTTCCAGCGTAAAGGCCGAAAGCGGCGCAAAGGCCAGCACGGAACCCAAACGCTGGCAGCGCGAACAGTTGCAGGTCACGGGTTGGGAAAGGTCCACATCGACCCGATAACGCACCGCGCCGCATTGGCAACCGCCTGTGTATTCGCCCATTCTCGCCTCCGTGTTTTCGTCAAACTAGCGGGGCATTCTGGCCCCGTCCATGGCCCAAAGGGTCTGGAAAACCCCTCCTCAATCCGCTAGGGCAGGCCCATGCAGAACACGATCACAATCCGCCGCCCTGATGACATGCACCTGCACCTGCGCGATGGGGCGATGCTGGCCGCCGTCCTGCCGGAAACGACGCGGCATTTCGCCCGTGCAATCATCATGCCCAATCTGGTGCCGCCTGTCGTCACACTGGACGACGCCCGCGCCTATCATGGGCGGATCATGGCCGCTTTGCCTGCTGGGGCGGATTTTCAGCCGCTGATGGTGCTGTATCTGACCGAAGGCACCGACCCTGTCGATGTGGCAGCCGCGAAAGCCTCGGGCCTTGTTCATGCGGTGAAACTGTATCCGGCGGGGGCCACGACCAATTCGCATTCCGGCGTGCGGGATTTTGATAAAGTGATGCCGGTGCTGGAGAAAATGGCCGAAATCGGCCTGCCTTTGTGCGTGCATGGCGAAGTGACGGACCCATCGGTTGATATTTTCGACCGTGAGGCGGTGTTCATCGACACCGTGCTGGACCCGCTGCGCCGCCGCGTGCCGGGGCTGCGGGTGGTGATGGAGCATATCACGACATCGGAAGGGGCCGCCTATGCGATGGCGGGGGATGAGACGCTGGCGGCGACGATCACGACGCATCATCTGATCATCAACCGCAACCATATTCTGGCCGGGGGCATCAAGCCCCACTACTATTGCCTGCCTGTGGCCAAGCGTGAAAGCCATCGGTTGGCCCTGCGCCGCGCCGCCACCTCGGGCCATCCGCGCATCTTTCTAGGGACGGATTCCGCCCCCCATGCGGACCATCTGAAAGAACACGCCTGCGGCTGTGCGGGATGCTTTACGGCGACGAACACCATGCCGCTGCTGGCGCATATGTTTGAGGAAGACGGGGCCTTGGACCGGCTGGAAGGGTTTACCTCGGTCCACGGTGCGCAGTTTTATGGCCTGCCGCTGTCGGACCAGACGCTCACGCTGACCAAGGGCGATGCGGCGCAGTTCCCGGCGAAAATCCTGTCGGACGCAGGCCCCGTCACCGTTTTTGACCCCGGCTTCCCCGTGCATTGGCACGTTTCCAACTGAAAGAGCGCCCATGATCGCCGCCAGCTTTCCGCCGAAAGACGAAATCGCCCGCCTGACCGCCCGCGCCCTGCTGGAAATCAAGGCAGTGCATTTCAACGCGGAAACCCCGTTCACTCTGGCCTCGGGCCTGCCCTCACCCACCTATATCGACTGCCGCAAGCTGATTTCCTATCCGCGCATCCGGTCGATGCTGATGGATTTCCTGTCGGTCACCGTCCTGCGCGAAGCGGGGTTCGAGGCGTTTGACAACATCGCCGGTGGTGAAACGGCGGGCATTCCCTTTGCCGCGCTGGTCGCGGAACGGCTGGCCCTGCCGATGACTTATGTGCGTAAAAAGCCGAAAGGTT
This sequence comes from Neogemmobacter tilapiae, assembly GCF_014652215.1. GTDB lineage: Bacteria > Pseudomonadota > Alphaproteobacteria > Rhodobacterales > Rhodobacteraceae > Neogemmobacter > Neogemmobacter tilapiae. The sequence continues at coordinate 91,707 of NZ_BMYJ01000006.1, read as the reverse complement.
ACGGGCGCAACGCGCGGATCGAAGGCGCGATGGCTGAAGGCCAGCGGGTGCTGCTGGTCGAGGATCTGACGACCGACGGCGGATCGAAACTGTCCTTTGTGCAGGCCATCCGTGATACGGGCGCCACCTGCGGTCATACGGCGGTGATCTTTTACTATGGCATCTTCCCGGAAACCGAACCGAACCTTGCGAAAGAGGGCATCGCGCTGCACCATCTTTGCACCTGGTGGGACGTTCTGGCCGAGGCGCGGGCGCAAGGGTCGTTTGATGATGCAACCCTGACCGAGGTCGAAGCTTTCCTGAACGCGCCCCGCGAGTGGCAGGCAGCGCGGATGGGCCAATAAGCGCCGAATTTAACCATCAGATGACAAAAGACGCGGGGCCTGCTACCCTATCTTGGGGCAGGCCTTCCCTTTTCCGCCAACTATGGTTTTTCCACAGGGTTATCAGCGCAAACATACATTTTGCCAGCCGCGCGGCTTGCGACTAATCAAGGGGCCGAACCGACATGAGATCGGGAATCGTCAGGGGGCAGGAATGAACGAAATCGCCACGCTACGTCCGAATTTGACGCCGATCAGCGCGGCCTCGGCGGAACCCGAAGCCCTGCCCCATAATATTGAGGCCGAACAGCAGTTGCTGGGCGCGATCCTGACCAACAACGATGTGTTTGACCGGATTTCCTCCCTTGTGCGGCCCGAGCATTTCTTTGACCCGGTGCATCAGCGCATCTTTGAAATCTCCGCCGCCCGCATCCAGAAGAACGCGCTGGCCAGCCCCGTGACGCTGAAAGCGTTCATGGAGGATGATCCGGGGCTGAAAGAACTGGGCGGCCCGGCCTATCTGGTGCGTCTGGCGGGGGCCGCGATTTCGGCCTTTGCGGCACGGGACTATGCGCAGATGATCTATGATCTGGCGGTGCGGCGGGAATTGATCGGACTGGGGCGCGACATCGCCGCGCAGGCGGCCAGCGTGACGGTGGAAAGCGAGCCGAAAGACCAGATTATTGAGGCGGAACAGCGGCTTTATAAGCTGGGTGAACAGGGGCACGCGGAAAAGGGATTCCAGTCGTTCCTGAAAGCCGTCACCGATGCGGTGAATGTGGCCAACGCCGCCTATCAGCGGGACGGCGGGCTTGCCGGGATTTCGACGGGGCTGGTCGATCTGGACAAGAAACTGGGGGGTCTGCATCCGTCTGACCTTTTGATCCTTGCCGGTCGTCCGTCGATGGGGAAAACCTCGCTGGCGACCAACATCGCCTTCAACATCGCCAAGGCCTACCGCCGGGGCCGCAGGCATGATGGCACCGATGGCGCGGTCGAAGGGGGCGTCGTGGGGTTCTATAGTCTGGAGATGAGCGCGGAACAGTTGGCGGCGCGGATTCTGTCCGAGGCCAGCGAAGTGCCCAGTGAGCAAATCCGGCGCGGCGATATGACCGAAGTCGAATTCCGCCGCTTTGTCGAAGCCGCCAAATCGCTGGAGGCTTGCCCGCTGTACATCGACGACACGCCCGCCCTGCCGATCAGCCAGGTCGCCGCCCGCGCACGGCGGCTGAAACGGACGCATGGGCTGGACGTGCTGATGGTGGACTATTTGCAGCTGCTGAAAGGTTCATCGAAAGAAAACCGGGTGCAGGAAGTTTCGGAAATCACCCAAGGTTTGAAGGCGATTGCGAAAGAGCTGAACATCCCGGTGATCGCGCTGTCGCAGCTTTCGCGTCAGGTGGAAAGCCGCGAAGACAAGCGCCCGCAACTGTCGGACCTGCGGGAATCGGGCTCGATTGAACAAGACGCTGATGTGGTCATGTTCGTTTATCGGGACGAATATTACAAAGAACGCGAAAAGCCGGGCGATCACGAGCTGGAAAAGATGGCGCAATGGCAGTCGATCATGGAACAGGTCCATGGCAAGGCCGAGGTGATCATCGGCAAGCAACGCCACGGGCCGATTGGCACGGTGGAACTGTCGTTCGAGGGACGCTTCACCCGGTTTGGCAATCTGGTGAAACCTTGGCAAAGCGGCAGCGAAAGCGCCTATTGAGGGTCTTGCGGGGGTGGGGTCATTGCACCCAAGCCATAGGATGTTGTAGGGTCAGCGCAACAAAATCTGGACCCCTTACATGAGGCGCGGCCCGAATTGAGCGATATAGAAGAACCGACCGGCGAGACCCCGGAAAAACCCAGCCATCACGGCCCGCAGGTGGACATCACCACCGAGATGAAGACGGCCTATCTGGATTACGCGATGAGCGTGATCGTCAGCCGCGCGATCCCCGATCTGCGCGATGGGCTGAAACCGGTGCATCGGCGGATTCTGTTCGCGATGCAGGAATCGGGCAATACGCATGACAAGGCCTATCGCAAATCGGCGCGACCGGTGGGCGATACGATGGGGAAATACCACCCGCATGGCGACGGCGCGATCTATGACGCCTTGGTGCGGATGGCGCAGCCGTTTTCGATGTCGCTGAAACTGCTGGACGGTCAGGGCAACTTTGGCTCGATGGACGGCGATGCGGCGGCGGCGATGCGCTATACCGAAGTGCGCATGGACAAGCCTGCGGCTTTCCTGCTGGCGGATATCGACAAGGAAACCGTTGATTTCCAAGACAACTATGACGGCAAGGACCGGGAGCCGACGGTTCTGCCTGCGCGCTTTCCGAACATGCTGGTCAACGGGGCGGGCGGCATTGCCGTGGGGATGGCCACGAACATTCCGCCGCACAATCTGGGCGAGGTGATCGACGGGACTCTGGCGCTGATCGAGAACCCGGATCTGTCCAGCGAAGCGCTGATGGAGATTATCCCAGCGCCGGACTTCCCCACGGGGGCGACCATTCTGGGCCGTTCGGGTGCGCGGAAAGCCTATCTGGAGGGGCGGGGTTCGGTGATCATCCGGGCGAAAACCCATGTGGAGGAAATCCGCAAGGACCGTTTCGCCATTGTGGTGGACGAGGTGCCCTATCAGGTGAACAAGGCGGCGATGATCGAAAAGATCGCCGAACTGGTGCGGGAAAAGCGGATCGAGGGCATTTCCAGCGTGGCCGACGAATCCGACCGGATCGGGATTCGGGTGGTGATCGAACTAAAGCGCGATGCGACGCCGGATGTGGTGCTGAACCAATTGTTCCGCTTTACCACGATGCAGACCAGCTTTGGCTGCAATATGCTGGCCTTGAACGGTGGGCGGCCGGAACAGTTGACGCTGCGGGATTTCCTAGCGCATTTCATCACCTTCCGCGAGGAAGTGGTGGCGCGGCGGACGGCGTTTGAACTGCGCAAAGCGCGGGAACGCAGCCATGTGCTGTGCGGTCTGGCCGTGGCCGTGTCGAACGTGGATGAGATTGTGGCGACGATCCGTTCGTCGGCCGATCCGGCGGAGGCACGGGAAAGGCTGATGATCCGGCGCTGGCCTGCGCATGACATTGCGCCCTATATCCGGCTGATCGACGATCCGACCCATACGATCAACGAGGATGGCACCTATAACCTGTCGGAAATTCAGGCCCGCGAGATTCTGGGCCTGCGCTTGCAGCGTCTGACGGCGATAGGGGTCAAGGAAGTCACGGACGAGCTGGAAGCCTTGGCCGGCCAGATCAAGGATTATCTGGACATTCTGTCCAGCCGCGACCGGATCATGGCGATCATCTCGGACGAATTGCGCGAGGTGAAGGCGGCTTTCGCCGTGCCACGTCGGACGGAAATCGTCGATTGGGCCGGCGATATGGACGACGAAGACCTGATCGAACGCGAGGATATGGTCGTGACGATCACCTCGGGCGGTTACATCAAGCGGACGCCTTTGGTCGAATTCCGCGCCCAGAATCGGGGGGGCAAGGGCCTTTCCAGCATGGCGACCAAGGATGACGATGTTGTCACCACCCTGTTCGTGGCGAACACGCATACGAACCTGTTGTTCTTTACGACCGACGGGATGGTCTACAAGCTGAAAACCTGGCGCTTGCCCTTGGCGGGGCGTCAGGCTAAGGGCAAGGCGATTGTCAACATTCTGCCCATCGAATTGGGTGTGTCGATTGCCGCCCTGATGCCGGTGGATGTGCCCGAGGATGAATGGGAAAGCCTGCAAATCGTCTTTGCGACCAGCGATGGCGATGTGCGGCAGAACGACCTGTCGGATTTCACCAATGTCAAACGCAACGGCAAGATCGCGATGAACCTGCCGGAAGGCGTGTCTTTGGTGAATGCGGCGATTGCCGATGAGAATGACGATGTGATGCTGGTGACGGCCTTGGGCCGGGCGATCCGGTTCCAGACAACCGAAATCCGGGTGTTCAAGTCGCGGGGTTCGACCGGCGTTCGGGGCATTCGGGTGGGCGCGGGTGACAAGGTCGTGTCGATGTCGATCATCCGGCATTTTGAGGCGGATCCCGCCGAACGCGCCGCCTATCTGAAACAGCGCCGCCTGATGGCGGGAGCGGTTGAGGATGAGGTTGAGGCGGATGAGGATGAAGAGGCCGTCAGCGGCGGGCAATTGTCGCCGGAACGCTATGCCGAAATGTCGGCGGCCGAGGATCTGATCCTGACGATCACCGCCAGCGGTTCGGGGAAACTGTCGTCGAGCCATGATTACCCCGTGCGGGGCCGTGGCGGCATGGGTGTCAAGGCGATGGATGGGGCGATGCGCGGCGGGCCTTTGGTCGCCTCCTTCCCGGTGGAGACGAGCGATCAGATCATGCTGGCGACCAGCACGGGCCAGTCGATCCGCGTGCCGGTGGATCAGATTAGCTTCCGTTCGCGGGGGGCTGGTGGGGTTCGGGTATTCAACGTGGGCGAAGGCGAAGAGGTCGTCAGTGTTGCCCGCGTGGCCGAGCAGGAGGAAGAGTAGTGGAACAAGCGGTCAAGTTGATTGCGGTCTGGGTTCCGTTCCTTGTGATTTTTGGCGGCCTGTTCCTGTTTCTGCGCCCCTTGGGCAAAAGGAACAACCGGATGCTGGAGCTTTGCAAAGAGCAGACCGAGGCGCAAAAGCAGATGGCGGCATCCCTGGCGCGGATTGCCGACGCTTTGGAAGCCCGCAAGCCTTAACGCGATCCTCATGCTTGGCGGGCAATCTGTGTGAAACCAGAGGGCCCGCCGATGATTCTTTACCACTGCCAGATCGACCTGCATGACGGGGCCAAGGCTTTGGCCTTTGCCAGTGCTGTGCAGGGCTGGATGACCCATCTAAAGGCCAATGGCCAGATCAGCGGCTGGCGGCTGATGCGGCGCAAGCTGGGTCTGGCGTCCGGCGCGCAGCGTGATTTCCTGCTGGAGATTGAATTGCCGGGGCTTTCGGCTTTGGACAATCTGTTTCAAACCTTGTCCGAAACCGACGATCTGGCGCAGCGGCGCTATGATCAGATGCATCAAATGATCCAACGGGCCGAGGTGGGGCTCTACCGCCCCTATCCCGATGCCGCGCAAAGGGAGCGTATTGCACTTGTTTGACGCAAGTCCCTTCAATCCGCCGGTTTCCGCCTGCGGGGCTTGACCTTGGCCCCTCAACTGGCAAAAGGGCGGGATGGGCAGCGCAATCCTCTCTATCGACCTTGAAGCCATCACCGCCAACTGGCGGGCCTTGGATGCCATGTCGGCCCCCGATTGCCAAACGGCGGCGGTGGTCAAGGCCAATGCCTATGGCAGCGGCATTACCCGCACGGCGCGGGCCTTGGCGCAAGCGGGGGCGCGGCGGTTCTTTGTGGCGACATCCGAGGAAGGGGCGACGCTGCGCACTGTTTTGGGCGCGGGTCCGCAGATCAACATTCTGGGCGGGCATATGGCGGGCGACGCCGAGATGATCCGCGACCGGCAATTGACCCCGATGCTGAATTCCATCGAACAGATCATGCGGCATCTAGAGGCCCTGCCCGGCCATGCCTTCGGTGTGCAACTGGACACGGGGATGAACCGTTTGGGGCTAGAGCCTGCCGAATGGCAGGCGGTGGCGGAGCTGGTGCTGCAAGCGGGGCCGGAACTGGTGATGAGCCATCTGGCCTGCGCCGATGAACCCGACCATCCGATGAACGAGGCGCAGCTTGCGACCTTTCTGGCCATGACCGATGGTATCGAAGTGCCGCGTTCGCTTTCGGCGACGGGGGGCATCCTACTGGGCCCGGCCTATCACTTTGACCTGACCCGCCCCGGCATCGGGTTGCATGGGGCCGCCCCCTTTCACGGGCACAACCCCTATCATCTGGCGCTGCCGGTCATTCAGACGCGGCTGGTCGCGGCGGGGGAACCTGTCGGCTATTCCAACACCTGGCACGCGCCCGAGGATCGGATTATTGCTACGGTGTTGTCGGGCTATGCCGATGGGCTGCATCGCAAGCTTTCGGGCAAGGTGCGGCTGTGGCATGGCGATACCCCCTGCCCTGTCGTGGGCCGTGTTTCGATGGATCTGATCACGGTCGATGTGACGCATCTGCCGGAAGTGCCCGACTATCTGGATATGATCGGCCCGCATCAGACGGTGGATCAACTGGCCGAAACTGCCGGGACCATCGGCTATGAGCTGCTGACGCAGCTGGGGGCCCGCTACAACCGCCAATATCACGGGGCCCGCGCTTGAGTTTGCTTTCGCCCATTGCGGCCCTTGGCCGTGTCACCCTGTCCGGTCTGGCGCAGGTCGGCCGCATCACGCTTTATGCGGCGGCAACCTTGGCGCATCTGGTGCGCCCGCCGTTTTACCCGCGTGAATTTCTGTCGGCGCTGCTGAACGTGGGCTGGCTGTCGCTGCCCGTCGTCGGCCTGACCGCCCTGTTCACCGGGGGCGCGCTGGCGCTGCAAATCTATGCGGGCGGGCAAAGGTTCAGCGCCGAGGCGGTGGTTCCGCAGATCGTGGCCATCGGCATGGTGCGGGAATTGGGCCCCGTGCTGGTTGGCCTGATGATCGCCGCAAGGGTGACATCGTCCATCGCCGCCGAGATTGCGACGATGAAGGTGACGGAACAGATCGACGCGCTGGTCACGCTTTCGACCCATCCGATGAAATACCTGACCGTGCCGCGCGTGCTGGCCGGATTTCTGACTGTGCCCTTGCTGGTCGGCGTGGGGGATATCATCGGGATTCTGGGCGGTTTTACCGTGGCCACTGGGCAATTGGGGTTCAACAAGGCCAGCTATATCCAGAACACCGTTGATTTTCTGGAATTGCCGGATGTCGTGTCGTCGCTGATCAAAGGGGCGTTTTTCGGGTTCATCGCGACCTTGGTCGGCTGCTATCACGGCATGAACTCGGGCCGCGGGGCGATGGGGGTGGGGCAAGCCACCAAGAACGCCGTCGCCATGGCCTCGATCCTGATCCTCGCCGCCAACTTCCTGCTTACATCGGTGCTGTTCGGATCATGATTACACTCTCGGGCGTGCATAAGGGTTTCGGGGCGAACAAGGTTCTGCAAGGGGTCGATCTTACCATTGCCAAAGGCACCTCGATGGTGATCATCGGCGGGTCGGGCACGGGCAAGTCGGTGACGTTGAAGTGTATTCTGGGGTTGGTCACGCCGGATCAGGGCACGATCACGCTGGACGGGCAGGATGTGGCACGGGCCGAGCGCGAGGCGTTTCTGGCCCGTTTCGGGATGCTGTTTCAGGGCGGCGCGCTGTTTGACAGCCTGAAGGTCTGGGAGAATGTCGCCTTTCGCCTGCTGCGCGGCGCGCTAAAGCGGCCCAAGGCCGAGGCGCGCGAGATTGCCATCGAAAAACTGCGACGTGTGGGGCTAAAGCCCGAGGTGGGGGATCTGTATCCGTCGGAATTGTCCGGCGGGATGCAAAAGCGGGTGGGTCTGGCGCGGGCGATTGCGGCGTCACCCGAGATCATCTTTTTTGACGAGCCGACGACGGGTCTGGACCCGATCATGGCGGGGGTGATCAATGAATTGATCCGGGAAATCGTGGTGGAGATGGGCGCGACCGCGATGACCATCACGCACGATATGTCCTCCGTCCGGGCGATTGCCGACAATGTGGCGATGCTGCATGGTGGGGTGATCCGCTGGACAGGTCCAGTGGCGGATATGGACGCGACGGACGATCCTTATGTTCAGCAGTTCATTCACGGGCGGGCGGTGGGGCCGATTGAGAGTGTGAGGTAGTCTTCTAAACCCCTAGGAATTTGAAATGATCCTGTATCGCCCGACCGGACAGAAAGAACTTGATCTGGTTTCAGCTTCTGGCTTCAAACGTTGGCCTCCACGTCTGATAGACCAACCGATTTTCTATCCTGTCACGACTTTTTCTTACGCGGAAAAGATTGCCCGCGATTGGAACTCCATCCTCCCAGCACCGAATAACTTCGGTTATGTTTTACGCTTTGAGATCAACAGGGAAACGGCGGATCGCTATTCTGTGCAGCAGGCAGGTGGGCGGGATCACGAAGAGCTTTGGGTTCCCGCCGATGAACTTGAACGTTTTAACGATGGCATTCTTGGCGTGATGGAAGTCGTGGCCATTTATCGGGATGGACAGCGTGTTGAATAGGCAAATTCAAAGATACGGCGAAATCCCTCTCAAACTCGCCAACCTCTCCCTCCTCATCCTCTTCCCCATCGCCTGGTTCGCCCCCCTCCTCCGCGCGGGCCTCATGCCTTTATTCGGCTTGGATGAAATCTCGGTCCTCACGGGCCTGCAATCCCTCTGGGGTTCCGACATTCCCTTGGCGCTGGTTGTCACGGCGCTGGCCTTGTTTGCGCCTTACCTCAAGACCATCGGTCTGGCGCTGGTGCATTTCCGCCTCGCCTCGCCGCGCATTCTGGCGGCGCTGAACATCTTGGGCAAACTGGCGATGGCCGATATTTTTCTGATCGCGCTTTATATCGTGATCGTGAAAGGCGTGGGCTATGCGACGATTGAGGTGGCTTGGGGGATGTATCTGTTCACCGCCTGTATTCTGGCCTCGATTGCGATTTCCTACCTGACAGAAAAGTAGGATGGGCCATTGGCCCATCTGTGGGGTGTGGATGATGGGCAGATTGCCCATTCGACTTGCCCCCTGCCCCCAGACAGGCGAAGAAAGGCCATGGCCAAACCCACATTCCAATTCACCTGCCAAGCCTGCGGTGCCGTTCACAAGAAATGGGCGGGGCGCTGCGATGCCTGCGGCGGCTGGAACACCATTCAAGAAGAAGCCCCCCTGTCGCAGGGCCCCCGCGCCTTGGGCAACAAGGGCCGCACCATCCAGCTGACCGATCTTGCGACGCAAGAACCCCTGCCCCCGCGCGCCAGTTCGGGCATTGCGGAATTGGACCGCGTTTTGGGTGGCGGATTGGTTCCGGCCTCGGCCCTGTTGGTGGGGGGCGATCCCGGCATCGGGAAGTCGACGCTTTTGTTGCAAGCCACCGCAAGCTTTGCCCGGCAGGGGATGAAGGCGCTGTATATCTCGGGCGAAGAGGCCACCGCGCAGGTGCGGATGCGGGCGCAGCGCCTTGGGCTGGCCGATGCGCCGGTGGGCTTGGCGGCGGAAACCAACCTGCGGGACATTCTGACGACGCTGGATCAGGAACGCCCCGGTCTGGCGGTGATCGATTCGATTCAGACCATGTGGCTGGACAATGTGGAAAGCGCGCCGGGGTCAGTGGCGCAGGTGCGTGCCTCGGCGCATGAGCTGGTGAATTTCGCGAAAAAGCGCGGGGTTGCGGTTGTGATCGTGGGCCATGTGACGAAAGAGGGTCAGATCGCCGGACCGCGTGTCGTGGAACATATGGTTGATACCGTGCTTTATTTTGAGGGCGAGCGGGGCCATCAGTTCCGTATCCTTCGGGCGGTGAAGAACCGTTTTGGGCCTGCGGATGAAATTGGTGTGTTTGAAATGACGGGTCAGGGGTTGTCGCAGGTGACGAACCCTTCGGCGCTGTTCCTGTCAGACCGGGGCAATCCCGTGCCGGGCAGCGCGGTGTTTGCGGGGATTGAGGGCACGCGGCCCGTACTGACCGAAATTCAGGCTTTGGTGGCCCCCACGACTTTGGGCACGGCCAGACGCACCGTTGTCGGCCTGGATTCAGGCCGCGTGAGCACGATTCTGGCGGTGCTGGAGGCGCGCTGTGGCATTCCTTTCGCGGGGCTCGACGTGTTTCTGAACGTGGCCGGGGGGCTGCGGGTCAGCGAACCGGCATCGGATCTGGCGGTGGCGGCGGCCCTCCTTTCCGCGCGTGAGGATGTGGCAATTCCGCCAGAAAGCGTGCTTTTTGGCGAAATCAGCCTGTCGGGGGCGCTGCGTCCGGCGGTTCAGACCGAAAACCGATTGAAAGAAGCGGCGAAACTTGGTTTTACCACGGCCATAGCGCCAGCCGGATCGAAGCTGGGACAGACAGAGGGAATTGGGGTGCGTGCCTTTTCCGACCTGACCGCCTTTGTGGGCGAGATGTTCGGCGCGGGCTGACCCCAGGCAAACGGAGTAAGACGCATGGAAGGCTTCACCTACGTGGACGGCGTGGTGGCTGTTGTCATCGTGCTTTCGGCCATTTTGGCCTATTCACGCGGTCTGGTCCGCGAATCAATGGCCATTCTGGGCTGGGTTGGGGCCGCTGTTCTGGCCTTCATCTTTGCGCCGCAGGCGCAGCCCTTGGTCAAGGAAATCCCGGTTCTGAACGAATTCCTGGATGGAAGCTGTGAATTGTCGATCATCGTGGCCTTTGCCGGGGTCTTTGCCTTGGCTTTGGTGGTGGCGGCGCTGTTCACACCTTTGTTCAGCTCGGCCATCCAGCGCACGGCGCTGGGGGGCATTGATCAGGCGCTGGGTTTCCTGTTCGGCGTGGCGCGGGGTGTGTTGTTGGTGGCCGTGGCCTTCATCGTCTATGACCGGGCCATTGCAGCCAATACTGTTCCCGCCATTGACGAAAGCCGCACGGCGAAACTGTTTGCCACCGTGCAGGACAAGGTTGATGCGATGATCCCGGATGATGCGCCGGGTTGGATCGTGTCGCAGTATCAGGTGCTGGTGAACAGCTGTGAAGCCGATGCCACCGTGGCCCCGGTGACGCCGGGCGATGAAACCGCACCCGCGACCGAAGGCACGACGCAAGACGGTGCTGCAACGCAGAACAACTGACCTCTTCCGGGGGTGACAGCGGCGGGCAATCGGCCTAAAGGGATGCTGCCCGCTGCCCACAGATTCGGAGGCCCGCCTATGCAGTTCCGTCACCCGTTCGACCCGGAAACCGACGGCGACAAACTGCGCGAGGAATGCGGGATCTTCGGCGTGGTGGGGGCCAAGGACGCGGCCAACTTTGTGGCGCTGGGTCTGCACGCGCTGCAACACCGGGGGCAAGAGGCAGGCGGCATCGTCAGCCATGACCCGGAACACGGGTTCAACTCGGCCCGGCGCTTTGGCTATGTGCGCGACAATTTCACCAATGCCGCCGTGATGGACACCCTGCCCGGCCCGATTGCGATTGGTCACGTGCGCTATTCGACGGCGGGTTCCAAAGGGGCGACCGCGATCCGCGATGTGCAGCCCTTCTTTGGCGAATTCTCGATGGGCGGCTGTGCGATTGCGCATAATGGCAACATCACCAATGCGGTGGCCCTGCGACGGGAACTGATCGAACGGGGTTCGATTTTCCAATCCTCGTCGGACAGTGAATGCATCATCCATCTGATGGCGCGGTCGATCCAGAAAACTTTGGCCGAGCGGATCAAGGACGCGCTGCGGCGGGTGGAAGGCGCGTTCAGCGTGATTGCGATGACGCGGACCAAGCTGATCGGCGTGCGCGACGCGCATGGGGTGCGGCCCTTGGTTCTGGGACGGATCGGCGATTCGGGTTGGGCGCTGTCGTCGGAAACCTGCGGGCTGGACATCATAGGGGCGGATTTCGTGCGCGAGATTGAACCCGGTGAGATGGTGGTGATCGAAGGCAACCGGGTGGAAAGCACCCGCCCCTTTGTGCAGGCGACACCGCGGTTCTGCATCTTTGAACAGGTCTATTTCAGCCGTCCAGACAGCATTCTGTTGGGTCGTTCGGTCTATGAAACCCGGCGGATGATCGGTGTGGAACTGGCGCGCGAAGCCCCGGTCGAGGCGGATCTGGTCTGCCCGGTGCCGGACAGCGGCACGCCCGCGGCGATTGGGTTCAGTCAGGAAAGCGGCATCCCCTATGCGATGGGCATCATCCGCAACCAATATATGGGACGGACGTTTATTGAGCCGACCGAGCATATCCGCAACATGGGCGTGCGGTTGAAGCTGAACGTGAACCGGGCGCTGATCAAGGGCAAGCGGGTGGTTTTGGTTGACGATTCTGTTGTGCGGGGCACGACAAGCCGGAAGATCAAAGAAATGATCCTTGAGGCTGGGGCGGCGGAGGTTCACTTCCGCATTGCTTCGCCCCCCACGGCTTGGCCTTGCTTCTATGGGGTGGATACACCGGAACGGTCGAAACTGCTGGCAGCGACGATGTCCGAGGACGAGATGCGCGACTGGATCGGGGTGAATTCGCTGAAATTCATCTCTCTGGACGGGCTTTACCGCGCGGCGGGCGAGGCGCAGGGGCGAAATGCAAAAGCACCGCAGTTCTGCGACGCCTGCTTCTCGGGGGAATATCCGGTCGTGCCTTCGGACAAGATCGAGGAAGGCTTTCAGATGAAGGCGGCGGAATAGGTTTGCCAACAGACCGAATTTCGACGCCCGTCTGAAGAAATGGTCCCGATGGACCGCCCTGCCCTACTGAAAGGCCTATCATGTCCCTTGCCCTTGTCACCGGTGCCTCACGCGGCTTTGGCGCGGCTGTGGCCGATCAACTGGCGTCGCGTGGCTGGGATGTGGTGGCAGTGGCCCGCACCGTGGGCGGGCTGGAAGAGTTGGACGACCGGGTGAAAGCCCGACGCCAGCCGGGGGCGGGTGCGCTGACGCTAGCCCCGATGGACATCACCAATGACGATGCCATGCGGCATCTTTGCCGTTCGATTCATGACCGCTGGGGCGGGTTGAAGCTTTGGGTCCATGCCGCCATTCACGCGGCCCCCTTGGCCCCTGCCGCCCATCTGGATGGCAAGGATTGGGACAAATCGGTGAACATCAACCTGCGGGCCACGGGTGTTCTGATCCCCATGATCGCACCTCTTTTGGGTGCCGATGGCATCGCCGTCTTTCTGGACGATCCGCAGGGCGGCCAGATGAACTTTGGCCATTATGGCACGACCAAAGCTGCCCAGATCGCCTTGGCTCGGTCATGGCAGGCCGAAACCGCCCGCATCGGCCCTCGCGTTGTCATCCACCAGCCCGCCCCGATGCCCACAGCCACCCGCGCACGGTTCTGGCCGGGGGAAGATCGCAGCGCCTTGGCGAATGTCGGGGATGAGGCCGAGCGCTTGCTGAACACAATCGCGCTCTGACGCGCCGCTTTCATTTGGCCAAAAATAACGCGGGGGGTCAGGGGGGCAGATGCCCCCCCGCTTTTTTCAGGCCTCATAGCCCACGATGACTTTCGTCTCGCAGAAGTCGTGAATGCCGAAATCGGCATATTCCCGACCATTGCCCGATTGCTTGTAGCCGCCGAAGGGTGCGTTGGTATCCCAAGCCGGATAGTTCAGGTTCACCGTGCCCGCCCGCAGATGGCGTGCTACGGCGCGCGCCTCATCCAAGGGGCCGCTGACATAGGCGGCAAGGCCGTAGACGGTGTCATTCGCCTCGACAATGGCCTGTTCCAGCGTGTCATAGGGCAGGATCACCAGAACCGGGCCAAAAACCTCTTCCCGCGCGATGGCCATGTCATTCGTCACATTGCCAAACACGGTCGGACGCACGAACCAGCCCCGGTTCACGCCGATGGGGCGGCCGACGCCGCCCGTCACGACCTGCGCGCCTTCGTCGATGCCCTTTTGGATCATCGCCTGCACCTTGTGGAAATGCGGGCCTGAGATCAGCGGGCCGTGGGTGGTCGCCGGATCCAACGGATCACCGGGGCGCATGGCTTCGCAGGTTTCGCGGGCCACAACGCAAGCACGGTCATGCAGGGCGCGGGGCACGAACATGCGGGTCGCCGCATCACAGCTTTCGCCGGTGTTCGACATGCAGCCTTCGACACCGCCCTTCACGGCTGCATCCAGATCGGCGCTGGCCAGAATGATGTTCGGCGATTTGCCCCCCAATTCCTGCGCCACGCGCTTGACCGTCGGCGCGGCTGCTGCTGCCACGGCGGTCCCGGCGCGGGTCGATCCGGTAAAGCTGACCATATCCACCTCGGGGTGGGTGGAAAGCTGCGCGCCGACAACGGGGCCGGTGCCGTTCACAAGATTGAAGACCCCTGCCGGAACGCCCGCATCATGCAGGATTTCGGCAAAGATCAGCCCCGAAAGCGGGGCGATTTCCGAAGGTTTCAAGACCATCGTGCAGCCCGCCACCAAGGCCGGGGCCACTTTGCAGACCATCTGGTTCATCGGCCAGTTCCAAGGCGTGATCAGACCGCAAACCCCAATGCCCTCGCGGATGATCAGCGAGGTGCCGCGCTGTTCTTCCCAATGCATTTCCTTGGCGGCCTTGATAGTGCTTTCCAGATGCACCTGCCCCGCCCAGGCCTGGGCTTCACGCGACCAAGCGACGGGGGCACCCATTTCCAGACGCATCGCATCGGCCACATCATCGAAACGCTTGTTGTATTGGGCCAGCACTTCCTCAAGCAGTTCGATCCGCCGGGCAGTGGGCCATTGGGTGAAGGGCAGGAAAGCGGCACGGGCGGCGAGGATGGCGCGGTCGGTGTCTTCGACCGAACCCAAGGCAATCTGGCAGATGATCTCCTCGGTCGCGGGGTTTTCCACGTCCAGACGTTCCGATGACAGGGGCGTGACCCATTCCCCGTTGATGTAGAATTTCAGCGCATTGGGAAAGTTCATCGCGGCACCTTTGCTTGGGTTGGCCCCAGCCTGCCCGATGGGGCGCAGGCGTCAAGGGCTTTGCTTGGGGATAGCCTTGGGCGTTCACCGCCCAAGGTCATTTTGCGCCATCTTGCAGGTGTCAGGCGACATCCGCGCCTTTGGCCAGCAGGGCATCGACATCATCCCCGGGCATCGCGCCTTTCAGCAGGGCAAAGCTGCCGTCCTGCAGCATGGCGCTGACCGAGTCGCGGATTGCGGCATGGGTGAGGCGCGCAATCTGCGACCCGGTGGAAATACGCCTGACACCCATCGCGGCCAGTTCGCCGATGGTCATGGATTTGAGCGGCCCCGCCGCCAGCGCGTTGACGGGTTTCGTGACACTGGCCAAGACCTGCGCCAGTTCAGCGCGGCCGGGGGGCACGGGCAGATACAAAAGGTCGACGCCCGCCTGTTCAAAGGCCTGCAAGCGGCGGATGCCTTCGGCCAGATCATAGGCCCCATTCATCACCCCATCGGCCCTTGCGCAGAATACGAAAGGCCGCCCCAAGGCGCGGGCGGCGCTGGCCCCGGCGCGGATGCGTTCGACGGCCAGATCGAAATCATAGGCGGGGTTGCCCTTGACCATCTGCGTGTCTTCGACCGAACAACCGGACAATCCCACAGAAGCCGCCAGACGCACGGTTTCCGCGACACCCTCCGGATCATCGGCAAAGCCGTTTTCAAAATCGCCTGACACGGGCAAAGCGGTCGCGGCCACGATCATTTCGGCATGGGCCAAAGCCTCATCCCGACTGACCCCGCCCATATCCGCCCGTCCCATGACAAAGGCATGGGCGGCGGAGGAGGTCGCCAAAGCCTGCGCCCCAAGCCCAGCCATCATGCGGGCGGACCCCACGTCCCAAGGGTTGGGGATCACGAAACAACCCGATTGATGCAGATCCCAGAATTGTTGATGCCGTTCCATCACTGCTCCCATTCATCCCGGAACACCGGATTTGACCAAGCCCGTTTGCCTGCCGCATCAACCACCGTCACGCGGATCCAGTCGGAACTCTTGAACCGTGCTAACGGCAGTTGCGCCCGTGTCATGGAATGGCCATGCACCGCTTTCGCCGCTGTCCCAGCGCCCTGCACGATCATCGAGGAACAGGCCGACATTTCGACCACCACCCGGTCAGGATAGACCTGCACATCCCGCAGTTCCGGCCCTTGTGTGCTGTAAAATTCGCCGGCCTTCAGCGCGGCGAGCAGAGCGTCCGGTTCGTTTTCCGACGCCTTCACCATCACCCAGCCGCCGAAATGGTCCGGTTCGGTGAAATGCGCGTCATCCGTTGCAATCATCGAAAGCCTGCGCCCTTCGCTGAGCAAAAGGTCGGCAATGGCAAAGCCATCGGGCCGGTCGCAGCCCACAGCACAGCCGTGATTGTAGATTTCCACCGCATGGGCGGCGGCAATGCCCCGTGCGTCGGCCAAGGTCAGGCCTGACCATTGCGGATGGGCAATCGCCACGAAAGCGCCCGCCGCTACGGCCCGCGCGGCCAGCTCCGCCCCGGTTTCCTGCCCTTCGATGGGGTGAAAAACCGGCGTGTTCGACGGCGCGAAGTCCAAGGGCAGGCCCACCGCCAGAATATGCCACAGCTCACCATTCGCCATCGCCCCGGAATGCAGTTCCGCCCCCAGAAGCGTGGTAAAGCCACCATCCCGGAACCCGCGCGTATCAACCAGCGGATAGCCACATTGCCCGATGAAATGATCGGTCAACGCCAGAAAATCATAGCCTTCGGCCCGGTATCGACGCACCACTTCGGCAGGGTCCAAGACCCCATCCGACAGGTTGGAATGCGTGTGCAGGTTGCCCCGCCAGAACCGTCCCTTTGCCGCAAAAGCCGAAAGCTGCATCTCGCCCCCTAAAGCCAGTTTTTCCATTTGAAAAACAGATAAGTCACCACGGCCGAAGCCAGCATCAGCAAAAGCGCCACCGGATAGCCGAAAGACGTCTCCAACTCGGGCATGTGCTTGAAGTTCATCCCATAGACGCTGGCGATCAGCGTGGGCGGCAGGAACAGCACAGCCACCACCGATACGATCCGAACCGTCATGTTTTGTGACAGGTTGATCATCCCCAGCGTCGCATCCGAGGCCAGTCCCACGCGCTGCGACAGAAAGTCGCAATGCACCTCCAGCGCCTGAATGTCGCGCATCAAGGCCTTGAGCGTGACCTTGTTCTTTTCGCCCCGCGCTTGGGTATAGAACGACAGGGCGCGTTCGATGGTCAAAAGCGACAGCCGCACCCGGCCCACCAGATCACCCTCGCGCCCGACCTGTTCCAGATGCGCTTGCAATTTCTCGGGCCGTTTCGGCGCGCCGTTCGATTGAAAGACCCCGGCGCTCACCTCGTCCAGCGATTTGCCCGCCCCTTCCAAAAGATCGGCCAGCCGCCCGATGATTTCATCGACCAGCCCAAGGAAAATCTGATCCGGGTTCGCGCAGCCGATGCCGGATTTATCGGCCCGTTCGGGAAAGGTTTCAAACGGGCGGGGCGCATGGTGGCGCACGGTGACCAACCTGTCGGGCGTGAGGATAAAGGACACCGGGCCGGAAATGGGCGTTTTCGACAGCGAGAGGCCGGGCAGCACCACCGTCATCACATCCATGCCGCCTTCGCGGTAAAGCCGGTTCGAGATTTCGATCTCTTCCATGTCGGAAAGGGTGGGCACCTCGACCCCCATGCCGATCAGACGCGCCGCCTGCACATCGGTCGGGCGGTAAAGATCGATCCAGGCCGCCCCCTCCAGCGGTTCGTCGACATTCATCCGCCGCAGGGCGGCCCCGTTCAGGGCATAGGCAAACAGCATGGCGACTCCGCATTCTTGCAGGGGCTTTGTGCCAAGAATTTCCGAAAAGGTATAGGACTTCGGGTTGATCTTGGGGGGCAGCGGGTTAGGTTGCGGGCCAGATGCGAGGGAATGATGGCTGATCTTGATCCGACCGAGTTGCGCAACGCTTTGGGCCAGTTTGCGACGGGTGTGACCGTCGTCACCATTGCGGGGCCGCAGGGGTTTACGGCCAACAGCTTTGCTTCGGTGTCGCTCGACCCGCCGTTGGTTCTGTGGTCGCCCGCCCGTGCCTCGGCCCGCTTCCCAGCGTTTTCCAGCGCGCGCCACTTCGCCATCCATGTGCTGGCCGAGGATCAGTTCGGCCTGTCGCGGCATTTCGTGCGCGGCGGTCAGGGGTTTGAGGGGGTGGAGCACGAGGTTTCAACCGAAGGCGTGCCACTGCTGTCGGGCACGCTGGCCCGGTTCGAATGCGTGCAAGAGGCGGTGCATGAGGGGGGGGATCATCTGATCATCGTGGGCCGGGTGGTTCGCTTTGCGACGGGTTTGGGGAAGCCATTGGTGTTCGCGCAGGGGGGGTATGGGGCGGTGAGGGGGTTGGGGTGAGGATTAATGGGCGAAAGGAGTTTCGGGAAAAATCCTGCCCATAACCGCCCGGCGCATCGCCTTGGCAAGTGGATCGTGAAAGATGTTCAAGGCTCGTTTGGCATCCGTTGGTGAAAGCCAGCCATCCGCAAGGCGCCAATGGCGGAAGAAGAGCTCATCCAGCTGGATTTTGCGGTCGAATTGGATGCCGAAAGCGACCTTTTCGCGCGTTAGTGACAAAGTTTTGGTCCTGAATAGTGTTAACCCATTCGTCCGCTGAGGAGGGTTTTCATGGGCGTTTCTTTCCCTCTCCATAGCCGCATCCAGAGCGACCTCGTCAATCCTTGTTAGTTTGTCCAGTTCA
This sequence comes from Neogemmobacter tilapiae, assembly GCF_014652215.1. Classification (GTDB taxonomy): domain Bacteria; phylum Pseudomonadota; class Alphaproteobacteria; order Rhodobacterales; family Rhodobacteraceae; genus Neogemmobacter; species Neogemmobacter tilapiae. The sequence goes on along the minus strand of NZ_BMYJ01000006.1, from coordinate 73,126 downwards.
GCCTGAATATCCGGGGGCATGGTTTCGATTGCAGTTTCGACTGCCCGTTTGAACATGGGATGTCCGACGACATCCAAGTTCCACTCAGATGGATTTTCGCGCCAAAGAATGGCTTCGGCATGTTTTGTCCACTGACCATTTTCCAGCAAACCAAGTGCGGTCATTGCAGCCGTGGCTTTTGCGCTCGCATGCGCAGAGCCAAGTCCATGGGAAGCCGCGATGTTTGGCGCTGGGGGTGCCGGGCCGCCTATCGGCGTGATGACGAATTGGGCATGTGATGCCGGGCGCTTTAGAATGCCTGTTGGAAGATAGTCTATTTCATTATGTTGGTCGGCCAAACCCAAGACAACCGAACAAATGTCATCCCAACGCGGTAAAACAGCTGGTATTTTTGGCGCAGCCCTTGGGCTGGCTCCCCATGCTTCGAGCTTGGCTTGCCCCAAGGCGGCCAAGGCAGAGCATCCCATTTCATAGGCCGACATTGCCATGTCACTCCAACCTGATCGGTGATCTCCGGGCAATTCGCTAAGAATGTGGTCGATGACCGGCTGTGCCCATCCGTTTTTTGGCCCGTCTGCGCCCATCACCCCCGCCCCACAAACGGCATCTTCGTCGCCATGATCGTCATGAACTGCACATTCGTCTCAAGCGGCAGGCCTGCCATATGCCAGACGGCATCCGCCACCTGCGTCACGTCCATCAGCGGTTCCACCGCGATATGGCCATCCGCTTGCGGCACGCCCTTGGCCTGTGCTGCGGCCATATCCGTCGCCGCATTGCCAATGTCGATCTGCCCGCAGGCGATGTTATAGGCCCGCCCGTCCAGCGACAGGCCCTTGGTCAGCCCCGTCACCGCATGTTTCGACATCGTATAGGGGATCGAGCCCCAGCGCGGGGCCGTGGCGCTGATCGAACCGTTGTTGATGATCCGCCCACCTTGGGGCGACTGCCGCCGCATCCGGGCAAAGGCCGCGCGGGCGCAAAGGAACATGCCGGTGATGTTGACCTGCGACAAAGCCAGCCAGTCATCGACCGCGATCTCGTCAATCATCCGCCCCGGCAAGCCCATGCCTGCGTTGTTGAACAGCGCATCCAGACGGCCCCATTCCGCCATGGCACGGTCAAACCCGGCCTCCACCTGCGCGGCATCGCCCACATCCATCGGCAGGATCAGAGCACCCGGTGCCTCGCCCGCCGTTTCCTGTAAGGCTTCCGCCCGCCGGCCGGCCAGACCGACCTGCCAACCCTGCGCCAGAAAATGCCGCGCCACGGCCCGCCCGATGCCCGAACCCGCCCCGGTAATCAGGATGGTCTTAGTCATCGGCTTCCTCGGCAAAATCATATTTCAGCAGCCACATCAGAATGCGTTCCACCCGCCGCGCTGGAAACCCGGTAATCTGGACAAGATCGGCCAAGGTTGCCCCTGCCGTCCGGCGCTCTGCCAGCAGTGTCAACACGGCGGCCACATGGTCCGGTGCTTCGAACATCCGCCGTGTCGCACCATAGTCGCGCAAGGTCAGCATCGCTTTGACATCCAACGCAGCTTTGGGCAAAACTTTCGCCCGCCAGACCGTCGATTTCGGTTCAAATATCTCTGTCGGATAGCTGGCATAAACATGGCCTGCCGCCGGCAAAACCGGCACCGCCCACGCCGGAACCGGCGGATGTTTCGCCACTTTGGCCGCCCGTCTTATGCGCGTCAGTTCCACCCACAGGTTTTGCATCCGCGGCACCACTTGCGCCCAATCAAAACGCGTCGTCGCCCGCTTCAGCGCCGCGGCCCCCAACCGCGCCCGCAAATCGGGATCCCGGGCCAGCGTCACGATCGCCTGCGCCATCTTCCCGACATGCACCCGCGTAACGGCAGAAATTTGTGACAGATACTGCTGATAATTGTCCGTGCCCCCCAGATAACGCTGGGTCGTCGAGGTCATCAACTCGCCTTTGACCATCTGCGTCGGGATCAAAATTCCCACATCTTCGCTGACGGTATCACGCAAACCATCCCAATCGGTCGCCACCACCGGCAACCCTGCCGCCATACCTTCAACCGGAGCCAGTCCAAAGGTTTCCTGAATATTGTCGATTGGAAACAGGAACATGTCGCCGCCCGAAAGGGTCGCCAGTCTTTCTTCGGCGCTGGCACCATCCAGCAAATACAATGGCACATCCGGCATCAGCGCCTTGGCACCGTTTTGCGTCACCGATTTGCTATTCTCACCGGCAAAAATTCCACACATCGCAAGATGCAGCTTAGTCTGGCCCAAGGCCGATTGGGCTTGGCTCATCGCCAAAAACAGCGGCAACGGATCGAATTTCTCATTGACCGAAAGGCGGGCGACAATGACGCAAAGAACATCGTCTTTGCCGACCCCCAGCCGCTCGCGCAAAGCGGTTCCCGCAGCCTGATCACGGGCGAAATCGGCGGTGTTGATGCCCAGTGGGATGATCGGCAGTTGCGGACGGCGTGGCGGAGGCCCAGCAAAGCGCGCGCGGATGAAATCGTCAATCAAATCCATCTGGCGCAAAACCGAATCTTGCACCGCACGGCTGGTGCAGATCACAGCGTCCCACTCTTGCTGCCCGGCCATCCGCAGGTCGAAAAACGCCTGCTGGACGGCTTTGGTGCAGGTTGTATGGGTTATCCCACAGATCGAATACCGGGTGGCCCCAAGCACAGACCGCCGCCAAAGCTCGGGTGAGATTCCGGGGCTAGAGTAAAGCAGCGTTTCGACAGGAGGCAGCTTGCCCATATCGTCCAAGCGCACGAAGCGCTGCGGCTTCGTCACGCCTTCCTCTTCCGCCACGGCCCTAAAGGCATCGAAATCTCCACCGGCATGCGTGGCACAAACAAATTCCGGCACGTCGGCGTTGCGAAAAAATCCGCGCAGCAAGCTTTCGCCCGCCATCCGCCGCCCGTTGATTCCCTTTGCTTTGGGATTGAACCCATCGGACGAAAACCAGATCGCCGCATTCTTGTCGCTCATTTCCGTTCCATCCAAAGCCAGGGCGTCGGCACCGACCGCCATTCCCACAACAACAACAGCCGATCCAGATCGGACAGGCCCTCACACCAGGCAGGCAGGGCGCTGTCATTCACCTGCCGGTTCAATTGGGTTACCCGATGGGTGGCCGCAAAGCGTTCGGCGATCCGCTTGACCACGCCGGGGCGGAACCCCTCATGGGCCTCAACCAGAACATCGGCCTCCAGCAGGCCCGGTGCGCGGGACGGATCGAGCAATTCATCCTCGGCCCCTTCGATGTCGCACAGGACCAACGATTTCTGGCCCTTGCAGATCGCAAAATCGGCATGGCCAAACTCACCGCCGATTTCCACGCGGTCGGCCACGCCGTTCACCCGCACCATTTCGCGGCACAGGGCCTGCGCCTGTTCGCTGATGTCGCGCGCCAGAACCTTTGCGCCCGGCATCCGCAGGGCAAAGCCCACCGCATAGTAACCCTCGGCGCAGCCAACATCGACGACCAGATCATAGCCGCGTGCAATGATCCCCTCGATCACCGGGATCAGGCTTGCCTCATAATTCCCCAAAAGCCGCGTCGTGCGCGACCCTTCCGCCGCCCGCACCGGGTAATCCATGCCCTGAAACGGCCCCGTCAGCACCTTTTGCCCCGACCGGGCCACCAAGGTCTGCTCCAGCACCTGTGACCGCCATTTGCACAGAAAGCGCAAGGTTCCGGCCAGAGTCTCGGGCGCGGGCGGGTTGTCCTGCAACATCCGCAACGCGCCTTCGGTTGCGGCCCTGGTCAAGGGTGATGGTGGCGGTTTTTCTGACATATTCCCCTCATCCTGCTGGCGCGCAGTCTCTGCACCCGCCCAAAGGGAAGTCAAGCGGTGCGGCCGATGTAAGGATGGAAAATGGTGCCCCCAGCAGGACTTGAACCCGCGACCCCCTGATTACAAATCAGGTGCTCTACCAACTGAGCTATAGAGGCACTGGCTAGCAAATAGCGCCCCGACGCGACCCTTGCAAGGGGGCTGCGCAGGCGGTTAACGGTGATCACCCCGGATCAATAGGACAACGGCACAAAGCCCGACGGCCATCACCAACAGCGCGGCGGGGGCGGCGTCATGCAACCGCTCAAGACTGGCCTGTTCAAACACGCGGGTTGCCAATGTGTTGAAATTGAAGGGGCGCAGCAGCAAAGTTGCGGGGAGTTCCTTAACACTGTCGACAAAGACCATCACCAAAGCCGTTGCCAAAGTACCTCGCATGATCGGCAAATAGACGCCAAACAATGCCCCGCCCTGCCCTCGCCCCAACATTCGGGCGGCCATCGGCAAACTTGGCGCCACACGGCCCATTCCAGCGGCAATACCGCCCTGTGCGACGCCAAAGAACCGCACCACATAGGCCAAAATCAGCGCTGTGGCAGTGCCGGTCAGCACTAGGCCAGGATCACGGCCAGTCACAACGGACACGAGGTCGGCCAGATGATGATCTAAGCTTGCAAGCGGAATCAGCAGGCCTAAGGCCAGCACCGCACCGGGTGTCGCGTATCCCAGTGCCGTCAAAGCGGATAGCCGCCCCGCCCATCGCCCCCGCGCGGATCGTAGCCCGAAGACAACCACCAGTGCCAAAGCCACGGTCACAAGAGCCGCGAGGCTGGCTACCAGCAAAGTATGGGCGAGGGCCCGACCCAGATCCGGCGATAGCCAGCCCGATGGGGCTGCCCAAGCATAGTACAGCATGACCGCCACGGGCAGCAGAAAGCCGCCAGCGAATGGCAGAAAGCAGAACAGAAACGCAAAACCACCGCGCCACCCTGCCAAGGGGATGGGCCGAATTGGCCGGTCGGCACGCGACAGTCCATGATGCCGGGCCTGAGCCCGCCCTGCCCGCTCCACCCACATCAGCCCGCTGACCATCACCAGCACCACCAAGGCAATCTGCGCCGCGCCGCCCGCATTGCCTGCCGTCAGCCATGTCGTAAAGATACCGGTGGTCAGCGTCTGAACACCAAAGTGCTGGACCGTCCCGTAGTCAGCAAGCACCTCCATCAGTGCCAGCGCCACACCTGCCGCGATCGCAGGGCGGGCCAAGGGCAGTCCTACGCTCCAGAACAATCGGTAAGGGCCGGCCCCCAAGGCACGGGCCACATCGTGGATCGTTCCAGACTGTTCGCGAAAAGCCGCCCGCGCCAGAAGATAAACATAGGGATAAAGCGCACCGCCCAGCACAAGGCTGGCCCCCCAGGCATTGCGCACGTCAGGAAACCAATAGTCCCGCGCCGACTGCCACCCCATCGCTTGGCGCAACCAGCTTTGCACAAGCCCCGGATAGTCAAGGATATCGACCAGCGCATAGGCACCGACGTAAGCAGGCACTGCAAGCGGGAAGAATAGCGCAAGATCCAACCAACGACTGCCCGGAAAGCGGTGAACCGTGACCAGCCACGCCGCTCCGGTGCCTGCCACGACGGCAAGAACAGTCACCCCCAGCATCAGCCGCAGCGTATTCAAAAGATAGCGCGGCAGAACCGTCGACAGAAGATGCGGCCAGATGTTCTCGGTCGGATGAAAGGCCAGCCAGACGACGGACACAACAGGCGCCAAAATCAAGAGCGCCAGCACCCCTGCAAAAAGGGGCCAGAATGGCAGCGCGCGCCGCGACAAGTAAGGTGCAAGGGTCATCCTAAAACGCAGCCCTATCGCATGGGTGTTTGCCTGTCCAGAAATCCCCCTGTAAGATCGCAACAATGGAAATGAACGGAAAGGTCGCATGCGCATCGTCTATCATCTTGGCGCGCATTGCACCGACGAAGAACGGCTCTTGCGCTGCCTGCTCAAGAACCGTGGCCCTCTCGCAAAGCAGGGCATAGCTGTGCCGGGTCCGTCGCGCTATCGCAATCTGCTGCGCGAAACGGCCAATGGTCTGGGGCGCGGCACGGCCAGTCGAGAAGCGCAGGCCTATGTCTTGCAACAGATTCTGGAGGGAGACGACAAGGCCGAGCGCGTGATTCTGTCTTGGGAAAGTTTCATGGCCTATCCACAATGGGCCTTGCATGGCGGTCTCTACGCCCGCGCGGGTCAGAACTTGCGCAAACTGCACGATGTGCTGCCTGATTATCCTGTCGAATTCCATCTCTCGATCCGAAATCCGGCAGGATTCATCCCGGCGCTGCTGCAACGGCAGCGCGACAAGACCTACGCCGAGTTGATGCAGGATTTGCATCCCCAAGATCTCTTGTGGTCGAATGTTCTGCACGCCATTCGCGACACGAACCCCGACGTGCCAATTCACGTATGGTGCGACGAGGATTCCCCGATGATCTGGCCCGATGTCTTGCGGATCGTCACGGGGCATCAACCGGGGATGACGCTGGACGGACAAGATGATCTGCTGGCAACGCTGCTGGCGCCGCCCGATCTGGCACGCCTGCAACAAGAACTAGGCGTCCGCACCAAAGGCGATACGACGCTTCGCCCCATGATCATTGCCGAATTTCTCGAGGCTTATGCACTACCAGATAAGATGGAAACAACGGTTGATCTGCCCGGCTGGAACGTCGAACTGGTCGAAACCCTGACCTTGCAATACGATCAGGACTTGAACCGCATCGGCCGCATTCCAGGCCTGACCTTAACCTTGCCCTGATTGCCCTAGCCCATCCCAAGCGCGGCTTTGTACATCTCCAACACGGCCTCTTCCTCAGCAATGTCATCTGGCTTGCGCTTACGTAGCGCGATGACCTTTTTCATGACCTTCGTGTCGTAGCCCCGCCCTTTGGCTTCCGCCATCAGTTCTTTTTGCTGTTCCGTCACATCTTTTTTTTCGGCCTCAAGCTGTTCAAAACGTTCGATGAACTGCCGCAATTCGTCTGCGGCAACGGCGTAATTGTCGGATGCGTCGGCCATGATGTTCCCCTTCGGTTCGCAACCCTGATACCCAACTGCTCCGCCCTGTTCAAGCCACCCCACCCTTGCATAACGCCCCTTCCGGCGCTAACCCGCCACGACCAGGCAAAGGGGATTCCATGCAAATTCTTATCTGGGGCGGCACCGCCCTGACCCTGCTGGGCGTAGCCCTGCTATTCTTTTGCGTTTTGCAAGTGGCCCGCGCACGGCGCACCGCAACGTCGGATGAAGAATTGCGCCTGCGGATGCAAAAGGCAGTGGCCCTGAACCTCGCGGCGCTTGGCCTGTCGGTTCTGGGCTTGATGATCGTCGTTCTTGGAATTTTCCTGGACTGAGCCCCTCAGACCTTATCGCCAGCCAAGGCGTGAAGCTGCGGCCTTAGATGGTCCAGTTGATAGCCATAGCGCGCAGGGATACGAACCAGATCATCGACGGGCATCGTGCCAGCTTGCGCCAAGGCCCAGACCACCGAACAACGGTTGCCGCTGGCGCAGTAGGCAAAGACCGGGCCCGTCGCAGACTCCATGGCCTGCCGTTGCAAGGACACGTTTTCCATGGTCAGAGCCCCGCCGATCACCGGGTTGACCACAAAGGTCAGGCCCAAAGCCTCAGCTGCCGCTTTCATGACTGGCGTGTGCAGATCGGGCGGAATTTCCCCATCCGGGCGGTTGTCGATCACCGTGGTGAAACCGGCCGCTTTGATCGCTTGCAAATCCTCAACCGCGATCTGCGGCGAAACGGCATAACTGTCGGTCAATCTGCGAATGTCCATCTGCAACCTTTGGCTGGCAAGGCGGTTGGTCAGGCGGGTAGCCTGCGGTGCCAGAACCATACCCGCCCCCATCGCCAGAAGAAAGACCAAACCCCCCGGTCCGGCAAAGGAAACCACGGCCATGGCAGGGCCGGGGCAAAGGCCCGAAAGGCCCCAGCCGACGCCAAATAGGATGGAACCCAGCACCAAGGGTCGGTCGACCCCGCGCCGCATCGGTGGAAAGGGTGTGCCCAGTACAGAAACCTTGCGCCGGTCGGCGACAACCCAAGCCAAGGCCATCGGCAGCATTGCCCCACCCATCACAAAAGCCAGCGTCGGGTTCCACGCGCCAAAGATATCCAGAAAACCCTGAACGCGGGCGGTGTCGGTCATGCCGGAAAGCATCAACCCACCGCCAAAAAACCCACCGGCCAGCGCCGCAAAAACCAGCCGCAGCATCAGAGCCACCCCAAACCGTGGCGGAACAGGGCAACTGTCAGCATGCCAACCCCCACATACAAGACCGAGGCGACGATCCCGCGCGGCGACAGGCGCGATATTCCGCAAACGCCGTGGCCCGAGGTGCAGCCGTTCGCCATGCGGGTGCCGATCCCCGTCAGAAAACCCGCGACAGCCAGCAGCGCCCAATGGCCGGACAGATGCGTCTCTGCGCCAAAGGCAAGATAGAACACCGCCGGAATAGCAATCAGCGCCGCCAGAAATACCAGCCGTTCCGCCCAAGTCTTGCCCGCCGTCCCATCCAGCATCTGCCCGACGATCCCCGAGGCCCCCATCACCCTGCCATTGACCAGCAAATACAGCGCCGCGGCACTGCCAATCATCAGCCCGCCCAGCAGGCCCATCAGCCATTCCATCGGCATGTTTATCCCCTAAAGCCCGTTCAGGGGCACTTTCAGATAGCTGATCCCGTTGTCATCCGGTTCGGGCATCCGTCCCGCTCGCATGTTCACTTGCAAAGAGGGGATGATCAACCGGGGCATCGCCAAGGTCGCGTCCCGCGCCTCGCGCAAGGCAACGAAATCGGCGCGTGATCGGCCCGCGCCCACATGAATGTTCAACGCCTTTTGTGCGCCGACGGTGGTTTCCCAGGCATATTCCTCACGGCCCGGCGCCATGTAATCGTGCCCGACAAAGATGCGCGTGTCGTCCGGCAGGGACAGGATTTTCTGCACGGAATCAAACAGATCAGCGGCGCTTCCCCCCGGAAAATCACAGCGGGCGGTGCCAAAATCGGGCATGAAAAGCGTATCCCCCACGAAAGCCGCATCGCCGATGACATAGGTCAGACAGGCAGGCGTGTGGCCTGGCGTGTGCAGCACCCGGCCCGTCAAAGCGCCGATCTGGAACGTGTCACCCTCGGCGAAAAGCTGGTCAAACTGCGAACCGTCGCGCTGAAACTGGGTGCCCTCGTTAAAGACCTTGCCAAACGTGTGCTGCACCACGGTGATCCGGTCGCCAATGCCGATCTTTCCGCCCAGTTCCTGCTGAATATAGGGCGCGGCAGACAGGTGGTCGGCATGGACATGGGTTTCCAGCACCCATTCCAGCGTCAGTTGGTTTTCGCGGATGAAAGCGACGATGGCATCGGCAGAACGCGTGTCGGTCCGGCCCGAGGCATAGTCAAAATCCAGCACGGAATCGATGACAGCACAGGCTGTGCTTTCCGGGTCGCGCAGCAGATAGCTGATCGTGTTGGTGGCTTCGTCGAAAAAGGCGGTGATGTCAGGCGTCATGGCTTGATTTGGGTCAATGCGGGACAGGCCGGGATGACCTATGCAGGAAACATAATACATGGGGGAAGACATGACCACCATCGTCGAACGCAAAGCGCAATTGCAGGCCCGGCTGGCCGAGTTGCAAGGTCGCCTCAAGAACATCGCGGATGAATTGGACAATCCGGCAAACCCGGATTGGGACGATCTGGCGATCGAACGTGAGGGGGATGAGGTGCTGGAGGGGCTGGGCCTCTCAGGTCAACACGAAATTCGGCAGATTGACGCGGCGCTGGCGCGGATCGAGGCTGGGGAATACGGCATCTGCACCCGCTGCGGGGCCGAAATCGCCGAACCGCGGCTGGTACTGATGCCCGAAACGCCGTTTTGCCAAAGTTGTGCGGGGGCGGTGGCATGATCGGGGCGCATAGGCCAGCGGATCTTGCCACGCTGCTGAAAGAAATGCAGGCGTTGCAGCAGATGATGCCGGGCCAACCACGGCCCACGACCCAAACCGCATCGAAGCAACGCTAGCCAGCTTTGCGCAGGCTCGGAACTGTTGCGCCCTCTGATATTGGCAGGTCGACCGGCGCGGTTTGCGCCTCTTCCCGGATTTCCTGAATGCGCAGGGCGCGGTTTCCACGCGCCTGCCCCATCCGCCCGCTGGCCAGCACCCTTCCCTCAACCGTTTCCAGATGAACATGGCCCAGACCAGCCCCGCCCAAGGGCAGGATCAGATGCGGCATCAACTCCATCACCTGCCCCAAGGGCAGGCGCAGGCGGCCGATCACGGCGGTCAACTGGCATTCGGCGGACAGGATCTGTTCATGCAACTGCGCCTCGAACGGCGGTGGTGGTGGTGGGCGCTTGCCCTCCTCCTCGGCCCCAATCGGTTTGCGCCCCCGCCCCTGTGCCGGAAGCACAAGCAGCAATTGCCCCTGTTTGGTGCCCCGCGCCACATCGACATCGGCCAAAAGCATCCTATGCGGCGCATCCTCCAGCAGCAGGCCCAAGGGCCGCGCCTCATCCAGACAAGAGGCATAGCGGAAGCCGTCAGTCCAGATCAGATCCTCATCCGCCAGCAGCGCATTTTCCAACCCTTCCAACGCCGTATCCAGCCACCCCGCCACCATCGCCGCATCGGTCCGCGTCGGACGACGGGCCAGTGCCGCACCGGGCAAAACCTTGCCCAAGGTCTGCACCTCGATCAGCCCGGCCAGCAGGTCGGGCGACAGGACCATCACACCCAAACCCTCTCCCGGCCCTTCCAGCAGGCAGATCAAGGATCGTTCGGGAATGCGTTCCACCACCTCGGCCACGGAAACGGCACCGGTCTGCATCCGGCTGCAATCCAGCGCCAAGGCAAAGGCATCCCGCGCCGCCCGCGCCAAGGCCAAGGGCAGCGCCTTTTCCGCCCCCGTCCCGCGCGGATCGGCCAGACGGGCGGCGTTGTCACGCGCCAACCCCAGTTTTCGCCGGATCACATCACCCTGTGCCATGGCTTCCTCATGCTTCCTGCCCAGATGTCGCATGGAAAGCCTTGCCAAAAGGTTAGCGCCAATCCCTCATGCGGGTTTTTTCATCCGCAGCGGCAAGGTCACACGAAAGGCCGCCCCGCCCTGCCCCGGCAGATAGGCGATACTGCCACCCAGATTTTCCATGATCTCACGGCAGATCGCCAGACCAAGCCCCGCCCCCCCGGCGCGGGTCTGATCGGTCAGACGCGCGAATTTTTCAAAGATCAGCGCCTGCTTTTCCTTGGGGATGCCAGACCCATTGTCGACCACATCCAGGGTCACATGCCCGCCCTTTTGCCGCACCACCAACCGCAGTTCCGGCAGCAGCGCATCGCAGTATTTCAGGGCGTTGCTGACCAGATTGATCACCACCTGCACCAACCTGTCAGCATCGGTGCGCAAAAAGATCTGTTCCGCCTCAGCGTCCCGCGTCACCACCACCTGTCGGCCCGCCCGCCCCGCCTCGGTCGCGGCCAAGGCCCGATCCAGGATCGTCTGCACCGACACCAGCCCGACGTTCAACTGCACGGCCCCCGCCTCCAGCACCGAAAGGTCCAACAGTGCATCCAGCAGCCGCGTCAGGCGGATCGCCTCGGTGTGGATAATTTCCGAAAACCGCGCGGCTTGATCGGGCGGCAGGTCTTGTTCCATCAGCATTTCGGAAAAGGCGCGGATCGAGGTCATGGGCGTGCGCAATTCATGGCTGATCTGCGATAGGAACCCATCCTTCTGCACTGAAAGCTGGGTCAGCTTTTCATTCGCCTCGCGCAGCGCGCGGGCGGTGCGCGTCAGTTCCGCCTGTTGGCTTTCCAATTGCGCCGAATGTTCCATCATCTGCGCTGATTCACTGGCCACGGCGATCAGATCCTCGACCGAAACCGCCGCCCGGCCCGCCAGTTGCGACAGCATGGCATGGGCCGTGGCGGCCCCCACCGACCCCGCCAGCCGCATTTCCAACCCGTCCAGAAATTCGGGGGCCGGATCGGGCAGATAGCCGCCCTTGCCCTGTGCTTTGGCCTGCTCCTGAAAATAACCCAGCGCCGCCTCGTCCCCCAAAATGCGTTGGGCCGTGATCAGCAGGGCTTCGGGGTCGGCAGTGCCTTTCGACCAGCCTTGCAGCCCTGCCCCGCCATCAAACACATTCACAAAGGCCACCGCCTGCGCCCGTTCCACAGGTCCGGGAAAGGTCAGGACGGAACCAAGGCAAAAGGCGATGATGTTCAACGTCAGAGACCAGAAAACCGCGTGGATCAGCGGGTCCAACCCAATAACCCCGAACAGCGCATAGGGTCGCAGCCAGCCGATGCCAAAGGGCCCTTCTGCCATGACGCTGGCCGACAGCACCGCCCCCGGCCCGAAACTGGGCAGCAGCAGGCAATAAACCCACAGCGCCGAACCAACCCCCAAGCCCAGCGCAGCGCCCATGCGGGTGGCGCCACGCCAATAGATGCCCCCCAGCAGCGCAGGCAGAATCTGGGCCACCCCGACAAAGGCGATCAGGCCGATGGCGGCCAGGGCCGAGGATCCGCCGGACAGCAGGAAATAAGCATAGCCAAGGCCCAGAACCCCACCGATCGACATCCGCCGCGACATCAGTACGACGCCCCGCACATCGCCGGTGACCGCCGCCCGTGGCCCCAGCCGCAGCCAGATGGGCATCACGATATGGTTCGACACCATCGTCGCCAGCGCAATCGTCGCCACAATCACCATGCTGGTCGCACTGGAAAAGCCGCCCAGAAAGGCCAGCATGGCCAGCCCACCCCGCCCTTCGGACAGGGGCAGCGTCAGCACGAAAAGATCAGGGTTGCTGCCCCGCGGCATCAGCTCCATCCCCATCACGGCGATGGGGATCACAAACAGGCTCATCGCCATCAGATACAGGGGAAAGGCCCAGCTTGCCGTCGCCAGATGGTTTTCATCGGTGTTTTCCACAACCGTCACATGGAACATACGCGGCAGGCACAGCACCGCCGCCGCCGAAAGCCCCGTCAGCCCGATCCAACGCGCCGGATCCACCTCCCAGCCCGCCATGGGGCTGGCGGCGATCCGGTCCAGCATCGGGCCGATGCCGCCCCCCAGCGTGAAAACGACGAACATCCCCACCGCCAGCAGGGCCACCAGCTTCACCACCGCCTCAATCGCGATGGCAATCACAATGCCCGTATGCTGTTCGCGGCTGTCCAGATTGCGCGTGCCAAACAGAATGGTGAACACCGCCAACCCCACTGCCACCCAAAGCGAAATCACCGCCGGGTCGTTCACCGGGCTCGCCACCGCACTGGCGCTGGCAAAAACCTGAAAGGACAGGGTCACCGATTGCAGTTGCAGGCTGATATAGGGCGTCGCCGAAGCGACGCAGATCAGCGTGACGACCACCCCCAGAAAAGGCGACTTGCCATAGCGCGACGACACCATATCCGCGATAGAGGTGATGTGCTGCTGCCGCCCGATCCGCACCAGCTTGCGCAGAACCCACCACCACCCGATGAAAACCAAGGTCGGCCCCATGTAGATCGTCGCAAATTCCAGCCCCGAACGCGCCGCATAGCCGACCGCGCCGAAAAACGTCCAAGCGGTGCAATAGATCGACAGCGACAGGGTATAGACCCAAGGGCTGCGCAGCCAGCCCGCCGTTCGGTTGGCATTGCGGCGTTCCACCCAGAAAGCCACAAGGAACAGGAACAAGACATAGGCCAGACAGGCCAGAACCAGCAGGCTGAAGGGGATCATTCCGCGTCCTCAGCACTCGCCGGATCATCGGCATCATTCCCCGCCGCCCGCAGCCGCGCCGCGATCAGCGCGGTCAGGCCGATCAACACCCCCCAGGCCAGGAACAGATAGACCGCATCCCGCGCCAGATCACGGGTCTGACCGGTTGGCACCCACAACAGCGGCAGCACATACAAAAAGGCCCCCAGAAAGGGTAACATCCGCGCCCCATCCCGCAGGCGGCGCAGACGGTAGGACCGTTTGGCGACAAACATCGGACGAAGGCGGCGCGTCGCCATGCTAGGCCCCCAGCAATTGCCGCACCGCCGCCATCAGCTCGGCATTGGCAAAGGGTTTCGCCATGAACAGGCTCGCCCCCGCCTTTTCCGCCGCCTCACGGTCGCGTGCCTGGCCTTTGGCCGTCAGCATCAGCACCGGCACCCCGCGAAAGGCCCTTTCCCCCCGCATCGCCGTCAGGATTTCCAAGCCGCTGATGTCGGGCAGCATCAGATCCAGAATGACCAGCGCTGGCACCTTTTCCCGCATCACCGCCATCGCCTTGGCCCCATGATCCAGCACCGTCACCGACAGCCCATCGCGCGACAAAAGAAAGCGGATCGCCTCGGCGATGTTCGGTTCGTCTTCAATCAGCAGGACATGGGGCGTTGCGGACAAGGGGCCTCCTTTGTGGCTCTTGTAACATTAGGGCCGCTGGTCCCCATCTGTCAAAACTTCATCCCTGCCCCCATCTTTTCTTCAAAAGTATCCTGGGGGGTGAGGCGCGCCCGGAAATCGGTCCAGTGGACCGATTTCAGCGCCGAACACCCACGCAAGCCTGCGCGGGCCGGGGAAGAGCGGCAGCGAATAGGGGGCAAAGCCCCCTCGAACGCATGGCCTTATGGCCAAAGGCCATTCCGCCGGATCAGAGAGGGGCCAAAATCGACCCTTCCCGCCGCGCCGGGCAGGCCGGTTTTGCGCAGACAGCACAGGTGCTGCCGATTTCCGGCACCTCCTCGGCCACCTGTCCCAAGGGCGTGATCAGCATCGCCGCCTCAACCAAAACCGGATCGCCAAACCGCGCCCCCACACGTGTTTCGGCCACCGCCCGCAGGTGAAAGCCGCCCTCGCCCCCCCGGCCCGCCAGACGCACCCGCGCCTCGACCGGCTGGCCTGGGCGCGTCAGCGCCTGAAACAGCGGCCACAGCGCGCAGGCGGCACCAAAGCGCGGCAGGGCAAAGCCCCGCGCGGGTTTGCGAAAGGTCAGCGCCCCCGCCCCGTCGCAGATCACCAACCCATGCACAGAGCCCGGCAGCCCCGCCATCCGCCGCAGCCCCGCCATCGGCCCCAGGCCAAAACCCGCCGCCAGCGCCAGGGGGTCGTCAAAGCCCTGCGCCTGTTCCAAGGGCATCGCCCGCGCCTCGGCCTGCGTTCGCACCGCCCAGACCCGCGCCAGATCGCGCGCCAGATGCGAGGTCAGGCCCGCCTCAATCTCCGCCTCAATCTCCGCCTCGGCCCCTTCGCCCCGCTCCAGCCCCGCCAAATGCCAGCCCTTCGCCTCCAGCCAGGCGTCGAATTCTTCCTGCGGGCTGGCCACCGCCTCGGCCCCGCCTTCGGCCCGGTTCAGCCAAGCCACCAGCGTTTCCGCCCCGATGGCCATGCGTTCGGCATCCTGATGCAGGTTCCGCTGGAACCTATCGCGCCATTCCGGCGCCAGATCGCCGGTTTCCGCCAAAATCCCCGCCGTCGCCCGCACCGCCGACACCGCCGTCAGCAATTCATGCAAGGCCTGCGCCAGATGCGGGTCATGCGCCATGCGGTCGTTTAGGACCATCACCGCCCGTTCCGCCTGCACCGCCCGCCCCGAGGCCTGCGCCAAGGCCCCGGCCCAGCCCGGAAAGCGTCCGACGAATTCCTCCACCCGGTCCAGTTCCGCCGCCGTGCCTGCACCCGCCGCCCGCAAATCATCCAGCAAGCCGCTTTCGCCGATCCCGCCCAGCGCCGCCGCATCCATCTGCAAGACCCGGGCCAGCCCCGCCAGAACCTCGCCCCCCACCCGGCGACGGTTGTGCTCGATCAGGTTCAGGAAAGAGGCCGAAATCCCGGCCCTGGCCGCCACATCGGCCTGTTTCAGGCCCAAAGCCTGCCGACGTTCCCGCAATCGACTGCCGATCAGTCTGGACAGGGCCATGACCAATCCCCTCTTTGCGCAAAGAATTTACGCAAAGAGTAAAGATTTACAGGCCCTGATCAAGGCCATAGATCAAAAGATAAAGTCGCCCTTCGTCAGCACGGCGTGATTGTCGATGGTCAGTGACCAGTCAACCCGGCCATCGCCATTCACATCGCCCTGCAACAGACCCGAGGTGCTGACATAGCGCACCTGATCCGCCTTGCCGCTGAACGCTTTCGCCCCGATGAAGCGGCCCCCATCCATAAAGGCGGACAGATCTATCTTGTCGATACCATGGGCAAAGTCGGCGATGTGGTCGCCGCGGGCTTCGGCCTTGCTTGCAAAGACAAAACTGTCGATCCCGTCACCACCGCTCAGGCTGTCCACGCCAGAGCCACCCCGCAGCCAGTCATCGCCCACGCCGCCGAACATCTGGTCAGCCCCCTTGCCGCCCAAAAGGCTGTCTTCTCCCGCGCCTGCGAGCAAAGCGTCACCGCCATCGCCGCCGGAAAGGCTGTCGTTCCCGGCCTCTCCGTTCAGAATGTCGATGTCAGCGCCGCCATCAAGGCTGTCGTTGCCATTGCCGCCAAACAGCTGATCGACCCCAGTCCCGCCCAAAACGCTGTCGCCATCAGCACCGCCATAAAGGAAGTCCTGCCCTGCGCCGCCATCCAGTGTATCGAAACCTTCGTTTTCCAATAGATGTGCAGCACCCCCGTAAAGAAAATCATCGCCCGCGCCACCGACAAGGCTATCATCGCCTAACTCGCCGGACAGATAATCGTCTCCATCGCCGCCGTTCAGCTTGTCATTCCCTGAACCGCCAATTGCGGTGTCGTTGCCTGTTCCACCTTGGAAAAGGTCGTTCCCCGCGCCTCCGTAGCCAGAAAGCGCGCCGGTGCCAGCAATGAACACATCATCCCCGTCCTCTCCTGCCACGTATAGGGGATCAGACGAACCAGCCGTGACAGTATCATTTCCACTGCCACCGAAGAAAGACGAATTGATTGAAGAAGCCACAAAGAAGTGATCATCACCACTTCCGCCATAGACGCCAACGCCACTGGCCGAGCCGCCATACAGCATGTCATTCCCAGCGTCGCCCAGCAAGCGGTTGCTAAAGCCGATGGCTGTAAGGTGATCGTCGCCGTCGCCACCATATAGAAACGCGTCATCCGCCCCTTGCAGCGTGTCAGCGCCTTTACCGCCGTAAAGATAATCCCGCCCCCCAGCCGCAATGATGAGGTCATTGCCGTCTCCACCACTCAGTTCGTCATTGCCGCTGCCGCCCTGAATCGTGTCATTGCCAGCTCCGCCACTGCCGGTGGCTTGACCGGTCCCAAGGAGGATGAGATCGTCGCCTTCGCCGCCAGAAAGAGCGACATAATTGTCGTCGCCATACAGGGTGTCGTTGCCATCATCGCCCGAAACCTGATTGCTGCCGCTGCCCGCATAGATCACATCATCCCCAAGGCCGCCTGACAGGGTATTGTTGCCATCACCGCCATCCAGCGTGTCGTTCCCGGTGCCGCCGGAAAGAACATCATTCCCGCCGCCCCCCAAAAGTGAATCATTTTGTGACCCGCCATAGAGGCTGTCGTTTCCCTCACCACCGTCTAGGGTATCATCCCCTTCGCTGCCTTCCAGAAAATCGTTACCGCCTAAACCAGTTAGAAGGTCGATTTCGGCGCTACCGGCCAATGTGTCATTGTCTTGGCTTCCGGAGAATATGGGCATCGGATTAGACCTTTCAACTATGGCTGCGGCATCGCTCAACCTTGACGACACAAGTCAGAGTTGAAACCAGATTACTTTGGGCTACAAGTGTTGAAAGTATAATTTCGCGCAGAGCACACCCGGATCTATTTCCGGGTGTGCTTATAGTTTGCTGATCTTATTCCGCCAAAGCCTTGTCCGTGATCGCCGAAGTCCAGGCGCCTTCCGGCGTCTTAGTGATCACGGGGTCGGAACCACCGGCCAGCAGCGAGGCGACAGTGCGATCCGCCGCCGACACATCCAGCGCGCCGTTGGAACCTGCGGTCAGTTTCGCCACTTCGCCCATCATCCGCTTTTGGTGGGCTTCGGTCTGGGCACCGGATTCATCGTTTTCCAGCACGATCATCGCCGCTTCGTCCGAATTCGCCTCGGCATATTTCCAGCCTTTCATGCTGGCGCGGACGAATTTCACCATCGTCTCGGCAAAAGCCGGATCGGCCAGCTTTTCTTCCAGCACGTAAAGCCCGTCTTCCAAGGTGGCGACGCCCTGATCTTCGTATTTAAAGGTCACAAGGTCATCCGGGCTGATCCCCGCATCAATGACCTGCCAATATTCGTTGTAGGTCATGGTCGAAATGCAGGCCGCCTGTTTCTGCAACAGCGGATCGACGTTGAACCCCTGTTTCAGCACGGTGACGCCGCCCGCCGAACCGTCAGTTTTCAGGCCAAGCTGCGACATCCACGAAAGGAAGGGATATTCATTGCCAAAGAACCAGACGCCCAAGGTCTTGTCGGCGAAATCGGCGGGGCTGGCGACGCCCGATTCCTTGAGGCAGGTCAGCATCATGCCCGAGCTGGCAAAGGGCTGCGCGATGTTCACCAGCGGCAGACCCTTTTCGCGGGCGGCCAAGGCGGCGGGCATCCATTCGACGACCACATCCGCCCCGCCCCCGGCGATGACCTGCGTCGGGGCAATGTCCGGCCCGCCGGGCAGGATGGTGACGTTCAGGCCCTCTTCTTCATAGAAACCCTTGGCTTGGGCGACGTAGTAGCCCGCGAACTGGGCCTGCGTGACCCATTTCAGTTGCAGCGTCACGTCCTCGGCCTGCGCCGTTGTGGCCATGCCCGCCATCAGCGCGCCGGTTAGGAACTTTTTCATTCTGACCTCCTTGTTGGCCCCTTTGGGGTCCGGTTAATGCCTTTGCGACGGGTGCCAGAAGGTCACCCCCCGTTCGATCAGCGCGATCAGCCCGTAAAGGGCAGACCCCGCCAATGCCGCCACCGCAATCTCGGCCCAGACCATGTCGAGGCCAAGGCGGCCGACCTCGGTCGAGATGCGAAAACCCATGCCGACGATGGGACTGCCAAAGAATTCAGCCACAATCGCCCCGATCAGGGCCAGAGTCGATGAAATTTTCAGCCCGTTGAAGATGAAAGGCATGGCCGCAGGCAGCCG
Organism: Neogemmobacter tilapiae; assembly: GCF_014652215.1. GTDB lineage: Bacteria > Pseudomonadota > Alphaproteobacteria > Rhodobacterales > Rhodobacteraceae > Neogemmobacter > Neogemmobacter tilapiae. Next base: position 54,194 of record NZ_BMYJ01000006.1, on the reverse strand, counting down.
CAGTTTCCACAGCGATTGCCAATATCCCGCGCCCCAAGTGGCCATCAGATCGCGCTGCATCCTCTCGCTGGCTTGCAGACCGGCGACCGTGTTCACCAGCATCGGAAAGAACACCATGATCACAACAACCGCCGCCTTCGATTGCCAATCAAAGCCGAACCACATCACCAAAATCGGCGCGACCCCCACGATGGGCAAAGCCGCCACGAAATTGCCAATGGGCAGCAGGCCCTTTTGCAGGAACGGCGAACGGTCAATCAGAATGGCCGCCAGAACCCCCGCCCCGCAGCCCATGACAAAGCCGCTCAGCGCCCCTTTCAGCACCGTCTGAACAAAGTCCGCCCAAAGCACCGGCAGGCTTTCGGCGATCTTGCCCCCAATCACGCTGGGCGGCGGCAGGATCACCGGCGAGACCTCCAGCCCCCGCACCAACAGCTCCCAAACCAGCAGAACCGTCCCGCCAAAGATCAGCGCGATGCTGATCCGCCCGGCCCGGCTTTCGCCAAACCACGACCGCGCCAAAGCCATGTTCAGCGCCCAACCCGCCAGCCAGATCGCAAGGGCTGCAAAGACCAAGATCATCCCGCCGCCCCCATCCGTTTGCGCGCCAGCCGCTCCAACTGCCCCACGATCAGGATCAGAACCCCGGCCAGCAAAGCCGCCGCGAACAGCGCCGCCCACATGTCCAAAGGCCGCCCATATTGGCTGCCCTGCAACATCCGCGCGCCAAGACCCACGGTCGCGCCAGAGGGCAATTCCCCCACGATGGCCCCCACCAAAGCCGCCGCAATGGCGACCTTCAGCGAGGCAAAGAAATAAGGCATCGACGACGGCAGCCGCAGCACCAGAAAATTCTGCAAGCCGCTGGCATTCCAGGTCCGCATCAGATCCAACTGCATCGCATCCGGGCTGCGCAGCCCCTTGATCATGCCGACCAGCACCGGAAAGAACGACAGATAGGCCGCGATGATCGCCTTCGGCACCAGCTTGCTGTCAATGCCCATCTTGCTGGAAAGCACGATGATCATCGGCGCCAAGGCCACAATCGGCACCGTCTGGCTGATGATCGCCCAAGGCATCACCGAACGGTCCACCGTCCGGCTGTAAACAATCGCCACCGCCAGCCCCACGCCCAGCGCGATCCCTAAGGCAAAGCCCGCCATCGTCGCCTCAAACGTCTTATAGCCATGCCAGACCAGCGAGCGTTTCGAGGTCACCGCCTGCGCCGTCAGCCCCTTCCACAACTCGGCCCCCACCTGATGTGGTGGCGGCAAAAGCGGGCGTTCCTGTGACTGGGTTTCAACGACCATTTGGGAAAAGGTCACGCTCCGCCCATCGCGGGCGGCCTGATCATAGACCCAGGTGGCATTCAGCCAGACCGAGGCGAGATACCAAAGGGCAACAATCCCACACAGCACCGTCAGAACTGGCAGCACCCGCTTCATCACAACAGCCCCCCCACCCCAACCCTCCCCCACAAGGGGGGAGGGAGGCGCTTCAATTCAGACGTGCCACATGGGAAAGACGCGACCCCCTCCCCCCCCGTGGGGGAGGGATGGGGTGGGGGGCATATCACGCCGATCATCGCGGCACCCATTCCAGATGCATCACAGGAACCCCATCATCCACAGACCGCACCCCCGTATCCACAAAGCCTTCCCGCACATAGAACCTCTGCCCACCCGTGTTCGGCTCAAACACCGTCAACCGCAGACCCGCCGGAAACCGCGCCTTCGCCCCGTCCATCAGCGCCTTGCCGACCCCTTTGCCCTGCGCATCCGCCCGCACATAAAAGCCCCGCACATCGCCCGTGGGTTCCGACGACAGATAACCCAACACCGCACCCTCGCTTTCCGCCACCAGCAGAACCCGCGCCTCCAGCAAGGTCGGCACAAACATCGCCTCAATATCCTCGACCGTGACCGTCCGCGGCATAAAGCCCCGCGCGTCAATGTCGGCGTTCACGATGGCCGCACAAGCCGCCAGATCGCCGACCACCGCCTCCCGGATCACCAGATCACCCATTCACATTGCCCCCAAATACCTTGGGGGATGGCGCAGCCGGGGGGCAAAGCCCCCTCGAACGCAAAAGCTTATGGCGCAGCCATTCCGCTGGATCACAGCTCATCCCCATGCCCGGCCCGCAGGCCTTCGCGCACCCGATGCGCAATCTCGATGAATTCCCGGCTGTCTCTAATCTCCAAGGGCCTCTCCCGCGGCAAAGGGCTGTCGATCACATCCGAAATCCGCCCCGGTCGCGGGCTCATCACCACGATCTTCGTCGAAAGATACACCGCTTCCGGGATCGAATGAGTCACGAAAGCCACCGTCTTTCCCGTCCGCGCCCACAGCTTCAGCACCTCTTCATTCAGCCTGTCCCGCACGATTTCATCCAAAGCCCCAAAGGGTTCGTCCATCAGCAGAATATCCGCATCAAAGGCCAGCGCGCGGGCAATCGAGGCGCGTTGCTGCATCCCCCCCGACAACTGCCAGGGAAATTTCTTCCCAAAGCCCGACAGTTCCACCAGGTCCAGAACACGGGCCACCCGCTCCTCTTGATCCGCCTTGGAAAACCCCATGATCTCCAAAGGCAGCCGAATGTTTCCCGCAATCGTGCGCCAAGGATAAAGCCCCGCCGCCTGAAAGACATAGCCATAGGCCCGTGCCATCCGCGCCTGATCAGGCGTCATCCCGTTGACGGTCAGACGGCCCCCTGTCGGATGCTCCAAAGCCGCAATGCAGCGCAAAAAGGTCGTCTTGCCACAGCCCGAAGGGCCGATGAAACTGACGAAATCCCCCCGGTTGATGGTCAGATTCACATCCTTCAACGCCTGAACCGGCCCATCCGCCGTCTGGAAGACAAGGTTCAAATCCCGCGCTTCAATGACACGAGACATGGGGGTCACTTCGTCTTTCATGCGTCGCTTACCTTCACCGAAGCTTCCATAGTGAGATATTGTTCAACCAGACCAGCCGCGCCACCTGCGGCGAAACCGATAGGCAACATGATCGAATCTGGCGGATATTCCAGGAAACGCCAAAAGTCACCCGAACCAAAGAGAATAACCGCCATGATCGCCACATTCAAAAGGCCCGCGACCGCAAAACTAACCGGATCCTTTCGGCCGGTCACGTGAAGCAACGAGCGCAGAAAGATAAAACCTGGCCAAGCAAAAATACTCGCAAAGAAAGTCAGGTATAGAGTTGAAAAAGTCAAAAGAGCGAATGGGTTACTGTTCGCAGGATCGGCAACGAAAGAACTGATCGAAAGGTAAAGGCCAAGGAAAGACCCAAATACGCAGCAAGCCGCCAAATAGCCCACAAAGATCGCCCAAAAAGAAGTCAGCTGCGGACGGGGCGTTGTGTCCTCTGGCTCAACACTCGCCGCATCCGCCGCCTCGATCACCGGACTTTCAACCGTATCGCTCATACTGATCTCGTTATCCCCCCATCCACCCGGATGGTCTGCCCTGTCACATAAGCCGCCCCGTCCGAGGCCAGAAAGCCGATCACCTTCGAAACCTCCTCCACCGTGCCATAGCGCCCCATCGGCACCTTTGCCCGCCACTCCGCCTTTTCCGGCAGGCTGTCGAAAAAGCCACAAGCCACCGTGTTCACCCGCACGCCAGCCGAGGCATATTCATCCGCCACCAGCTTCGAAAAGGCCGACACCCCGGCGCGGAACACCGAAGACATCGGAAAAGCCGCGTCGGGCTCGACCGAGACATAAGACCCCACATTGATGATCGACCCGCCCCCCTGCCGCCCCATGATCGGGGCCACCAGCCGCACCGGGCGGATGACGTTCATCAGATACACATCCATCCCCGCCCGCCAGTCCTCATCGCTCAACCCCAACACAGGCCCCCTGGGCCCGTGACCCGCGCTGTTCACCAGCACATCCACCCGCCCCCAACGCGCCATGGCGGCATCGACCAGCGCGCCAATATCCGCGTTCGACTGGTTCGTCCCCGTGACACCAATCCCGCCCAGTTCCGCCGCCAAAGCCTCACCCTTGCCCGAGGACGACAAGATCCCCACCGCAAAGCCATCAGCCGCCAACTGCCGCGCGGCCCCGGCCCCGATGCCCGAACCGCCCGCGATGATCAGTGCCACTTTCTGCATCTTTTACCCATTCATCTTGCCATAAATACCGTGGGGGGAGCGCGCAGCGCGGGGGGGGCAAAGCCCCCCCGAACGCATTGGTTTATGGCCGCAGGCCATTCCGCTGGATCAAACCCCCGTCACCGGAACCCCCGTCCGCTGCACCGGGCGCGGGGCCGTCAGTTCCTTCCATGTCGAAAGCGCCCGGTTCACCGCCGGCCGCGCCTCACGCCCCACGAACCGACCATGCCCTTCCTCGGTCGTCACTTTCCCTTCCGTCACCGCCACCTGCCCCCGCGTCAGGGTATAGCGCGGCAGGCCCCGCACCTCTTTCCCCTCGAACACGTTGTAATCAATCGCCGACTGCTGGCCCGCCGCCGTGATCACTTTCGACGCCTTCGGGTCCAGCACCACAAGGTCCGCATCGGCCCCCACCAGAACCGCCCCCTTCTTCGGATACATGTTCAGGATCTTGGCGATGTTCGTGCTGGTCACGGCGACAAACTCATTCATCGTCAGCCGCCCCGTTTCCACCCCATGCGTCCAAAGCATCGGCAGACGGTCCTCCAGCCCCCCCGTCCCGTTCGGGATCTTGCTGAAATTTCCCAGACCAAACCGCTTCTGTTCCGTCGTGAACGCACAATGGTCCGTCGCCACGCAAGACAGCGACCCCGATTGCAGCCCCGCCCAAAGGCTCGCCTGATGGTCTTTCGACCGGAAGGGCGGCGACATCACGCGGCGCGCGGCATGGTCCCAGTCGGGGTGGAAATATTCGCTTTCATCCAGCGTCAGATGCTGGATCAGCGGCTCGCCCCAGACCCGTTTCCCCGCTTGCCGCGCCCGCCGGATCGCTTCATGCGCTTCCTCGCAAGAGGTATGCACCACATACAGTGGCACCCCCGCCATATCGGCAATCATGATCGCCCGGTTCGTCGCCTCGCCTTCGACCTGCGGCGGGCGGCTGTAGCCATGCGCCTCTGGCCCCGTGTTCCCTTCGGCCAACAATTTCGCCGTCAGTTCCGCCACCAGATCGCCGTTTTCAGCATGGACCAAGGCCACGCCGCCCAGATCGCCCACCCGGCGGAAAGACGAAAACATCTCATCATCATTCACCATCAAAGCCCCCTTATAGGCCATGAAGTGCTTGAAGCTGGTGATCCCGGCCTTGACCGAATCCTCCATATCTTCCCACACCTTCTGGCCCCACCAGGTGATCGCCATGTGGTAAGAATAGTCGCAGTTCGCCCGCCCCGATTTGTTGTGCCACGCCTTGGCCGCATCCATCAGCCCCTGCCCCTGACCGGGCAGGATGAAATCGACGACCATCGTCGTGCCACCCGACAAAGCCGCCCGCGTGCCGGATTCGAAATCATCCGCCGAATAGGTGCCCATAAAGGGCATCTCCAGATGGGTATGCGGATCAATGCCCCCGGGCATGATGTAGCAGCCCGTGGCATCGAGTTCGCGGCCACCCTTGAGGCCCGGCCCGATGGCGGTGATCACGCCGTTTTCGATCTGCACATCGGCCTGATAGGTCAGGTCGGCGGTGACGATGGTGCCGTTGCGGATGGTGGTGGTCATTTACATTTCTCCCCAGCATTTGATCCCGGCCATGGCTGCACCCGCATTTTCCAAGGGCACCGTTGCCGAGAAAGTTCCATTGTCAGAAGTTATCGTCAGTTCTTCGTGCGTTGTGAGCATAGCCAGAAGCTGAGGCGGCGCGTTTCCGACCAGCGCAAACTGGTTGAACATGAATACCCCCAAGTCTACTTCGGAAGCACCGTCAAAACTTCCAGAAAGACGGATCGGAACCTTAACATTTCGATGTGTTCCGCCAATGAAGGTGGCTGAGATTATCCCTTCGTCACTCAGAATATTGTCAGCCCTAGGGCCACCAAGATGGCATCTGACTCCGAAAGTAATCCTATCGCCAAAATCATCCTTGCTCTCCACTCCCGCCCGTATTTCAGAGGCTTCCGCTTCCGTTTCGACCGTCAAGAGATGATTGCCGTCACCGCGACCAACATACCAATTTCGCCAACCTTCGGCCTCGGCCGTCCCCGCCATAAGCAGAACGCCTAGAATTCCCAAAAGCCGCACCGCCGTCCCTTTCATCTTGCCATAAATACCTTGGGGGTCCGGGGGCCGGCCCCCGGCCTTGGTTCAAACCACCCCCGCCACCTCACAAACCGCGTGGAACAAAACATCCGTCCCCGCCGCCGCCCATTCCGGGCTGATCGCTTCCGCCTCATTGTGCGAAAGCCCATCCACGCAGGGGCACATGATCATCACCGTGGGGGCCACTCGATTGATCCAGCAGGCGTCATGCCCAGCGCCCGACACGATATCCATGTGGGAATAACCCAGCTTTTCGGCAGCCCCCCGCACGACCTTCACCAGACCCGCATCAAACGTCACTGGGTCGAAATGCCCCACCGCCTCAATCGAACAGCCCAAGCCCAGTTCCGTCGCCACCGCATGGGCCGCCCGTTCCACCTCGGCCCGCATCGCATCCAGCTTGCCCTGTTCGGGCGAGCGGATGTCCACTGTAAAGATCACCTTGCCAGGAATGACGTTGCGCGAATTCGGGAAGACCTTCACCTGCCCCACCGCCCCCACCGCATTCGGCTGATGGCTCATCGCAATCTGATGCACCCGTTCGGTGATCCGCGCCATGCCCAGCCCCGCATTCACCCGCATCGCCATCGGCGTTGACCCCGTATGCGCGTCTTTCCCCGTCAGCGTGATTTCCAGCCACCACAGGCCCTGCCCATGGGTCACGACGCCAATCTCACACCCCTCAGCCTCCAAGATCGGACCCTGCTCGATATGCAGCTCCAGCATCGCATGCATCTTGCGCGCCCCGACCTTTTCGGAGCCAACCCAGCCAATCCGCGCCAACTCGTCGCCAAAGGCCAAACCGTCCATGTCCTTGCGGGATTTGGCGTAATCTTCGGTATGGATGCCTGCAAAAACGCCGCTCGCCAGCATGGCGGGGGCGAACCGCGCGCCTTCCTCATTCGTCCAGTTCGTCACCACAATCGGGTGGCGCGTCTTGATCCCGTGGTCGTTCAGCGACCGCACCACTTCCAAAGCGCCCAGAACGCCCAACACCCCATCATATTTCCCGCCGGTCGGTTGGGTGTCCAAATGGCTGCCCATATAGACGGGCAAGGCGTTCGGGTCCGTGCCCGGACGGGTGGCGAACATGTTCCCCATTGTATCGACGCCCATGGTCATTCCGGCGGCGTCGCACCAGCGCTGGAACAGATGTCGCCCTTCGCTGTCGGCATCGGTCAGCGTCTGGCGATTGCAGCCCCCCGCCACGCCGGGGCCGATCAAAGCCATCTCTTCAAGGCTGTCCCAAAGACGCGCGGAATCGATCCGCAGGTTGGCCCCTGGCAGGTTCATGGCTTGGTCTCCCCGTGTGGCCGGTTGATCCGGCGCGATTCCTTTTTCGACCATATGGTCAAGTTTCAAGGCATCACAGAGCAGGCAATGGGTCAAGCAAAACGGCGGGTCGGGTGATGCAAAAGGATGCACGGGTCATGGGCAATGCCTAAACCGCAGGCAGGCGTAAGTCGGGGTTTACCCCGACTCTGCCGCCTTACTTCAACTCCACCTCAACAAAGCTCATCGGGGCCTCGCCCGCGTTCACCACGTTATGCTCGACGCCTTCACTGCGGCGATAGGCGGTTCCGGCGGGGATCATCACCGAACGACTGGTGCCGCCCGGTTCTTCCAGCAGCATCGGGCAATCGGTGATGGTGGTGATGACATAATCATGGCCATGCCGATGCCATCCGGTTTCGGCCGCAGGGGCAAAGTCGAAGCGGGTGACACGGACACGGTCGTCGTCGATCAGGGTGGTGGCGGTGCAGAGCGTTCTCATTCTTCGGAGCTTTCCAGTCTGCCGCCGATGTCGGCGGATTGGTGGATAAAGTCGATGATCTGAATTTCGTCGGGGGTGTCTAGGAAGATGATGAAATGACGGCCGGATCGGGTGAAACGCAGTTCGGCGTGAAGGCGGGGGGCAAAGACATCGCGGCAGTAGCGCCAACGAGCCTCGTTTCGTGTGATGCGATTGCACGCGGCCAGAAGGTCAGCGCTGTATCGCCGCGCCCGCGCCACGCCAAAATTCTCGGCAGACCATAGAGCGATCTTCTCCAGCGCCCTTTCCGAACGGGGAGAGAAATTTAGTGGTTTCAAGATGCTTGGCTGATCTTGGCGCGGCTGATGCCTGCGTTGAACGCGCGTTCAAAAATTTCCTCGGGCGTGCCTTGGGCAAATTCACCCCGCTCCACCTGCGCCAGACCTTCCAGCACGCCCTTGCGCACCTCTTCCCAAGCCGCTTCTTCGCGTTCCAACAGGCGCAGACCCGAGCGCATCGCCTCACTGGCGTTCTGGTAACGGCCCGAAGCGACCAGCGCATCGACGAATTCGGATTGATGGTCGGTCAGAACAACGTTGCGGGTGGGCATGGCGGTCTCCTGCGGGCTATTGGCATATTATGCCAATAGCCCTAGATCTGGTCAATCCATAGGGCAGATGAAGCGCAAACCCTACAAACCAAATCTCAGAAATCTTATAAATCCCAAAGATTTACACCCGATTTCACGCGTGAAAAGCCCTCACTCCAGCCCCTTCAACACTTCCCCCAGAGTCCCGATCAACTGATCAATCTGCCCCTTGCTGATGATCAGCGGCGGCGACATCGCAATGATATCCCCGGTCGTGCGGATCAAAATCCCCTTCTCATAGGCCGCCAGAAACGCGCTGAAGGCGCGCTTCGTCGGCTCGCCCGGAATCCCTTCCAGCTCCACCGCCCCAATCAGCCCTTCGTTCCGCACATCGATCACATGCCGCGCGCCCTTCAAGGAATGCACCGCATCGGCCCAATAAGGCGCCAGCTCGGCGGCCCGTTCGAACAGGCCCTGTTCTTTATAGACCTCCAAGGTCGCAATCCCCGCCGCGCTCGCCACCGGGTTGCCCGAATAGGTATAACCGTGGAACAGCTCGATCATATGCTCCGGCCCGCCCATGAACGCGTCATGCACCGCCCCCGTGGTGATCACCGCGCCCATGGGAATAACGCCATTCGTCAGGCCCTTGGCGGTCGTCATCATATCGGGCAGCACTCCATAATGCTGCGACGCAAAGGCCGAGCCCAGACGCCCAAACCCGGTAATCACCTCGTCAAAGATCAACAAGATGCCATGTTTCGCCGTAATCGCCCGCAGCTTTTCCAGATAGCCCTTCGGCGGGATCAGCACGCCCGTCGAACCCGCCACCGGTTCCACAATCACCGCCGCGATGGTTTCCGCCCCATGCAGCGCCACGATCCGTTCCAGATCATCCGCCAGATTCGCCCCATGTTCCGGCTGGCCCTTGGAAAACGCATTCAGCGCGGGCAGATGGGTATGGGGCATATGATCGACCCCGCCCAGCAAAGTGCCAAACATTTTGCGGTTGTTGACGATCCCCCCCACGGAAATCCCGCCAAAGTTCACGCCATGATAGCCCCGCTCGCGCCCGATCAGCCGCGTCCGTGCGCCTTCGCCGCGTGCCCGATGATAGGCAATGGCCAGTTTCAGCGCCGTTTCCACCGATTCCGAGCCAGAGTTGGTATAGAACACATGCTCCATCCCCTTCGGCGCGATCTCGATGATCCGGTTCGCCAGCTCAAAGGCCGCGGGATGCCCCATCTGAAAAGCGGGCGCATAGTCCAATTCCCCCGCTTGCCGCGCAATCGCCTCGGTGATCTTTGGCTGACCATGCCCGGCATTGCAGCACCAAAGCCCTGCCGTTCCGTCCAGCACCTGACGCCCGTCGCTGGTCGTGTAATGCATGTCTTTCGCCCCCACGAACATGCGCGGGTTTTTCTTGAACTGCCGGTTCGCCGTGAAGGGCATCCAGAAAGCGTTCAGGTCATTCGGGGCGGGTTTGCGGTCAAGAGCCATGGCGATGCCTTTCCGGGCGGCTGCACGTTTGATCAAATTAAAAATCAGCCTAGCAGCGCTGTGGCAACGGTTCAAGGATTGACCGTTTGGTCAAGGACGGGAATATGGGGAAACGCCTGCAAAAAGATCGGACCCGATGACCACATCCCGCCCGCGCACCCGCATTCAGGCCAAGAACCATGCGCTGATCCTTGAGGCGGCGTTGGACGTGTTTTCCAGCCATGGGTTTCGCGGGGCGACGTTGGACCAGATCGCCGAACGGGCTGGGCTGTCGAAACCGAACCTCCTGTATTACTTTGCCTCTAAGGAAGCGATGCATCAGGCCCTTCTGGCGCGTTTGCTGGAGACTTGGCTTGACCCGTTGCGCGCGATGAACGCGGGCGGTGATCCGGTGGCGGAGATTCTGGCCTATGTGCAGCGAAAGCTGCAACTGGCACGGGATTTTCCACGGGAAAGTCGGCTCTTTGCCAATGAAATGCTCCAAGGCGCGCCGCGTATGATGGATGCAATCACGGGCGACCTGAAGGCGCTGGTGGATCAAAAGGCGAAAGTGCTGCAAGCTTGGATGGATCAGGGCCGTATCGCGCGGTTGAACCCGGTGCATCTGATCTTTTCGATCTGGGCGCTGACTCAGCATTATGCCGATTTCGACGTGCAGGTGCGCGGGGTCTTGGGCGAGGGGCATGACCCTTGGGCCGAAGCAGGGGAATATCTGCAAACCTTGTTCACAAGGTTGCTGCGGCCGCTGCCTTAAAGGTTTGTTTACCCTTTTATGCCGAACTGCGGAGTGGAAAAGCGCTTAGTAACCCAAGGCGCGCCAGATCCAGCCAATCAGATGGCCCGCCACCTCGCCAAAGGTCGGCGTCACATAGGCCCAGGCCAAACAGCCCAGCACATTGACCGGCGCATAGACCATCGGCGGCATTCGCGAAAACCCTGCCATCACAAAGACCACCGCCCGCAGCGGCCCAAAGAAATGCCCGATCAGCACGGCCATCGACCCCCAACGGCGAAAAGCGTTGCGGCCTTTGTCGATCAGTTCCGGATGGTTGCGCAGGGGCCAAAGCTGCATGACGCTTTCGCCATAGTAGCGCCCCAGACCATAGGACAGGAAAGACCCGAGCACCGCGCCAATGGAGGCCCCGGCCCAAATCGGAAACAACGACAATTCTCCCGTTGCGACCAAGGCCCCAACCCCGATCAGAATCGCGGTAGAGGGGATGAGGATCGACACAAAGGCCACCGTCTCGCCCAAGGCAAAGACCAGCGCAATCCAAAAAGCCCAATCGCGGTTGTCGCGCACAAAGCCCAGAACGGCCTCGATCATCGTTTCGAACATCTGCGTTTACCCGCCGTTGCTATCACTGCGGGGTAGCTTGGCAGCCAGTGCGGCGCAAGGCTGGGCTTGCTGCACCGCAAGGGTCGCTTGGACAAACTCGGCGGCATCCCGCCCCTGCCCACGGCCATCTTGTATTTCGAGGTCTGCCAAAACCTAGTCCAACGATAGATTTGTGAATCCGACAGACTATCTGCCCACAGATTGGGCCGCCCCAAAAGGAAGCGGCAAAGGACGCTTCCCACCTGCGCACCCCGCAGGTATAAGCACATGAATCCGGGACAGACCCGCAGACAAGACCGAGGACGGCATGAGCAAACAGAACAGCGAAGCGGACGTGGCCTTTATTCAGGCCCTGGCCGAGCTTCTGAACAAGAACGACCTGACCGAGCTTTCGGTAAAGCGCGAATATGGCCCCGACGACCGGCTAGATGTGAAAGTGTCCAAGAACGGCCCGGTTATGACCATCGCGGCCCCTGCCCCGATGCAACATGCTGCCCCCGTGGCCCATAGCGCGGCTCCTGCGGCAGCGGCGCCCCCTGCGGCCGCACCGGAAGATCCGGCCCAGCATCCCGGCGCTGTCACTTCGCCCATGGTGGGCACCGTCTATCTGGCCGCTGAGCCGGGGGCCGCACCGTTTGTGACCGTGGGCCAGCAGGTGTCGGCGGGTCAAACCGTTCTGATCATCGAGGCGATGAAGACCATGAACCAGATCCCTGCCCCCCATGCCGGGACGGTGAAGCGTATTTTGGTCGCCGACGGTAACCCCGTCGAATTCGGCGCACCGATGCTGATCATCGAATAAGGGGCGGGCCATTGACTGCACCCATCTTTGAAAAGATCCTGATCGCCAACCGGGGCGAAATCGCCCTGCGGGTCATCCGTGCCTGCCGTGAAATGGGGATCAAATCGGTCGCGGTGCATTCCACCGCCGATTCCGATGCGATGCATGTCCGCATGGCCGACGAATCCGTCTGCATCGGCCCGGCCTCCAGCTCGGAAAGCTATCTGTCCAAGGCGGCGATCATTTCCGCCTGCGAAATCACCGGCGCACAAGCGGTGCATCCGGGCTATGGCTTCCTGTCGGAAAACGCCGCGTTTTCACAGGCCTTAGAAGACCACGGCATCACCTTTATTGGCCCTTCGGCAGAACATATCCGCATCATGGGCGACAAGATCACTGCCAAGGAAACCGCCAAGAATCTGGGTATTCCGGTGGTGCCCGGCTCGGATGGTGGCGTGCCCGACTTTGAAACGGCGGTGAAGGTCGCGGAAACCATTGGCTTTCCGATCATCATCAAGGCGACTGCCGGCGGCGGTGGCCGTGGGATGAAGGTCGCCCGCGATGTGGGTGAATTGGAAGTGGCCTTCCGCACCGCGCGGTCCGAGGCGAAAGCCGCCTTTGGCAATGACGAAGTCTATATCGAGAAATACCTGCAAAAGCCGCGCCATATCGAAATTCAGGTGTTTGGCGATGGCAAGGGCAAGGCCGTCCACCTGGGCGAACGCGATTGTTCGCTGCAACGGCGTCACCAGAAGGTGTTCGAGGAAGCGCCGGGCCCGGTGATCACCCCGGAACTGCGCGCCAAGATCGGCAAGATCTGTGCCGATGCGGTGGCCGCCATCAACTATATCGGCGCGGGAACCATCGAATTCCTCTATGAAGACGGTGAATTCTACTTCATCGAGATGAACACCCGTTTGCAGGTCGAACATCCGGTGACCGAAGGCATCTTTGGCGTCGATCTGGTGCGCGAACAGATCCGGGTGGCGGGTGGTCTGCCGATGTCGTTCACGCAGGATGACCTCGTGATCAATGGCCATGCGATCGAGGTGCGGATCAACGCCGAGCGGCTGCCGAATTTTGCGCCCTGCCCCGGCAAGGTGCGGATGTTCCACGCGCCCGGCGGTCTGGGCGTCCGGATGGATTCGGCGCTTTATTCCGGCTATTCGATCCCGCCCTATTACGACAGCCTGATCGGCAAGCTGATCGTGCAGGGCCGTGACCGGCCCGAAGCCTTGGCCCGACTGAAACGCGCCTTGGGCGAGTTGATCGTGGACGGGGTGGATACGACCGTTCCCCTGTTCCACGCGCTGCTGGACGAGGCCGACATCCAGTCGGGGGATTACAACATCCACTGGCTGGAAAAATGGCTGGCGGCGAATTTCGGATGACGGGGGGGCCTGCATGAGCGGGCCCGTCCAACCCGGCCTGACGGCGGATACGCTGCTTCGGGCCTATGCCTTGGGCATCTTTCCCATGGCCGAAAGCCGTGACAATCTGCAAATCCACTGGATCGAGCCCCGCCAACGCGGGGTCTTTCCCATCGGCGGCTTTCATGTCTCGCGCTCTTTGGCCCGCACCTTGGCCAAAGGTCAGTTCCAGATCACCACAGACCGCGACTTTCGCGGCGTCTTACAGGGCTGTGCCGACCGCCCCGAAACCTGGATCAACCCCACCATCGAGGGCCTGTATCTGGACCTTTACCGTAAGGGTCATGCCCATAGCCTAGAGGTCTGGAACGGCGCGCGGTTGATCGGCGGCATCTATGGCGTCACCTTAGGTGCGGCCTTCTTTGGCGAAAGCATGTTTTCGCGTGAAACCGATGCCTCGAAAATCGCGCTGGCCTTTCTGATGCAGCGCTTGCAGGCGGGCGGCTTTACCCTCTTCGACACCCAGTTCAACACGCCGCATCTGGCCAGCCTTGGGGCTGTCGAAATCCCGCGGGCCGAATATCTGCGCCGTCTGAAAAAGGCGGTGGAGGCCAAAGCCCGATTCAACCCGCCCGGCTTTCGTCCGGATTATTCGTTGGCCGGATTGGCGCGCGGGCGCTCGCTGGTGGAAACCGCACCTTCTTCGGCGGCGGAATCAGCCCCGTCCAGCACCGGCCCCGCCCCATCGGGCAAAAGGCAGCGCAAGGGCCAAACGTCATAGCGCGCATGGTCCAGCGCCGAAAGCGCTGGGCTGGAGGCCACCATCCAGCCGGAAAACACCGGCCCGCCCACCCGTTCATCGGTGATCGTCAGATGCATGAAAGCGTCGGATGTGGGGTTTTCGGTCGGGTAGCGGCATTCGTCCAAAAGGATGGTCAACTGCCCGCTGACCGCCCCCTCACCCGCCGCAAGTTCAATGTCCGCTGTTTCGCCCGTCAGCTTGTCCAGCCAGCGCAGAATGCCACCGGTGGCCGAGGTCGCATCCTGCGCCATCGCGGGCTGGGCCAAAAGGGCCAAGGCGACAAGCGCGGATCGCATCATTAGTTGCCTTCGGGCGCATCGGTCGGCTGCGCCGGATCACCCGCCTGCGCCGAGACGAATTTCATCAGCAGGCTGACGAGGGAGACAGAACCCTGCGTGTCCTCAATCTCGGCCCCCGGCTCCAGATTGGTCAGCGACCCACCCGGCAGAACCTCAACATAGTTCCCGCCCAGCAGGCCTTCGCTGGAAATCAGGATGGCGCTGTCGTCGGGCAGCGCGATGTCGTCGCGCATGGAAATCGTCGCATCGGCGAAATAGGTCTGCGGGTTCAGTTCCAGCTTGGTGATGGTCCCGACCTTGACCCCTGCCAACCGCACATCGGTGCCGACGCTGATTCCGTCGACCGAACGGAAACTGGCGGTCAAGGGATAGCCCCCGCCTGCCCCGCCCGTAAAGCCGCTGACCTGTCCCGCATAGGCCAGAAAGCCCAGCGCCACGGCCAGAACCAAACCGCCGGCCACCACCTCTGTCGTGTTTTCAGCCATGTCTTATTCCGGTGCCCAAGCCTCGTAATCCCGCCGTTCGGCGGGGGCCCCTTTGCGGATACTGCCGGGGGGGGCATAGGCCGCGACGGTGCCCGTCAGGTTTTCCTGATGCGGCTTTTCCCAAGCCTTGTGCGCCAAGGGCTGTTCGGCGGGCGTCTTGTCCCAAGTGAAATGCAGCCAGCCATGCCAATCGGGAGCAATGCGGCTGGCTTCCATTTCGCCCTTGTAAATCACCCAGCGGCGCTTGTCGTCGCGCGTGCGGTAATAGACGTTGCCCTGATCATCCTGCCCGACCTTCACCCCCTTGCGCGCGGTAAAGATCTGCGTCCCCAGCGTCTGGCTGTTCCACCAAGTCAGAAGGCGTTTCAGGAAATACATCGGGAAGTCTCCGCTACTTTGCGCCTGATATGCCCCAAGCCGGGGCGCAGGTCCAGTGGCTGCCATTGGACCCGGCAGATAAAGGCCGCCCCCCGGTCAACCCGCGCTGGCCGCTTCTTTCTTTTTCGGTTCGGCATGGACCAACAGCGGCTTTGCCCCGTTGTTCACGGCCTCTTCCTTGACCACCACTTCGCTGACGCCATCCAGCCCCGGCAGTTCGAACATCGTGTCGAGCAAGATATCTTCCATGATCGACCGCAGGCCCCGCGCGCCTGTCTTGCGCTTGATCGCCCGCTGCGCCACCGCCGACATCGCGTCGGGGGTAAAGGTCAGTTGCACGCCCTCAATCTCAAACAGACGTTGATACTGTTTCACCAGCGCGTTCTTCGGTTCGGTCAGGATCGTGACCAGCGCTGCTTCGTCCAGATCTTCCAGCGTCGCAATCACCGGCAGACGGCCGACAAATTCCGGGATCAGACCGAATTTCAGCAGATCCTCAGGCTCCAGTTCCTTGAACAACTCCCCCACGCCCTTGGCATCCGGGTCTTTCACCGCCGCCCCAAAGCCCATGGCCGAGCCCTTGTTCCGCTGGGCAATGATCTTGTCCAAGCCCGCAAAGGCCCCGCCGCAGATGAACAGGATGTTCGTCGTATCGACTTGCAGGAATTCTTGCTGCGGATGCTTCCGCCCGCCCTGCGGCGGCACCGAAGCAACCGTGCCTTCCATGATTTTCAACAGCGCCTGCTGCACACCCTCGCCCGACACATCCCGCGTGATCGACGGATTGTCCGACTTGCGCGTGATCTTATCGACCTCGTCGATATAGACGATGCCGCGCTGCGCCCGTTCCACGTTGTATTCGCTGGCCTGCAACAGTTTCAGGATGATGTTCTCCACATCTTCCCCGACATAGCCCGCTTCGGTTAGCGTCGTCGCATCGGCCATCGTGAACGGAACATCCAGAATCCGCGCCAAGGTCTGCGCCAGCAGCGTCTTGCCGCAGCCTGTCGGTCCGATCAGCAGGATGTTCGACTTGGACAGTTCAATATCCGTCTTCGACGAATGGTTCAGCCGTTTATAGTGGTTATGCACCGCCACCGACAGAACCCGTTTCGCCTTTTCCTGACCGATCACATAATCGTCCAGCACTTTGCAGATGTCTCGCGGGGTCGGCACCCCATCGGTCGCTTTCAGGCCCGCGGTTTTGGTTTCCTCGCGGATGATGTCCATGCAAAGTTCGACGCATTCGTCACAGATGAACACGGTCGGCCCGGCAATCAGCTTGCGAACCTCGTGCTGGCTTTTGCCACAAAACGAGCAATAGAGGGTGTTCTTGCTGTCGCCGCCTGAATTCGTCGCCATGTGTTCCCTTGCGCCCCACCAATTTCCGAAAGTCTAAGCCATGCTTCCGGCCGTCACAACGCATAATCGGCCCCAAGGGGCCGATCGCTCATTCACTTGCCACTGTCGTCAGCTTTGCCACGGCTTTCCAGAATCTCGTCGATCAGGCCCCATTCCTTGGCCTCTTCCGCCGATTTGAAATTGTCCCGCTCCAGCGCCGCCTCGACCGTGTCGTAATCATTGCCGGTATGGCGCACATAAATTTCGTTCAACCGACGCTTCAGCTTTTCGGTTTCCTTGGCGTGGATCAGAATATCCGTCGCCTGCCCCTGATACCCGCCCGAAGGTTGGTGGACCATGATCCGGCTGTTCGGAAGGCTGAAACGCATGCCCTTTTGCCCCGCTGTCAGCAGCAACGAACCCATGCTGGCCGCTTGTCCGATGACCAGCGTTGAAATCTTGGGCTTGATATACTGCATCGTGTCATAGATCGACAGGCCAGCGGTCACGACACCACCGGGGCTGTTGATATACATGCTGATTTCCTTGGACGGATTTTCCGCCTCAAGAAACAAAAGCTGCGCGCAGATGATCGTCGCCATTTCGTCATGCACGGGGCCTGCTACGAAAATGATCCGTTCCTTCAGCAGGCGCGAGAAAATGTCATAGCGGATCGACCCGCGCGACGTGGTTTCCTCGACCGTCGGAATGACGAAATTATAGAACTGCTGGACAGGATCATTCATCTTCCGCACGCCTTCCCAAACCCGGCCCGTGGGGCCACCATATGTAAACCTTAGTCCTGCCTGCGGGGGGCTGCAAGACCAGCCAAGTCACAAAGCCGGGCAAGGGCCCCGGCCCCGCCCGCCGCCCTTTTGCCCCGCACAGCGTGAACGCTTGGTTAACGTTGGGCCCCGCCGCGCAGGAAATTCAGCCGAACACCCGCCGCGCCAAGACCAGCCGCGCCCCGGCGGTGATCAGGCAAAGCAGGCCGAAAAGCACCGCAAGGGCCGGAAAAAGTCCGGGAAACAGTGCAAAGAGGGTAAAGAAAACAATGGTTTCCGTCCCCTCCATCAGCCCCGCCGCATAATAAAGCGACTTTTCGCCCTGCGCGTCCGTCTCCATCCCCGCCTTGGCCGCAAGCGCCGCATAGCCCAGGAACGAGGCGCCATTCACATAGAAACACAGCAGCAAAAACCCCGTCGCCAGCGCATTCTGATCGGCATCGCGAAAGGCAAAAGCCAGCGGAATGGCCCCGTAAAACAGAAAATCACAGGTCAGGTCGAGGTAGCCACCGAAATCGGTCTTTACCGTCGCCCGCGCCACCGCCCCGTCCAGCCCATCCGCCAGCCGGTTCAGGAACAAGGGCACCAGCACCAGCCAACCCGACAGGCCCAGCGCAATCATCAGTGCGGCCATCAAGCCCAGTGCCAGCCCGAACAGGGTCACCTCATCCGCGCCGATCCCCATGGCGGCCAGCCGCCGCCCCATCGCATTCAAGGGGCGGTCAATCACTGGCCGCATCGCTGTATCCAGCATCGGACTTCCCTTCCCCGAAAACCTGCCTATGGTTGCGTCACGGCCAGCGCTAGCAGGTCCAAGCCCATGAAACCAGATCAGGAAAAGCCCATACCCATGCGCCTGCCCTTCACAATGCCGTTCCTTGCCGCCTTTGCCCTTTCCGCCTGCATCGTCGTGCCGATCCCGATCGAAGGCACGGGAACCACAACCACCCGCATGCGCTATCCCACGCCCCCCGCCGCCACAGCGGCCCCGGCCAGTTCCAAATGCGCCACCCCGGCCCGTGCCAGCGGCGAGGCGGCGCGCGTTGTGGCCAGCGTCAATGCCCAGCGCAAGGCGGCCGGCCTTTCGCCTGTCACGCTGTCGTCTGCGCTCATGAAAACCGCCCAAGCCCATGCCTGTGACAATGCGGCGCGCGGCGGTATCAGCCATACCGGCACCGATGGATCGAATCTGACCCAGCGCTTGCGGCGGCAGAACTATCTGATCACCACCGCCGCCGAAAACACCGGCTGGGGCTTTGGCAGCGCCGAACAGGCGATGGCCTTCTGGATGAAATCACCGGGCCACCGCGCCAATATCCTAAACCCGCGGATGCGTGAAATCGGCCTGGGTCTGGCCGATGGATCTCGGCCAAGCTGGGTCATGGTTCTCGGCGCGCGCCGCTAGATGGAAACCCTGATCCGGGGGGCCGCCCATCTGGTCACGATGAACGACGCAGGGGATGAAATCGCCGGGGGCGATGTCCTGATCCGTGACGGCGTTATTGTGGCCGTCGGCCATGGGCTGGCGACCTCGGGTCAGGTTCTGAACGCTTCGGGCTGTGTGGTCACACCCGGTTTAGTGAACACCCATCACCACCTGTACCAGACCCTGACCCGCGCCGTTCCGGGCGGGCAGGACGCGCTGCTGTTCGGCTGGCTGAAAACGCTTTACCCGATCTGGGCCCGCTTTGGGCCAGAAGAGATGTTCGTCTCGGCCCAAGTGGGCCTTGCCGAACTGGCGCTGTCGGGCTGCACGCTGACCTCGGACCATCTGTATCTTTACCCCAACGGCGCGCGGCTGGAGGATACCATTGACGCCGCCCGCGAAGTGGGCCTGCGCTTTCACCCGACACGCGGCGCGATGAGCATTGGGGAAAGCAAGGGCGGTCTGCCGCCGGATGCGCTGGTGGAAAAGGAAACGGACATTCTGGAAGATATGATCCGCGTCGTGGACCGCTTTCACGACCGAAAGCCGGGGGCGATGGTCCGCGTAGGCCTTGCGCCCTGTTCGCCCTTTTCCGTCAGCCGCGACCTGATGCGGGAAGCCGCCCTTCTGGCGCGGGACAAGGGCGTGATGCTGCACACCCATCTGGCCGAGAATGATGAGGATGTCGCCTATTCCTTGGCACAATTCGGTTGCCGTCCGGGGCAATATGCCGAGGATTTGGGCTGGACCGGCCCCGATGTCTGGCACGCCCATTGCGTGAAGCTGGATACCACTGAACAGGCGCTGTTCGCCCGCACGGGCACGGGCATCGCCCATTGCCCCTGTTCCAACTGCCGCCTTGGGTCTGGCATCGCGCCGGTGCGGGACATGCTGGCGCGGGGGGTAAAGGTCGGGCTGGGAGTGGATGGTTCCGCCAGCAATGACGCTGGGAATCTTATGGCCGAAGCGCGGCAGACGCTTTTGTTGCAACGCGTGGCTTACGGGGCCGATGCCCTATCCGCCCGCACCGCCCTGCGGCTGGCGACCCGTGGCGGGGCCGAGGTTCTGGGCCGCAACGATTGCGGCCAGATCGCCGTGGGCATGCGCGCCGATCTGGCGGTTTGGGATATGACGGGGGTGCAAGCCGCCGGCAACTGGGACGCCGTGGCGGGTTTGGTGCTGTGCGGGCCAACCCAAGTGCGCGACCTGTTCGTTGAGGGGCGGCAGGTGGTGGGCGGGGGTCGGATGCTGACGGTGGATTTGGGCCGCGTGGTGGAAAGGCAGAATGTGTTGGCCAAGGGGTTGATGGGGTAACGCCCGTTTCCCTTGCCGCCACTTTCGGCTAAATGGTTTCAAACCGCCCGAGGAACCCATGCGCGCTCTGATCCTGCTTCCCTTCCTCTCCTCCCCTGCCCTGTCCGGCCCCATCCTGTCGGAGGTCACTGGCAACTGGGCCGGGGAATCCAACCAAGGCTTCTACTTCCGCGCCCAGATGGAGGATAAGGGCGACCATGTTGCCCTGCAAATCTGGAACGGCATGGGCGCTGTCCCCGAGGCCACGGGCGACCCCGCCATGCGCGTCGAAACGCTGATGTTCCGCGACAACCTCATCGAACCCGGCGAACAACGCCTGGAACTGATCCCCGGCAGCGACACGATGACGCTTCTTGCTGTCACAGAAAGCGCCGATGAACAGGCCGAAACGCGCGAGGCGCTGACGATTCAGTTCATGGACAACATGTTCATGGCGACTGGCTATTACTGGCGGATCACCGATTATCAGTCGCCCGACATGTCCTATGAATGCGACGCCGATCTGGCCAGCGGCAAGACCATGTTTGGCGGCAGCGAAGAACCCGGCCCGGCCCTGTCTTTCGAAGACAAGAACGCCGCGCTGTGGACCCCGACCCGCATTTTTGAACTGGGCTATTGCCCCAACCCGAGCTGACCCATGTCCCATGATTACAACGCCCAAAAGGCCGAAACCTTTGAAACCTTTGAAGCTTTGGGCGAAGGGGCTGACCTGCCGAAATCGGCGGTCATCACCTATCAGTTCTTTCCAGAATCCAGCGAACCGAACTGGGCGGGCTTGAGCAAGGCGCTGGAGGCGAAAGGCTTTCGCTGCGCCGTGTTCGAGGATGAGGATACGCTGGACGCCAGTTTCGGACCGATTCCGGTGACGCCGCAAGAGATCTGGAAACAGGAAAAGATCGCGACCGAAATCGCGCTGACCTTTGAATTCGAGCCGGATGGCTGGGTGTTGATGGAAGACGGAAACTAGGTCGGAAAGCGGGGAACACAATGGCACACGATTACGAAGAACAGCGGGCCGAAACGCTGGAAAGCCTGGCCGAGATGCGGCAGGAAGCGGATTTTCCGGCCAAGGCGATGGTGGATTTCCAGTTCTATCCCGATGGCTTTGACGCCAACTGGACGGGTCTTGCGACGGCGCTGCAGGCGGCGGGTTTTACGACTGTTCACCACGAGGATGACGAATATTTTGAGGCCACCATCGGGCCGATCGAGACGACCGATGAAAACATCTGGCACTGGGAAAAGCTGGGCACCGAAATCGCGCTGCGCTTTGACTTCCTGCCTGACGGCTGGGGCCTGTTCACCGAGGAATAGGTTGGCGGATGGTCGATCTGCACTATGCCGATGCCCGGCTGGCCGCGATCTATGATCTGGAAAGCGGCTGGTCGGAAGATCGCGACTTTTATCTGTCGCTGGCGGGGGCCAGTCCGATTTCGGTGCTGGATCTGGGCTGCGGCACGGGGTTGCTGACGGCGGCCTTTGCGCGGGCGGGGCATCGGGTCACGGGTGTTGATCCGTCCCCTGCGATGCTGGTGGTGGCGCGCCAGCGCAAGGACGGGTCGCTGGTCCGCTGGGTGGAAGCCACAGCCGAGACGTTCCGCGATGCGGGGCGCTTTGATCTGGTGGTGATGACGGGCAATGCCTTTCAGGTCCTGCTGGACGAGGCGCAGGCCTTGGCGGTGTTGCAGACCATGGCCTTGCATCTGGCCCCTAACGGCCGCGTTGTCTTTGAAACGCGCAACCCGGCGCTGGATTGGGCGGCGCGTTGGAACAAGGAGCAACACTGGACCACCGATCAGGGGCCGGTGCTGATCCGCCGCTGTGTTCGCCAAAGACAGGGCGACATGATCGACTTTACGCAGGAATTTGTGGTGTCGGGGGAAAGCCTGACCAGCGAAAGCCGCCTGCGGTTCTGGCAGCCCATCCAGATCGAACGGCTGGCCAATGCGGCGGGGTTAAGGCTGACAGGCCTTTGGGGCGACTGGGCGGGGCTGGATTTTGACCCCACCCAATCAGAAGAAATGGTTGTCGAACTGCGGGCCGCTTAACGCCAGCCCAAAGCCGGGGCGACGTGTTTCAGGATCGATTCGATCACATGGGCGTTGTAGGCCACGCCCAGCTGGTTCGGCACGGTCAGAAGCAGCGTATCCGCCTCGGCAATGGCCGTATCCTCGCGCAGCATGTCGATCAGTTTGTCGGGTTCGGCAGCATAGGACCGGCCAAAGACGGCGCGGGTGTTGTCGATGACGCCAATCTGGTCCTGTTCGGGCCGACCATCGCCGAAATAGATCCGGTCCATGTCGTTCATCAGGGCAAAGATCGACCGGCTGACCGACACACGGGGTTCCCGTTGGTGGCCCGCCGCTTTGAAGGCCTCTTTATACGCCCGGATTTGTTTGGTTTGCTGGATGTGCAGCGGTTCGCCCGACTCGTCCCATTTCAGGGTGGAGCTTTGCAGGTTCATCCCCAAAGTCCCCGCCCAGACCGCCGTCGCGTCTGAGGCGGCACCCCACCAGATCCGGTCGCGCAGGCCTTCCGATACCGGTTCCAGCCGCAAAAGACCCGGCGGGTTGGGGAACATGGGGCGGGGGTTGGGTTTGGCGAAGCCCTTGCCTTTCAGCAGTTCATAGAAAGTCTCGGCGTGGCGGCGGGCCATGTCGGCCTCGGTCTCGCCTTCTGCCGGGGCATATCCGAAATGCCGCCAGCCTTCGATCACCTGCTCGGGCGAACCGCGAGAGATGCCGAGTTGCAGGCGACCGCCCGCGATCAGGTCGGCGGAGCTGGCATCCTCGACCATGTAAAACGGGTTTTCGTAGCGCATGTCGATGACGCCGGTCCCGATTTCGATGGTCTTCGTCCGCGCCCCCACGGCGGCCAGCAGGGGGAAGGGCGAGGCGAGTTGGCGGGCGAAATGGTGGACCCGATAATAGGCCCCGTCGGCCCCCAGTTCCTCGGCCGCCTCGGCCAGTTCGATGGATTGGAGGAGAACATCGGCCGCCGAACGGGTGCCGGACTGCGGCGAGGGGGACCAATGGCCGAAGGAGAGGAAACCGATCTTTTTCATGATTGCGAACCTTGGATGCGTTGGGTTCGGATGTAAGGGAGGATCGGTTTCGTTGGAAGGGGTCGGGGCCGCACAGGGGCTGTGCAGGGGGTTTTCACGCGTGAAATGGGGGGTAAGGTGTTGGGATTGTTGATATATGCTATATATTGAATGTTTTTCTACATGAGTCAACCCGCTGCACTGCAAGAGTGATGCCATGAAAGGAAAATGCAGCCTTCACGGGATAGAAAAGAAATGCAATCATCCCAAGCGCGATATGGCATGGCCTTTAGCCCTGTAAGTACTTTATCAACTGTTTCAGAATATCAACTCACTACTGTGCTGATGCCCCTCAATGATTAAAGACATGCCACGCCTAGGACTTCTCACCCTGATAGCGGCCTTCGCGATTTTCTTGGCGCTTGAATTTTTGCCTGGGCGCCGAGAATTGAACGACCAATACACCAACTGTGCCACGCAGATGACTTCGACTTGCTTGGCTGACATAGGAGTCGCGGAGGCATCGCGGGCCAAATCGCTGCCCAGTTACCTGAATGAGATCAGGGCGCTGGGGCAGATGGAGTACATTGATCAAGCATTTGCGCTTGAACTGCGCATCCAACAAGGCAAAGAAAGCTCTCCGGAAGCGGCCATAGCGGCGGCAAACCGGCATGTGGCGAGCCATCGGATGACCGCGGCGATCATGGGGGGGCAAAGCCCAAGGGACGCCTTTGCGCAAACCGCCGGTGCAGATCCGGGCTCTATTTTTATCAGTGCACTGGATCTTTGGGGCGACCAGCCCTATGGCCCACGGAATGTGGTGCGACGCCTACCGGATGATAAGACACGCGCGATCATTTCGGAAATGGCCGCGATGATCGCCGAAAAGGTTAGCGGGTCTGGCCCGCAGAGCGCCACGTATCGAGCCTATGCAGCCGAACTGTTTGCGCTTGTGGGACAACGTGATGACGCTGTTGATGTTTTGCGGCCGTTGGCCACGGATGAAAACTGGCATGAGCGACTGAATGATGAAGTTTTTGTTTTGATCGGCCCTGAAATTGCTGCTGAGCTATGCGGGGAAAAAGTGGACTGCCAAAAAGAGATGCAACTTCGTGCGGCCGAGGTATCCGGTGATGTGGCTGTTGCGCGGACTTACCTGTCAGATTTATTTTCCAAGGCGGCGCGCAAAGAGCCTTGGCCAGATTTTACCGAAATGGGTGAAATCATAGAGCGCACCGCTGAACGTGGAGACACAGAGCAGGCACTGGATTTCGCCCGAGAGCTTGCAGCGCTTGCCCAGCAAAAACGCGGCATCTTTCCGGCATTCCCGCATATTGAAGCGGCCAAGGCTTTGGCTTTGGCCGGTGCAGATACTGCCGAGATTCGACACAGTCTTGATCTGGCCGAGGCGGATTTTCCCAGAAAAGAGAATGAGGTTGTCGGAATTGGTATGGTGAGCGGCCCGATTCAATGGGGCGGCTTTGGGCTGGGCGCGCAGGCCAGCCGCGAAATTGCCAATCTGCGGGCAAGGCTTGGGGACATCGACGCGGCCGTCAGGTTGATGCAGGGGATTGAGCAGCCTGACTATGCGTGGAGCGAGGTGCTGACACCCGATGTGCCCGTAGATCATCTGGACCAGCTTTTGTCGGCGGCAAAGTCGGCGTTGACAGAAGAAGACTTCGCTTATGTTCGGGCATGTCACGCCCAAGAGTTGGTTCTCTTTGATGCGAGCCAAGCCCATCTCGCTTGGTCTGTTGCCACTTCGGAAGTCATCTTGCAGGAGGGGCTGTATGGAGGACACAAGGCGGGGTGGATATACCGATGTATTGCAACAGTCGGATTTGATTTAAAAAATTCGAGCATACAACGGGCGGCGATTGAAAGCATGGGGCGGTCGGCCCTGGAATCGAAAGACTACAGTTCGCTGTTTAGAGCGGCCCTTGTCTTGTACGATTTTGAGAACAGTGAGCGCGGATAGGCAAGCCCTCACTCGCGCTTCTGCCCCCCTAATCGCCAACCATCGCCTTCGGGAAGTTCTATCCTGACAGCATTCCGGGCCGCCCCCCTTCACCGATCCCCAAACTGATCAATCTTGATTGACCGATCCGGGAAGCGGGCGATGATGTCCAACTCTCCGCCCATCGCCTGAATGAAGCGGCGCAGGGTGCCGACATACATGTCGGTGCGCTTTTCCATTTTGGCGACCGAGGCCTGGTTGATGTTCAGGGCGGCGGCCAATTCCTCTTGTGAGAGGCGCATGGCGCGGCGGAGTTCGGCGAGGGCCATGTCCCCCTTTAGCGCCAAGGATTTTTCATGGGCTTGCGCTTGGGATTCAGGGGACATCCGGCTGCGAAGGACAGAGAAAGAGGTGCGTCCGGTCATTTTTGTTCCTGCCTTTCGGCGTTCGAGTGGGGCGAATATATTCCCTTGAAGGAATGTCGCAAGGGTTTGTGGCATTGGTTCGTCGCCCCGGGCTTGACCCGGGGCCTCGACGGTTTCGCTTTGAACGGCGAGGCCCCGGCTCGGGGGCCGGGGCGGCGTGGGGTGGGTTGAGGGGTGGTCGCGTGGAGTTGTGGTCGCTTCTTGGTGCGCCATGAAGGCGCACCCTACGGGGAGTGGTTGTTTTTGTTGGGTTATGTGGGTGGTGCGTGAAATCACGCACCCTACGGGGCTGTCTGTCTGTGCTCCTCGCCCCCCACCCAAACCGCCCTGATCGCGCGGTCGTCGCCCATCATCACGGTGGGGAAGAGGGCTTGCCAAGGGGTCTCAGCCCGTTCCACCGCTTGGGCGATGGCGGGGGTGGAGGCGAGGTCGAGGATGGTCAGGTCGGCCTCCATTCCGGGCGCAATATTCCCGATCTGGTGGTCGGCGTGCAGGGCGCGGGCGGAGCCTTGGGTGGCGAGCCACCAAAGCTGGGCGGGGTGGAGCGACTGGCCGCGGAGCTGGGCAATGTCATAGGCCGCGGCCATGGTGCGGAGCATGGAGAAGGAGGAACCGCCGCCGGTGTCGGTGGCAAGGCCGGTGCGGAGGGTTTTGGCGAGGGTCATGTCGAACAGGCCCGAGCCGATGAAGGCATTGGAGGTGGGGCAGTGGATGAGGGAAGCGCCGGCCTCGGTCAGGCGGGCGATTTCGCGGGGGGTGAGGTGGATGGAGTGGCCGTAAAGGGCGCGTTCGCCCAGCAGGCCTTGGGCCTCATAGGTGTCAAGGTAGTCACGGGATTGGGGGAAAAGGTCTTTGACCCAAGCGATTTCGTCGAGTTGCTCAGAAAGGTGGGTCTGCATGAGGCAATCGGGGTATTCGCGCCAGAGGGAGCCCAAGGCGTGAAGCTGTTCGGGGGTGGAGGTGGGGGAAAAGCGGGGGGTGATGACATAGGAAAGGCGGTCTTGGGCGTGCCATTTCTGGAGGAGGGCTTTGGAGTCGTCATAGGCGGATTTGGGGGTGTCGAGGAGGTTGTCGGGGGCGTTGCGGTCCATGCAGGTTTTGCCAGCCCAGATGCGTTGGCGGCGGGTTTGGGCGGCGGTGAAGATGGCATCGACAGAGGTGGGGTGGATGGTGGTGTAGGTGCAGAAAGAGGTGGTACCATGGGCAAGGGTGAGGTCGCAGTAGCGGTTGGCGATGTCGAGGGCATAGTTGGGGTCGTGAAAGCGGGCCTCTTGGGGGAAGGTGTAGGTGTTGAGCCAGTCAATAAGACGCTTGCCCCAAGAGGCGATGATGGGGGTTTGGGGGTAATGGACATGGGCGTCGATGAAGCCGGGGGAAATGAGGGCCTGGCCGTAGTCGTGGACTGTGGCTTGGGGGTGTTGGGGGCGGAGTTGGACGGCAGGGCCGGTGGCGAGGATGCGGCCTTGGTCGATGAGGACGGCGCCATGGGTTTCGATATGGGCGGCTTGAAGGGGGTCGGTGTGGAAGGGGTTGGCGTGGAAGGAAAGGACTTGTCCGAGAAGAAGATGTGGCATGGCGAACCCCTTGGCTTTGGGTAAAGCAAAGGGGTTCGGGGGTCGGGATGCAAGGGGTTAAAGGAGGAAATCGGAAAGGGAGAGGTTTTGGGCGGAGGAAAGGCCCTGAAGGGTGATGATGGCGTCAGGGTTGGTGTCGCCATCAAGGTCAAGTTCAACAAAGACATCGCGGCCGTCGTCGGTGATGCGGACAAGGGGGCCGGCGTCGGGTTTGAAGGGGTCGGTGCCGATCCATCTTAGGTGGAAGTGGGTGAGGTCGATGGTGTCTTCACCGGTGGTGAAATCGGTGATGGTGGCCCATTGGGGGGGGTCTTTGGGATCGTGTTGGAGGAATTGGAAGGTGTCTTGGTGGGCACCGCCGGTGAGGATGTCTTGGGTGCCTTGGGAGATGAGGAGGTCTTTGCCGTCATCGCCTAGGAGGGTGTTGGTGCCGGTGCCGCCGTGAAGGGTATCGGAATCGCGGCCGGATTCGAGCCAGTCGTTGCCATCGGCGCCGATCAGAAGGTCTTCGCCCTCGCCAGAGGAGAGGTGGTCATCGCCCTTGCCGCCGTCGAGGGTGTTGTGGGCGGAGGAGCCGAGAAGGGTGTCGTTGTAGGCGGAACCCACGGCGTTTTCGACAAGGGAAAGGCTGTCGCCATTGGCGGTGCCGAACCAGGCTTGGCCGGAACCGAGGGAGAGCCAGACGGCGGCGTGGCTGTCTTGATAGGACACGGTGTCGAGGCCGTCGCCCCCATGGATGGTGTCGGAGCCTTCGCTGCCAAGGAAAAGGTCATGGCCCGTGCCGCCATCGTGCAGATCATCGCCATCGCCGCCGTCAAGGGTGTCCTGCCCATCGCCGCCATAAAGCTGATCGTTGCCAGCGGCCCCTTGGGCCAGATCATCGCCCAGATCGCCGTCAAAGCGGTTGTCGGCAGCATCGCCTTGGAAACGGTCGTTCCAGACCGAGCCCACGACAATTTCAAAGCCCGCGATGCGGTCTTGGCCATAGGGGCCATTGTCGGCGCGGCCGGTGGTCAGATCAACGGAAACCCCGCCGCGGGAGGATTGGTAGGAGAGGGTATCCACACCCAGCCCGCCGGACAAAACATCGCTTCCTTCACCCCCATCGATGAAATCATCCTCCTCCCCCCCGTCGATCGTATCCGCCCCGGCCAGACCATAAAGCCTATCGGCCCCGGCCCCACCACGGATCAGATCGTGACCGTCACCGCCCAAGGCCCGGTCATTGCCTTTGCCGCCATCCAGAGTATCCTCCCCTGCCCCGCCCTGAAGATCGTCGGCCCCGTCCTGCCCCATAAGGCTGTCATGCCCCTGCCCGCCGAACAGTGTTTCCGCCGCAGAAGAACCGACCAAACTGTCGTCGTAATGCGAGCCTTCCACCAGCTCGATGCCCTTGATCGCGTCGCCCTCGGCCTCACCAAACTGGCCGGTGCCCCGCGACAGCACCACCCGCACCCCGGCGGTGGAAAAGGCATAGGTCAACAGATCACGCCCTGCCCCACCGTCAATCTGATCGGCCCCTTCGCCGCCTTCCAGCGTATCATCGCCATCGCCGCCCAGCAGCCTGTCCTGACCCACACCGCCCAGAAGCCGGTCATTGCCCGCCCGTCCCTCCAGCCGGTCGTCACCCTCCAGTCCGCCCAGAACATTCGCCCCGACGGTGCCCAGCAAAACATCGGCCAGCCGCGTGCCATAGGCCGATTCAAAACCGTGATATTGCAACACGTTCGGCGACACCGTTCCGTAAAGATAGGCCACCGACTGTTGCAGGTCGAGCGTCACCCCCATCGCGCCGCCAAAGCCGCGCAGATCAAGCGTATCCTGCCCCGCATCGCCCATCAGATAGTCATTGCCGGGATTGGCCCCGATCAGGAAGGTGTCATTGCCGTTGCCGCCATAAATCTGGTCATCCCCTTCGCCACCGTCGAGGATATCGTCGCCATCCAAAGCGGTGATATAGTCATTCCCGCCCAAGCCGAGGATGATGTCGGAAAGGGCGGTTCCAGTCAGGGATTCTGCCCATGGGTTACCAATAACAAATGCCATGAAAAGCCTCGCTTTCTTGCAAAGTTGAAGGTGATGCACCGGAAAACCCGGTGACGAAAAATCAGGACTGAAAAACCAGCACAATGCATTCTTTTTAAGGAATAGCGTCCGAGTCTGTCAACAGTCAGGACGGCGTGACCGTTGGATCCAGCGGCATGGCCTTTGGCCATAAGCCTATGCATTCGAGGGGGCTTTGCCCCCTATTCGCTTCGCTCATACCCCCAGGTATTTATGGCAAGATGAAAGCCCTTTCATCTTGCGCCAAATACCTCGGGGGGAGCGCGCAGCGCGGGGGGCGGCTGCCCCCCTGCTGCGCAGCAGCCGACCAAGTGGGGGCTCGATGCCCCCCGAGGTCGTTCTGGATCAGACGTAATCCGCGCGTTGCAACCCGTATTTCGCCATCTTTTCGTTCAGGGTCCGGCGGGGCAGGCAGAGTTCCTCCATCACCGCGACGATGGAACCCTTGTGGCGGCGCATGGTGTTGTCGATCAGCATCCGCTCAAAAGCCTCGACATAGTCCTTCAAGGGTTTGCCTTCGGTCGTCAGGGCGGGGCTGGCGCTGTCGTTGTCGGCCATCAAAAGCGAAGCGATGGAGCCGGACCCCCGGCGGTTCTGCAAGACGGCGCGTTCGGCGATGTTAACCAATTGCCGCACGTTGCCCGGCCAAGGGGCTTGCAGCAGTTGGGCGGCCTCTTGGGCTGTCACCTGCGGCGCGTCGCAGCCGTATTCTTCGGCGAATTGTTCGGAAAGCCGCGTGAACAGGGTCAGGATATCCTCGCCCCGCTGGCGCAGCGGCGGCAGGACGATGGTCATGGCCCCCAGCCGATAGAACAGGTCAGGGCGCAGCACATCTTCCAGCTTTTGATCGGGGGAATGCTGGTTGCAGATGGCGATGATGCGGGTTTCGGGCGGGGTGCCCTGTTCGTTGATCAACGTCAGCAGGCGGGCCTGCAACCCATGACTCAGTGCCTCGATATCCTCAAGGCAGAGCGTGCCGCCGCGGGCCTCTTCGATCAGGGGAATGGCGCCGTCCTCGGCGGGGCCGAAGAGTTTCGCGCCCAGTTGATCCTCGCTCCACGCCGCGCAGGACACGCTGACGAATTTCTTCGACGCGCGGGGGCCGACGGCGTGCAGGGCATGGGCCACAAGCGTTTTGCCGGTGCCGGTTTCGCCGTCGATCAGCACATGGCTATCGGCCTGCCCCAGATCGAGGATGTCTTCGCGCAAGCGTTCCATGGCTGGTGAGCCGCCGATGAGTTTCTTCATCAGGGTAGAGCCGTCCGAGAGTTCGCGGCGGAGCGCGCGGGCATCCAGCGTCATGCGGCGGGCATTGGTGGCCTTTTTCGCCAGTTCGGTCATGCGGTCGGGGTTGAAGGGCTTTTCCAGAAAATCATAGGCGCCGATGCGCATCGCCTCCACCGCCATGGGCACATCGCCGTGGCCGGTGATCATGATGACGGGCAGGCCGGAATCCTGGCTCATCAGGCGTTTCAGAAAGGCCATGCCATCCATGCCGGGCATGCGGATGTCGCTGACGATGACGCCGGGGAATTCCTGCCCCAGCCCGGCCAGCGCCTCTTCGGCAGAGGCATAGGTGACGGTGTCGAAACCGGAAAGCGCCAGCCATTGGCTGATGGATTGGCGCATATCGGCTTCGTCATCGACGATGGCCACTTTCATTGCTCGGGTCATATTATTCTTCCTATTGCGCAGCTTCTGCGTCGGCGGTCAAAAGGGGCAATTGCACCTCAAACACCGCGCCCCCACCTTCACCATTCCGGGCGGTCAGGCGACCGCCCAGATCGGTGACAATTCCTGACGAAATGGCCAGTCCGAGACCGACCCCCTCGCCCGGTTTCTTTGTCGTATAGAACGGCTCGAAGAGATTCTCCAAATCCTTGATCCCGTGGCCGTTGTCGCGCACCGCCAGCACGGCGGTTTCGCCTGCCGACAAGGTGATGTCGATCTGGGGTTGGGCGAGGCCTTGGGTCGCGTCGATGCCGTTTCGCAGCAAATTGATGATCACCTGTTCTAAGCGCAGCCGGTCGGCCATGACCATGACGGGCTGGCGGGGAATGGTGCGGGTGATGCGGACAACGCGGAGTTTCAATTGCGGTTCCATCATCGACAGGGCGGAAGAGACGCAATTGCGCAGATCGACGGGTTCAAAAGCCTCGCCGCCCTTGCGGGCATAGGATTTGAGCTGGCGGGTGATGGCGCCCATGCGTTCGATAAGGTCGTCGATGCGCTGGAAGGAGGAGAGGGCTTCCTCGGGGCGTTTGCGTTGAAGAAGAAGGCGGGCGCCGGCGAGATAGGTTTTCATGGCGGCGAGGGGTTGGTTGAGTTCGTGGCTGACAGCAGCGGACATTTCGCCCAAGGCGGCGAGTTTGGAGGATTGGGCAAGGGTGAGTTCGGCGGTGGCGAGGTCTTTCTGGACGCGTTCGCGTTCGGCGATTTCGCGCTGGAGGCGGGCGTTGAGGCGGCGGAGTTCAAGGGATTCGCGCTGGAAGGACATGGTCTGGGACCAGGCCTTGCGGGAGAGGAAGAAGAAGGAGACGGCAAGAAGGATGGCAAAGCCCATGATTTCAAGGGCAAGGATGCCGTTGACCTTTTCGCGGACGGAATCATAGGCGGTGAAGGTGACCATCTTCCAGCCCTGAAAGGCGACGGGGCTTTCGGTCTGCATGACCGCCTCGCCACGAAGATAGGCATCGGGGGGTTCGTTGGCCCAGTCGGCGGTGAGGCGAAGGGCGCGGCCGATGGCGGTGGTGGGGGCTTGGACCTCCAGCGCCTCGTCTTGGGAAAGGCCACGCCAGCGGGGTTCGGTGGCCAAGAGAACGCGGTCGTCGGTGTCAACGACCATGACGGCATCGAGCAGGCCAGCCCAGGCACGTTCGAATTTGGACAGGTCGGCGGAGACGACGACGACGCCCTGGATCTGGTTGTCGGCGCGGATGGCGCGGGAATAGGTGAAGTCAAAGCCAGCGCCTTCGCGGGGGTTGATGGCAAAGGCGGTGTCGGGGGAGCGGAGGCCCTGGACAAAGGCGGGGGTGGCGTTGAGCATCTGGCCGAGGACATTGCGGTCAGTGGCGGAAACGGTGCGGCCATCGGCATCGAGAAGGAGGATGGAGGCGGTGCCGAGTTCTTCCTGAAAGGCAATGAGGCGGGCAGAGGTGCGGGAAAAATCGCGGCCACGCAGGGCGCCAATGAGTTCGGGGTCATTGGCGAGCAAAAGGGGCAGAACGGCGGTCCGCTGCAATTCCGAGACCATGTTGCCGGAGTAAAGTGCCAAGCGGAGTTCGGCGCGTTGGCGGGTGGTTTCGGTGAAACGGTCGGAAAGCCAGCGGTTGGTGACGGCGACGGTGGCAATGGCGAGCAGAACAAGCAAGGCGACGGCCAGCTTGACGCGCCAGCCGGTTGTGCCGCTGTCTTCGGTCCCGGTGGGGGTTATCTGTGCATCGGCCTCTGCCATGGGCGGAATTTAGGCCGGGGTCACGGCAATGCCAAGCAAAAGGCCCTTAGGCCAGCGCCATATTGCCGATCAGGCCCTGAAACAGCGGCTGGCCATCGGTGCCGCCGTTCAGCGGATCCACAACGCGTTCGGGATGGGGCATCATGCCCAGCACGCGGCGGTTTTCCGAAAGAACACCGGCAATGTCGCCCATGGAGCCATTGGGATTTTCGGCATAGCGGAAGGCGACGCGGCCATCGCCTTCGATCAGGGCAAGGGTTTCGGCATCGACGGTGTAATTGCCGTCATGGTGGGCGATGGGCACCTGAATGGTCTGGCCCAGCACATAGCCCGAGGTATAGGCGCTGTCGGTCATGGCGACCTTGAGACCCACCGTCTTGCACATGAATTTCAGGCCCGCATTGCGCATCAAAGCCCCCGGCAGCAGGCCCATTTCGGTCAGAACCTGAAAGCCGTTGCAGATGCCCAAGACATAGCCACCACGCGCGGCATGGGCGCGGACGGCGGTGCTGATCGGCGATTGCGCGGCAATGGCCCCGCAGCGCAGGTAATCGCCAAAGGAAAAGCCGCCGGGCACACCCACAACATCGGTGCCTGCGGGCAGCGCGCTGTCTTTGTGCCAGACACGGACAACATCGGCCCCTGCCCGTTCAAAGGCCTGCGCCAGATCGCGGTCGCAGTTCGATCCCGGAAAGGTGATGATGGCGGCTTTCATGGCGTTCCCCTTGGCAGATCAGGCGATTTCGACAGTGTATTTTTCGATCACGGTGTTGGCCAAAAGCTTGTCGCACATGGCTTTCACCTCGGCCTCGGCCGCCGTTTTGTCGGTGGCGGTGAGATCGAGTTCGATCACCTTGCCCTGCCGCACGGCCTGCACCCCGCCAAAGCCCAAGGAACCCAGCGCGTGACGCACCGCCTCGCCCTGCGGGTCGAGAACCCCGTCCTTCAGCATCACATGGACAATCGCCTTCATCGGTGCGGCCTTTCAGTTGATCAGAGTCGGTTTCAGCGCATGGGTCACGTTCGAGGGCAGAACCCCCAGACGCCGCGCCAGTTCGGTATAGACATCGGGCAAGGGCCCCGGTTCGCGGACCTGGCCGTCGGCCCCTTCGTTGCCGCGCATATCCCACAGGCGGCAGGAATCGGGGCTGATTTCATCCGCCACGATCAGGCGCATATAGTCGCCTTCCCAGATGCGGCCCACCTCGATGCGGAAATCGGCCAGACGGATGCCAACGCCCAGCATGACGCCTGACAGGAAGTCATTCACCCGCAAAGCCAAGGCGATCATGTCGTCCAGATCCTGCTGGCTGGCCCAGCCAAAGGCGATGACATGTTCCTCGGACACCATCGGGCTGCCGAGTTTGTCATCCTTGTAGTAATATTCGACGATCGGGCGCGGCAAAGGCGTGCCTTCGGGGATGCCCAGACGGCGCGACATTTCGCCCGCTGCAAAGTTGCGAACGACCACCTCGACCGGGACGATTTCGGCCATGCGGACCAGTTGTTCGCGCATGTTCAGGCGGCGGATGAAATGCGTGGGAACGCCGATGCTGTTCAGCCCCGACATGAAGAATTCCGACAGGCGGTTGTTCAACACGCCCTTGCCTTCGGTCTGGCCCTGCGCGGGCTGCGCATTGGCCACGACAAGGCCGCCGTCATCCTTGAAATACTGGATCAGGGTTCCGGGTTCCGGCCCTTCATACAGGATTTTCGCCTTGCCTTCGTAGACCTTCTTGCGACGTGCCATGCCCGCTCCGGCTGAAAGGACGGGCAGGCCGTTGCCCTGATGGGCCTGCCCCTTGCTGCGGCCTATACGCCAAGGCGCGGGTGGTCGCAAGAACAGCAGACCATGACCCTTGCCCAAACCGCGCGCGATAGGCATATGGGGGGAAAGTGTTAGCAGGGGAAAAGCCCATGACCACCTTCGACGACCGCGAAAACGCATTCGAAAACAAATTCGCGCATGACGCCGAAATGCAATTCAAGGCCGAGGCGCGGCGCAACAAGCTGGCCGGGCTTTGGGCCGCGGGCCTGTTGGGCAAATCGGGCGATGCGGCCACGGATTACGCGATGAGCGTGGTTCAGGCCGATTTCGAGGAAGCCGGGGCCGAGGATGTCGTACGCAAGCTGGCCGCCGATCTGGGCGACAAGGCGGGTGTCGAGGCGATCCGCGCGAAACTGGCGGAACTGCTGATCGAGGCGAAAGCCCAGTTGATGAACGAAGTCTGATTCCCTTGACAGGACAGGCAAAGGGCCGTCCTGCGGGGCGGCCCTTTGTTTTTAGCGAATCGCTGAATTCAAACGCCGCGCATGATGATCATGCGCAATCCGGCTTTGCACTTGGGGCCCCAACGTGGCAGGACGGGACATCTGATTGCGGGCGGGCTCTTTGGGCCCTGCCTGCCTTTGCCATTGAAGGACATCATGACCGACGCGCTGACAAAAATGCTTTCCACCCGCGACTGGATCATGGCCGATGGGGCCACGGGCACCAACCTGTTCAACATGGGTCTGGGGGCGGGCGATCCGCCGGAATTCTGGAACGTGGACAAGCCGGAAAATATTCTGGCGCTGTACAAGGGCGCGGTGGATGCCGGGTCGGACCTGTTTCTGACGAACAGCTTTGGCGGCAATGCCAGCCGTCTGAAACTGCATCAGTCGCAGCATCGCGTGGGCGAGTTGAACCGGGCGGCGGCCGAGCTGGGTCGGGAAGTGGCCGACAAGGCAGGGCGTCCGGTGATCGTGGCGGGTTCGGTGGGGCCGACGGGCGAGATCATGCAGCCGATGGGGACGCTGACGCATGAGATTGCGGTGGAGATGTTCCACGAACAGGCCGTGGCGCTGAAAGAGGGTGGCGTCGATGTGCTGTGGGTGGAAACCATCAGCGCGCCGGAAGAGTTCAAGGCGGCCGCCGAGGCTTTCGCGCTGGCGGGGATGCCCTGGTGCGGGACGATGAGTTTTGACACGGCGGGTCGGACGATGATGGGGACGACCTCGCAGATGCTGGCCGAGCTGGTGGAAAAGCTGCCGAATCCGCCGATTGCCTTTGGGGCGAATTGCGGGGTTGGGGCGTCGGATCTGATGCGGACGGTGCTGGGGTTCTTTGCGCAAGGGTCAGAGCGGCCGGTGATCGCAAAGGGGAATGCGGGGATTCCGAAATACAAGGAAGGCGTGATCCATTATGACGGAACGCCGGAATTGATGGGGGAATATGCCGTGCTGGCGCGGGATGCGGGGGTGCGGATCATCGGGGGCTGCTGCGGGACGATGCCGCACCATCTGCGGGCGATGCGCGAGGCGCTGGAGACGCGACCGAAGGGAGAGCGTCCGTCGCTGGAGGTGATTTCGGCGGCTTTGGGCGGGTTTTCGTCGGCAAGTGACGGGACGGGCGATGATGATGGCGCGCCGCGCCGCGAAAGACGGCGGGGGCGCTAGGCTTTTGCCTCAAAATCGGGCGCTGACCTATGCGGTCAGCGCATAGCGACAATGCCGCACTGCGGCATTGTCGTGGGAGTTGTGAGGGCGCATATTCGGGGCACGGGAGGCTGAAACGCCGACGAAAGAGGTCCGAAAATGTTGAACTACCTGAATGCCCTTGCCAAAGCCCTGCGCAGCAACAGCCGCCGTTCGCGTGAGATTGCCTATCTGAACGGGGCGGTGGATCGCTATGATCTGGAAGCGCGGGAGCGTGATGTGGATCGTGGCCTGTTCCACGACCGTCTGGCCAGCCATCTGGGCTAATTTGCCGCCTTTTGCATGAAATCGGCAAGTTCCCCGTATCCGGTGAAACGCCGTTCATAAGCCAAACCAAGGCGCGCCGCAGACTGGCGCGCCTTTTCGTCAAGCTGGGGGTCGTTGGTTTGGGCCTGATAGACCAGCTTGGTGTAGTGTCCGAAATACATGTCGCGAAGCTGGGGATGCTTGTCGAGGCCCATAGGCCGCCAGACAAAGGCATCGAATTGGCGGACAAGGAAATCGGTGAGGTAGAAGGCGGTGAATTCGTCTTCGGCTAGGGTCGCAAAGCGATCATTCCCTTCGAAAAACGCATAGCAATGGGGGCCGGCGATCATGTCGACGCCGAGTTCCTGGCATTTGGCTTGCAAGAGGCCGCCGGTGCCGCAATCGGCATAGAGGACATGGATGGCATCATAGTCGGCGCGGTGATCGGCCACGCAATCGGCAACGGCCTGAGTGATCTTGTCGGGGTAAAGGTGCAGTTTGGCGGGCAGGCATTGGACATCGAGATGCTGCCAGCGGTTCAGGCGGATCAGCGCCATCACCTCATGCGCGAGGGCCCCGCAGGCGATGAGGAGGATGCGGCCCTGGCCGTGGGGCGCGAGGCCTGCTTCGGTGAGGGTTTGATCATCGGGAAGCATGAAGGCCCCGGACGACGAAGGCGGCGGTCAGCGTGAGAATTCCCAGCCAAGGCCAAGCCACGCCGCCCCAGAAGGCGAGGGCAACGGTGAGGGCTGCGGCCAGAAGGACGCTGATCAGAAGGGTCAGGAAAGTGGTGACGGGCATGGCGATCCTCTGCCCCCAAGATGGGCGCTTGTGGTGCTTTTGCCAAGGGCTTGGGGGCGTTAAGCCCCCAAGAGAAGCTTAGGCGTTCATCTGGTTGTGTTTGCGCGCGACGAACTGTTTCGCGGTTTCCACCGCCACAGCCGCATCGCGGCAATAGGCGTCGGCCCCGATGGCCTTGCCGAACTCTTCGTTCAGGGGCGCGCCGCCGACCAGCACGATGTAATCTTCGCGCATGCCCTTTTCCTTCATCGTGTCGATCACGACTTTCATATAGGGCATCGTCGTCGTCAGCAGGGCGGACATGCCAAGGATATCGGGCTTTTCAGCCTCCAAAGCCTCAAGGTATTTCTCGACGCTGTTGTTGATGCCCAGATCCAGCACCTCGAACCCGGCCCCTTCCATCATCATCGAGACAAGGTTCTTGCCGATGTCGTGGATGTCGCCCTTGACGGTGCCGATCACCATCTTGCCCATGCGCGGCGCGCCGGTTTCCACCAGCAGCGGTTTCAGGATGGCCATGCCGCCCTTCATCGCATTGGCGGCCAGCAACACTTCGGGCACGAACAGGATGCCATCGCGGAAGTCAGCCCCGACGATGGTCATGCCGGCGACCAAGGCTTTGGTGAGAACGTCATAGGGCGTCCAGCCGCGTTCGATCAGGATGTTGACGCCTTCCTCGATCTCGTCCTTGAGGCCATCGTAAAGGTCGTCATGCATTTGCAGGACAAGCTCTTCATCACTTAATTCCGACAGGATGATTTCGTCGTCGTCAGCCATCTGGGGCCTCCTGGAAAGCGGTCTTGTGCCGTTGTGCGGGCAAAGGGCGCGGCGAACCTGCCCGATTGCGACAGGAATGGGGATAAAGCCGACTTGAGCGTCACGCAAGGCGGAATTCTGTGGCGAATGTTCCTATATTGTTCTATAATTCAGGAATGCAGGACAAGGACGAAACACTTTTGCCGGGGCAGCGCCTGCGGGCGCGGGGCGTGGCGTCGAACGCACAGGGGCGGTTTGAAGGGCATGAACGGTTGGCCGTCGATGATGGCTGGGACATTCCGCATGAGGAACGATTGGTGGCCACCGAGGTGCGGGTGGAAAGCCCGCGTTCGGCGATCAACTATGTGAAATCGCCGGACCTCGGCTTTGACCGGTCGATCAACCCCTATCGGGGTTGCGAACATGGTTGCGTCTATTGCTATGCGCGGCCCAGCCATGCGTTTCTGGGGATGTCGGCGGGTTTGGATTTTGAAACGCGGCTGGTGGCACGGCCGGGAATCGATGGGGTGCTGCGCAAGGAATTGCGGGCGAAGGCCTATCAGGTCGCGCCGATTGCGCTGGGAACGAACACCGACCCCTATCAACCGGTTGAGGCGGAATATGGCGTGACGCGATCGATCTTGCAGGTGCTGCACGACTGCGATCATCCGGTGACAGTGACAACGCGGGGAACGCTGGTGGAGCGTGACCTTGATCTGTTGGCCCCGATGGCCGCCAAGGGACTGGCGGCCGTGGCGGTTTCGGTGACGACGCTGGATGCGGGGTTGGCGCGGGCGATGGAGCCGAGGGCCCCTGCCCCGGCGCGGCGTTTGGCGGTGATCCGGCGGCTGGCCGAGGCGGGGATTCCGGTGCGGGTGCAGGTGTCGCCCATGGTGCCGGGGCTGACGGATCATGAGTTGGAAGCGATTCTAGAGGCGGCAAAGGCAGCGGGGGCAGGATCGGCCACGTCGATCATGCTGCGCCTGCCGCTGGAGGTGTCGGGCCTGTTCCGCGATTGGGTGGAGGCGCGGTTTCCGGACCGGGCGGCGCGGGTGATGGCACGGGTACGGGATTTGCATGGGGGGCAGGATTATGATCCGGCCTTTGGCACGCGAATGACGGGCACGGGAATCTGGGCGGATCTGCACCGGCAGCGGATGGAAAAGGCGCGGGCCAGGTTGGGTCTGGGGCGGGGCGTGGTGGCCTTGCGCTGCGATCTGTTCCGGGTGCCGGGGGCGGATGCGCGGCAGCTGGATTTGTTTTGAGTGTTGGTGCCGTTGCCCCCTCCCCCATCCCCTCCCACAGGGGGAGGGATGAAACCCTGAACGATACTTACGACTTATGACTACCGCGGCCCCTTCCCCCTTGTGGGGAGGGATGGGGTGGGGGCAATTACCCCTCGATCAGGGCCTGTGCCGCCTGACGTGCCGCCTCCGTAATCCGGTCGCCGGCCAGCATGCGGGCGATTTCCTCGATGCGCTGGTCTGCGCCAAGGCCGACCACGGCAGAGCGGGTCATGTCACCTTCCACCCGCTTTTCCACGCGCCAGTGATGCGCGCCACGGGCGGCGACTTGGGGGGAATGGGTGACGACCAGAACCTGTGCGCCATCGGCGATGGCCTGCAAGCGGCGGCCGACGGCATCGGCGGTGGCGCCACCGACGCCCCGGTCGATTTCATCAAAGATCAGAGTCAGGCCCGCATTGCCGCGCGTGAGGCAGACCTTGAGGGCGAGCAGAAAGCGGGACAGTTCGCCACCGCTGGCGATTTTGTTCAAGGCCCCGGCGGGGGCACCGGGGTTGGTGGCGACGGTGAAGGTGATCTGATCCTGGCCTTCGGGGCCGGGTTCGGCGGAGGAAAGCACGGTCTGGAACAGGGCGCGTTCCATTTTCAGGGGCGCGAGTTCCTGAGCCATCGCGTGGTCCAGCCTTTCGGCGGCTTTGCTGCGGGTGGCGCGGGCCTGATCGGCCAAGGCCTGCCAAGCGGTGCGGGCGGCGGCTTCGGCCTGACGCAGGCGGTCGATACCCTTGGCCCCGTCATCGACGGCGGCCAATTTGGTCCGCAGGTCGTTGGCAAAGTTGCCCAGATCGTCGGGCGCGATGCCATGTTTGCGGGCCAAGGCGCGGATGGCGAAAAGGCGTTCTTCGGTCGCCTCTAACGCGCGGGGGTCGAAATCCAGCGCTTCAAGGCAGCGTTCGACACCATCGGCGGCCTCACCCAATTCGGTGATGGCGCGTTCTAGGGCGGCCAAGGGCGTGTCGAGACGGCCATCGGCCTGCGCGGCGGCCCCGTCCAGCCAGCGGCGGGCGTCGATCATCAGGCCTTCGGCCCCTTCGGCGGAAAGCGCCTGATGGGCGCGGGCGATGTCGGCGCGGATGCGTTCGGCCCCCTGCATGAGGCGGCGTTGGGCGTCGAGCTTGGCCTCTTCGCCCGGTTCGGGGCGGAGTTTGTCCAGTTCGGCGACGGCATGGCGGAGGAAATCCTCTTCCTTGCGGGCGGCGTCGAGGGCGGATTCGGCGGTTTCTACGGCTTGCCCGGCAGCGGCCCAAGCGGTCCAGGCGGCGCGGAGGGGGGCAAGGTCGAGGCCCGCGAATTCATCCAGCAAGGCGCGGTGGCCGCGGGGGTTCAGAAGGCCACGGTCATCGTGCTGGCCGTGGAGTTCGACAAGGGTTTCGCCCAGTTCGCGCAAGAGTTCCACCCCGGCGCGGCGGTCGTTGACATAGGCCTGACGCCGCCCATCAGGCCAAGCGACGCGGCGCAGGACGAGTTCATCATCGGCCTCAAGCCCGGCCTCATCGAGCACAGCGCGGGCGGCGTGGTCTGGGCCAAGTTCAAAGACGGCGGTCACCTCGCCCCGGTCAGCGCCTTGGCGCACCAGATCGGTCCGACCCCGCCAGCCCAAGACAAAGCCCAAGGAATCCAACAAGATCGACTTGCCCGCGCCGGTCTCGCCGGTCAGCACGTTCAACCCCGGCTGGAAGGCTATTTCCTGCCGGGCGATGATCAGCATGTCGCGGATGTCAAGCAGACGCAGCACGGAATGCCCCCGTCGGATGGATCAATGACCCATCCGCCCTTACAGCCATTCGCCTTTGATCATCTGGCGATAGACGGTGTTCAGCCAGTTGTCACCCTTGGCCTCGGGCGCAAGGCCTTGGCCCTTCAAGAGGCGGAAGGTGTCATCGTAGAAGGGGCTGGACTGATAGTTGTAGCCCAAGACGGCCCCAGCCGTCTGCGCCTCATCCGTCAGGCCGAGGGCGAGATAGCTTTCCACCAGACGGTGCAGCGCCTCGGCGGTGTGGGTCGTCGTCTGGAAATCTTCGACCACCACGCGGAAACGGTTGATCGCCGCCGTGTAATGCTTGCCTTTGAGGTAGTAACGGCCGATTTCCATTTCTTTGGCGGCCAGATGGTCGAAGGCCATGTCGAATTTCAGCATCGCCGATTTGGCGTAGTCGCTTTCGGGGTATTCCTCGATCACGTCGCGCAGGGCGATGAGCGCCTGGAAGGTCAGGCCTTGGTCGCGGCCCACCTCGTCAATCTGGTCATAGTAGGACAGGGCCAGCAGGAATTTCGCGTAAGGCGCGTCTTTGTCACCGGGGTAGAAATCAAGGAAACGCTGGGCCGCGGCACGGGCGTCTTCGTATTCCTTATTCTCGTGATAGGTGAAGGCCTGCATGATCAGGGCGCGTTTCGACCATTCGGTGTAGGGGTAAAGCCGCTCTACCTCGGTGAAATAGCGCAGGGCGCCTTCGGGGTCTTTGCTGACCTCAAGCTCATACTCGCCACGTTTGTAGATCTGTTCGGGCGTGTAATTTTCCAGCGGCAGTTCTTTGGGTGTGCCGCCACCGCAGGCCGCCAGAAACAGGGCCAAAGTCACCGCGCCCAAGATCCGCGCCGTTCGCTTTTTGCCCGCCATGTGAAGACCTGCCGCCCGCAAATTTATCGCTCTTTTCAAGGCGAACAGGGGTCCGCCGTCTGTGTTCGCCACTTCCTAGCACAGAAAAATCCGGGGCGCAAAACGCCTTTCGCGGAATTGACTGTTCAGATTTCTGTGCGGGGCCTGGCCCAAGGGGCCAAGCGTTCAGCGGAAGACCGGAATATCCGAGCGCAAGACGCCCACGCCCGGCAATTTCATGCCGGTCTGATTGCCGCATTCGACCAGAACCCAAGCCTCGGGCCGCGCAAAGAGGGCGCGCAGCAGGCGGTTGGTCATGGCGTGACCGGCGCGAATGCCGGTGTAACGGCCCAGAATGGGGGCACCGGCCAAGGCCAGATCGCCCAAGGCATCGAGCATCTTGTGGCGGACGGGTTCATCGGCCAGACGCAGACCGCCGGGGGAAAGAACGCGGTCACCTTCGACGACCACCGCATTTTCCAGCGTGCCGCCCAACGCGAGGCCACGTTCGCGCATGGCATCGACATCGGACTGGCGGCAGAAGGTGCGGCTGTCGGACAGTTCGCGGACAAAGGTGCCATTCGACATGTTCAGATGCAGCGCCTGATCGCCGATGGCGGCATCGGGGAAATTGATCTGGAAGTCGATTTCCAGCATGTCCGAAGGCTCAAGCCGGGCCACAGCCTCACCTTCCGTCACCTCAATCGGCATCAACACGCGAATGGCGCGGACGGGTTCGGATTGGG
This sequence comes from Neogemmobacter tilapiae, assembly GCF_014652215.1. Lineage (GTDB taxonomy): Bacteria > Pseudomonadota > Alphaproteobacteria > Rhodobacterales > Rhodobacteraceae > Neogemmobacter > Neogemmobacter tilapiae. Next base: position 11,370 of record NZ_BMYJ01000006.1, on the reverse strand, counting down.
CGACGATGCCCGCGTCGATGAAGGCGCGGACGAAGGGCACGGCGGAACCATCAAGGATCGGAACCTCGGGCCCGTCGATGTCGATCACGGCGTTGTGGATGGCGCAACCGGCCAGCGCCGCCATGACATGTTCGATGGTCGAGACGGTGGCACCCTGTTCATTGGCGATCAGGGTGCAAAGGCGCGAGGGTTGCACCGTATCCCAACGGGCGGCGATCATCGCCTCACGCGCGGGAAGGTCGGTGCGGCGGAACCAGATGCCGGAATTCACCGCCGCCGGTTTGACAACCATACGGACCGCTGCGCCGGAGTGCAGGCCTACGCCCACAAATTTCACGTCGGATTTCAGAGTGCCTTGCACGGGCTTTGCCTGCCTTGTCATCCATGGATCCCGCAAACGCCCAGATTCTGCGCCTGCAATCGGTTGGATTTTAACTAGGGCGCGGGGGTTGTTTTCACAACTCACGCTTTGTGACCGCTTGTAACAGCGCTGAAACAGGCCTGCGGCTTTTTGCCAATGCAAGGTTAACACCATGATATCAGGGCACAAAAAAGCCCGGCGGACCGGGCTTTTCTTTGTGAATTGTGATGAAGGATCAGTTGGCCTGACGACGCAGGAAGGCCGGAATTTCGATCCGTTCCTGATCGCTGGTCATGTCGGGTTCATCATCAAAGGCTGTGACTTGCGGCTGGATACGCTGTGCGGGGGCCATACGCTCGCCCCCCTCAGCCGCGCTGCCGGTCATACGGTTCAAAAGCGAGCCGATGCCGAAACGGGCACGATCCACACCGGGCTTGGCGGCTTGCGGCATGGGCGCGGCTTGGGCCGGACGGGCGACCTGCGCTTGCGGCGCGGGGGCTGCGGCGGCGCGTTGTGCCCCCGGTGCCTTGTTCACAGCGGCCTGCAAGCGGGCCAGCGTTTCGGGCGAGGGTTGGCCGGCGGTGGTGCGCGGACGCGGTGCCATGAAGGCGGCCGGATCATCATCCAGCGCCGGGGCAGCCGCACGCGGCTGCATCACGGGCTGCGGGGCGACGGCGGCATTGCCTTGGGCGCGGTAAGCCGGCGGCGGCATGTCTTCGTCCATCATGTCGTCATCGGCATCATGCTGGCTGACAAAGGCCGGAACCTCATCCAGATCGTCAAACAGGTTGGTAGCCGGTTCTTCGGCCTGCAATTGCAGCGGGGCTGCGGCGACCGGGGCGGCCACGGGGGCTGCGATCGGGGCCGAAACGGGGGCCGCACGACGACCGACCGGGGTTTCTGCGCGGTTGGCGGCCGAGACGTCGATGCCGGTGGCCACGACCGAAACGCGGATCGCGCCTTCCATGCTGGTGTCGAGGGTGGAGCCGACGATGATGTTGGCGTCGGGATCGACCTTTTCGCGGATGATATTGGCCGCTTCGTCCAGTTCGAACAGGGTCAGGTCATAGCCACCGGTGATGTTGATCAGCACGCCCTTGGCGCCGTTGAGGCTGATTTCGTCCAGCAGCGGGTTGGCGATGGCCTTTTCGGCGGCCTGGATGGCGCGGTTGTCGCCTGCGGCTTCGCCCGTGCCCATCATGGCCTTGCCCATTTCGTCCATCACGGCGCGAACATCGGCAAAGTCGAGGTTGATCAGGCCGGGGCGGACCATGAGGTCGGTCACACCTTTGACGCCTTGATACAGAACGTCATCGGCCATGGCGAAGGCTTCGGTAAAGGTGGTGCGTTCGTTGGCCAGACGGAAGAGGTTCTGGTTCGGGATGATGATCAGCGTATCAACGACCTTTTGCAGGGCTTCGATGCCCTCTTCGGCCTGTTTCATCCGCTTGTTGCCTTCGAACTGGAAGGGCTTGGTCACGACGCCGACGGTCAGAACACCCAGTTCACGCGCGGCTTGCGCAATGATCGGGGCCGCACCGGTGCCGGTGCCGCCGCCCATGCCAGCGGTGATAAAGCACATATGCGCGCCGGCCAGATGGTCGATGATTTCTTCGATGGTTTCTTCGGCGGCGGCGGCCCCCACGGTGGGCTTGGCCCCAGCACCCAGACCTTCGGTCACTTTCAAACCCATCTGGATGCGGGCCCCGGCGCGGCTGGATTGCAGGGCCTGCGCGTCGGTGTTCGCGACGACGAATTCGACCCCCTCCAGCTCTTTCTCGATCATGTTGTTGACGGCGTTGCCCCCTGCCCCGCCGACACCAAAGACGGTGATGCGCGGCTTCAGGTCTTCCTGCGTCGAATTCATCATCAGATTGAGTGTCATGACTGTTCCGCCTGCCTTTTGTTCTTTTGCCGCAATTGGTGCGTTTTGCCCCCTGTCCCGAAGGCGATTGATCTGATTTGCACCGAGTTATCCGCAAGTTTACCCACAGTTTCGCCTGTGGTCACGTAAAATATTCAATCTTTCCACCAGATATGGCCCCGATTGTGACCATTTCAGCGGGATTTCGCCCCAATCTACCAGATGCGGGGCTTACCAGTTGTCCTTGAACCAGCGGAAGGCGCGTTTGAGCGACCGGGCCGGATAGCGTTCGGCGGGGGTCTCAAAGTCCCACCATTCGTCTTGGGGATGGGCTGCAAAGAGGCAAAGCCCCACCGCCGCCGAAAAGGCGGGGCCGGTGACGGCCTGGGGCAGACCCTGCACGCGCAGGGGACGGCCCAAGCGCACGCGCTGGCCGAGGATGCGGGTGGCGAGGCCGTCCAAGCCGGGGATCTGGCTGCCGCCGCCGGTCAGAACGATCTGCTGGCTGGGCAGATGGTCAAAGCCTGCGGCATCCAGCCGGGCGCGGACCTCTTCCAGAATTTCCTCGACCCGGGGGCGCATGATGCCGATCAGGTCGGTGCGGCTGACCATGCGGCGGTCCTTGTCCCAGTCGCCACTTTCGGATTCGATCTCGATCATCTCACGGTCGTCCATGCCGGTGGCCTGAACGCCGCCGTGTTTGACCTTGATCTTTTCGGCAAGGGCCAAGGGGATGTGGAGGCCTTTGGAAATATCCGATGTGATGTGATCGCCGCCCATGCGAACCGAGTCGGCATAGATCATGTGGCGTTTGATGAAGATGGAAATGCCCGAGGAGCCGCCACCGAGATCGACGCAGGCGGCACCCAGTTCCTGTTCATCCTCGACCAGCGAAGAAATGCCCGAGACATAGGCCGAGGAGGCGATGCCGGCGAGTTCAAGGTCACAGCGGTTGACGCAATGGACAAGGTTTTGGACGGCGGAATTGTCGACGGTCAAGAGGTGCATGTCGCAGGCCAGACGGTTGCCGATCTGGCCACGGGGGTCACCCAGACCGGTGCGGTGGTCGATGGCAAAATTGACGGGCTGGGCGTGCAGCACATCGCGGCCATCGCCGATGTCGGGCATGTCGCAGGCGGCGAGAACGCGGGCGACATCTTGTTCGGTCACAACGCGGTCGGCGAGTTCCATGTCACCGGCCAAGCCATAGCTGCGCGGTTCCGCCCCCGAGAAAGAGGCGATGACATGATCAACGCGGACCTTGGCCATTTTCTGCGCGGCCTGAACGGCGGTGCGGATGGCGCGTTCGGTTTCGCCCATGACAGCGATTTCGCCAAAGGCCACCCCGCGCGAGCGGGTGGTCGCGGCCCCGATGATGCGGAAAGCGGATTGACCGGCCATGGATCCGACGCCATCGGCCTCACGCAGGGCGTCGGGGCCGTCAAAGCGCAGGACAAGGCAGGTGATCTTGGAGGAGCCGACGTCGAGAATGGCGACGACACCGCGTTGGATGGCGGCGCGGCGCAGGTGACGCATGGCGCGTTGGGTTTGGTAGAGATCGGTCATAATTCATTCTCCACGGTCACAAGGCCCTGTTCGCCCCGCAATTGGGCCAGGGCACGGGGGGTCAGGCGGATGGTCGGGCGGACGGCCAGACGCAGATCCACGGCTAAAATGTCACGGGCGAGCAGGCGTTCGCGCTGATCCATGGCGATCAATTGGTTCAGGGCGGCGAGCGGGTCATGTTCGGGCAAAAGGATGCGCTGGTCGCGGTCAAGGACGACATCCCAGCGGCGTTCGCCCATGCGCACCAGACCGCGCAGGCGGGTGCCCAGATGCGGTTCGGCGGCGGCCAGCAGATCCATCGCTTCGGCCACCACCTCATCAGCGCCCTGCCCTGCGATCAGCGGCAGGTCTGGGCGGTCTTTGCGCGACAGGATCATGGCGACACGGCGGCCGGTTTTGTCCAGCAGATCAAGGCCCGTTTCCCCTTCGGCGGGGTCGCGGCGCCAGATGATGGCGGGTTCGCGTTCGGTGACGGTGACTTGCAGAACCCCGCCGCCGCGAATGCGCAGATCGGCATGGGCGACGGCGTCAAGTTGTTCGATCAGGGCTTGGGTGGCGGGCAGGTCGATTTCGAAACTGGATTTCGGCAGGTCAAGGGCGGCGATGTCGCGGACGGCATCGGCAAGGGCGGCATTCGCGCCTTCGACTTCCATCAGCGTGACCATGAATTCGGGGCGCTGTTCGACCTTGTTCACCAGATTGTCCCAGCCCTGAACCAAGCCTTGACGGCGGGTTTCATCATTCAGGTAAAGGCCAACCGAAAGGGTGACGACAAAAGCGGGCAGGCCCACGCGCATCAGGGCGCGAAACAAGGGGGTCAGCCACAGCCGTTCCATCCGGTAGGCCCAACGCGAAGGGGCCGGGTCACGGCGCAGGCCCGGCTCGGGGGCGGCTTTGCGGAAAGGGTTCAGCGACCGCATGACGCGTCCTTTACCAACCAATCACAAAGCTGGGGAAAGGGCACGCCCATATGCGCCGCCTGTTCGGGGGCAAGGCTGGTAGGCGTCATGCCGGGCTGGGTGTTGGTTTCCAGCAGGATCAGGCCGGCAAGGCCGCGGGTTTCGTCCCAGCGAAAATCGGTGCGGGAAATGCCCCGGCAGCCAAGAATCTGATGGGCCTTCAGGGCATAATCCATGCAGGCCTGGGTGATTTCGGCGGGCAATTCAGCGGGGATCACATGACGCGACCCGCCGGGGGCGTATTTCGCGTCATAATCATACCAACCATCTGTGAGGATATCGGTCACGCAAAGGGCGCGGTCGCCCATGACGGTGACGGTGAGTTCACGGCCCGGCACATAGGTTTCGACCATGACCTGCGCGGGCATGGAGGTGGCCAGGCGGGGCGCATTGCTGCCTTCGCGGACGATGTAGATGCCGACGGACGACCCTTCGTTCACCGGCTTGACGACATAGGGCGCGGGCATGACATGGGCGGCCTCAACCTCTTCGCGGGTGGCGATGAGGCTTTCGACGACGGGAAGGCCCGCCGCGCGGTAGGCGGTTTTGGTTTTCTCTTTGTCCAGCGCCAAGGCCGAGGCCAGAACGCCGGAATGCGTGTAGGGAATGCCCATCCATTCCAGCAGTCCCTGCACAACGCCATCTTCGCCCCAGCGGCCATGCAGAGCGTTGAAGCAGACATCGGGTTGGATTTCGGCCAGACGTGCGGGCAGATCGCGGCCACAATCGACCTCGATCACCTGATCATACCCCGCCTCACGCAGCGCCCGGGCGCATTCACGCCCTGTTGACAAAGAAACCTCCCGCTCCGCGGAAAGCCCCCCCATCAGAACCGCAACACGAGGCATCCTGCTCGATGCGCCCGCCATCTTCGCCTCATTCCCCGGACTCTTTGGTCCGGTTACTTATTTTCTGCCGCCGGTTCACCGACGCGCATGATTTCCCATTCTAACGTGATCCCGCTGGAATGGAACACCTTTTTTCGCACTTCTTCGCCCAGACCTTCCAGATCGGCCGCCGTGGCCCCGCCGGCGTTGATCAGAAAGTTGGAATGCATTTCCGACATCTGCGCGCCGCCCCGCCGCGCGCCGCGCATTCCGGCGTCGTCGATAACCTTCCAGGCCTTGAGATCATGGGTGTCGTCGGCTTTGCCGGTCGAAGAATAGCCCACCGGATTGCGGAAGGTGGAGCCAGCAGAGCGTTCCTTGGTGGGCTGGCTGGCGTCGCGTTTGGCCAGTTGATCGGCCATTTTCGCCTCAAGTGCGGCAGGATCGCCTTTGGCGGCGCGGAAGGTTGCGCTGGTGATGACGGAACCTTCGGGCAGGTCGGATTGGCGGTAGCGCAGGTTTAGGGCCGATGCGGGCAGGGTTTCGATCAGGCCTTGGCGGGTGACGATCTGGATGCTTTCCAGATGGTCGGCGGTGTAGCTGCCATAGCAACCGGCGTTCATGCGGACAGCGCCGCCGATGCTGCCGGGAATGGTGCGCAGGAAGGTGAGGTCAAGCCCAGCCTCGGCGGCCTTGCGGGCGACATGGGCATCCAGCGCGGCGGCCCCGGCGGTGAGGGTGGTGTCATGGGGTTCGATGGCATTGAAGCCACGGCCCAGACGGATGACGACAGCGCGCAGGCCACCATCGCGGATGATGAGGTTTGAACCAACGCCCATTGGAAAGACGGCGATGGCGGGGTCCAAGGCGGCCAGGAAATCCGCAAGATCCTGCAAATCGGCGGGTTGGAACAGCCAGTCCGCCGGGCCACCGACACGCAGCCAGGTGAGATCAGCCAAGGGGCGATGCGGCGTGAGGGTGCCGCGAACAGAGGGAAGTTCTTGGGTCATAAGGCTGACTAGCGCGGGGCTAGGGCCTGCGCAAGCGGCGGACAGCCCAAGCGGATGCGAGACCGAAAAGCAAGCCGCCGGCCAAGAAGAAACAGACAAAGGCCGCTGCCATGAAGCTGAGGCCGATTTGGTTGGCCAGATCATAGCCAAGAAGAAACGCCCCTGCCCCAAAGAGGATCAAGCCTATGGCGGCATAAAAGGCCCAACGCCCTTTGTTCCAGCCGGTGGCCCAAGCGCCCAAAGCCATGGCCGCAATAGAGACCATAAGCGTCCCAAAATAGATCAGCGGCATTTCATCCATGATGGGACGGCCCCCAGCCGAGCAACCGCCGCATCCGGCGCCATAGAAAGATGACAGGCCAACGCAGGATGCTGGCCCCGGCTGCCAGCACAAGAAGGCCAAGGATGGGGCCCTGTTCCCACGTAAGCCAGCCCAAGAGCGGGATGCCGACGCCGATCAGAATATAGGCCGCGCGCCAATGATGATCGCGGGTGGGCAGCATGGCGATGACATTGGCCGAAATGAACCAGAGGCAGGTCAGGATCAGTGGCGCGGTCATGGCTGCGGCTCTTGCGGGGGCTGTTCATGGCGTTGGGCGGGCAGTCCCTGCCATTTGCGCCAGAAATAGATGAGAGGATTGCGGAACATGCTGGCAAAGGCGGCAAGCGCGGCAAGACCGACAATGGGGCCGTGTTCCAAGGCCAGCCAAGCGATGAGCAAGGGCGCGAGGAAAAGCAATATGATCCCTGGCGGGAATTGACGTTTGTAGGGCAGAAGGGCGGTCACCGCTGCGGCCAGAACCCAGACGATCGCGGCGATGACGGGCCAGCTCATGCAGCTTGGCCCATGAGTTTGGCGGGCAGGTTGTTGGCCCAGGCCGAGATGGTACCCGCGCCCAAACAGACGACCATATCGCCGGGGCGGGCTTGTTCGCGGACAAGGCGGGCAAGATCGCCTTCGTCCAAAAGGGCGCGGGCGTGGCGGTGGCCGTGGGCAATGAGCCCCGCCACCAGATCATCGCGGCTGGCACCGGGAATGGGGTCTTCGCCTGCGGCGTAAACCTCGGCGATGGCGACGACATCAGCCTCATTAAAGCAGGTGCAGAAGTCGTCGAACAGTTTGGACAGGCGGGAATAGCGGTGGGGTTGGTGAACGGCGATGACGCGGCCCTTGGTCGCTTGGCGCGCGGCCCGCAGGACGGCGGCGATTTCCACCGGATGGTGGCCGTAGTCGTCGATGATGGTGACGCCATTCACTTCGGCCACTTTGGTAAAGCGGCGGTTGACGCCGGCGAACCCGGCCAAAGCCTCACGGATTTCATCCTTTTTCATGCCCAGGTGGCGGGCGACGGCGATGGCAGACAAGGCGTTCGATACATTGTGATCGCCGGGCATGGGCAGGGTGCAGTCTTTGATGACGCTGTCATCGCCTTCGCCCTGAAGGGCGACATCGAAATGGGCGACGCCATTTTCATAGGTCAGGTTGACGGCCCGCACATCGGCCTGCGCGTTGAAGCCAAAGGTCACAACGCGGCGGTCGGCAACACGGCCCACCAGCGCCTGCACCTCGGGGTGGTCGGTGCAGCAGACGGCGAGGCCGTAGAAGGGGATGTTAGACACGAAATCGAGGAAACCTTTGCGCAGGTTTTCGATGGTGCCCCAATGTTCCATATGCTCGGGGTCGATGTTCGTGACGATGGCGATGGTCGCGGGAAGGCGGTTGAAGGAACCGTCGGATTCGTCGGCCTCGACCACCATCCACTCCCCTGCCCCGGCGCGGGCGTTGGAGCCATAGGCGTGGATGATCCCCCCGTTGATCACGGTCGGGTCGAGGCCGCCCTTATCCAGCAGGGTGGCAACCATCGTGGTGGTGGTGGTTTTGCCGTGGGTGCCTGCGATGGCGATGTTGGACCGCATCCGCATCAGTTCGGCCAGCATTTCGGCGCGGCGGACGACCGGCAGTTTCTTGCGGCGGGCCTCTTCCAGTTCAGGATTGCCCTTTTTGATGGCGCTGGAGATCACGACGACGGCGGCATCCCCGATATTCTCGGCGCGCTGGCCTTCAAAGAAGGTGGCGCCCAGTTGCACCAGACGGTCGGTGATCTTGGAGGCTTTCGCATCCGACCCCTGCACGCGGTAGCCGTGGGTCATCAGAACCTCGGCTATACCGGACATGCCGATGCCGCCGATGCCGACAAAATGGATCGGGCCCAGTTCAAGCGGAAGTTTGGTCGCGGCGTTCATCGCTTTTCCCTGCCAATTGCAGGACCAGCCCCACCAGCCGGTCCGTCGCATCCTTGCGCCCCAGGGCCAAAGCGGCCAAGGACATTGCATTTGCCCGTTTCGGATCGGACAGAACGCCCGCGATTGCCCCCGAAAGGGTTTGGGAGTCAAGCCCGCCCTCGGCCAGCATCACGGCCGCACCGCCTTCGACCAGCCCTTTGGCATTCGCTGTTTGATGGTCGCCCGTGGCTGCCGCATAGGGGATCAGAATCGAGGGGCGACCAATGACGGTCAATTCGGCAAGGGTCGAGGCCCCGGCGCGGGCGATCACCAACTGCGCCTCGGAAAAGCGTTTGGGGATGTCGGTGAAGAAGGTTTCCACCTCGGCCCGGACGCCAGCTGCGTCATAGGTTTCGCGCACGCGGGCCACGTCTTCCTCACGCGCCTGATGGGCCACGCGGACATAGCGCTTCATGGCATCCGGCAAGGCGGCAATGGCACCGGGCACGACATCGGACAGGACGCGCGCGCCTTGCGAGCCGCCGATCACCATGATTTCCATCGGGTAATCGCCCGGTGCGATATAGGGGGCAGCGGCGCGTTCCAGAACGGCGGCGCGCACCGGATTGCCGACATGTTCGCCTGTTACCCCCTGCGGCAAGGCGGTGGGCCAAGTGCCGCAAGCGACCTTGTTCACACGGGCCGCAAAACGGGTGTTGACCTTGCCCAGCACGCCGTTCTGTTCATGGATCATCCGCGGCAGGCGCAGCAGCGTGGCCGCGCCGAGTGCCGGAATGGTCGGATAGCCGCCAAAGCCCACCACAACGGCGGGCCTGTCGCGCCAGAAGGACAGGGCTGCCCCCATCACCCCGCCCATGATGCGGAAGGGGACGAGCAGTTTCGAAAGCAACCCGCCCTGGGCAAAGCTGGCCGACGACACCTGTTCGATGGTCACCGCCGTGGGAAAGCCCCCGGCATAGCGCGCCCCCCGCGCATCGGTGGACAGTTTTACGCGCCAGCCTTGGGCGACCATTGCCTCGGCCAAGGCCTGCGCCGGGAACATATGCCCGCCGGTGCCGCCCGCCGCGATCAGAAGCAAAGGTTCGGCCATCAGCGCCCACGTCCTTTCAGGTAATCCGCCATTTCGCCCTGCGGCCTTTGCCGCGTCAGGGCGAGCAGCATTCCCACAGTGATGCCAGCCGCAATAACCGAAGAGCCACCATAGCTGACAAAGGGCAAGGTCATACCCTTGGCAGGCAGCAGACGCACCGCAACGCCCATGTTGATCATCGCCTGCACAGCAAAGATACAGGCAAGGCCCGATCCCGCCAAGCGCACAAACGGATCGCGTTCGCGCAGCAACAGAAACAGCGACCGCACGACGATCAACCCGTAAAGCGACAGGATGACCAGCACCATCAGCAGGCCATATTCTTCGGCTGCGACGGCGATGATGAAATCGGTATGGGCATCGGGCAGCGCCCATTTCACTTGGCCTTCGCCCACACCCACACCGAAGAACCCCCCTTCTTGGATGGCATTGGTGGCATAGCCAATCTGCGTGCGTGGATCGACATCGGGCGACAGGAAGCCGTCGATCCGGCGGGCAAAGTGTTCGGAATTGGAGTAGGCAAAGATGCCACCCAGACCAACCAGCCCCACCACCACGATGATCAGCAGGAAGGGTGCCCCGGCGACGAAATAGACAACGCCCCAACCGAACAGGACCAGCATCGACTGGCCGAAATCGGGCTGCATGGCCAGAAAGCCGACGATGACCAGGGTGATCAGAAAGCTGATCATCTTGCCCGGCGGCCCGTTGATGTCAAAGCTGGCGGCCATGAGCCAAGCGGTCAAGACGATGAAACCGGGCTTCAGGAATTCGGACGGCTGAACCGAGGCGAAACCAAAGGAAAACCAGCGCACGGCGCCCTTGCCAAAGTCAGTGCCCGCAATGGGCAGCATGGCGAGTGCGACAAAGGCCGCGGCGAAGCCAAGAATGCCCAAGCGGCGGATGGCTTGCGGGGGCAGCATGGAACAGATCAGCATCGTGACCAGCGCCAGACCGCCGAAAAAGGCCTGACGTTCGACGTAGTAAAAGGGATCAAGGCCGTTGCGGCTGGCCAAGGGGACCGAGGCGGCAAGGCCCAGCAAAAGGCCGATTCCCGAAAGGGCGATGACGGCGGAAAGTGTCCATTTGTCGACCGTGCGCCACCAACGTGACAACAGTGGCTCGCCCACCCTTGCGGGCATGGAGCCATAGACCATCTCAGTCATGGGAAACCGCCTGTCTTGTGCCTGCTCTGCCTTGCGCCGGGTTTTCCCGGTCGTGCGTGGCAGAGTAACGCGGTTTGGGCGGTCAGGAAAGCGAAATTCTGGGGATAAGCGCTATCGGCTTTCGCCAAAGCGATCTTTCATCGCTTGGACCAAATTGCGCGATGCGTGAAAGACGGCGACGAGTGTGACATCCGTTGGGCTAACCTGATAGACCAGAACATAAGGTAGCAACCGTGTTCAGATTGCGGTGGGGGTCCATTTTGATCCTCGTTTGAGGACTGTG
>NZ_BMYJ01000005.1:126025-354348 GCF_014652215.1 Neogemmobacter tilapiae | reverse complement strand
TGACCAATCGTCCCGATGTTCACATGCGGTTTCGTGCGTTCAAACTTTGCCTTCGCCATGATGGCATCTCCTGTTCGTTCGGTTGCGGTGGGCTTGGGCCCACCCTACGGGGTGGTAGGGCGGGGTGATCCCCGCCGCACCGGTTATGCGTATTTCTTCTGGATTTCCTGGCTCAGGTTGTCCGGAACGGTGTCGTAATGGTCGAACTCCATCGAGAACACAGCACGGCCCGAGGTCATCGAGCGCAGCGTGTTGATATAGCCGAACATGTTGGCCAGCGGGACCATAGCGGCGATGACGTTCGCGTTGCCGCGGCTGTCCTGGCCGTTGATCATGCCCCGACGCGAGGTCAGGTCGCCGATGACGCCGCCGGTGTATTCTTCCGGGGTCACCACTTCGACTTTCATGATCGGTTCCAGCAGCTTTGCGCCGGCCTTTTTCAGACCATCGCGCATTGCAGCCCGCGAAGCGATTTCAAAAGCCAGCACCGAGGAGTCAACGTCGTGGAATGCGCCGTCGATCAGGGCCACTTTGAAGTCGATCACCGGGAAGCCTGCCAAAGGACCCGAGTCCATGACCGACTTGATGCCTTTTTCGACGCCAGGAATGTATTCCTTCGGCACCGCACCGCCCACGATCTTGGATTCGAACGAATAGCCTTCGCCCGGTTCCGTCGGCGAGATCACCAACTTGACGCGCGCGAACTGGCCGGTACCACCGGTTTGTTTCTTGTGCGTATAGTCGATTTCATGCTCGCGCGAGATCGTTTCGCGATAAGCCACCTGCGGCTGACCGATATTGGCCTCGACCTTGAACTCACGACGCATCCGGTCAACCAGGATATCGAGGTGAAGTTCGCCCATGCCCTTCATGATGGTCTGGCCCGATTCCAGATCGGTTTCGACGCGGAAGGACGGGTCTTCTGCTGCCAGACGGGCCAAAGCGATGCCCATCTTTTCTTGGTCAGCTTTGGTTTTCGGCTCGACCGCGATCTCGATCACCGGGACCGGGAAGGTCATGGTTTCCAGAACAACAGGCGCTGCCGGATCGCAAAGCGTGTCACCGGTCGTCGTTTCCTTCAGACCGCCCAAGGCGATGATGTCGCCTGCAAAAGCTTCGGTGATTTCTTCACGCTCGATGGCGTGCATCATCATCATACGGCCAACGCGCTCTTTGCGCTGCTTGGTCGCGTTCAGCATCGCATCGCCCTTGGCCAGCTTGCCCGAATAGATCCGGGTAAAGGTCAAGGAACCGACGAAGGGGTCGTTCATGATCTTGAAGGCCAGCCCCGAGAAGGGTTGGTCATCATCGGCCGAACGGGCGATGTTGCGGGTTTCCGACTCGTCGCCCGGCGCAAAGCCCATGTAAGCCGGGACGTCCAGCGGGCTGGGCAGATAGTCGATCACGGCGTTGAGCAAGGGCTGAACGCCTTTGTTCTTGAACGAGGAACCAGCCATCACCGGGATGAAGTCAATGGCGAGCGTCCCCTTGCGGATCAGCGCGCGCAGTTCTTCGGCGGTCGGCTCTTTGCCGTCCAGATAGGCTTCCATCGCGGCATCGTCTTGGCCGACGGCGGTTTCCAAGAGGTTCAAGCGCCATTCCTGGGCTTCATCCACGAGTTCCGCACGGATCGGCTGACGAACCCAGGAAGCACCCAGATCTTCGCCCTGATAGACCCACTCTTCCATGGTCACCAGGTCGATGATGCCTTCCAGCTTGTCCTCGGCCCCGATGGGCAGAACGATCGGCATGGCATTGGCACCGGTCCGGTCCTTGATCATGCGAACGCATTTCAGGAAGTCAGCGCCCGTCTTGTCCATTTTGTTGACAAAGACGATCCGCGGAACCTTGTAGCGGTCGGCCTGACGCCAGACGGTTTCGGTCTGCGGCTCAACGCCAGCGTTGCCGTCCAGCAGAACGACAGCACCGTCCAGAACGGCCAGCGAACGTTCGACTTCGATGGTGAAATCGACGTGGCCGGGGGTGTCGATGATGTTGAAGCGGAACTTGTCCGCCGCAGAACCGGTTGCGCCCGAGTCAACGGTGCGGTTCCAGAACGTCGTCGTTGCCGCCGACGTGATGGTGATCCCGCGCTCTTGCTCTTGCTCCATCCAGTCCATCGTCGCAGCGCCATCATGCACTTCGCCGATTTTGTGGGACTTGCCTGTGTAATACAGGATGCGTTCGGACGTGGTGGTTTTGCCCGCGTCGATATGGGCAATGATCCCGAAGTTCCGATAGCGCGTCAGTGGGTAATCGCGTGCCATTCTGGGAATCCCTTACCAGCGATAGTGGCTGAATGCTTTGTTCGCATCGGCCATCTTGTGGGTGTCTTCCCGCTTTTTCACGGCGGTACCACGGTTGTTCACGGCATCCGACAGTTCGGCGGCCAGACGCTCTTCCATGGTGTTTTCGTTGCGCTTGCGGGCCGCGATGATCAGCCAGCGGATCGCCAGAGCCTCGCGGCGCTCGGCGCGCACTTCGACCGGAACCTGATAGGTGGCCCCGCCCACACGGCGCGAGCGCACTTCAAGTGACGGCTTCACATTGTCCAGCGCTTCGTGGAAGCACTCGATCGGTTCGCGCTTCAGACGCGACTGGACACGGTCCAGCGCACCATAGACGATGCTTTCAGCGACGGATTTTTTGCCGTCCAGCATCAGGTTGTTCATGAACTTGGTCAGAACCCGGTCGCCATACTTGGCATCGGGCAGAATTTCGCGCTTTTCGGCGGCGTGACGACGAGACATATCTTAAATCCTCACTTCGGACGCTTGGCGCCGTATTTCGAACGACGCTGGCGACGGTCTTTGACGCCTTGCGTATCAAGCACACCGCGCAGGATGTGGTAGCGGACGCCCGGAAGGTCTTTTACCCGGCCGCCGCGGATCAGAACAACCGAGTGCTCTTGCAGGTTGTGCTTTTCGCCCGGAATGTAGCTGATGACCTCGAAACCGTTGGTCAGGCGCACCTTGGCCACTTTCCGCATAGCGGAGTTCGGCTTTTTCGGCGTCGTCGTGTAGACGCGGGTGCAGACGCCACGCTTTTGCGGGCAGGATTCCAAGTGCTGCGACTTGGACTTTCTTACGTTGGCTTCCCGCGGCTTGCGGATAAGCTGTTGGATCGTCGGCATTCACATACCCCTTTTGCGCCATCGGCGCTGTCAATACTCGCACCCGGCCCCGGGCGCACTGCTTCTCGACGTCGCTTTGCGCGAATCGCAAAACGATAAAACCGCGGCCTGCCCCTTTGGCGGGGGCGGTGCGGTGGAATTCCAGAGGATCGGGGCATTTCGGCCCGGATCATGACCACATCAAGCAATCTGATCCCAAAGTTCGGGCGGACCTGCCCCTTGGGATGGGGGGCGTATAGGGTGAGTCTGTCGGACTGTCAACATGCGCTGATGGGCGGCAAGGCCGCTATGCACGGGCCGCGCGTTTCAAATGTCGTTCGCGCAAAAGCGTGAAGATGCCGCTGCCGACAACGATGGTCGCCCCGATCAGGGTCAAGGCATCGGGCAGGCTGTTGAAGAGCAGCCATCCGGCAATCAGGGCCCAGATAAGGGACATATAGCGGAAAGGCGCGATCAGGCCGATATCGCCTGCCCGCATGACCATGACAACGGTCAGATAGCCGATGATCAGATTGGCTGCTGCGGCCAGCAGCAAAAGGGCGTTCCAGCCGGTCAAGGCCACGGGTTGCTCGAAAAGAATGCCGATGCCGCCCATGATTGTGACAGCGAGCGAGGCCCAGAGAGCCACTGTAAGGGAAGGGACCGCGGACGAAACGCCCCGCGCGGCCAGGTCGCGGACCATGACCGTCAGAACTGAGGCCAGGCCGAGCAGCGACCAGACCGTAAATCCAGAGGTTCCGGGTTGGATGATCAGGATGACGCCCACGAACCCCACAAGAATGGCCGACAGGCGACGCCAACCGATTCGTTCCTTGAAGATCAGAGCGGCGGCCAGAGTCACGACCAAGGGCAGCGACTGCATGATGGCCGAAAGATTGGCGAGATCCATATGTTGCAAGGCGGTCAAGAAGGTGAGGGTTGCGGCCACCTCGGCTGCGGTACGCAGGGTCATGATGCCCATGTCACGGCCGGGCGGCAGCAGAACCAATTGACGCATCACAAGCGCCATGATCAGAAGCCCGGCTGTGGTGACAATGCCGCGCAGGGTGATCGCCTGGAACAGCGGCATGGTCTGCATCACGGCCTTCATCGCCGTATCGTTCAGTGTGAACACCAGCATCGCCAGGTTCATCAAGAGAATGCCACGCAGATTGTCGGACAAGAGATTCACGCCATTGCAATTCCGATTTGGCCTATCAGCCTGCCCTGCCCGGCGAAAGTCCTATTGCGCGAGACGGGCCAGTTCTTGGCTAAGCTTTTCCAAATCGATGGCGAATCTTTCCCGCATGATCCTTTTGGGGGGACCGGGCAGATCGACTGGCGTGCCAACCCGCACAGCATCGCGGCTGTCGTTTTCCGCATGCCGCCCCCGCAGAAACATGACCTGATCGGCTAGGGACAGAAGCGGAAAGAAATGGCCGAGTTTGTGATGGGCGAAACTCATCACCGAATTGCGAAAACCCGATGGGGTAAATAGCGCCAAGGCCGCTGGATGCTGATGCGATATCTGTGGATGCAACATCAGATGCCCGGTCTGTCCAGTATCCAGCGTAATGCCGAATGAATAATCCAAGGCCACAGCCTTGCCAGCGCCGGCCATCAACGGGTCAACAAGAGCCCGATAGTCCTGCCGAAGCCGCGCCACGAAGTCGACGGCGACAGCATCGTCATCATCCAAACGAAACTGGGCTGTGGCCTGGGCCAAAGCGTCGATTTGCGCGTGGAGAACAGCGGTGCACACACCGCGGTGCGGCAGTGGGTCTTCTTGCACCAGACGAATCTGGGGAATGTCGGCAACCAACGCCCGCAACCGGTCAAATTGCGGGAAGTCCCGGCCCGTCAGCACGATCAGGGTGAAATCTGCGTCGGTTTGTGCCCGCAGGGCTGGCAGCGTAACATGGGTGAACCAGCCGAACCGCCGATCCAAACGGGCTGGATCATAAAGAAATGCGCGCTGCGCGGCCAGGCTGGGCTGAGCCTGTTTGAAGCCGCCGATCGCCAGATAGGAAAATCGGCATAGTCCCAGAACCTGCAATCGCTTGGTCATTCGCTGCCCCCTGCCCTTCTGCATAGCGGTCAAAGGAAAGGTCCGGCAAGGCTGTTGCCTTGCCGGACCTGATCAATACACCGCGTAGGAACCGGGCTTACTCTTCCCGGCTCTCCACGGTTTCCACCAGCCCGCTATCAGCGTCGTCCTCAAAAACCGCCATCGGCGCGGCCAAGGCCACGGCCGCCTCGGCTTCGGAGCGGCGGGCGTCGATCACCGTCTGATCGCGGTCGGTGGCGATCTTCTTGATCCGCGAAGTGGCCCCACCCGTCCCTGCCGGGATCAGACGGCCCACGATCACGTTCTCTTTCAGACCGACAAGTTTGTCGCGCTTGCCTTGAACCGAGGCTTCGGTCAGCACCCGCGTCGTTTCCTGGAACGAGGCCGCCGAGATGAAGCTGCGGGTTTGCAGCGACGCCTTGGTGATCCCCAGCAGAACCGGCTCGGCCTTGGCCTCGCGCAGGCCACGGGCCCGTGCCTTGGCGTTTTCCTCGTCCAGTTCGATCTTTTCGACCTGTTCGCCTTTCAGCAACGTGGTTTCACCCGAATCCAGCACTTCGAACTTTTGCAGCATCTGCCGCACGATGACTTCGATGTGCTTGTCGTTGATCTTCACGCCTTGCAGCCGATAAACGTCCTGCACTTCGTCGATCATGTAGTTGGCCAAGGCCTCGATCCCCATGATCCGCAGGATGTCATGCGGCGCGGGGTTGCCGTCCATGATGTAATCGCCCTTCTGGACGAAGTCGCCTTCCTGCACCGGAATATGTTTCCCTTTCGGGATCATGTATTCCATCGGCGTCAGCGTTTCATCGACGGGTTCCACCGTGATCCGACGTTTGTTCTTATAGTCCTTGCCGAAGCGCACATAGCCATCGCTTTCGGCGATGATCGCGTGATCTTTCGGACGGCGGGCTTCGAACAGTTCGGCCACGCGCGGCAGACCCCCGGTGATGTCCTTGGTCTTGGCCCCTTCGCGCGGAATACGGGCCACCACGTCGCCCGGACGCAGTTCCTGACCGTCTTCCACCGAAAGGATTGCGTCCACCGACATCGGATAGGTGATCGGATTGCCCGCGTCGTTGCGCACCGGTTCCCCCGTTTCCGGGTTCATGATGATGACCTCGGGCTTCAGTTCGTTGCCTTTCGGCGCGGAACGCCAATCGGTTACGATCTTCTGCGTCATGCCTGTCGCTTCGTCGGTTTCGTCCCGCACCGAGATGCCGCTGATCAGATCCACAAAGCGCGCCACACCGCCCTTTTCGGCGATGATCGGCAGGGTATAGGGATCCCACTCGAACAGCTTGGTCCCACGCTTGACCGCCTGACCGTCGGTGACATGCACCTTGGCCCCGTAAGTCAACTTGTGCGCGGCGCGTTCTGCCCCGGTCTCATCCAGGATGGCAATCTGCATGTTCCGGCCAACCACGATGTTTTCGCCGGCCACATTGGCCAGCAGGTTGGTGTTGCGGAACTCGATCTTGCCCTCTTGGCTGGCTTCGAGGAAGGACTGTTGCCCACCCTGCGCCACGCCACCGATGTGGAAGGTCCGCATCGTCAGCTGCGTGCCCGGCTCGCCGATGGACTGGGCTGCGATGATCCCCACGGCTTCGCCGATGTTCACCAAGGTGCCCCGTGCCAAGTCACGACCATAGCATTGCGCGCAAACACCCTCTTCCGCTTCGCAGGTCAGCGGCGAACGGATGCGGGCGGTCTGCACATGGGCCTGATCAATGGCGTCGGCTTTGCGTTCGTCGATCACTTCGCCGCGCGCCACGATCACCTCGTCGGTGCCCGGCACCACGATGTCATCGGCCGCCACACGGCCCAGCACGCGTTCGGCCAGCGACAGGACCAGTTCCCCATCGTTCACCGCCGCTTCCGCCGTGATCGCGTTTTCGGTGCCGCAGTCATGGACACGCACGATGCAATCCTGCGCCACGTCCACCAGACGCCGCGTCAGATAGCCCGAGTTCGCGGTTTTCAGCGCGGTGTCCGACAGACCTTTCCGCGCGCCATGGGTCGAGTTGAAGTATTCAAGAACGGTCAGACCTTCCTTGAAGTTCGAGATGATCGGCGTTTCGATGATTTCGCCCGAAGGTTTCGCCATCAGGCCGCGCATCGCGCCCAGCTGCTTCATCTGGGTCACGGAACCCCGCGCCCCAGAGTGGGCCATCATATAGACCGAGTTCGGTTCACGTTCCGAACCGTTGTCATCATGACGCACCGCCGAAATGGTGGCCATCATCGCCTCGGTCACCTTGTCGTTGCACTTGGACCAGGCATCGACAACCTTGTTGTATTTCTCGCCCTGCGTGATCAGACCGTCCAGATACTGTTGTTCAAAACCAGCCACCTGTTCCTTGACGTCATTCACGATTTCCCACTTGCTGTCCGGGATCACCATGTCGTCCTTGCCGAACGAAATCCCGGCGCGGAAGGCTTCGCGGAAGCCCATCGTCATGATCTGGTCGCAGAAAATGACCGACTCTTTCTGCCCGCAATAGCGGTAGACGGTGTCGATGACGTTCTGCACGTCTTTCTTCCGCAGCAGGCGGTTCACCAGTTCGAACGGCGCTTTCGCGTTCAGTGGCAGCAGGTTGCCCAGACGCAGACGACCGGGGGTCGTCTCGTAACGCTTCCAGACTTCGTTGCCGGTTTCGTCGATCTGCTTGATCCGCGCCTTGATCCGGGCGTGCAGATGCACGGCCCCGGCGGCCAGGGCGTGTTCTACTTCTTCGACATCGGCAAAGGCCATGCCTTCGCCGACCATGCCCTTGCGTTCCATGGTCGTGTAGTAAAGCCCAAGAACCATGTCCTGCGACGGAACAATGATCGGCGCGCCGTTGGCGGGCGACAGAACGTTGTTCGTCGACATCATCAGAACACGCGCTTCCAGCTGGGCTTCCAGCGAAAGCGGCACGTGAACAGCCATCTGGTCGCCGTCAAAGTCGGCGTTAAAGGCCGAACAGACCAGCGGGTGCAGCTGGATTGCCTTGCCTTCGATCAGGATCGGCTCGAACGCCTGAATCCCCAGACGGTGTAGCGTGGGGGCCCGGTTCAGCAGAACCGGATGTTCGCGGATCACTTCGTCCAGGATATCCCAAACCTCGGGACGTTCCTTTTCCACCAGCTTTTTCGCCTGCTTCACGGTACTGGAAAGCCCTTTGGCCTCCAGTCGCGAATAGATGAACGGCTTGAACAGCTCCAAAGCCATCTTCTTCGGCAGGCCGCACTGGTGAAGCTTCAGTTCCGGCCCGGTCACGATGACCGAACGGCCCGAGAAGTCCACCCGTTTGCCAAGCAAGTTCTGACGGAAACGGCCCTGTTTGCCTTTCAGCATGTCGGACAAAGATTTCAGCGGGCGCTTGTTCGTGCCCGTGATCACCCGGCCCCGACGGCCGTTGTCAAACAGCGCATCGACCGCTTCTTGCAGCATCCGCTTTTCGTTGCGCACGATGATATCGGGCGCCCGCAATTCGATCAGCCGCTTCAGACGGTTGTTCCGGTTAATGACCCGACGATACAGGTCGTTCAGGTCAGAGGTCGCAAAGCGGCCCCCGTCCAGCGGCACCAGCGGGCGCAGCTCCGGCGGGATCACCGGCAGCACGGTCAGAACCATCCACTCCGGCCGGTTGCCGGATTCCAAGAACGACTCGACAATCTTCAGCCGCTTGATGATCTTTTTCGGCTTCAGCTCGCCCGTCGCCTCTTTCAGCTCTTCCCGCAGGGTTTCCGCGGTCTGATCCAGATCGATGTTCGCCAGCATCTCGCGGATCGCTTCGGCCCCGATGTTCGCGGTGAAAGCATCCGCGCCATAGGTGTCTTGCGCATCCAGATACTCTTCCTCGGTCATCAGCTGACCATAGGACAGGTCAGTCAGACCCGGTTCGATGACGACATAGTTTTCGAAATACAGAATGCGTTCCAGATCGCGCAGCGTCATGTCGAGCATCAGCCCGATCCGCGACGGCAGCGATTTCAGGAACCAGATATGCGCAACGGGTGCCGCCAGTTCGATATGGCCCATCCGTTCGCGCCGCACCTTTTGCAGCGTGACCTCAACACCGCATTTTTCGCAGACAACGCCGCGATATTTCATGCGCTTGTACTTGCCGCAAAGGCATTCGTAGTCCTTGATCGGCCCAAAGATCCGGGCGCAGAACAGCCCGTCCCGTTCGGGTTTAAAGGTCCGGTAGTTGATCGTTTCCGGCTTCTTGATCTCGCCATACGACCACGAAAGGATCCGCTCGGGCGAGGCCAGGCTAATCTTGATTTCGTCAAAGGTCTTGACGGGGGCAACCGGGTTGAACGGGTTCGTCGTGAGTTCCTGGTTCATTTCATTTCCTAAGAATGGGGGCGGCGGGGGAAGGTTGCATGGCGGGGAAACCCCGCCCTACAGGGGGCGTAGGTCGGGCTTCAGCCCGACTGCCGCTCACTCTTCCTCCGCATCCAGGAGTTCCATGTTCAGGCCAAGGCCACGCACTTCCTTCACCAGAACGTTGAACGATTCCGGGACGCCTGCCTCGAAATTGTCCTCGCCCTTGACGATGGATTCGTAAACCTTCGTCCGTCCGGCCACATCGTCCGACTTGACTGTCAGCATCTCTTGCAGGGTATAGGCGGCGCCATAGGCTTCCAGGGCCCAGACCTCCATCTCCCCCAGACGCTGACCACCGAACTGCGCCTTACCACCCAGCGGCTGCTGCGTGACCAGAGAGTACGGCCCCGTCGAACGGGCGTGCAGTTTGTCGTCGACCAAGTGGTGCAGTTTCAGCATGTACTTCACGCCGACCGTCACCCGACGTGCGAATTTCTCGCCCGTCCGCCCGTCAAAGACATCCGATTGACCCGAGGTATCAAAGCCTGCCCGACGCAAGGCGTCGTTCACGTCCGATTCCTTGGCCCCGTCGAAAACCGGCGTGGCAATCGGAACGCCCTTGGTGACCAGACCCGCCTTTTCGATCAGCGTGTCATCGTCCATCTCGCCGAAGGCCTCGTCATAGGTTTCGTCGCCATAGGCAAAGCGCATCGCCTCTTTCACCGGAGTCAGGTCGCCCGACCGACGATAGCCTTTCAGCGCCTCGTCGATTTGCAGGCCCAAGCCGCGCGCGGCCCAGCCCATATGGGTTTCCAGAATCTGCCCGACGTTCATCCGCGACGGCACGCCCAAGGGGTTCAGTACCATATCGACCGGCGTTCCGTCAGCCAGGAAGGGCATATCCTCCATCGGCACGACTTTGGAGATAACACCCTTGTTTCCGTGCCGACCGGCCATCTTGTCGCCCGGTTGCAGCTTGCGCTTTACCGCGACGAAGACTTTGACCATCTTCATCACGCCCGGAGGCAGATCGTCGCCGCGGCGGACCTTTTCCACCTTGTCGTCAAAGCGGTGATCCAGCGCCCGTTTCTGGGCTTCGAACTGATCATGCAGCGCTTCGATTTCCTTGGCCAGATCCTCTTCGGCCACCGCCAACTGCCACCACTGGCCACGGCTCATCGTGCCCAGCAGTTCGTCGTCGATGGTCGAGCCGGCCTTGATGCCTTTCGGCCCCTTGACCGCCACCTTGCCCGAAATCAGCGATTTCAGACGGCCATAGATGTTGCGTTCCAGAATCGTCAGCTCGTCGTCCCGGTCACGGGCCAGACGTTCGACTTCTTCCCGCTCAATCTGCAAGGCGCGTTCGTCCTTGTCGACGCCGTGCCGGTTGAACACCCGCACTTCGACGATGGTGCCGAATGCCCCCGGCGGCAGGCGCAACGAGGTATCGCGCACGTCGCTGGCCTTTTCACCAAAAATGGCGCGCAGCAGTTTTTCTTCTGGCGTCATCGGGCTTTCACCCTTGGGGGTGATCTTGCCCACCAGAATGTCGCCCGGCTGAACCTCGGCCCCGATATAGACGATGCCGGCTTCATCCAGATTGCGCAGGGCTTCTTCACCCACGTTCGGGATGTCACGGGTGATCTCTTCCGGCCCCAGTTTCGTGTCGCGCGCCGCCACTTCGTATTCCTCGATATGGATCGAAGTGAACACGTCATCGCGCAGAATGCGTTCCGAAATCAGGATCGAGTCTTCATAGTTGTAGCCATTCCACGGCATGAAGGCGACGACCACGTTCCGACCAAGGGCCAGTTCGCCCATGTCGGTGCAGGGGCCGTCCGCGATCACCTCGCCACGGGTCACCGGGTCACCCACTTTCACCAACGGACGCTGGTTGATGCAGGAGGACTGGTTCGAACGCTTGAACTTGCGCAGACGGTAGATGTCGACGCCCGGCTCGCCAGGCTCCAGCATCTCGGTCGCCCGCACAACGATACGGGTTGCGTCCACCTGGTCGATGACCCCCGAACGCCGCGCCATGATGGCGGCACCCGAGTCGCGGGCCACAACGGCCTCGATCCCGGTGCCCACGAAAGGCGCATCCGATTGCAGCAAGGGCACGGCCTGACGCTGCATGTTCGAACCCATCAGCGCGCGGTTGGCGTCGTCGTTTTCGAGGAAGGGGATCAGCGAGGCCGCAACCGACACAAGCTGCTTCG
Source organism: Neogemmobacter tilapiae (assembly GCF_014652215.1). GTDB lineage: Bacteria > Pseudomonadota > Alphaproteobacteria > Rhodobacterales > Rhodobacteraceae > Neogemmobacter > Neogemmobacter tilapiae. The sequence goes on along the minus strand of NZ_BMYJ01000005.1, from coordinate 342,628 downwards.
GCGACACGTCGATCAGGTCAACCGCTTCGGACGGGTTCAGCATGAATTCGCCAGCACGACGCGACGAAATCAGGTCATCCGTAAAGCGGCCCTCGGCATCCTGCGCCGCATTGGCCTGCGCCACAGTGTGGCGCATTTCCTCGGTCGCCGACATATAGACGACCTCATCGGTCACCTTGCCGTCGATCACCTTGCGATAGGGTGTTTCGATGAAGCCATATTTGTTCACCCGGGCAAAGGTCGCCAGCGAGTTGATCAGACCGATGTTCTGCCCTTCGGGCGTCTCAATCGGGCACATCCGGCCATAGTGCGTGATGTGAACGTCCCGCACCTCGAACCCCGCCCGTTCCCGCGTCAGACCGCCCGGCCCAAGCGCCGACAGACGGCGCTTGTGCGTCACTTCGGACAGCGGGTTCGTCTGGTCCATGAACTGCGAAAGCTGGCTGGAGCCAAAGAATTCGCGCACAGCGGCTGCCGCCGGTTTCGCGTTGATCAGGTCTTGCGGCATGATCGTATCGATTTCGACCGACGACATCCGTTCCTTGATCGCCCGTTCCATCCGCAGAAGACCAACGCGATACTGGTTTTCCATGAGTTCGCCGACCGAGCGGACCCGGCGGTTTCCAAGGTGGTCAATATCGTCGATCTCGCCCTTGCCGTCGCGCAGTTCGGTCAACGCCTTGATGCAGGCCACGATGTCGTCGCGGTCCAGCGTGCGCTGGGTGTCGGGCTTGCCCAGATCCAGACGCATGTTCATCTTGACCCGGCCCACGGCCGAAAGATCATAGCGTTCCTTGTCAAAGAACAGCGTGTCAAACAGCTGGCTGGCCGCCTCAACGGTCGGCGGTTCGCCCGGGCGCAGCACGCGATAGATGTCCATCAGCGCCGTATCACGGCCCATGTTCTTGTCCGCCGCCATCGTATTGCGGATGTAGGGGCCGACATTGACGTTGTCGATGTCCAGAACCGGGATGTCGGTGATGCCTTGATCCAGCAGCACCTTCAGCGTGCCGCCTTTCACTTCGCCGTCACGGTCGTAGTCCATGGTCAGCTCGTCGCCGGCTTCGACCCAGATTTCGCCCGTTTCTTCGTTGATCAGGTCTTTTGCCACATAGCGGCCGACGATGTGATCGAACGGCACCAGCAGTTCGGTGATCTGCGCATCGTCGATCCACTTTTTCACCATCCGCGGGGTCGCTTTTTCGCCCGCCTTCAGGATCACCTCGCCCGAGGCGGCATCCACCAGATCATACGAAGGCCGCGTGCCGCGCACGCGTTCGGGGAAGAACTTGGTGACCCAGCCCTTATTCTTTTTATGGCTGAACGTAACGGTCTGGTAATAGGCATCCATGATGCCTTCCTGATCCATCCCCAGCGCATAAAGCAGCGTCGTCACCGGCAGTTTGCGGCGACGGTCAATGCGCGAGAACACCAAATCCTTGGCATCGAACTCAAAGTCCAGCCACGACCCGCGATAAGGAATGATCCGGCAGGCGAACAGCAACTTGCCCGAGCTGTGCGTCTTGCCCTTGTCATGGTCGAAAAAGACCCCCGGCGAACGGTGCATCTGGGAAACGATCACCCGTTCGGTGCCGTTCACGATGAACGTCCCATTCGGCGTCATAAGGGGCATGTCGCCCATGTAAACGTCTTGTTCCTTGATGTCTTTCACCGACCGTGCCCCGGTCGTTTCATCGACATCAAACACGATCAGACGCAGCGTCACCTTCAGGGGTGCCGCATAGGTCAGATCGCGCTGCATGCATTCGTCAACGTCGTATTTCGGCTTTTCCAATTCGTATTTCACGAATTCCAACACGCTGGTGTCGTTGAAATCCTTGATCGGGAAGACCGATTGGAAAACCCCCTGAATCCCTTCGCCATCCGCGGCTTTCGGGCCCTCGCCCGACCGCAGGAACAGGTCATAGCTGGATTTCTGAACCTCGATCAGGTTCGGCATCTCCAGAACTTCACGGATTTTGCCAAAGTAGCGGCGGACGCGCTTTTGACCGACATATGCTTGAGCCATGCTCGAAGTCACCTTTCTCTGTCTCGCATTGCCAACCGTCGGGCCACGGGCAGCATGCTTGCAAAGCTAAGACTGGTTCCATTCATGCCCGCCGTGCCAAAGGCGGGCTCCCGAACCAGTCGCACCTTGAATGAAACACTTGCCATGTTCCGATCAAGAGGCGACGTTTTAGACGCGCATGGCTGGAACCGATTTGCACGGTTCCAGCCAGTAACCCAGCCGGGGCGAGCCCCGATCCGAATTATTTCAGTTCGGCTTTGGCGCCAGCCTCTTCGAACTTCTTCTTCATCGCTTCAGCGTCAGCTTTCGAGATGCCTTCTTTGATCTTGCCGCCAGCTTCGGTCAGATCCTTGGCTTCTTTCAGGCCCAGGCCGGTGATTTCGCGCACAACTTTGATCACGTTGATCTTGTTGGCGCCTGCATCGGTCAGGACGACGTCGAATTCGGTCTGCTCTTCAGCAGCCGCAGCCGGGCCAGCAGCCGGGCCAGCAACCATGACAGCGCCGCCAGCAGCCGGTTCGATCCCGTATTCGTCTTTCAGGATCGTTTTCAGTTCTTGTGCCTGAAGCAGGGTCAGACCCACGATTTCTTCGGCGAGTTTTTTCAGATCAGCCATTTGTTTCTTCCGTTCAGTTAAGATGGGTTCCAACGAGATTGGATTTACCCCACGCAAGGTTCACGATTGCCTCAGGCCGCAGCCCGATCTTCGATGGTCGAAAGGATGCCAGCGATATTCGCCGCAGGCGCGCCAATGGCACCAGCGATGTTCGCAGCCGGAGCACCAATGCAAGACACGATCTGAGCGATCAGCTCTTCACGCGACGGCATCGAAGCCACGGCTTTCACACCAGCCTGGTCCAGAACCGTGTCGCCCATAGCCCCGCCCAAGATCACGAACTTGTCGTTGGTCTTGGAATAGGCTTCCGCCACCTTCGCCGCAGCGACGGGGTCTTCGGAATAGGCCATCACGGTTTGCCCGGTCAGCAGGTCACCCATCTTTGCAGCGGGGTTGCCTTCCAAGGCGATTTTGGCGAGCTTGTTCTTGGCGACACGCACGGACCCGCCTACTTCACGCATTTTCGCGCGCAGGTCCTGCATCTCGGCAACAGTGATCCCTGCGTAGTGTGCAACCACAACCACGCCAGAGCTTGCGAAGATCTGGCCGAGTTCCTCGACCACTTTCTCTTTCTGGGCTCTATCCACAGGTTCACTCCAAGGTTGGGGGTTTCCCCCCGGCTCTAGTTTGCCATCCCGGTTGTCCGGAACAGCGTTCGGGTCCGTTCAGGTTCCCGAGGCCAAAATCGCCCGTCGAAAGGCGCTTCAATCTCGTTCCCCATCTCAGGCAGGATTTATGACCTTTGGGGGTCACCCGCCGTCTCGGACAGGATGGGGCGGGCGAACCGCCCCATCGTTACCCTCGTTTGACCGAGGGATTTCTTACGCGCCCTTATTGGGCGGTCGAGGCCAGATCCAGGGCAATGCCCGGACCCATGGTCGACGACAGCGAAACTTTCTTGACGTAGGTGCCTTTGGCCCCAGCCGGTTTGGCGCGGGTCACGGCATCCACGAAAGCGCGGACGTTCTCGGCCAGTTTGTCGTCAGCAAAGCTGATCTTGCCGATGCCAGCATGGATGACCCCTGCTTTTTCGACTTTGAACTGGACTTCGCCGCCCTTGGCTGCTTCGACGGCCGCTTTCACGTCCATCGTCACGGTGCCCACTTTCGGGTTCGGCATCAGGTTGCGCGGGCCCAGGATTTTGCCCAGACGGCCCACCAGCGGCATCAGGTCCGGCGTTGCAATGCAACGATCAAACTCGATCTTGCCGCCCTGGATGGTTTCCAGCAGGTCTTCGGCGCCAACGATGTCAGCCCCGGCCGCTTTCGCCTCGTCGGCTTTTGCACCGCGCGCGAACACCGCCACACGAACGGTCTTACCCGTGCCGTTCGGCAGTTGCACAACGCCACGAACCATCTGGTCTGCATGGCGCGGGTCAACGCCCAAGTTCATCGCGATTTCCAGCGTCTCGTCGAATTTGGCCGAAGCCGCTTTCTTAACCAGCGCCACTGCATCTTCAACCGTCAGGCTGGTTTTGCCAGCAAACAGTTCTTGCGCCTTCTGGACGCGTTTTGCCAATTTTGCCATGACGATCAGCCCTTGATATCAATGCCGCAGGATTTCGCCGAGCCCAGGATGATCTGCATCGCCGCTTCCACGGAATTGGCGTTCAGGTCTTTCATCTTGGTTTCTGCGATCTGGCGGATTTGTGCCACGGTCACGGTGCCAGCCACTTCGCGGCCCGGCTTGGTCGAGCCTTTGGCGCGGTTCCGCTTGCCCACAGGCGGCAGGCCAGCGGCTTGCTTGAGCAGGAACGAGGCCGGAGCGGTTTTCAGTTCAAGGCTGAACGACTTGTCCTGATAATAGGTGATGATGACAGGCGTCGGGGTGCCCGGCGTGATGTCGGCGGTCTTCGCGTTGAATTCCTTCACGAAGGCCATGATGTTCAGGCCGCGCTGACCCAGTGCCGGGCCGACGGGCGGGGACGGGTTCGCTTGCCCCGCTTTGACTTGCAGCTTCAGGCTGCCGATAATCTTCTTGGCCATTTGGCCTCTCCTTCAATCACTGCGCCCTTTGGCGCGGTTTAGTGGTCCGGATTGTCACGGGCGATTGTCTGCCCGCGCGCCCCTCCCACGCGAAACACGTCAGAGCCCTTTGGTGACCTGCGTGAATTCCAATTCGACCGGGGTCGGACGGCCAAAGATCGACACCGACACTTTCAGCCGGTTGTGCGCCTCGTCCACCTCTTCCACCATGCCATCAAAGCCGTCGAACGGCCCGTCGGTGACCTTGACCTTTTCGCCGATGTCAAAGCGGATCAGGTTGCGCGGTGCAACTTCGCCCTCTTCGACACGGTTCAGAATGCCGTTCACTTCCGAATCGCGCATCGGCATCGGTTTGCCTTGCGGCCCGAGGAACCCCGTCACGCGATTGATCGACGAAATCAGGTGATAGCCCCGGCTGGTCATTTCCATGTTCACCAGCACATAGCCCGGCATGAACCGACGCTCGCTGGTCACTTTCTTGCCCCGGCGGATTTCAATGACTTCTTCGGTTGGGACCAGCACTTCGCTGATCTCATCCTCAAGCCCTGCGTCGGCGACTGCCGTTCTGATCTGTTCAGCCACCTTCTTCTCGAAGTTCGAGAGAACGGAAACCGAATACCACCGCTTCGCCATGCCTACTGCCATCTGCCTGCCAGGACATCTAAGTCCCGGTAATTCCTGTTATTTCAGACGGCTACACCGCCCGAACCCGAACAAAAAACAGCGCGCACGACGAATCGCTGCGCGCCGATTTCCATTGGTCTGGTGGGCTGTTTATCGTCAGGGGCCCGAAACTTCAAGGGAAACCTGCGCTTTTCGCGTCAGTTGAAGGCCGAGAGAATTCCTGTCAGCCCCGAGCGGATCGCCCAATCGACCAGACTAAAGAAGGTCGCCGTGATCGCCGAAAGGATAAAGACCATGATCGTCGTCAGGACCACCTCACGCCGGGTCGGCCAGACGATCTTGGCCGCTTCGCTGCGGACCTGCTGAAGAAACTGAAGCGGGTTCGTCGTGGCCATGGATCTGTCCTTTGCGGCGGTTCATTGCGGCAGATACGCCATCGGGGGGCGGGTTTCAAGGTCTGCGGCTATTCCTCATCCGTACCGACGCGGCCACGCCCGGCCTTGACCTCGCCGCGCACAGCTTTGGCAACCAGTCGCCGTTGCTGGCTGCCGTAGGTCGGTTTGGTGGCAATGCGCCGTTTGGGCGCGACCAGCGCCGCGCGGATCAGTTCAACCAAACGCTCTTCGGCGAGTTCACGATTGCGTTTCTGGCTGCGGGTTTCCTCGGCACGGATTACGATCGCGCCTTCCGTCGTCCAGCGCCGACCGGCCAGCCGTTTCAGCCGCGCCTTCACCGGCGCGGAAAGGTGGGGCGAACGATCCGCCTCGAACCGCAGTTCGACGGCGGTTTCCACCTTGTTCACATTCTGCCCACCGGGGCCCGAGGATCGGCTGAACTGTTCGCTCAACTCCCAATCCGCGATGATGATGTCGTCATTGATGCGCAGCATGATGCAATTCCAGAAGAGAAAGGGCCGCCCGCAGGCGACCCTTTCCGAGATCCTAGGAGACGAGCCAGTTAGAGGTAAGGCTCAATCACCGGAATGGTTTGCTGAGAGGCTGCCCTCAGAAAACACCCCCCGCGACTGTCCCGACACGTTTCTCCAATGACACTCTAGACACTGGATCACCTCCTTTCAAATGGTTGCCGATAGGGGGATGGTGGCACAGATTTGGTGTTTGTCAAAAGGTTTTACGCAACCCTTGTGGTAAATCTTCCGACAATGAGGCGGAAGGGAATCAGTGCCACAAAAGCCAGCAGCATCTTGACCGACCAATCCGCCACGGCGAGCGAGACCCAGAGCGGGGCCAAGGGGCCAAAGCCCAGCAAAGGTAGGCTTTCATTGGCCCAAGCGACATCATTGCCGGGTTCCAGAAAGGTTAGTGCGGCAGCAAAGGCGATGGTGAAGAAGACCAGCGTATCCAGCGTGGCCCCGACAAGGGTGGAAATGAAGGGGGCCTTCCACCACTGGCCTTGGCGAAAGCGGTTGAAAACCGTGATGTCGACCAGTTGCGCCAAAAGGAAAGCCGCCCCCGAACCCATGGCGACGCGCAGGGTGACCAGCGGACCGAATTCGCCCATGATCTGCGTGCCCACAAAAGAACAAACGACGCCGACAACAAAACCCACGACAACCACCTTGCGAGCAGCGGCGGCCCCCTGAAAGCGGTTGGTGAGGTCGGTGACAAGGAAAGCGAAGGGATAGGTGAAGGCCCCAAGGGTCAGCCATTGACCGTATAGGAACTGCACAAGGATGTTTGAGGCGACGACAATCGCCGCCATGGCAAGGATGCCGGGCAGAAGCTGTTTCATGTTGTATTCCGTTTTTACAAGGTCGCGGAGACTTGGCCCCATCCGGGGCAGAGGCGGCGCTTTAGGCGCGCAAAGGCGGCCTGTCAATCGCTCAGGCGATATTCGGCAATCTCGGTGCTTTGGAAAAAGCGGAAATTGTCGTCGGCGATCATCGTCAGTCGGATGAAACCATCCTGATCGCGCCAGACGGCCAGCCCTTCCAGATTGTCATGTTGACCAAGGCGGCTTTGCATCACAGTTTCACCCATGCCGCCGATCAAAGGGTCAAAACGCCTGACCCGGCTGGCAAAGCCACTGATTCCCTGAAAATTCCGCTCCAATATGTATAGCCATCCATCTGGCCCGAAATCGGCCGCAACGGGCAGAAAGTCACCCTGCCGCGCGATGAACACATCTTGCGACCATACACCCTCGGCGAAATGCCAAAGCGGAAAGTCGCCCTTCACATCCTCGGGCAGGGTATAAAGTGATCCGTCCGACGCAATAGCCAAAGCTTCCAGTGAGGCGTTGCGGGAGTAGCGCTTAAAGGCGTCTGGCCGGGGCAGATTTATTGGTTCCGCCTGCATGTCGACATAGTGCAGCACTCGCGTGGCCCCTTCGAACGAGACATAGAATGACCCGTCATCGGCCACCGCCAGTCCTTCGCTGTCAGCGCGTCCTTTGGGCAGGATCGCCTGCCCGCGCCCCAAAAGCTTTTGCAAGGGCGCGGCACGAATGCCCAGCAGCGCGCCCATCGCATCACGCTCCAGAATACCGTGGGTGACGGCACCTCGATCAGACAGGGCCACAAAACTCACCCCATCCGTCGTTAGGTCAAGGGCTGACATCCCCCCCATCAAGGGGTCATCACTGCGCCATGTGATGCTGCCCAGCCATTCGGCCTCGGCCATGGCAGGACCAACGCTCAGTGCAAGGATTAGTCCGAAGCTAATACAGCGGCGCATTGTGCAGGCAAATCGGCCATCGTGTATTCACGTGGCCCCTTTTTGACAGGTTCATCGGGGTCTTTTTCAACTTTGCCGCCTTCGGGCGGGTTCAGATAATCGGTCACCCACCACATCAGCGTGTCATCACAGCCATTGCCCCCGTTCGAAAGCTCGTCCACGGTCGGGGTCTGCGTCTCGCACAGCGTCGCCCCCTTGGGGCATTTCAGGCGCACATGGAAATGCGTGTCATGGCCCGCGACCGGCCGGATTTTTTGAAGCCATTTGGTATCGCGGCGCTTGGCGGTCTTGCACATTTCAATCTTGACGGCCGCGGCCACAAAGATGCGGTCTACACGCTTGTCGGATGCCGCTGCTTTCAGCAGCTCGCGGTGGGAATTGGTCCAGTTTTCGGTGACCGAAAGCTGATCAGCGGAACGGACGGGGATAGAGCTGATGTCTTCGCGTTGTTGCCGCGACAGCGCGAGGCTGGGCGGCGGCAGCATCCAGATGTCGGCATCGAGGCCAATCTGGTGGCTGGCGTGACCGCTGACCATTGGCCCCCCGCGCGGCTGGCTGATGTCGCCGATGTAAAGGCCGCGCCAACCAACCTTTGTTGCTGTGACCGACAGATCCTGCAAGAATTCGATCATGGTCGGCTGACCATAATTTCGGTTGCGTGACAGACGCATGGCCTGCCACGTCGGCCCGGTTTCCGGCAATTGCACCAAGCCTGCCGCACAACCCTTGGAATAGAAACCCACTGGCATTGGGTCTTGTTGCGAAGGCGCTTCCTTTGCCCCGAACAACTGGTTCGCCAGATCTTCGGCCTGCGTGGGGCCAACAGTCAAGGCGGCGATCAATAAAGCAAGACGGAGGATCATGCCCGGCTATCCCCTTCTGGTTTCACCCAGATTAGCAGAACCAGCCCGATCAGGAACAGCAGGATCAGGGGCGCAATGCCAATGCGCGGGTTGCCGCTGGCCAGCGTGACAGTCGTGATCAGCGCCGGCGCCAGAAAGGCCGTGGCCTTGCCGGAAAGCCCATACAGGCCGAAGGCACCATTGGCATCGTCTTGCGTCGCGTGAAAGACCATCAGCGTCCTGCTGGCGGATTGGATTGTCCCGCCCGCTGCGCCGATCAGCGCGCCGCAGACGTAGAAAATCAGGTTCGGGAGGCCAGATTCCGGGTCCAACTGGACGCCGAAAACCGAATGCGGTGTCAGGCCCATCAGCACGCAAACGACGGCGATCAGCACAAGGATCGACGCCACGATCACCGGCTTGGGCCCGATACGGCTGTCGATATGCCCACCCGCCCAAGCCGCCAAACCTGCGGTCACGGCGGCCAGAATGCCGAACAGCCCGCTTTGCACGACAGACCAACCCATGACATTGCTTGCAAAGGCCCCGCCTAATCCATAGACCGAATTCAGCGCATCGCGGTAGAACATTGATCCCAGCAAAAACGCGCCCAAGGATTTTCGGCGGGCAACACCTTTGATGTTGCGGCCCAATTCGCGTAGGCTTTCCCCCATCGGACGACGCTTGGTCTTTTTCGGCTCTTTCACCCAAAGGAAGAAGGGGATCATAAAGACAATATACCAGATCGCGGTGAAGGGGCCGACAAAGCGCGTGCCTTCGCGCGCTGCGGCATCCAGACCAAAAATCGGATCTAGGCCCAGGAAGGTTTTTCCGGTTTCAGCACTTTCGGCAAACAGGGCAAGCATCAGGATCAGCGCCAGCACGCCGCCCAGATAGCCAAAGGCAAAGCCCATGCCGGAAATCTTGCCCATCTCTTCATGCCCCGTCAGATCCGGCATCAGCGCGTTGGTAAAATTGGTGGCAAGTTCCATGGCTATGAAACCCAGTGAAAACCAGAACACAGGCCAGAACAGGCCCGGCATTTCCGGCATGACCCACCACAGCGCAAAGGAACCAACGACGTAGACCGCGGAAAAGGCCCAGATCCACAGCATACGCCGTTTGGACCCATCGGCCAGAACCCCTAGAACCGGTGCCAGCAATGCGATCAGCAGGCCGGTGATCGTCTGCGCGCCGGTCCAATAGGCCTGCGCCTGGGCCGCGGCGGCCTCGCCCTGATAGCCTTGGGTTGTGAAATAATCCCGCGCCACTTCGGCGAAGTAGGGGCCAAAAATAAAGGTCAGCAGCAGGGTGTTGTAAGGCTGGCTGGCGAAATCAAAGAAATACCAACCCCAAATGCGCTTTTTCTGACTGACCATCGCCTGCCCCTGCTATTTGCGCACATCTGGACAGAAAGCGCGGCGGGTCGCAAGGCAAGGTTGGGTGACTAGCGTTCCGGCGGCCAAGGCCTTGCGGCCTCGGCACTACTCCATTGCTGCACCCAGTCCGGCAAAATAGGATTTTCACCAGCATAACCCATTGCTTCCAGCACGCGTTCTGGCGGGACGATGCCTTGTTTTGATGTCACGGCCATGCGAACGACAACATGGCTGGTGCATTCCGTCGCGCGCCACAGACTTTGTTCCACATAAAAGAACCGCGCATCCCAGCCGATGCCTCGGCTGTGCATCTCCAGCCGATCAAACAGCACCACACGGCGGCGATAGCGCACGGTGCTGCCTGCCACCGTCATGCCCCAGCGATTGGTCCGGACCGCCCGCTTCAGCCCAGTGCGAAGACCCAAGGGAATGCGGCCCAGATCAAAGATCGTCAGTGTTCGCCCGTTGTTCAGTTCCAGAAACGGGTCCAGGTCCCAGGGCAGGATGAGATGATGGCTGACATGCGTATCTGTCATCACCAAGGAAGGGGTTTTGCGGACCTTCCAGGTTTGCCAAGCCAATCGGATAAAAGGATACATAGTGCCCCCTGTTTGCCTTGGCCTGCCCGCGCCCTGCCCCAAGGTCAAGCCCAACGCCGCGTCACTTCTTGCGACTTGGGCCGGTTTTCGCTACCAATCACTAGGGATGGTAGGAAAGGCCAAGAAATGACCTCGATCTTCCAAATTTTGATGCTGCTGCTGAACATCGCGCTTTGGATCGTTCTGATCCATGCGATCATGAGCTGGCTGATAAATTTTCAGGTGCTGAACCTGCGCCAGCCCCTTGTTGCGCAAATCTGGTATGGGCTTAACCGTCTGCTGGAGCCGGTCTATGATCGCGTGCGTCGGTTTCTGCCCAGCACGCCTGGGCTGGATCTGGCGCCGCTGGTGATCATTCTGCTCATCTATGCGCTGCGGATCATTCTGGTAAACAACGCCGCAATGTTCATCTGATTTTAACCTTGGTCCGGAAGGATCAGGGGCCAAGCATGCATCACCCGCGCGACCTTTTATCGACGATCTTTGGCTTTCCCGGCTTTCGTCCGGGACAGGAAGAAATCGTGCAGGCCGTGCTGGACGGGCGCGATACGTTGGCCATCATGCCGACAGGCGGCGGGAAGTCCCTGTGTTTCCAATTGCCGGCCCTTTGTTTGCCGGGCGTCACGATCGTCATTTGCCCTCTGATTGCCCTGATGCGCGATCAGGTGCGTGCTTTGAAGGCCGCTGGGGTAGAGGCGGGGGCCCTGACCTCGGGGAATACAGAGGCGGAGACGGAAGAGGTTTTCGAGGGGCTGGATCAGGGGCGCATTCGTCTGTTGTATATGGCGCCGGAAAGGTTGGCATCGCCCGGCACTCTGCCGATGCTGCGACGGGTGGGCGTCCAGAGGATTGCCGTGGACGAAGCACATTGCGTGTCACAATGGGGGCATGACTTCCGCCCGGACTATCTGCGCATTGGCGATCTGAAGCGGGCGCTTAATGTGCCTTTGGCGGCCTTTACGGCCACGGCGGACGAAGAAACCCAGGCAGAAATCGTCACGCGGCTTTTTGAAGGGCGTGAACCGGCGACGTTCCTGCGCGGTTTTGATCGACCGAACATCCATCTGGCCTTTCAGGTCAAGGACAATCCTCGCAAGCAGATTCTGGACTTTGCCGGGGCGCGCAAAGGTCAGTCGGGGATCGTCTATGCCGCGACGCGGGCCAAGACGGAAGTCATGGCGCAGGCGTTGCGGGAGGCCGGGCATGCAGCGTGTCACTATCACGGCGGGATGGACGCCGAAGACCGGCGACAGGTGGAAATCCGTTTTCAACGCGAGGATGGGCTGATCGTTGTGGCGACGGTGGCCTTTGGCATGGGGATCGACAAGCCCGACATCCGCTGGGTGGCCCATGCCGATCTGCCGAAGTCCATTGAAGGCTATTATCAGGAAATCGGGCGGGCGGGGCGAGATGGCGCCGCGGCGGAAACCTTTACCCTTTACGGCCCGGATGACATCCGGTTGCGCCGTTCGCAGATTGACGAAGGGATCGCGCCCGCCGACCGCAAGGCCGCAGATCATGGGCGGCTGAACGCGCTGCTCGGTCTGGCCGAGGCGACAGGCTGTCGGCGGCAACTGCTGCTGGGCTATTTCGGCGAGGCGAGCGGGAATTGCGGCAACTGTGACCTTTGCGAACGGCCAGCTGATGTGTTTGACGCGACGGATGCTGTGCGCAAGGCGCTCTCAGCGATCCTGCGGACGGGGGAGTGGTTCGGAGCGGGCCATCTGATCGACATTCTGACGGGGAATGCGACGGACAAAGTCAAGGAACGGGGACATGATGGCTTGCCGACCTTTGGTGTCGGGCGGGAATTGTCAAAGCCGGCTTGGGGGGCGGTGTTCCGCCAGATGATGGGGCGGGATCTGATCCGTCCGGATGGGGAAAGGCATGGTGCGTTGCGGATGACCGAGGCTGCGCGGCCCGTGCTGCGCGGCGAACAGCCGGTGACGCTGCGACGAGATTCGATCGCGCGCGCCACGCCGGGGCCGGTGGTGAAAACGCAGGTGTCGGATGAGGATGCGCCGCTTTTGTCAGCGCTCAAGGCCAAGCGGCGGGCCTTGGCAGAACAACAAGGCGTTCCGGCCTATGTCGTTTTCCCTGACAGAACACTGATCGAAATGGCGGAAAGACGACCAGCCAATCTGGACCAGATGGCGGGGATCACCGGGGTTGGGGCGAAAAAGCTGGAATCCTATGGAGCCGATTTTTTGGGGGTGATTACCGGCGAAATGGCCGCCAAGGCGCATCCCGCGCGGATGAAGCTGGCGGGGCGGGAGGCCGGATCTTTGTATGACCGACTGGCCGAATTGCAGCTTAGATTGCTGCGGGGCGCCGATGGGATTGGCAAGCCGATGTCACTTTCGCCCGCCCAGCTGCGCCGTATTGCCGAGGCGCGCCCGACATCCCTGTCGGATCTGGATCGAATTGCCGATCTGGGCGCGGCCAAGATCGAACGCTTTGGCGCGGCTATTCTTGAGGCCGTCGCCGAAAGCGCCTGATCAGGACATTTCGACCAAGGCCCCACGCGCCCCGATGACACGCCCGGCCAAGGCGGCCCCAGCCTGCAACGCCGTCGGCACACCAGTGCCAGCCAGACGCGCCGCCAAATAGGCCGCATTGAAACTGTCGCCCGCGGCGGTTGAATCAACGACCTGCGCTACGGCAGGTGGCTGGAAGTCGAACACGTGCCCACTGGATCTCACGCGCATAGCCCCTTCGCCGTTCTTGACCACCACCTCTTCCGCCTGTGCGTAGCGCGCCAAGGTTGCCGCTGGGTCAGTATCGCCAAACCAGCGCGCCTCATCGTCAAAGCTGGGCAGAACGATGTCAGACTGGGCCGCAGCCTGCATGATGGTTTCACACATCATGTTGCTATCCGACCAAAGCGCAGGGCGCAGATTGGGGTCGAAGGCCACTTTCGTTCCCGCCGCACGCGCAGCAGCCAGCGCCGCGAACAACCTTGCCCGGCCTTGGACATCCAAAATGGCCAAAGTGATGCCACTGAAATAGGCCAGGCCAACCCCGGAGAGCCGTTGAATCAACTGCGCCTCGTCGTCGGCCAAAAGCCGCGCCGCTGACTGGTTGCGCCAATAGGCAAAGCTGCGCTCGCCCTTGTCGGAAAGCTGTATCATGTAAAGCCCAACCGTGCGGTCAGGTCGCCGGATCACCGCGCTGGTGTCGATGCCGCTATCGGCCATGAAACCAATCATCCGGTCGGAAACGCCGTCTTGCCCGACCGCCGTCAGATAGCCGACCGACCAATCGGCAGGCAGGCAGCGGCGCAGATACCAGGTGGTGTTGAAGGTGTCCCCGGCAAAGCCCATCTTATAAAGGGCGCCCGCTTGCGGGGCCATTTCGACCATACATTCGCCAATCGCCAGAACACGCTTGGCCTTCAGATCAATCGACAAGTTCGTCCCCCTCAAAGAACGCCTCATGCTCGGTCCTGATCCGCCGGATCTGCTGCTTGATCCGCCCCAGATGATGCCGGATCACGCCCATGGCCGTTTCTGGGTCTCGCGCGCGGATTGCCTCCAGCAGCTTCACATGGTCGCCGAAAGCATCGTTCGACGCAAAGGACAGCGACAGAAAACGCACCCTATCCATATGCGCCTTGTTTTCGCGGATCGCTTCCCAGGCAAAGCCGTTGCCCGAGCGTTCGCAGATTTCACGGTGGAACTGGTCGTCCAGCCGGTGGAACAGCAGCGGTTCTTTCGCCTCGACCGCGCGGCGCTGGTCTTCGATCAGCGCATCCAGTGCCTCAAAATCACCGGCGCGGAGCTTGTCGCAGGCAACGCGCACGGTTTCCGCCTCAATCGCCGCCCGGATGAACCGGGCCTGCATCACCGCCGCTTCGGACAGATAGGATACCGTCGTCGCCCGCTGCGGGCGGATGGTCAGAAAGCCCAGCTTTGACAAGCGGTAAAAGGCATCTCGCACCGGCTGGCGCGACACGCCCAGCGCATTGGCCACGTCCGCCTCGGACATCTTGGCACCGGGCGGCAGGTCCAGCGCCAGAATCTGGCGGTGCAATTCGTCAAAGACACTGTCCGCCACCGAGGGGCGCTGGATCGGTTCCAGAGTTCTTAGAATTGCCGGTTCGGACATTTCTGGCCTCGTTGACAGGTTTCACATACTAGCATATTAGTCTACTAGAGCTTTGGGAAGTCCCTTGTGATGACCCAGACACCTGCGGAGGGGAGAACGCAAGTGCCGTTGTTGAATGCAGATCGTCTGTTCCCGGTCGACGGGCCAAGCCGCGCCACGGCGCGCGATCTGTATGAAACGATTCGCGGCCTGCCGATCCTAAGCCCGCATGGCCATACCGATCCGCGTTGGTTTGCTGAAGACGCGGCCTTTCCCGACCCGGCCCAGCTTTTCGTGACGCCCGACCATTATGTGTTCCGGATGCTGTTTTCACAGGGCGTACCTTTGGAACGCCTTGGTGTTCCGCGCGTGGATGGTGGGCCGGTGGAAAGCGACGGGCGGGCAATCTGGCGGCTGTTTGCGCAGAATTATCATCTGTTCCGGGGTACACCGTCGCGGCTGTGGCTGGATCATGCATTTTCCACCGTCTTCGGGCTGGAGGAACGGCTTTCGGCAGGGAATGCGGATGCTTTCTATGACCATATTGCGGCTTGCCTGAAACTGCCGGAGTATCGCCCGCGTGCGCTGTTCAAACGCTTTGGCATCGAGGTGATCGCCACAACCGAAGGTGCGCTGGACGATCTGCGCTGGCACCGGATGGTGCGCGAAAGCGGCTGGGATGGACGGGTGGTTACCGCCTATCGCCCCGATTCGGTGGTGGACCCGGAGTTCGAAGGTTTCGTGCAGAACGTCGAAAAACTGGGCGAACTGACCGGGGAAAATGCGACCGACTGGCAGGGTTATCTGAACGCGCATAAAATTCGGCGGGACTATTTCCGGGGTTTCGGTGCGACCTCCAGTGACCATGGCCATGCGACGGCCCGCACCGAAAACCTGACCAGCGCCGATGCGGCGGCGCTGTTTGCCAAGGCGCTGCGCGGTCAATGTTCGGCGGATGAGGCGGATGCTTTCCGGGGCCAGATGCTGACCGAAATGGCGAAGATGAGCGTTGAGGATGGGATGGTCCTGCAAATCCATCCCGGTTCCTACCGCAACCATTCGGCAGGGGTGATGGCCAAATTCGGCCGCGATAAGGGTTTCGATATTCCGACCCGCACCGATTATGTCCGTGCGCTGAAACCCTTGCTGGACGCGGTGGGGATGGAGCCTGGCCTGACCGTCATCGCCTTTACTTTGGATGAATCCGCCTATGCGCGGGAACTGGCCCCATTGGCGGGGGCCTATCCGGCGCTGCGGCTGGGTCCGGCCTGGTGGTTCCACGACAGCCCCGAGGGCATGTGGCGCTATCGGCAGATGACGACCGAAACGGCGGGATTCTACAACACCGTCGGCTTCAACGACGACACGCGCGCTTTCCTGTCCATTCCGGCCCGTCACGATGTGGCGCGGCGGGTGGACTGCGCGTTTCTGGCGACCCTCGTGGAGGGGGGGCGTCTGGATAAAGAGGAAGCATTCGAGGTCGCCCGCGACCTTGCATATGGGCTTGCGAAACAGGCCTACAGGTTGTGATCTGATCACAATCCACAAACAGGAGAGGAGAGGCTAAATGAAACAACTGAAAACAACACTGGCCGCACTGCTGGCCACGGCCGCGATGGCCGGGGCCGCAATGGCCGAATGCGAAGTGACCCTTAAATCATCTGACACGCACCCCGACGGTTATCCGACCGTCGAGGCGGTCAAGCATATGGGCGCGCTGGCCAAGGAACGCAGCGGCGGGCGGATCTGCATCGAGGTCTTCCATTCGGCCCAGTTGGGCGAGGAAAAAGACACGATCGAACAAACGAAATTCGGCGTGATCGACCTGAACCGCGTGTCGATGGGCCCGTTCAACAATCTGGTTGAACAGACCAAGATCGTGTCGCTGCCCTATATTTTCCGCAACGTGAACCATATGCACAAGGTGATGGACGGGGCCATTGGCGATGAAATCCTGGCGGCCTTTGCCCCGCATGGCTTTGTCGGTCTGGCCTATTACGACGGCGGCAGCCGCAGCTTTTACAACAGCCAGAAGCCGATCAAATCGATGGAAGACCTGAAGGGCATGAAGGTTCGCGTCATGCAGTCGGACATCTTTGTCGACATGATGACGGCGATGGGCGCTTCGGCGACGCCGATGCCCTATGGCGAGGTCTATTCGGCGATCCAGACCGGCGTGATCGAAGGGGCGGAAAACAACTGGCCGTCCTATGAAAGCTCGGGCCATTTCGAAGTGGCCAAATACTACACGCTGGACGAACACCTGATCGTGCCGGAAGTTTTGGTGATGTCGCAAGTCAGCTGGGACAGGCTGTCGCCGGAAGACCAAGAGATCGTGAAAACGGCGGCAAAAGATAGCGTGCCGGTGATGCGCAAACTGTGGAAAGAGCGTGAGAAGGCTTCGGAAGAGAAAATCCGCGCCGCTGGGGCCGAGATCATCACCGAGATCGACAAAACGCCGTTCATCGAAGCGATGATCCCGGTCTACGAAAAATATGTGACTTCGCCGGAAATGCGCGACCTCGTGAAGCGCATTCAAGCGACGCGCTAAGGCTGCAAGGCGCGTCTGGCGGGCAAGAGCTGGGACTTGCCCGCCGCATTTACAGGGGATAGTGGTGAAACAATTCGTCGAACAACTGGCCGGAGTGACCGGCAGGCTTTCAAGGCTCGCCTTGTGGATCGCAGGGATCAGCCTTGTGGTGATGACCCTTCTGGTCCTTTGGCAGGTGTTTACCCGCTATGTCCTGCATGAACCGTCGCATCTGACCGAGCCCTTCGCGGTGGTGCTGATGAGTTGGTTCATCTTTCTGGGGGCCGCCGTCGGCACGCATGAAGGCTTTCACATGAGCTTTGATGTGTTGACCCATGCTCTGCCCGCGCGGCTGCGCTGGGTCCCCGAAGTGATTTCCGACCTTGTGGTGGGCCTGTTCGGTCTGGGTATGGTCTGGTGGGGGGTGCAACTGGTTCTGGCCGGCATGGATTCGACGATGCCCTTGGTCGGCCTGCCGGACGGCGTGACCTATATTCCCGTCGTGGCGGGGGGAGCCCTCTTCGCCCTCTTCTCTTTGGAACGGCTTTGTCGCCGTTCGGTAGGCTTGCCCGCCAGCGCCCATGTCGCCGATCCCCACAATCCCGTCCCCGAAGTGACCGAGGCCTGATCCATGGAAATGACTATTCTTTTCGGGCTGTTCTCGGTCCTTCTGCTGATCGGGACACCGGTCGCCTTTTGTCTGGGTGCTGCGTCCTTGGCGACGATCATCTATATGGGCCTTTCGCCCATCGTTGTCTTCCAGCGCGTCAATTCGGGCATGAACGTCTTTTCGCTGATCGCCGTGCCCCTGTTCATCTATGCCGGTGACCTGATGGTGCGGGGGGGCATTGCCCAGCGCATCGTGGCCTTTGCCGGGTCGCTGGTCGGCCATGTGCGCGGCGGTTTGGGGCAGGTTAACATTGCGACAAGCACGCTGTTTGGCGGCATTTCCGGTTCGGCCGTGGCCGAGGCGGCGGCTGTCGGTGGTCTGATGATCCCGCAGATGAAAGAGCGTGGATATGGCGCGGATTATGCGGTGAACGTCACCTCGATGGCGGCGCTGATCGCGCTGCTGATCCCGCCGTCGCATAACATGATCCTGTATTCGATCTCGGCTGGGGGCAACATCTCGATTGCCGACCTGTTCACGGCGGGCATCATTCCCGGCTTGCTGCTGGCGGTTTCGCTGATGGTCACCGCCTGGATCGTGGCCGTCAAGCGCGGCTATCCGACCGAACCCTTTCCCGGTTTCGGCATTGCCCTGCGTTTGGGCCTGATTGCCTTGCCCGGCCTTTTGCTGATCGCCATCATCTTTGGCGGCGTGCGTTCCGGCGTCTTCACCGCCACAGAAAGCTCTTGCATCGCGGCGGTCTATGCCCTGCTGGTCACGATCTTTGTCTATCGGCAGATGACTTGGGCGAACTTTGTCGAAGCAACCTTTGGCGCGGTGCGGACCACGGCAATGGTGCTGCTGATCATCGGCATGGCCAGCGCCTTTTCCTGGCTGATGGCCTATGACAAGGTGCCAGCCCGCCTGATTGAGCTGATGAGCGGCATTTCGGAAAATCCGCTGGTGATCCTGCTTTTGCTGAACGTCATCCTGCTGCTGCTTGGCACGTTCATGGATATGGGCCCGACGATCATCATCGTGACGCCGATCTTTTTGCCCGTGGCGCAAGCCTTCGGCATCGATCCGGTGCATTTCGGGGTGATTATGATCCTGAACCTAGGGATCGGGCTGAATACACCGCCGGTGGGCGGGGTTCAGTTTGTCGCCTGTGCTGTGGGCAAGATCAGCATCTGGGAAGCCATGCGCTCGATCTGGCCCTTCTATGGCGCGGGGGTCTTCGTGCTGTTGCTGGTGACCTATATCCCCGAGCTGTCGCTTTGGCTGCCCGCCCAGTTCAAGTGAGGACAAGATGCGCTTTCCCATCGTTCCCACCGATCCGGGCGTGACCCGTCAGGTTCTGTCCGATCATCCCGATCTGATGGTGGTGGCCTTTCGTTTCACCGAAGGGGCCAGCGGCAAACTGCACAACCATGTGCATGTGCAGGCCACCTATGTCGAATCCGGCCGTTTCCGCTTCACGCTGGGGGATGAGGTCCGAGAGTTTGGGCCGGGCGACAGTTTCGTGATCCCCTCGATGCTGGTGCATGGCTGCACCTGTTTAGAGGCGGGGGTGCTGGTGGACAGCTTTACCCCCCGCCGCGACGATTTTCTGTAAAGGACGACTGCAATGCTGACCGTTGAAACCCGCCATGCCGTTTCGCAGGCTGAAACCAAGACATTGGACACCGAAGGCCTGCGCCGCGCCTTCCACGCCGGGGGCATGTTCCAGCCGGGCGAAATCCGTCTGGTCTATAGCCATTATGACCGGATGATCATGGGCGGGGCGGTGCCGAATGGCAAAGCCTTGGTGCTGGACCATGTCAAGGAATGCGGCACGGCCAGTATTCTGGATCGGCGCGAGTTGGGCGTGGTGAACATCGGCGGTTCAGGCAGGGTTTCAGCGGCGGGCACGGATTATGCGATGGAAAAGGGTGATGTCCTTTATCTGCCGATGGGCGCGGGGCCAGTGACCTTTGCCGGTGACGGCCGTTTCTACATCCTGTCGGCCCCGGCGCATAAGGCGCTTGAGGCGCGGTTGATTCGGATTGAGGACGCGAAATCCTTCCGCACAGGTTCGGCGGAAACGGCGAATGACCGGACGATCTTTCAGTTCATCCACCCTGAGGTGATGCAGTCCTGCCAGTTGGTGGTCGGTTATACCCAGTTCCACGGCGGTTCGGTCTGGAACACGATGCCCGCCCATCTGCATGACCGGCGGATGGAGGCTTATCTGTATTTCGACATGCCCGAAGACCGCCGCGTGTTCCACTTCATGGGCGAACCGCAGGAAACCCGGCATCTGGTTATGGCGAATGAAGAGGCGGTTCTGTCGCCGCCATGGTCGATCCACTGCGGGGCAGGCACGGGCAGTTATACCTTTGTCTGGGCGATGGCCGGGGACAATGTGGATTACCGCGATGTCGAAGTCGTGCCGATGGGGGCGCTGCGGTGAACCCTTTCTCACTAGCAGGCCGCCGCGCCTTGGTGACGGGGGCGAACACCGGCATCGGTCAGGCGATTGCTTGGGCGATGGGGCGTGCGGGGGCAGAAGTGGTCTGCGCAGCGCGCGGGGATTGCAGCGAAACGATGGCAGGTCTGCCGAATGGTCGCGCGGTGACGCTGGATCTCTCTGATCCGCTGTCGGCGAGTGATCTTTTCAAGGGTGAAGGCATCGACATTCTGGTGAACAACGCCGGAACGATTCACCGCGAGGACGCCATCGACGTGGCCTCCGACGATTGGGATCGCGTGATCGACCTGAACCTGAAGTCGGTCTATTTCACCACGCAGGCTTTCGCCCGCGAACGGATCGCCCATGGTCTTGGCGGTGCGGTGGTCAATATCGCCTCCTTGCTGTCCTTTCAGGGTGGCATCCGGGTTCCGGCCTATACCGCATCGAAACATGCCGTCGCAGGTGTGACAAAGGCTTTGGCTAATGAATGGGCGGCCAAGGGGCTGAACGTGAACGCCATTGCGCCCGGCTATATCGTGACGAACAACACTGCGGCCCTGCGCGCCGATGCCGACCGTTCGCAGTCGATCCTTGACCGCATTCCCGCAGGCCGTTGGGGAAAGGCGGATGACATTGGCGAGGCGGCGGTCTTTCTGTCTTCGCCCGCCGCGCATTACATTCATGGCGTGGTCCTGCCCGTCGATGGAGGCTGGCTTGCCCGTTAGACTGACCCGCGAACCGGGCGCGCTTCCCGGTATTGGCATTGTCCATCTGGGCCTTGGCGCTTTCTTCCGCGCGCATGGGGCTGTCTTTACGCAAGAGGCGATGGCAGCTTCGGGTGGGGATTGGGGCATTCTGGGCATCAGCCTGCAATCGCCCACCATTCGCGACCAACTGGCCCCGCAGGCCGGGCTTTACACCGCGCTGGAACTGGCCCCGACCGGGCCAAAGGCGCGGTTGGTTGATGTGGTGCAAAAGGTGCTGGTGGCACCCGAAGATCCCGAGGCGGTGCTGGCTGCAATGGCCGCGCCGGGGGTGCGGATCGTATCGCTGACCGTCACCGAAAAGGGCTATTGCCATGAACCAGCGACGGGGCGGCTGAATCTGGAACATCCGGGGATCGCGCATGATCTTGTGAACGACCTGCCCCGCACCAGCATCGGCTTTCTGGTGCGCGGCTTGCAGCGGCGTTTTGCGGCGGGGCTGGCCCCCTTTACCGTGATGACTTGCGACAACCTGCCACACAATGGGCAGCTTTTGCGTGGTTTGGTTTTGGATTTTGCGGGACGACTGGACAAGGGTTTGGCCGCGTGGATTGCCGAACAGGGGCGTTTCCCCTGCACGATGGTCGATCGCATCGTCCCGGCAACGACCGAGGCGGACCGGGAACGTGTCGCTGCCCTGACGGGCTTTGAGGATGCCAGCCCTGTCGTTCACGAACCCTTTCGCCAATGGGTGATCGAGGATGCTTTCGTCGGCGGCCTGCGCCCCGATTGGGGCCGCGTCGGCGCCGAGATGGTGGTCGATGTGGCCCCCTATGAATTCATGAAGCTGCGGATGCTGAATGGCACGCATTCCTCGCTCGCCTACCTTGGCTATCTGGCGGGGCATGAGACGATTGCAGATTGCTTGGCCGATGACGTTTTCCGCGCTTTCGTGCGCCACCTTTGGGCGGCAGAAATCATCCCCGCCCTGACGCCCCCCCCCGGCGTGCGTCTGGCGGACTATGCCAGCGCCTTGGAAACCCGCTATGAAAACCCCGGCATCCGGCACCGAACATGGCAGATCGCCATGGACGGCAGTCAGAAACTGCCGCAGCGCATTCTGGGAACTTTGGCCGAAAACCTAAAGGCAGGCCGCCCCTGCCCCGGTCTGATGCTGGCCGTCGCCGCGTGGGCACAATATGTCAGCGGCAAAGGGCTGGACGGCAAACCCATCGACGTGCGCGACCCCTTGGCTGCGACCTTGGCACAGGCGGCGAATGCGGCGGACCCGATCACCGCCCTTTTGGCGATGACGCAAGTCTTCCCTCCCGAGTTGGCCCCGCAACTGGCCACCGGTCTGCAAGCGGCAAGGAATGAACTTTTGACCAAAGGCGCGCGTGGCGCGATACAGGCCCTGACATGATCGAAAGCTGGCGCTGGTATGGGCCGTTCGACAAAATCACCTTACCCGAGATTGCCCAGACGGGTGCAACGGGCATTGTCACCGCTTTGCATGAAATCCCCTATGGGGAGGTTTGGCCAAGCGCGTTGGTCGCCAGCCGCAACGGCGAAATCCGTGCCGCTGGCTTTGATTGGGTGGTGGTGGAAAGCCTGCCGATCCACGAGCGCATCAAGCGCGGCGAGGGGGATCTTTCCGAACTGTTCGCCAACTATCGCCAGTCGATGGCCAATCTTGCCGCGAATGGCGTCAAAACCATTTGCTACAATTTCATGCCCCTGCTCGACTGGACCCGCACCGACCTGACCGCCCCCGTCGCACGCGGGGGTTCCTGCCTGCGGTTCGAGGCGGCGAAAATGGCGGCCTTTGAAATCCACATGCTGGGCCGCGCCGAGGCCGAGGCGGACTATACCCCCGAAGCCCTGCAAATGGCGGCGATCTGGTTTCAGAAGGCCAGCGAAACCGACCGCGACGCCCTGCTGCACGCCATCATGTCGGGCCTGCCGGGGGCCTTTGACCGCTATGATATCGCGGGTTTGCGCCAAGCGCTGAAAGGTTATGAAGGCATTGGCCGTGCAGACCTGCGGGCCAATTACCAGCGTTTCCTAGACGAAGTCGTGCCTGCCGCCGAAGACCTTGGCATGGCGCTGTGCGTCCACCCCGACGACCCGCCCCGTGACATTCTGGGGCTGCCACGGATCGTGTCGTCGGGGGCGGACATCACATGGGTGCTGAACGCCGTGGACAGCCCCGCCAACGGTTTGACCTTTTGCACGGGTTCCCTTGGGGCCAACCCCACCAATGACCTGCCCGCCTTGGCCCGCCAATTCGCGGACCGCGTCCATTTCGCCCATCTGCGCAATGTGCGCAAAGACCCGGACGGCAGCTTTGAGGAAGCGGCGCATCTGGAAGGCGACACCGACATGGCCGCTGTCATTGCGGCGCTGTTGGATGAACAAAAGCGCACGGGAAGGATCATCCCCTTCCGCCCGGATCATGGCCATGAACTGCTGTGGGACGCCGAAAAGGGAACCCATCCCGGCTATCCGCTGATCGGGCGGCTGCGCGGGCTGGCGGAACTGCGCGGTGTCATCGCAGGACTTCGGCATCGCGACTGATTTCAGGCGACTTGCGCCGCAGGGAGGGTTGGCTCTTCAAGAGGCGGTTGGGTATCCTGCGGCCTGTGGCGCAGCAAGGTTTCCACAATCGCCGCCCGGCGCAGCGGTTTTGTCATATATTGGTCGATGCCCGCCGCAAGAATGTCAGCCTCATCCCCATCCATCGCATGGGCAGTTAGCGCACAGATGGGCACATGGCCGCCCTCTTCCGCTTCGATCAGGCGGATCGCTCTGGTTGCCTGTCTTCCGTCCATCTCTGGCATTGAGATATCCATAAAGATCAAATCCGGTCGGAAGATGCCGAAAAGGTCCACCGCCTCGGCGCCATTGTTGGCAAATTCCAGTTCAATGGCCAAATCCTTCACCATCTTACGGAAGACCAGCTGGTTGGTCCTGTTGTCTTCAGCCGTCAACACCCGCATCAGGCGCAGATTCACCGGCATATCCGCGACGGGGGCCAGCGCTTCAGTCGTCGGCTCTCCGGCCAAGAACCGCAGCTTGCGATACAGTTCGCTGCGCAGAACCGGCTTTTGTACAATCCCAGCCAACAATTCATCAGCCCCCTGCTCTCGCAATGCCATAGGATTGACGGACATCAGCAGCACCGGGACGGTGCATCCCTTGTCGCGCAGTCTTGCCGCCAAAGTCAGCCCGTCCATGTCCGATAAATCCTGATCAGCAAGCAACAGCTCAAAATCTTGATCCTTGTCCAACAGGGCTAGAACATCCGCCCCGCTGCGGCAAAACGTGACCTGAATTCCGCAAGGGGTAAGTTGTCGTTCCAGAATTGTCCGATTGATCAGTTGTGCATGCACAACCAGCGCCCGGCGAATGCCCTGCGGCAGCTCCGCCGCGCCGGATTCTTCCGCGACGGGCAGGCTCAGGCGAAAGCCGAAACTTGAGCCTTTGCCCAATTCGCTGTCAACCCAGACCGATCCCCCCATATGTTCCACCAGACGCCGTGTAATCGCCAGACCCAACCCGGTGCCTTCAAACTTGCGGTTGGCGGCACTTTCCACCTGATTGAATTCGCCAAAGATGTTGTCCAGATGCTCGGCGGGAATGCCGATGCCGGTGTCTTCGACCGTCACATGCAGATCTTGTGTCCCATCGCCCTGTTCGATCCCAACCACGCGGATCAATACATGGCCCTGGTCGGTGAATTTGACCGCATTGCCCAACAGGTTGGTCAGGATCTGGCGCAATCTCCCTGGATCACCCACGAAATAGGTGGGCAGGAACATGTCGAAGTCGATCATGATGTCGATGCCCTTGGCCTTGGCGCGCGGCTGCAACAGCATGGCCACCTCGTGGATTGTGCGCTCCAAATCAAAAGGTTCTGGATGCAGGGTCAGCCGTTCTGCCTCGATCTTGGAATAATCAAGAATGTCATTGATGATGACAAGAAGTGCTTCGCCGGAGGATCGGATGGTTTCAGCAAACAGTTTCTGCTCTTCGGACAAGTCGGTGTCACAAAGTAACTCCGCCATGCCCACCACCCCGTTCATGGGCGTCCGGATTTCATGCGACATATTCGCCAGAAACGCCGATTTGGCGCGGTTCGCAGCCTCGGCAGCCGCTCTTGCAGCTTCTAGGGCTGCTTGCTGCTCCTTGGCAGGCGTAATGTCGATCCGCAGTCCCACCCGCCCTCCATCCGGTGTCGAATGGTCGTAGACACGTATCCACCGGCCATCAGCCAAGTTCTGCTCCGACGCACCTTCGGCCAACAAATGCGACCGCATTCGATCAGCCAGCCATTCCTCCTCCCGACCCAACGCATCGACATGCAAACCTTGCGCCAGACCGGCGCGCAAAATATCTTCAAAATACACGCCAGGCCTAATGGCCGACGCCGCTGCGGAATAAAGATCGCGATAACGTTGATTGCAGGAAATCAGCCGATCCTGGCGGTCGAAAAGCACAAAACCGTCGGGGATCGCCTCGATCGCGGCCCATGTGCGCATCTGTTCGGTGATATCTTGCACCAGCGACACCATGCCCCCGTCCAAGGTCCGCCGGTCCATCTTGCGCATCCAGTTGCCGTTCGTCAGCGGCATGACGAATGGTTCTGTTTCAGACATATCCCATCGCGCCAGCATGTCGGCGACCCAAACCTCCGGATCCTTCGCGCTGGCATCCATCACCCCCGCCGCCAAAGCACGGCGCAAAGCCTCTTCATAGGGCGTGCCAACCTCCAACGGATCGTCTCCGAACAAGGCCTGATAGGCCCTGTTCGCGGCGGCCAGCCGCCGATCCGGTCCGAATAGGGCAAAGCCATCGCCAATAGTGTTAATGGCTTCCCATAACCTTTGCTCGGCGGTCACAGCGACAGAATGCGCCTTCTCCAGATCAGTCATAAAGCGGCTGTTTTGGCCTTTCAGCGTCTCGGCCTCGCTGATCGCCGATTGCACCGCATAGCGTTGCTTGACAATCTGGTCAGACAGGGCTCGCGCGTGCAGGGCCAAGCGTTCGTTGGCCGCATAAAGTTCGCGGCTTTTCTGTTCTAGCAAGCGCTCAGCCTGCAACCGTGCCCGCCTTTCCTTGGCCAGCCGTTCCGCGAAATCCATACTTTGCCTGCGCCCTGGTCGCCCCTTCCCACCCAGAGTGATCAAGAGCAGTGAACGGGCGATTAACAGACGAGGATCACAGAGAATTTTGTAGATATCCTTGCAAGCCGGGGCCTTGCCGTGCCACATTCTGGCCAGATTTGAGGAGGTTTTTCCATGCGCACGCTCTCGCGGCTTGTTTTCCTTGGGCTTTCAATGCTGGCCACGCCAATGGCCCTCCAGGCGCAAGACCTGATTCCAGCCAAGCGATTCGCGCTTTCGGAAAACACCGACTTGCCAGGGGGTGATCTGGCCTCGATCTTCGATACTGACCTAAACGCTTGCGAGCGGGCCTGTCTAACGAACAGCGCCTGTACCGCTTTCACCTTCAACACGACAAACGGTTCCTGCTTCCCCAAATCGGGGGCCGGTGAAGGCGCTTATTTTGAAGGGGCAATGTCCGGTACGATCCTTTTGGCGCAACCAGGAGTGACGGCCCGTGCTGGGTTCCGCCGCGGTGAAATTGCCTTCCTGCCCGATTGGGACGTGGCCGCTGCCACCGAACAGGCCGCCGATATCGGCAATCAGCACACCACCAACGGCTACAGCGCCGAGGAACATCTGCAATCCGCTGCCGATTCCGAAAATTCCGGCGACTTCGTTATGGCCACGAACTTCACCGGCGCGGCATTGGTTTTGACCGATAGCGGGGCGCATTGGGCGGAATATGCTCGGCGTCTGTTGCTGGCGGCAACACAGGACACCAATCAAGCCAGTTGGTATCAATCCCGCGCTTTCAACGCCTCGATCAACGCTTATCTGCGGTCAGAAAACCCGGCCCTGCGCCATTCGATCCTTGTGACCATGGCCGATGCGGCGGAAAAGATCGGGCGCGGTCGCGATACCGTCTCCGCCCTGCGACTGGCGCAGGAACTCCAACCGCGCGACGATACGGCGGCACTGCTCGATGATGCGATTGGCAAGTATGGTTTCCGTATTCTGGAAACCGTGGTGCAATCGGAATCGACTCGTCCACGCGTCTGCGCCAATTTCTCGGAAGATTTGGTCGCAACCGGTGTCGATTATTCGACCTTTGTCCAACTGCCGGAACCGGGGCTTACCGTTGTTTCGGGTGAATGGCGGCAGCTGTGCGTCGAGGGGATCGAATTCGGCAAGCGCTATGCCATCACCTTCCGCGAAGGTCTGCCCGCCGCCGATGGCCAAACAATGGCGAAATCGGTCGAAATCACCCAATACATCCGCGACCGTTCGCCCGGCGTCCGCTTCTCGGGCCGAGGCTATGTGTTGCCCAAGACAGGCAATGTGGCGATTCCGGTCGAAACCGTGAACACGGAATCGCTGGAACTGGTGCTGTACAAGGTCAGCGACCGGAACATCCTGCGGTCGATCCAAAACAGCTATTTCGGCGCGCCGATGGGCGATTGGCAGACCTATGACTTTGCCAATCAGGTGGCCGCACAGGTCTGGACCGGCACGGCAACGGTCAGCCAAGACGTGAACAAGGATGTGACGACCCGCCTTCCAATGGAAGAGGCACTGAAAGACCTGCCTGCGGGGATTTACGCGCTGGAGGCCAAGGTGCCGGGAGTTGATCCCTATACGATCCCTTCGGGCTGGCAGTGGTTCGTGGTGTCCGATTTGGGCATGACGACGATGACGGCGACCGATGGCCTGCATGTCTTTGTGCGGTCCTTGGGCGATGCCTCGGCCAAAACTGGGGTGACGGTGGAACTTCTGAGCCGTGCGAACGAGGTGCTGGGCACAGCCACGACCGATGATCAGGGCTATGCGCGTTTCGATGCGGGGTTGGTTAAAGGCACCGATGGGGCCGCACCTTCGGTGGTGGTGGCGAAATCGGGGACCGAGGATATTTCCTTCCTGTCGCTGACCGATCCGGAATTCGACCTGTCCGACCGTGGCGTCGAGGGGCGCGAGGCGGCAGGTTCGGTCGACGTGTTCATGACGACCGACCGTGGCGCCTATCGGGCGGGCGAGACGATCTATGCCACCGCATTGACCCGCGATGCTGACACAAAGGCCGTCGAAGGTTTGCCGTTGACGGCGATCCTGTATCGGCCGGATGGGGTGGAATATTCCCGTGCGCAGGTGCAGGACGGCGGCAAGGGCGGCCATGTCTTTGCGATGCCCGTCGGCGGTTCCGCCCCGCGCGGCGTTTGGCGTCTGGCCGTGATGGCCGATCTGGAAGGCGAAGAACTGGCCAGCCAGTCGGTTCTGGTCGAGGATTTCCTTCCCGAACGCATCGATTTTGAACTGTCTTTGCCCGAAGGCATCCTGAATGCCTCGGACACGCCGGAACTGACCGTCGCTGCGAAATATCTGTTCGGCGCGCCGGGGGCCGGGCTGAACATTGAGGGCGAGGTTTATCTGACCCCCACCAGCGAGTTGCCAGATTACCCCGGATACAGCTTTGGCAAGCACGACAGCGCCAGCTATGGGCTGATGCAGTCCTTCGACGGCGGTTATGTCACCGATGAACAGGGCAATGCGGTGATCAGCACCTTCCTGCCGGAACTGCCCGAAGGTGCTGGCCCCTTCACCGCGAACTTCAACGTGCGTGTTGCAGAAGGCTCCGGTCGTCCGGTGGAACGGCGCGAAAGCCGAACGCTGGCACCGGGAACCGATCTGATCGGTATCAAGCTTTTGTTCGATGACGTGGTCCCCGAAGGCACCGAGGCGCGGTTCAGCCTGATGGCGCTGGACGCGGGTCTTGCGCCCACGGCGATGCAGGTGAAATGGCGGCTGAACCGGATTGATACGCATTATCAATGGTATCAGAACTATGGCAACTGGTCGTGGGAGCCTGTCGTCACCCGCGAACTGAAAGCCGAAGGCGTGGCTGACATTGGCACCGCACCCACCGAAATCGCAGCGGCGGTGGAATGGGGCGAATATGAATTGGTCGTTGAACGCACCGTGGGCGATGCGCCTCTTTCGGCTTCAACCACTTTCTGGGCGGGTTGGTATGCGCCCGCCGATGCCAGTGCCACACCCGATACGCTGGAATTGTCTCTGGACAAACCGGCCTACAAACCGGGCGAAACCGCAAACCTGCGTGTCGTGCCGCGTGCGGCTGGGACGGCGCTGGTGACGGTTCTGTCGAACCGCCTTGTGTCGATGCAGGCGGTGCAAGTGAAGGAAGGGGAAAACCTGATCCCGCTCCCCGTGACCGATGAATGGGGCGCGGGGGTCTACGTCACCGTTTCCGCCATCCGTCCGATGGATGTGGCCGCTGGCCGCAATCCGGCGCGGGCCTTGGGGCTGACCTATGCCAGCATTGATCCGGGTGCGCGGCGGTTGTCCGCAACGGTGGAAATGCCGGATGAGGTCGCGCCGCGCGGCCCGTTCGACGTGGCTGTCAAGGTCGATGGCGTCGAACCCGGCGATCATGCCTATGTCACCATCGCCGCCGTCGATGTCGGCATCCTGAACCTGACGGGCTTTGAAAGCCCCAATCCCTCCGATTATTATTTCGGCCAGCGCAAGTTGGGCGTCGGCATTCGTGACGTTTATGGCCGTCTGATCGACGGGCTGAACGGGGCCGAGGGTACAGTTCGTTCCGGTGGCGATGCGGGTCTGCAAGCGGGGGCCGAAGCGCCGCCGCCGACAGAGGAACTGGTGGCCTATTTCTCTGGCCCTGTGGCGGTGACCGAAGACGGCTATGCTCGTGCCAAGTTCGACATGCCTTCCTTCAACGGCACCGTCCGCGTCATGGCGGTGGCTTGGTCGGGCAAGGGCGTCGGACAGGCCGAAAAGGATGTCTTCGTCCGCGATCCGGTGGTGGTAACGGCCTCTGTTCCGCGTTTCATGGCCCCGGGCGATACCTCGCGTCTGCTGTTGGAAGTTGTCCACGCCACAGGCCCTTCGGGCCGCATGGGGCTTGACGTGACGGCCAATGGTTTGACGCTTGGAACGGCTCCTTCGGGGGTTGATCTGGCCGACAAGGGCAAAGCGGTGATCGAGGTTCCGGTGACGGCTGGCGATGTGGGCAACCAGACCATCACGATCAGCCTGACCACGCCCGACGGCAAGGTTCTGAAGAAAGATCTGACCGTGCCCGTGCAAGCGAACGATCCGATCATTGCCCGCATCAGCCGCTTTGATCTGGCCAAGGGCCAAACCTTTACCTTTGGTCCCGATGTGTTTGCCGGGATGCTGCCCGGATCGGGCAAGGCCACGCTTGCGGTGGGGCCGATTGCGAAACTGAACGCGCCGGGGCTTTTGCAGGCCTTGGATCAGTATCCCTATGGCTGCACCGAACAGATGACATCAAAGGCCCTGCCACTGCTGTATTTCGATCAGGTGGCGCAGGCGATGCAGTTGAAGGGGGCGGAGAATATCCGCGTTCGCGTTGATCAGGCGATCACCGAAATCCTTCAAAACCAGACCGCTGAAGGGGCCTTTGGCCTGTGGTATGCCTATTCGGGCGATATGTGGCTGGATGCCTATGTCACTGACTTCCTGTCCCGTGCCCGCGCCCAAGGCTTCACCGTGCCGGATGTCGCTTTCCGCAACGCTTTGGACAACCTGCGCAATCAGGTGAACTATCACCCCGAATTCGATCAGGGGGGTGAGGCGCTGGCCTATGCTTTGATGGTTCTGGCCCGCGAAGGGGCAGCGGCGGTCGGTGATCTGCGTTACTATGCCGATGTGAAGCCAGATGCCTTCAGCACGGCCTTGGCCCAGGCCCAACTGGGCGCGGCGCTCGCATCCTATGGCGATCAACCCCGCGCCGATGCGATGTTCACCCGCGCGGCGGCGAAGCTGGATGCTTTGGCGACGGCGGAAAAGGAACAGATCTTCCGCGCAGATTACGGCACCAACTATCGTGATTCTGCGGCCGTTCTGGCCTTGGCTTTGGAGGCAGGGACAAAAGCCGTCGATGCCACCGCCTTGACTGAACGGCTGGCCCGGCAAGGCGACTACCTTTCGACGCAAGAGGCGACATGGGCTTTGCTGGCGACGAATGCGCTTCTGGATGGGCCGGGGCTAGAGGGCGTGACCATCGACGGCAAACCCGCCAATGGGCCTTTGGTCCGCGTGCTGGACGCGGGCGCTGCAACGGCGGCGGTGATCAAGAACGACAGTCAGGCGAACACCTATCTGACGGTCACCACCTATGGCGTCCCGGTGGAACCCGAACCTGCGGGCGGCAACGGCTATGCCATCACCCGCAGCTATTTCACGCTGGATGGTCAGCCGGTGGACCTTTCGCAGCCGGTCAAGGCCGGAACGCGGATGGTCACGGTGCTGGAGGTCACGCCCTGGGGCCGCGGCGAAGCGCGCTTGATGGTCAACGATCCGCTGCCCGCCGGGTTTGAAATCGACAACCCGAACCTGATGGCGGCGGGCTCCACCTCGACCCTCGGTTGGCTGGACGCGATCACCGATGTTCAGAACAGCGAATTCCGGCAGGAACGCTTCCTGACGGCGGTGGACCGCTATGACAATTCGACCTTCAAATTGGCCTATGTGGTGCGGGCGATTTCGCCGGGCACCTACAAACACCCGGCAGCCAGCGTCGAAGACATGTATCGCCCGGACTTCAGGGCGCGCAGTGAAACGGGGGCGGTGACCGTCACCCCATGACGTTGCGCGCGCGCTGGTATTTTGCCTTGGCCGTCACCCTTTGGGTGGCGGCCTTTGCGCGTGACAGTTTTGACGATTGGGTGGATGCCACCGAACTGCCTTCTCTGATCTTGGCCACCTCGCCCGAGGTGCGGGCGCGGGATGGTTCCCTGCTGCGCGCCTATACCGTCGCCGATGGCCGTTGGCGGATGGCCGCGACGGTGGGTGAGGTGGACTCGGAATATCTGGATCTGCTGATCCGGTACGAGGATAAGCGTTTCTATTCCCATGCGGGCGTGGACCCAGTGGCCGTACTTCGGGCCTTTGGGCAGGCGGTGCGTTATGGGCGGGTGGTCTCGGGCGGATCGACGCTGACGATGCAGGTGGCCCGGCTGCTGGAAGAAAGCGGCACGGGCAAAGTCGGCGGCAAGCTACGCCAGATGCGGGTGGCTTTGGCCTTGGAACGGCGGCTGACCAAGGATGAAATCCTGAACCTTTACCTGCAACTCGCCCCTTTCGGGGGTAATCTGGAAGGGGTCAGGGCGGCAAGTTTTGCCTATTTTGGCAAGGAACCCCGTCGCTTGACAACCGCCGAAGCGGCGCTGCTGGTCGCCATCCCCCAAGCCCCCGAAAGCCGCCGCCCGGATCGTCACACCGACCGCGCCAAAGCCGCCCGCGAAAGGGTGCTGCTGCGCGCCGTGCGCGACGGCATTCTGGACGATGACGAAGCCCAAGCCGCCCTGACCGAACGCGTCCCCGATGCCCGCCGCGCCTTTCCTCAGCTTGCCCCGCACCTTGCTGACCGCCTGCGCGCTGCCGATCCCTTGGATATGCGGATCGAGACCACCATCGACGCCGCCCTACAAGCCAAGCTGGAAAAGCTGGCGGTCGAGGCGGTGGCGGGGCAAGGCGAACGCTTGCAAGTCGGACTTCTGGTGGCCGATCACCAAACCGGCGAAATCCTCGCCTCGGTCGGTTCGGCGGGCTACACGGGTGACGCACGCCAAGGCTTTGTCGATATGACCCAAGCCCTGCGCAGCCCCGGTTCCACCCTGAAACCCTTGGTCTATGCCTTGGCCTTTGACGAAGGGCTGGCCCATCCCGAAACCCTGATTGACGATCTGCCGATCAACATCGGTGGCTATGCGCCCCAGAATTTTGACAAGCACTATCGCGGCACGGTCCGAATGCGCCAAGCCTTGCAGATGTCGCTGAACATTCCCGTGGTGCTGATCGTGGATGCCATCGGCCCCGCCCGTCTTTTGGCCGCGATGGATCGGGCGGCGATGGGCTATGAAATTCCGCCGCCCGGCAAGCCAGGTCTGGCGATAGCCTTGGGCGGGCTGGGGGTCAGCCTGCAAGACATGGTGCAGCTTTACGCCGCCCTCGCGCGGGGCGGGGTGGCCCTGCCGCTGCATGTGACGGGGGAGGACTCCGCAGAGGGCCAAAGGCTGGTCTCTGCCGTCGCCGCTTGGCAGGTCGCGGATATTCTTTCAGGCATGCCCCCGCCGCCCGGCTCGCCGGAAAACCGGCTGGCCTATAAGACCGGCACCAGCTATGGCCACCGCGACGCTTGGGCCATTGGTTTTGACGGGCGGCACGTGGCGGGGGTTTGGCTCGGCCGCGCCGATGGCACACCGGTACCGGGGGCCTTTGGCGCCGAAACCGCTGCACCCCTGCTGTTCCGCGTGATGGGGCGGATCAAGCCTGAACTGGCGCAACTCCCCCCGCCGCCGCCCGCAACGCTGTTGTTGTCCAACGCTCAGCTTCCTCAGCCCTTGCAGAAATTCCGCTCGCGCAGCGCCGCCTTCGTTGTCGCCGATGCCCCCGCAGTGGATTTCCCACCTGATGGTGCACAGGTCGAATTGCTGCCCGAAGGGCTGCTGGTGCGCGTGCGCGGTGGCAAAGCGCCCTTTACATGGCTGGTTGATGGCCTGCCTTTGGCGCGCGACCAACGCGACAGGGCCACGATCCTTTCTCTGCCCGGCAGGGGTTTTATCACGCTATCGGTGATTGACGCGCTGGGGCGTTCGGCAAGGGCAAAGGTACAGGTGCGTTAGATCATAACGCCTGTCCCGCCAAAAGGCGCGGCAGGGGGCCGGATAGGCCCGCCGCCTGCCGCATGGCAGCACGGCGCAGGGCGGGGGTGCGGGTGATCACGCCCATGCCGATGTCGCGCACCATGCGCAACAGGCTGTTGTCGTTAGAAAACAGCCTGTTCACGCTGTCCATGCCCAAGGCCATCGCCGTATCGTCAAAGCGCCGCCAGCTTTGATAGCGTTCCAAAACATCTAGCGCGCCAATGTCTTCACCGCGACGCACCGCTTCGACCAAGACTTCCGCCAAAGCCCCGACATCGCGTAGGCCCAAGTTCAGACCTTGGCCTGCAATCGGATGCACGCCATGCGCCGCATCGCCCACCAGCGCCAGACGCGGGGCGACATAGCTTTCGGCAAGGGACAATGACAGCGGATAGGTGAAACGGACCCCCGCCAAGGCCACTTCCCCCAGAAAATCGCCGAAGCGGGGGCGCAGGGCGGTCAGGTAGTCGGCATCATCCAGCGCTTGGATCGCGCGGGCTTGGGCATCGGTCTCGCTCCACACAATGCTGGAATGATGGCCGCCGGGCAGGGGCAGGATCGCCAAGGGGCCTTCGGGCATGAAATATTGCTGGGCGATGCCTTGATGGGGCTTGGCGTGGTGAATGGCGGTGACAAGGGCGGTCTGGCCATAAGCCCAACCCTGCCGCCGGAAGCCCGCCCGCGTGGCCGTGCCGCTGCCCCGCCCATCGCAGCCGATCAGCAGACGCCCCTTAATCTGATCGCCATTGGCCAGCGTGACCATCGCCCCGCTGGCCGTGATGTCCTGCGCCACAACGGTCTGGCCGTGGATAAGGGTGATACCGGGGCTGGCCTGCATCTGCGCCAGAAAGGCCGCGTAAAGGTGGCGATCTTCGACCATATGGCCCATCGCGCCTTCGTCCAGTTCGGCGCTGTCGAAATGCAGGAACAGGGGGCTTGGCCCTTCGCCCGCGCGGCCATCGCTGGCTTTGACCTGAAGGATGGGTTGCGCTTTGTCGGCCAGTTGCGGCCAGACGCCAATGCCTTGCAACAACCGCCGTGACGCCAGCGCCAAGGCATAGGCCCGCCCGTCAAACCCAGCCTCGGCGCGGGCGGGGGCGGGGCGTGCGTCGATCAGCGTGACGGGCAATCCGGCCCCCGCAAGGGCCAAGGCCAAGGCGGGGCCATTCAAGCCGCCGCCGACGATCAGAACACGGTTTTCCATGGGCTTGATTATGGCGCTTGATGCGGGATTGTCCATGGCAGGCGGGGCGGTTAGCGTGGCTTTGCAATCATGGGGCGGGCATATGGACGGGAACTGGCTTTGGAGACCGGCGGCGGAACTGGGGCGGGCCATCGGCGCGGGCAAGATCAACCCGGCGGAACTGACCGAAGCCTATCTGGACGCCATCGCCGCCCATCCCGACGGCGCGCGGATCTATGCGCGCACCACGCCAAACCGCGCGCGTTCGATGGGTTTGGCGGCGGCGGGGCGGGCCAAGACGGGGCAGCGGCTGGGTCTGCTGGATGGTGTGCCGCTGTCGTGGAAAGACCTGTTCGATGCGGCGGGGGCGGGATGTGAGGCGGGCTCGGCCCTGCTGAAAGGCCGGGTGCCCGACCGCGATGCGGAAGTGCTGGCACGGGCGACGGCGCAGGGTTCGGTCTGTCTGGGCAAGACGCATATGACGGAACTGGCCTTTTCCGGCCTTGGGCTGAACCCGGTGACGGCCACGCCGCCGAACCGCAATTTTCCGGGCGCGGTGCCGGGGGGGTCATCCTCGGGGGCGGCGGCCTCTGTCGCCTTTGGCTTGGCGGCGGGGGGGATTGGTTCGGACACAGGCGGTTCGGTGCGGGTGCCTTCGGCCTGGAATGATCTGGTGGGGCTGAAGACGACCTGGGGCAGCCTGCCGATGGCGGGCGTTGTGCCGCTGGCCCCGCGTTTTGACACGATTGGACCTTTGGCGCGCACGGTGGAGGATGCGGCGCTAATCCATGCCCTGCTCCGCGGCGAAAAGGCCCCGGATTTGGAAGGGGTTTCGCTGGCGGGGATGCGTTTTGCGGTGCTGGAAACCGTGGCGCTGGATGATCTGCGTCGTGAACCTGCCAAGGGCTTTGATGATGCGGTGGTGCGGCTTTCGCGGGCGGGGGCGGTGATCGAGCGGATCAAGGCCCCGGAAGTGGCCGAGGCTTTGGCCTTGGCTGGAACTTTGGTCGCGCCCGAAGCCTATGGCACCTGGGCCGAAAAGATCGAATCCGCGCCGGAAAAGATGTTCCCGCCGGTGCTGGAACGCTTTCGTGGGGGGGCGGCGGTCAAGGCGATGGATTATGTGCTGGGCTGGCAAAAGCTGGAACGCCTGCGCGCCATTTGGAATGACCGTGTGGCGGGGTTTGATGCGGTGCTGGTGCCGACCTCGGCCATCCTGCCGCCGGATGCCAACCGCCTTCTGACCGACCCCAGCTATTTCGCGCAGGAAAACCTGCTGGCCCTGCGCAACACGCGGATCGGCAATCTGCTGGATCAGGCGGTGCTGACCCTGCCCACCGGCCAGCCCTCTTGCGGGATCAGCTTCATGGCCGGGCCGGGGCAGGAATTGCGGCTGCTGCGCGTGGGGTCTGCGGCGGAAAGGGCGTTGGTCTAGGAAATCCGCGCCACGACATAGCCCGCCAGATCGGCCAGCATGTCACGCAGATCACCCGCTGGCAGCGGCTCCAGCGCCTTTTGCGCCCGTGCAGCCCATGACAGCGCATCCTGCCGTGCCGATTCCAGCGCGCCATGCCCCGTCATCAGCGCCATTGCCTGTTCCAGATCACCGTCCTTTTGATCGCCCGCCTCAATCACCCTTGACCAGAACGCCCGCTGTTCGGCATCGGCCTTCGCCACCGCCTTGATCACCGGCAGGGTCATCTTGCGTTCGCGGAAATCATCGCCCGTGTTCTTGCCAATCGTCGCATCCGACCCGCCGTAATCCAGCAGGTCATCCACGATCTGAAAGGCAATGCCCAAGGCATCGCCATAATCTGCCAAAGCCCGCACTTGCGCCTCAGACCCCCCCGCAATCACACCGCCCACTTCCGTCGCCGCCGCGAAAAGCGCCGCTGTCTTGCCCCGCACCACTTGCAGATAGATGCCTTCATCGGTGTTCAGGTCTTGCGCGGCGGTCAGTTGCAGAACCTCACCCTCGGCAATCGTGGCGCTGGCGTTCGACAGGATCCGCATCACGTCGAGGTTCTGGCATTCCGTCATCAACTGGAACGACCGCGCGAAAAGATAATCGCCGACCAGCACAGAAGATTTGTTGTCCCACAGCAGATTCGCCGTTGGCCGCCCCCGCCGCCGCTGGCTTTCATCGACCACATCATCATGCAAAAGCGTCGCCGTATGGATGAACTCCACCGTCGCCGCCAGATGCACGTGATAGGGGCCGTCATAGCCACACAGCCGCGCCGCCGCCAAGGTCAGCATGGGCCGCAGGCGTTTGCCCCCCGCTTCCACCAGATGCGCCGTCACCTCGGGGATGCGTGGGGCGTGTTCGCTGGCCATGCGTTCGCGGATCAGCGTATTCACCGCTGCCATGTCACCCGCCAAGGCTTTGCCCAGCCGGTCTGCCGGGTTCACGGACGCATCATCCAGGCTCATCGTCATCCCCCGACCCACCTCGACAAAGCGTGCAGGCCGCCGTTATCTGTTGCCATGAAAGAACTTCTGCGCACCACGGACCCGACGGTCATCGCTTTTGCCGAAGCCCTGCTTCGCAGCGAGGATATAGAGGTATTCGCGCTGGACGTCCACATGAGCATCCTTGATGGATCCTTGGGCATCCTGCCCCAACGCCTGATGGTGCTGGACTGCGACCTGTTCATGGCCCGCGCGATCATGGCCGACCATGACATTCCGACAAGCTGATGTTTGAAGACGCCGACCTTTCGCTGGACGATTTCCTTTGCGGGCGGCTTGCGCTTTGGCAGCCGAAACAGGGCTATCGCGCCGCCACTGACCCTGTTCTGCTGGCCGCCTCCGTCCCTGCCCGCGCCGGACAATCGGTTCTCGATCTGGGTTGCGGCGCGGGCGCGGCAAGCCTCTGTCTGGCTTGGCGCGTGCCGGGGTTGGAGCAGATGGGGCTAGAAATTCAACCCGATTACGCCGAACTGGCGCGGCGCAACGCCTTGCACAACAACATGGCGCTCAAGGTGGTGACGGGCGATCTGTCGGCCATGCCCGCCGAACTGCGCCGCGATTTTGACCATGTCATCGCCAACCCGCCCTATTACCACGCCGCAGGTTCCGCCTCGCCCATCACGGGCCGTGACACCGCCTTGCGCGTCGATCTGCCCTTGGCCGAATGGGTGCGGGTGGGGGCAAAGCGTCTGGCCCCCGGCGGTTGGCTGACGATGATAGCCCTGCCCGAAAACCTGCCCGATCTGCTGGCCGGGGCCGAAAAGCTGGGCTCGATCAGCGTTTTACCCCTGTCCGCCCGTGAGGGCCGCGCCGCCAAGCGGATGATCTTTCAGGCCCGCAAGGGCGGCAAAGGGGCCTTGCGCCTGCTGGCCCCCTTTGTCCTGCACCAAGGCCCTGCCCATGATGGGGATCGTGAGAATTACACGCCACAGGCCAATGCGGTTCTGCGCGACGGGGCCGATCTTCTTTCAGCCTTTCGGTAATTTTTCGCCATTTCACCCGACCGTGATGTGAAGATTTGGTGACACGACTCAATTCCTGTGTTGAACTGACCTTATCGACACTCATCATAGGAGGAACGACATGACCATTGCCTCGCATCTTCAGGAACTGCGCCGCAAGCATGAGAACCTTTCATCGATGGTCGAAAAGGAACAAAGGCAACCCGGCACGGACGCCCTGAAGATTGCCGAGCTGAAGAAGCAGAAACTGAAGCTCAAGGAAGAAATCACGCGTCTGATGCACGCGTAACGGACCGTTTGGTCCCGGCGCTGGCCCAAGCGGCCAGTGCCGCGCCTGCCGTGATCAGCAGGGCGGCCAGCAACAGGCTGGGTTTCGGTTCTGCCAGACCGGCCACGACCAAGGCCAGCGTCGAAAGCAAAGGGGCGGCATAGGATGCCACGCCCAAAAGTTGAATGTCGCCGCGCTTCATGCCGATGTCCCAGGTGAAAAACGCGGCCCCCACCGGGCCAAGGCCCAATGCCAGAATGCTGGCCCAGCCAAGGCCCGTTGCGGGCCATTGGGTGTCCTCCAGCGCCAGATGGCAGGGCAGGGACAGGGCCGCCGTGGCCAGACAAAACACCGTGACGCTTTCGGTGGGGATCTGCCCCAGACGGCGCGACAGCACCGAATAAAGCGCCCATGTCACGGCGCAGCCAAAGGCCAGCACGATGCCCAGATTGATGTCGATGGACAGGCCCTGCCCCCCGGTCACGATCAGCCCCGCGCCCACAAAGGCCAGCCCCGCGCCGATCAGATGCAGTGGCCCCAGCCTTTCCCCCGGCAGCAGCCCGGAAAACAGTACGATCAGCAACGGCCAAAGATAGGCGATCAGCCCGGTTTCGGCTGTGGGGGCCAGACGAAAGGCGGTGAAATACAGCGCGTGATAGCCGAAAAGCCCCAAAGTGCCAAAGGCATAGACCGTCCACGGCACTTGGGCCAGAACCTTCAGCCCCGCCCCCCGCGCCGTCCAGATCAGGCCAATGGAACCACCCAGAGCAAAGGTCAGCATGTTCAGTTGAAACGGCGGAACCGGGGCAGAGCCGATGGTCAGCAGCGCCAAAAGCGCCCACATCAGAACGGCGGTGAAACCAATCACCGTGGCCTTGCGTCGCGT
The DNA here is from genome assembly GCF_014652215.1 of Neogemmobacter tilapiae. Taxonomy (GTDB): domain Bacteria; phylum Pseudomonadota; class Alphaproteobacteria; order Rhodobacterales; family Rhodobacteraceae; genus Neogemmobacter; species Neogemmobacter tilapiae. Next base: position 302,894 of record NZ_BMYJ01000005.1, on the reverse strand, counting down.
CATTGGCTTCCCCAGAAAACCGCTGATCCCTGATCAGCGATTTTCTGCCACATCGCAAGCCTTAGACGAAGAACTGCCCGCCATTGGCGCTGATCGTCGAACCGGTGATGAAACCCGACCCTTCTGATGCCAGAAACACCACAATCCGCGCCACCTCTTCGGGTTCGCCCAGACGGCCCACGGGAATCAGCGGCAGGATGCGTTCGTTCAGCACCTTTTCGTCAATCGCTTTGACCATTTCGGTGCCGATATAGCCGGGGCAGATGGCGTTCACGGTGATGCCCGCCCGCGCACCCTCTTGCGCCAAGGCCTTGGTCATCCCCAAATCGCCCGCCTTGGACGCGGAATAGTTCGCCTGCCCGGCCTGCCCCTTTTGCCCGTTGATCGAGGAAATGTTGATGACCCGCCCAAACTTGCGGTCGCGCATCCCCGACCAGAGCGGATGGGTCATGTTGAACAGCCCGTTCAGGTTCGTATCAATCACCTCGCGCCATTGCTGGGGGGTCATCTTGTGGAACATCGCGTCGCGGGTGATGCCCGCGTTGTTCACTAGAATATCCACCGGCCCCAGATCGGCCTGCACCTTGGCCACGCCCGCCGCGCAGGCGTCATAGTCCGCCACCGACCATTTATAGGTCGCAATGCCGGTTTCCGCTGTAAACGCCTGCGCCGCCTCGTCATTCCCGGCATAGTTCGCGGCCACCGTGTAACCCGCTTCCTTCAGCGCCACGGAAATCGCCGCGCCAATCCCGCGCGAGCCTCCGGTTACAAGTGCGACACGTCCCATGGCATCCCCCTTCAAGGTCTTGATTCTGCTTTCAGTAGTAACAGCGTGTAAAAAAGGCGCAACAACGTTGCGCCTTTTGCTGCATTTGCGAAATAATGCTGCGCGTGCGAGATTAACGTTCCAGACACATGGCGACGCCCATGCCCCCGCCGATGCACAGGGTCGCCAGACCCTTTTTCGAACCGCGCCGCGCCATTTCAAACAGCAGCGTGTTCAAGACCCGTGCGCCCGAGGCCCCGATGGGGTGGCCGATGGCAATTGCCCCGCCGTTCACGTTCACGATGGAAGGATCCCAGCCCATGTCCTTGTTCACCGCACAGGCCTGGGCTGCAAACGCCTCATTCGCTTCGACCAGATCCAGATCGCCGACCGACCAGCCGGCCTTGGCCAGCGCCTTGCGGCTGGCATGGATCGGCCCCACGCCCATGATCGCCGGGTCCAGCCCCGCCGTCGCATAGGACGCAATCCGCGCCAAGGGCGTCAGGCCCCGGCGCGACGCTTCCTCTGCGCTCATCAGCAGGACTGCCGCTGCGCCGTCATTGATGCCGCTGGCATTCGCGGCCGTGACCGAGCCGTCCTTGGTAAAGGCGGGGCGCAGTTTCGTCATGGCGTCCATCGTCGCCCCGTGGCGGATGTATTCGTCTTGATCGACGGTCACATCGCCTTTGCGGCCCTTGACGATGAAGGGGATGATTTCATCGGCAAACTTGCCCGCCTTTTGCGCCGCCTCGGCCTTGTTCTGGCTGGCCAGCGCGAATTCATCCTGCATTTGGCGGGAAATCTGCCATTGGTTGGCGACGTTTTCTGCCGTTTGGCCCATGTGATAGCCGTTGAAAGCGTCCCACAACCCATCTTTGATCATGCTGTCGACAAAGGACATGTCGCCCATTTTATGCCCGGCGCGCAGATGCGCCACATGCGGCGACAGCGACATGTTTTCCTGACCACCCGCCACGACGATCCCGGCATCGCCCAACTGGATATGCTGCGCGCCCAAGGCCACCGCCCGCAGGCCCGAACCACAGACCTGATTCAGGCTCCAGGCGCTGGCTTCTTGTGCCAGGCCCGCCTTGATATGGGCCTGCCGCGCCGGGTTCTGGCCTTGCCCTGCGGTCAGCACCTGACCCAGAATCGTTTCATTCACCTCGGCCTTGTCGATGCCCGCGCGGGCGACCACGCCTTCGATCACGGCGGCCCCCAGATCATGGGCAGGCGTGCCCGCAAAAGCCCCGCTGAAACTGCCGACGGCTGTGCGTCCTGCCGAAACGATCACGACATTGGTCATGGTAATCTCCCCTGCACCAGAACGGGCGATATGCCCTTTGTTCAAGGGGTAAGGGCCAGCCCGCGAAAGCGCAAGCGGCGCCGTCGCAACCTTAGGCAGAAACGCGCTTGGCCTTGTCCAGAAAATCGGGCCGGACCGAGGGTGCGCCGGTGTGATAGCCTTGCAAAGCATCAACGCCCAAGCGGCGCAGCATGTCCGCCTCGTCCTGCGATTCGACGGATTCGGCCACCGTCATCAAATCGAAATGCCGGGCCAGCAACACCATGCCCCGAACCAGCATCTGGTTGTCAGGGTTGCTGGTGACGCCCCGGATGAACTGCCCGTCGATCTTCAGAATGTCGAAATAGAAATCCCGAAAATGCCGCAGCGCGGTCATCCCCGCCCCGAAACCATCGACCGCAAAGGACACCCCTTCGGGCTGCAATCCTTCCATGAATTCGGCGACCAGTTCTGGCACCAGATTAAGCGAGGCCTCGTTGATCTCTAGGATCAGCCGTTCCCCCACCGTCGGCCCTGCCTTCAACCCGCGTTTCAGAATGGCGACCCAGCGCGGATAGCCGATGGAACGCGCCGACATGTTGATCGAAAGCCGCACCTGCGGATGCCGCAGCAACACCCCCAGCCCCAACTCCAGCGCCGCACAGTCGATCAGCCGCCCGATATCCAGCGTTTCGACGGCCCCAATGAAATCCCGCGCGGGAATGACCCGGCCTGTCGGGTCCAGCACACGGATCAGCCCTTCGTGAAAGATTGGCTGATCGGGTTGGCGGGCCAGAACCACGGGCTGATAGGCCAGCCGCAGGCGTTTGGTTTCCAGCGCGGCGCGCACCATCTGGATGGTCTGGCCATCCTGAATGTTGATGGCGGCGCTGAAAGGGTCACGGTCAGCGGGCCGAACCTCGGCCCCCTGCGGCCCGGTGAAATCTGTCTGCGCAACCGACATGGAATCGTCCCCAAGATCATCACCCCAGACTTGACGGCAAGGGGTAAACACGGGATGAAGATTCCACTTTTGTTCTAATTTTAGGGATCGCCATGCAACGCTGCCCTTGGAGCGGGACCGACCCGCTTTATGTCGCCTACCATGACCATGAATGGGGCGTGCCCGAACGCGACAGCCGGACCTTGTGGGAAATGCTGATGCTGGAAGGGTTTCAAGCGGGGCTGTCCTGGTACACGATCCTGAAAAAGCGTGACAATTTTCGGGCGGCCTTTGCGGGGTTTGATCCGGCGGTGGTGGCAGGCTGGGGCGCGGCTGAGGTGGAACGCCTGCTGGCCGATCCGGGCATCGTGCGGCATCGGGGCAAGATCGAAGGCACGATCCTTTCAGCACAGGCCTATCTGCGGGTTGAGGAAAAGCAGCCCTTCAGCGATTGGATCTGGGCCTATGTGCAGGGCCAGCCGATCCAGAACCGGCTGGGCAGCATGGGAGAGGTGCAGGCGCAAACGCCTTTGGCGGCCCAAATCTCGAAAGACCTGAAAAAGGCGGGGTTCAAATTCTGTGGACCAACGATTGTCTATGCCTTCATGCAGGCCGTCGGCATGGTGAACGACCACCTAGTGACTTGCCCCCGCCATGCCGAGGTTGCGGCGATCGGCGGAAAGGGCTAGGAATGGACAGGGTCCGCAGTTCACCCAGGCGTCACCATCCAGCTAAACCTGCCACGAACCGCGTCGCGCAACCTTCTGCCCGCCGCCAAGGGTGACCAGCGAAATTCGGGCCTGAAAGCAGAGGATGCGATGACACGCCCTGTTCTATCCCTGACGATTGACGACCTTTCCCCCTTTGCCCGCCGCCTGCATCAGGCACTGGCGCAGGCAGGGTCTGCCCCAAGTCATCTGGCTCTTATGAACATGTTAGCCCGCGCGGGGGGGTGGCAGAATTTTCAACATTTCCGTTCTGGGGCGCTGGCACAGATCGAACCGGCCGGATCGATGATGGTTGTTGATCAGCCGCGCGTGACGCAGGCCTTGCGGCATTTCGACGGGCAAGGGCTTCTGCTGCGCTGGCCAGCAAAGACAAACTTGCAACATTTGGCCGTCTGGGGACTTTGGTCACAGTTGCCCAAGGGGGCGGTGATGACCGAGCAAGAAATCAGCAGCCGATTGAACCGTTTGCACCTGTTTGGCGATGCCGCGATCCTGCGCCGCACAATGGTGGAACTGGGGCTTGTCAAAAGAACCGCAGATGGGCGGGAATATCGGCGTGAAGAACGGGCCCCTGCCCCAACCGAACGGGCGCTGATCCGTCATCTGCATGTGCGGTCTGCCAGTTGACGTGGCATCAGGCGGGCGGGCAGAACGGGCTATGCCCGATTTGCCCGCCCGCCTTATCGAATGGTTCGCCGCCCAAGGTTGGGCGCTACATTCGCATCAGCAAGCGATGCTGGATCTTGGGGACAGATCTTCGACCCTGCTGATCGCACCGACAGGTGGGGGCAAGACGCTCTCGGGCTTTCTGCCCAGTCTGGCGGAATTGGGGGAAACGCCGGAGGCGGGGCTGCACACCCTGTATATCTCGCCCCTCAAGGCGCTGGCGGCGGACATAAGGCGGAACCTGCGGCGGCCCATCGAAGGGGCGGGTTTGGCGATCAGGGTGGAGGATCGGACGGGGGATACGTCCTATACGCAGCGGCGGAGGCAGCGCGCGGACCCGCCGCATATTCTGCTGACAACGCCGGAATCCTTGGCGCTGATGCTGTCCTATCCGGATGCCGGGCGGACCTTTGCCGGGCTGCAACGGGTGGTGGTGGATGAAATCCACGCTTTGGCGGAAAGCCGGCGGGGGGATCAGCTGATGCTGTGTCTGGCGCGACTGGAGCGGCTTTGCCCCGGCCTGCGGCGGGTGGGGCTGTCAGCAACGGTGGAAGACCCCCCTGCCCTTGCGCGGTTTCTGGGGGCTGGGACGGAAATCCTGTTGGCCGAGGCGGGGCCAGACCCGGATATTTCGATGCTGGAAACCGAAACGGCCCCGCCTTGGGCGGGGGGTGGCGGGCGCTATGCGATTGGCGAGATTCTGGAACAGGTCAAGGCGCATCGGACGACGCTGATCTTTCACAACACGCGGGCGCAGGCGGAGATCTTTTTCCACGAGCTTTGGCAGGCGAATACGGAAAACCTGCCGATTGGCATTCACCACGGCAGTCTGGCGCGGGAACAGCGCGAGCGGGTGGAACAGGCGATGGTCGAGGGCCGGCTGCGGGCGGTGGTCTGCACCGGGAGCCTTGATCTGGGGATCGACTGGGGCGATGTCGATCTGGTCATTCAGGTGGGGGCCCCGAAGAACGTAAAGCGGCTAGTGCAGCGCATTGGCCGGGCGAACCACCGCTACAACGCGCCGTCCAAGGCGCTGCTGGTGCCCGCAAACCGTTGGGAGATTGTGGAATGTCAGGCGGCGCTGGAGGCGGTGAAGGCGCATGATCTGGATGGCGAGCCGCGCGGGCCGGGGCCAAGGGATGTGGTTTGCCAGCATATGCTGATGGTGGCCTGTGCCGGGCCGTTTGAGGAAAAGGCGCTGCTGGCGGAAATACGTGGGGCGGGGCCCTATGCCGACTTGAGCCGCGCCGAGTTTGACGATTGCCTGAATTTCGTGGCGACGGGGGGCTATGCCTTGCGGGCCTATGACCGCTGGCAAAGGCTGATGCAGCGGGATGGGCTTTGGCAGTTGCGCGACCCTCGGGCGGCTTCTGTCATCCGGCAGAATCTGGGCACGATCATCGACACGGAAACCCTGAAGGTGCGGCTAAAGGGGCGCTTTGGCGGGCTGGCCTTGGGGGAGGTGGAGGAAAGCTTTGCGGCCAGTCTGACGCCGGGGGACACGTTCCTGATCGGCGGCAAGGTGGTGCGCTATGAGGGGTTGAACGAATTGACGGTGGAGGTGACGCCTTCACCGGGGCGCGACCCGAAGGTGGCGGTTTTCAGCGGCACGAAATTTGCGACCTCGACCCTGCTGACGCGCAGGATTTTGGAGATTTTGGCGCAGGACAGCTGGCCGGAATTGCCCGCCCATACCGCCGAATGGCTGGATTTGCAGCGGCGGGTCAGCCGGATGCCGGAGGCGGAATCGCTGCTGGTGGAAAGCTTTCCCTATGAGGGGCGGGAACATCTGTGCGTGCATGGCTTTGCGGGGCGGAATGCGCAGCAGACCTTGGGTCTGATCCTGACCAAGCGGATGGAAGAGGAAGGGCTGGCCCCCTTGGGTTTTGTCGCCAGCGATTATGCGACGCTGATCTGGGGGCTGGATCCGGTGCTGGAACTTGGCCAGCTGTTCGACTTGGCACGGATGCGGGACGGGTTGGAAGGCTGGTTGCAGGGCAATGCCTTGATGAAGCGGACCTTTCGCACGGTGGGGGTGATCAGCGGCTTGATTGAGCGTCAGCATCAGGGGCGGCGCAAGTCGGGGCGACAGGCGACGTTTTCCTCTGACATCCTGTATGACACTTTGCGGCGGTTTGATCCTGACCATCTGATGCTGCGCCTGACGCGGGATGAGGTGATGCGGGGCATGGTCGATTTCGGGCGGATCGAGGAATTGTTTGCGCGGGTGGGCGACCGGATCGACCTGCGGCGGTTGGAACGGGTGCCGCCCTTGGCAGCACCACTGTTCCTTGAGGTGGGCAAGGTGCCGGTGCAGGGCGAGGGGCGCGAAAGGCTGCTGGCGGTGCAGGCGGAGCGGTTGATGCAGGCGGCGGGGCTTGCTTGATCGGGGCGATTGCCGCAAGAACAAGGCATGAACGGCTATGATTTCAACTTTGCGGGCCATGGGCTGACGGCGTTGCCCTCGGGTGCTTTGTTCTGGGCGGCGCGGGGCTTGCTTTGCGTGTCAGACCTGCACTTGGGCAAATCGGAACGGCTTGCACGGCGGGGGGGTGGGCTTTTGCCGCCCTATGATTCCTTGGCGACCCTTTCGCGGCTTTCGGATGATCTGGATCGGACCGGGGCGGGGCGGGTGATCTGTCTGGGGGACAGTTTTGACGATCTGGCGGCGGGCGCGGCTTTGGGTGAGGCGGAACGCCAGACCTTGATGCGGCTGATGGCCGGGCGGGAATGGGTTTGGGTGGAAGGGAACCACGATCCGGGCCCGCTGGACATTGGGGGTAGTCATCGGGCGGAACTTTGGATCGAACAACTGGTCTTTCGTCACCAGGCCGAAAGTCGTAGCGCGGCCGAGATTTCTGGGCATTATCACCCAAAACAACGTCTTGCGGGGACTGCACGGCCTTGTTTCCTTCTGGACGAGAAGCGAGTCATTCTGCCAGCCTATGGAACTTACACCGGTGGTCTGTTCTGCGATGCGCCGGAACTGGACCGATTGATGGGGCCGGGGGCGCTGGCCATACTGACAGGTTCGCGCGCGCTGCCCTGCCCGATGCGCCCGCGCCGCGCCTAGGTTGGGGCCGATAAGCGGGACTACAAAAACCTGCCGCGCAGCCAGAAAGGTTGACAATCCGCCCAGCGCGGCGGATGGACGGCGAATGATCCAGTCCCTTCCTCTTGTCGCCCTTGGTGGGGCAATCGGCGCATCTTTGCGCTTTTTGGCGGTCAGCCTTTGGCCTGCGCCGTGGGGAATCATGACCATCAACGTGCTGGGCTGCCTGCTGATGGGCGGGCTTTTCGTGCTGTTGGAAGGGCGTTCGGCCTGGGTGTTTTTTCTGATGACCGGGATTCTGGGCGGCTTTACCACGTTTTCGGCCTATGCGCTGGACACGATGAAGCTGTGGCAAGCCGGGCAGATCCTGCCCGCTTTGGCCTATGCCGGGGGCACGGTCATTCTGTCGCTGGGGGCGGTTGGCCTTGGCGCATACATTGCAAGGGGGATCACGCCATGAGCGGGATCATGATGTTGAAAGTCTCGCACGAAGATGGCGAGCAGCGGTTGGATCGGTGGTTCAAAAAGCGTTTCCCGCATCTGACGCAGGGGGCGGTGGAAAAGTTGTGCCGGACGGGGCAGATTCGGGTGGATGGCGGGCGGGTCAAGGCGTCCGACCGTGTGGCACCGGGCATGGAAATCCGTATTCCGCCCCTACCCGACGCGAATGAGGTCGCGGCACGGCCGAAATCGGACAAGATCAGCATTTCGGATGAACAGATGATCCAAAATGCGGTGATCTTTAAAGATGAACATCTGATCATCCTGAACAAACCGGCGGGCCTGCCCAGCCAAGGTGGCAGCGGGCAAGGTGATCGGCATGTGGACGGTTTGGCCGCGGCGCTGAAATTCGGCTATAAGGACAAGCCAAAGCTGGTGCACCGGTTGGACAAGGACACATCGGGCGTGCTGATGCTGGCACGGACAGATCGGGTGGCACGCGCACTGTCCGAGGCTTTGCGACACCGCGAAACGCGCAAGATCTATTGGGCGCTGGTGGCGGGTGTGCCGAACCCGCGGCAAGGGTCCATCAAATACGGGCTGATAAAAGCCCCCGGTCACGGGCGGGGCGGCGAAGGCGAAAAGATGATGTGCGTGCATCCGGCAAAGATGGGCGACTATCCAGACGCGAAACGGGCGCATACGGACTTCTTTACCCTGTGGTTTCTGGGGACACGAATGTCTTGGATGGCGTTGGAGCCGGTCACAGGCCGGACGCACCAGTTGCGGGCGCATATGGCCGAGCTGGGGCATCCGATTCTGGGTGACGGGAAATACGGCGGCGGGGCGCAGGAGAATCAGGGTGATGGCTGGGGCGCGGGTTCCGGCGGCGACATCAGCCGCAAACTGCATCTGCATGCGCGGAGCCTGTCGGTGGAGCATCCGATCACAAAGAAGATGATGACCTTTACCGCGCCCTTGCCGGAACACATGGCCAAGACGTGGAAGACGCTGGACTGGAAGGAAAACGACGTGCCTGCCGATCCTTTCATCCATCGGAAGGATTGAGCGATGGCGGCAGGTTGGACGGCCAAGCGTTTCTGGAAGGAAACCGGGGTTGCGGTTGTTGATGACGGTTATGCTGTGGTGCTGGACGGACGGGGGGTAAAGACCCCGGCTAAGCGGGCACTGGTGCTACCGACAGGCGCGCTTGCGCAAGCAGTGGCCGAAGAATGGGAGGCGCAGCAGGGCCAGATCCGGCCCGATACGATGCCGCTGACCCGCACCGCCAATTCGGCGCTGGATAAGGTGGCCCCGCAATTCGCCGAGGTCGCGAATCTGCTGGCGGCCTATGGCGGGCATGATCTGCTGTGCTATCGGGCGACCGGCCCTGCCGCGCTGGCCGCACGGCAGGCAGAGTTGTGGAATCCGATGCTGGAATGGGCTGCGGCGCAGTTCGCCGCGCCATTGCTGGTAACGCAGGGCGTCGTGCCGGTGGATCAGCCCCCGGCCAGCGTGCAGGCCTTGGCCGATCAGGTGCATCGGCTGAATGCCTTTGAACTGGCGGCCTTTCACGATCTGGTGGCGATCACCGGATCGCTGGTTCTGGCCTTGGCCTTTACCCACGACCGGCTGACGCTGGAGCAGCTTTGGGCTATCGCACGTGTGGATGAGGATTGGCAGGCCACGCAGTGGGGACAGGACGACGAAGCCGTCGAGGTGGCTCGGTTGAAGCAAAGCGCTTTGGAAAGTGCGGGGCGATTCTGGGCATTGTGTCGGTCACAATCGGCCTGAATTTTCGCCACTTTGCTGCGAAATGCGCACTAAAATCGTGCAAATCACTGGCATAAAAGAGAAAATTTAATCACTGGCTTTCCCTTGACCTTTGAAACCGCGATGTCAGAAACTGCGTGGACTGAGAGGGTGAACCCCTCCGTCAGTTTTCCGCGCCGACAAGGCGCATCACTTGTCCGTCCGAACCGTGGCGGACACACAGGAAGAGGGTAGCATGAAAAAGACCGTATTGCTGGCAACCGCCGCCGTACTGGCCGCAGGCGTGGCGCAAGCCGGCACGCTGGATGACGTGAAAGCGCGTGGCGAGCTGATCTGCGGGTCGAACACCGGTCTGACCGGCTTTGGCGCACCGGGGGCTGACGGCACTTGGACCGGCTTTGACGTCGATCTGTGCAAAGCCTTGGCTGCGGCCGTTCTGGGCGACGCATCAAAGGTGAAATTCGTGCCGACCACCGGCGAGACCCGTTTCACGGCGCTGGCCTCGGGCGAAGTCGATGTTCTGATCCGCAACTCGACTTGGACCTTCTCGCGCGATACCGAGCTGGCCTTGGATTTCGTGGCGGTGAACTACTATGATGGCCAAGGCTTCATGGTGAAGAAAGATCTGGGCGTTACCTCGGCGAAAGAGCTGAACGGCGCGACGGTCTGCATCCAGACCGGCACCACAACGGAACTGAACTTGGCCGACTTCTTCAAGGCTAACAACATGACCTACACCGCCGTCAACGTGGCTGACGACAGCGAAGGTCAGCGTCAGTATCTGGCCGGGGCTTGCGACACCTACACGACCGACGCTTCGGGGTTGGCCGCTAGCCGCGCGACGATGGCGGATGCGGAAAACCACATCATCCTGCCGGAAATCATCTCGAAAGAACCGCTGGGCCCGGTCGTGCGTCATGGCGACAACCAGTGGGGTGACATCGTCCGCTGGACCTATTTCGCGCTGCTGATCGCCGAAGAAAAAGGTATCACCAAAGCGAACTTTGAAGAAATCGCCGCTTCGACGACCGACCCGGAAGTGAAGCGTCTGGCCGGTCTGGAAGGCGACATGGGCGCCAAGATTGGTTTGGACAATGAATTCGCCAAGCGCGCCGTTCTGGCGGTGGGCAACTATGGCGAAGTGTTCGATGCCAACATCGGCGAAAGCACCCCGATCGGTCTGGCCCGTGGCCTGAACGCGCTGTGGACGCAAGGCGGCCTGCAATACGCCGCACCGTTCCGGTGATCTGAACAACCTCGGGCGGTCTGGCAACGGGCCGCCCGAGGGCTTTTGACCAAGACGGACAAGAATGACCGACCCGGCGGCATGACCGCAGAAAATACGGCATCAAGCCGGACAGGGCGGGCACAGGGGAACAAATATGGCCTATGCCACGGAAACGCCGAAGGAAAACTTTCGGCTGAGTATGCTTATCTATGACACGCGGTTCCGGTCGATGACCATTCAGATCGTCGTGCTGATCTTGTTCGGGCTGGCCCTGTCTTGGCTGGTCAACAACACGATCGATAACCTTGCCGCCAAGGGCAAGACGTTCAACTATAACTTTCTATGGGTGCGGGCCGGGTATGATATTGAACAGACCCTGATCCCCTATACGAATGATTCCAGCCACGGGCGCGCCCTTTTCGTGGGGCTGGCGAACACGCTGCTGGTGGCCTTTGTGGGCTGCATTCTGGCGACCATCGTCGGGGTTCTGGTGGGCGTCCTGCGCCTGTCGAAGAACTGGTTGGTGGCGCGGATCATGACGGTCTATGTGGAAATTTTCCGCAATATTCCGGTGCTTCTCTGGATCCTGTTCATCTATGTGCCGTTGACCGAAATCGGACCGGAGCCGAAGGATTTCAAGGTCACGCAGCCGATGATCGATGCGCTGGCGATTGAGGCCCAGGGGGGCACGTTGCCGCCCGATGCCGTGACAACCCCAGCGGCGTCCAAGGTGCTGTTCGACACGGTGGCGATCACCAAGCGGGGCATGTTCATGCCCAAGCCCCTGCTGGAACGGCCCTTGGGTTCGTTCAGCATCGGCGATTTCACCATCAGCTTTTCGGTTCTGGCCGCGCTGGCGGTTGTGGCCGCATCGATCTGGGTGAATGCGCAACTGCGGCGCAAGGCGCGTGTGGTGCAGGAAACGACGGGCGTGCGACCCACGACCTGGTGGAAGTCTCTGCTGATCCTGTTTGCGCCGCTGGTGCTTTTGCTGATTGCGATGGGCTTCCATCTGGAGGTTCCGGCCTTTCCTGTGACTGAGGCGGGCGTAAGCCAAGGTTTCAACTTCCAGGGCGGTTTCACCATTTCCGCCTCGCTTTTGGCGCTGACGGTGGCTTTGGCGCTGTATACGGGCGCGTTCATTGCCGAAATCGTGCGGGCGGGGATCATGGCGATCAGCAAGGGGCAGTCCGAGGCTTCGTTCGCCTTGGGCCTACGCCCCGGCCGGACGATGAGCCTTGTGGTGCTGCCGCAGGCGCTGCGGGTGATCATCCCGCCGCTGATCAGCCAGTATCTGAACCTTACCAAAAACACCTCTTTGGGCATTGCCGTGTCTTATCTTGACCTGCGCGGCACATTGGGGGGAATCACCCTGAACCAGACGGGGCGCGAGTTGGAATGTATGCTGCTGATGATGCTGATCTATCTGACGATCAGTCTGATCATCTCGGTCGGCATGAACATCTACAACCAATCCGTTCAGTTGAAGGCGCGCTAACATGACCCAGACCTTCATCCGAACCGAAATGCTGCCGCCCGAAGCGCCCCCGGCGCGCGACAGCGGTGCAATCAAATGGCTGCGGGAGAACTTGTTTTCCGGGCCACTGAACACGATCCTGACACTGCTGGGGCTGTTCATCGTTTACTGGGGTCTGTCGGGCCTGCTGCCTTGGATTTTTGGCGGCGTGTGGAACGCCGGTTCCTTGGGCGAATGCCGTGAGATCATTGCCGCCCGCACCGGTGGCGATGGGACCGAGGCCGCCTGCTGGGCGATGGTCCGCGAACGTTGGCACCAGTATTTGTTCGGTTTTTACCCGTCAGACCTGTACTGGCGACCGACACTGGCCTTTGGTCTGCTGTTCGTGGCGCTGGCCCCGGTGCTGTTCAGCCAGTTCCCCCGCAAGATGTTCCTGCTCACATTGGCCTATCCGGCAGTGGCGTATCTGCTGTTGTGGGGTGGCTCGGTCTGGGTTCCGGTGATGTTGATCCTGTTGGTGGGGGCGGTGTTCTTCATTGCGACCCGGATCGGCGGCGGCTGGGGTGTCACCACCTTTGTCGTGTTGCTTCTGCTGTGCTTTGGTAATCCACTGGGGAACATCCTGTGGTTCCTGTTCAGACTGGTCGATGCCCTGCCTTTTGTGGCCGTGCCGGTCGCCTTTGAACAATCGGTTCTGGGTTTCTTGGCCAAGATCTTTCCGCTGTTTAGCCATGTTCACCCTTGGATCCATTCGATCCTGCCCTGGGGCCTGACCCCGGTGAACTCGGATAAGTTTGGCGGGTTCCTTCTGGCCATCGTCATCGGCGTCACCGCGATCAGCTTTTCGCTGCCATTGGGCATCATCCTAGCCCTGGGTCGTCAGTCGGACATGTTCATCGTGAAATCCCTGTCGGTGGGGTTCATCGAGTTCATCCGCGGCGTGCCCTTGATCACCCTTCTGTTCACGGCGTCCCTTCTGCTGCAATACTTCCTGCCGCCGGGAACGAACTTTGACCTGATCCTGCGGGTGATCATCCTTGTCACCTTCTTTGCCGCCGCCTATCTGGCCGAGGTGATCCGGGGCGGTCTTGCCGCCCTGCCCCGTGGGCAGTATGAGGCCGCCGATGCCTTGGGCCTGAACTATTGGCAGGCACAGCGGTTGATCATCATGCCGCAGGCGCTGAAAATCTCGATCCCCGGCATCGTTTCGACCTTCATTGGCCTGTTCAAAGATACGACCCTTGTCAGCTTTGTCGGCCTTTTGGACCCGCTACGCGGCGTCACGATGGCCGTGCGCGCCGACATCAACTGGAAGGGCATCTACTGGGAGCCCTATGTCTTTGTCGGGGCCATCTTCTTTATCCTCTGCTTCAGCATGTCGCGTTACTCCATGTATCTGGAACGCAAGCTGAAGACCGATCATCGCTAAGGAACCTGTCATGAACGAACAAGCCGCACAAAAGATGCAGGTCAGCGACGAGGTCGCGATCCAGATTGCCGCCATGAACAAATGGTATGGCACCTTTCACGTCCTGCGGGACATCAACATGACGGTCCAGCGGGGCGAACGGATCGTGATCTGCGGGCCTTCCGGGTCTGGCAAATCGACGCTGATCCGCTGCATCAACCGGTTGGAGGAACATCAGGCGGGGCAGATTGTCGTCGATGGGACGGAACTGACATCCGACATCAAGAACATTGATAAGGTGCGGTCGGAGGTGGGGATGGTGTTCCAACACTTTAACCTGTTCCCGCATCTGACGATTCTGGAAAACTGCACGCTGGCGCCGATCTGGGTGCGGAAGGTTCCAAAGCGCGAGGCCGAAGAAACGGCGATGCATTTCCTGCGCAAGGTCAAAATCCCGGAACAGGCACATAAATATCCCGGCCAGTTGTCGGGCGGTCAGCAACAGCGGGTGGCGATTGCGCGGTCGCTGTGCATGAAACCGCGGATCATGCTATTCGACGAGCCGACCTCGGCCCTTGATCCGGAAATGATCAAGGAAGTGCTGGATACGATGATCGAACTGGCGCAAGAGGGCATGACGATGCTCTGCGTGACCCACGAAATGGGCTTTGCGCAGGCGGTGGCGAACCGGGTGATCTTTATGGATCAGGGCCAGATCGTGGAACAGAACGAACCGAAAGAGTTCTTCACGAACCCGAAGAGCGAGCGGACAAAACTGTTCCTGAGCCAGATTTTGGGGCATTGAGCCCTCCAAGCCCTGCCCCTCCCCACAAAAGGGAGGGGCGAGCGTATTAGAATTGACCTAGGCCTGCCGAGAGTTGACGAAACGCCACAACCCATTTCCCCCTTGAAATCCCCGCCAAACGGGCGCATAGGGCGGCGCGTGCCCGTGCAAGTCACGGGCCTTATCCGTTTGGGAGACAACATGGCCAAGGAAGACATTCTCGAATTCCCCGGTGTCGTGAAGGAACTCCTGCCGAATGCGACATTCAAGGTTGAACTCGACAATGGCCATGAATTGATCGCTGTGATGGCAGGCAAGATGCGCAAGAACCGCATCCGTGTTCTGGCTGGCGACAAGGTGCAGGTCGAAATGACCCCCTATGATCTGAGCAAGGGCCGGATCAACTATCGCTTTAAATAATGCGGCTGATCCTGGGATCGGCCAGCCCCCGGCGCAAGGAATTGCTGGCGGGCCTTGGGATCGTGCCCGATGCGATCCTTCCACCCGATATTGACGAAACGCCCCACAAGGGCGAATTGCCGCGCCCCTATGCGGCCCGTCTGGCACGGGAGAAGGCGCTGGCGGTGACGGCGGGCGATGATGACATCGTGCTTTGTGCCGATACGACAGTGGCCTTGGGGCGGCGCATCTTGGGCAAGCCCGACAATGCAGGCCAAGCAGCGGAATTTCTGACCATGCTGGGCGGGCGGCGGCATCAGGTTTTCACCGCCATTGCCGTGCGGCGGGGCGCGCAGATCTGGGAGCGGGTCAGTGAAAGTGACGTCAAGATGAAGCGGCTGTCTGATCTGGAACTGAACGCCTATCTGGCGGGCGGCGACTGGCAAGGCAAAGCGGGGGCTTACGGCATCCAAGGGGCGGCTGGAGCCTTTATCCCTTGGATTTCCGGGTCATTTACGGGAATCATGGGTCTGCCCGTGGCCGAAACGGCGGCGCTTTTGGCCGCAGCGGGTTATCCGGTCTGGAGGCAGTCATGAAGGGTCGCGTCGTCGTCTTGGACGAATTTCAGGGGCGGGCTGCGGCGGCTTTGGTCGTGGATGGCGTCTTGATGGATGTGCTGATCGACCCGGAAGGTGATGATCTTTTGCCGGGGGCGATTTGCCGCGCGCTGGCGGATCGGCCGATGAAGGGCATGGGGGGGATGTTTGTAAAGCTCCCCGCAGGCCAGTCGGGGTTTCTGCGCCAGACCGATGGCGTGGCACCGGGGCGGACGCTTCTGGTGCAGGTGACGGGGCCAGCGGAACCGGGCAAGGCGCTGCCGGTGACGACGCGGTTGCTGTTCAAAAGCCGCTTTGCGATTGTGACGCCCGGCGCGCCGGGGCTGAACATCTCGCGCAAGATCCATGACGAAGGCTTGCGTGGGGAACTGGCCGAGATGGCGGCGGCAGGCATGGAAGGCGCGGATGAAACGCTGGGTCTGATCCTGCGGTCGGCCTGTGCCGATGCCGAACCAGAAGCCGTGGCAGAAGACATCGCCGCAATGCGGGGGCTGGCGGAACAGGTGCTGGCCGATGTGACGGGCCAGCCGGAATTGCTGGTCGAAGGGGCCTCGGCCCAAGACGTTGCCTGGCGCGATTGGCTGGACCCTGTGCCGGATGAGGTGATTACGGAGGAGGGCGGGTTTGAAACGCGTGGCGTGCTGGACCTGCTGGGCGAACTGCTGCAACCGCGTGTCGATCTGACGGGCGGGGCGTCGATGTTCATCGAATCAACCCGCGCCTTGGTGGCGATCGACGTGAACACCGGGGCGGATACCAGCCCTGCGACGGGGCTGAAGGCGAACATCGCCTGCGCGCGCGATCTGCCGCGCCAGTTGCGGCTGCGGGGCTTGGGCGGGCAGATAGTCATCGACTTTGCGCCGATCCCGAAGCGGGACCGGGCGGTGCTGGATCAGGTGATCAAGGCGGCGTTCAAGGGCGAGGCGGCGGAAACCCATCTGGTGGGTTGGACGGCCTTGGGCCTGTATGAACTGGTGCGCAAGCGCGACCGCCTGCCGTTGATGGGCGATGCTTGATGGCCTGCCCGATCTGCGACAAGGAAAGCGATCCGAAATACCGCCCCTTCTGTTCGCGGCGCTGTGCGGATGTCGATCTGGGGCGCTGGTTAAAGGGGGGCTATGCGATCCCGGCCGATGAGGATGCGCGACCCTATTCCGAAGAACCGCCGAAACACTGAAAAAGCCTCTGGACAGCCCCCGCGCCCTGCAATAAACCGCCCCCACTGATGGTTTCGCCCTCAGGCCCGGATAGCTCAGTTGGTAGAGCAGCGGATTGAAAATCCGCGTGTCGGCGGTTCAAATCCGTCTCCGGGCACCACTTCAATCCCACAGAATGCTGAAATTTTGGCCTTTCGACTGGGCGTTCGGATTTTTGGGTCTGGTCTAAAGCAAGGCCATAGGTCGCGCCGGGGTGGGCCGGGCCTTTCACGCGTGAAATGAGGGCTATGATGTTGGTAATGTTACAATTTCTTAGAGGCGTTATTGGTTTGTTAAGGAAAACTTGACTGCCGCGTTGGCAGAATTTTCTTGGTTTGGGCTGGATGATGTGACGCAGGCCGGTTGGGCTGGGGTTTGATGGCCGGCTGCTGGTCAATTTGGATTGTCTTTGCGATCTGACTTCAAGGCAACGATGCGTGAGATCACCTGCCTTACATTTGCGGCGTCCATGGCGGTTCGGGCGGCGAAGGGGTGCGGACGGCACTTTCGACCTTGCGCACCAATTCAGAGGCTGGCGCGGCGAACCGGTTGGTCGATTGGGGGGTAGGCGGATGGTTTGGTGCAGGATTTTTTGCGGGGGGTGTTGGCGCAGGAATTGATGTTGAGGCCTTGTGGGGCTTGTGGTGGGGTGTGGGGTCTGCGGTGGGAGCGAAGACGTTGCCGGCGGAGTTGTGGGAGGAGTGAGGGGGGGTGCACCTTATTAAGGTTAAATTAGCGATCAATATGATTGATTTTTTAATTTGCACATTTGTCAAGCGTCATCCCGGGCATATTGGATGATGCGCTGGCACATTTCTGCGCTGGTTGGCCGGTTCGTTTGTGAAGCCAGCCAATCTTCAACGAAATCTCTGGCAATTGCGATTTCCAGAAAGTAGCTAGCCTCCAAATCAACTGCTTCTTTTGGAAGCCCTCCAGTTTGTGGTTCGTTGCAAACCGTAGTTTTCGAAACGGGGGTCCATGGCTGACAAGAGTAGATGGTTGCTTCGACGTCGAATTCCTCAAGTTTTTCTATCACGTCGAGCAAAGTCATTACTTCCCCCATATTGCGAACCCTCCCTTGCCATCCGGATGCAGGACTCGTTGGAACGCACTTCCAGGTGCGTGCTGCTCTCTCGGAACAAGTTGCATTGTACCAGGACTTTCATCATGATGCCAAGTCCATCCAGTTGGAGATTGGCGAGGTGCTAAACCAGTCGGAGTTCTTTCTATGATAACGCCAGCGTCAGCCATAGTGTCAGCAAACTTGGGATCAGACTCCATGTCTTTCAGCAGTTTTTCGTTCGCTTCTTGGAAATGACCCGCGCGTGATGTGCCTGGATAAGAGCTGGCGTCAAGTTTTGTTTCGTAGCCAACACTATAGTAGTTCCCATCCGGGGCAACTTTAGCTACTTTCGTAGCCTCATCTGCGTGAGAGGCAGCTTTTCCAAGCTTCGTTACTTTGGTTACTTTTCCTATCGGGAAAACTGAAGCGACCGCTACACCAACGCCAATTGCTGATCCAGCGTTCCATGCATCAACTCCATCATAATATGCCGAGACTGGGGACGCTTCATATGCAACAGTAACACTGATATTGTATGTTGCATCTCCAACGTTCGACATTTGTTCAGAGTAACTCAGTCCGGAATCCGATGGAGGATTCGTCTCTGGGTCCCAGTCATCCGGGTCAACCGCCGGTCCCTCCTGATTCCCCCCCGGATCCATCTTATTCACCGGATCACCTGCCGAATACCCGTACCGGTTCGTCCCAACCCCCGGTTCCATCACCTCGAACCAATCCGGTTGCAGGAACATCCCCAGCACGGGGTCGTAGTAGCGGGCGTTCAGGTATTGCAGGCCGGCGTCGGCGTCATAGCGCTCGCCGATCCAGCCTTTGCTGTCGTCCGGGTCGGTGCCCGGTACAACGATCTGGCTCTGCTCGCCGTAGGGCTGATAGCTGGCCCCTTCGCTGACAGTACCGCTGGCATCGCTGATGGCGCGGACCGAGCCGAGATAGTCAGTGTGCAGGAAAGACGTCGCCCAAGCGCCATTCTTGCGCACTAGGCGAACCAGCGGATGCGGATAGGCCAACCATTCCTCGGCCACCGTTCCGAAATTTCGCAGTTCCAGCGGCCCGACATAGGCCGTGACCTCGGTCTGCGGGCCGGGGGCGGTGCAGGTTCCGAAAGCCTTTAGCTCGATCTTTTTCAGGCGAACGCCCGAGGCACCATAGACATAGCAGGTGGTCTGGCCGTTAAAGGTGACCGACAGCGGGCGGTTTTCGCCATCATAGGTCATGGCCTTGTTCAAGCCGGCGGTCATGTTGCCATTGGGGTCATAGGTAAAGGCTTGGGTGATCCCGTTGACCTCGACCGACGTTGGGGCATGATCGGGCGCAGCAGGGCCATAGCTGTATGTCTGCGGCAAGCTGCCCGAAAGGGCGGCCCCCTTATAGGTCAGACGCCCGCCCCTGTCGTAGCCAAAGGATTGGGATTGGCCGGGATTGAGGCTGTTCTGCGAGCCGACAAGCCGGCCGACAAAGTCATAGGCATAGGCATAGCGGTCTTGGATTGGGCCGGCCTGACCGGGAACATGGGCCGTGGTTTCCTGCTGCAAAAGGCGGCCGGCGGGACTGCGCAAGTAAGAGGCCGAAAAGGCGGGAAGACCTGTCTTGGCGACCTGGATCGAATCCAGCCAGCCACGGGCGTCGTCCCATTGCAGGATTTCGACCATGCCATTGGCAAAGCGGGTCTCGATCGGGTTGCTGTCTGCATTGTAGGTGATCTGGGGGATAAAGGGGCCATATGCGATGACCCTTCCCGCATTGTCATAGCGATAGTTGCCGAGGCTGTTCGGCGTGTCGCCCATGGCCAGTGGCAAATCGGCGGCCAGTGGGGCGCCCGTTGTGGTGTAGCTGTTGGCAAAGGAATAGGTCTTGTTGCCCTCTAACCAATGCTGTTCGTGCTGGACACCGCCCGAGATCGCATAGGCGCGATCAACCTGGTGGATCAGGCGATCAAGGGATGCGGAGGCGCCTGGGGCAAAGACCTGTTCGCGGGTCAATTGGCCCTTGTTATAGCCGATACCCCCAAAGGCCAGTGTGGTGTCGTAGGCAAAAACCGTCCTTGCCTCGGGCGACAAGATTCCATCGACGTTGCGGCTGACGGTTTTTGTCTGGACGCGACCCAGACGATCATAGGCAAAGACGATGGTATTGCCGGAAGCATCGGTCTGATTGAGGAGATTGCCGTTGAAATCATAGGTCAGGGTCCAAAGGCCAAGGCCTGGGTCGTCCGATAGGGTACGGTTGCCAAAATGGTCATAGGTATAGGCCCAGAGAGCATTGACCGGATCCTTAATGCCCACGAGGCGACCAAGCTTGTCGTAGGAATAGTCGGTGACAAGCGAGGCTGTGCCGCCGTCGATGTCGGCATGAGACTTGCGGGTGGTGAGACCGCGCCCGTCCGTGTAAACCCGCTGCTCGGCGCAAAGCGTTGCGGGCCGGGCATCATAGCAATCGGGCCCTTTGGTAAAGACGGCGGCATAGTAAAAGCTGATGTCAGTGGGGGCGCCATAGCCGCGGCCATAGGTGGTGGTGGTTTTGGCACCGTCGGCGGCGCGGGCTTCGACAAGGCGGCCCAGCGTGTCATAGGTATAGGTCTTGCGGGGGATGGATGCGACCCAGTCGATGGCGCTGAGATAGCCCGAGTCGGCGATAAAGTCAGCACTGTCGAAGGCAAGGCTTTCGTCGCGCAGATTGCCGCGGTTGTCGAACCTTTTGAGATAGACAATCGCTTTTGCCATGCCGCCACCGGTGGCGCTGTGGGCGGTGCGATAGGCCTGACCGAAGCCGTCGAAATATTCCCAAGTGATGGTTGTGGGGGAGTCCAGGCTTTGATCGATGGTTCCGGGAGGAGGGGTTTCCGCCCGCTGGCTGGTTGTTTTGATGTGCTGAAAGGCGACCTGGCCGAGATTCATATATTGTTTCAGAATTTCCCGTCCATTTGGAAGGGATTGACGAATCTCGCGGCAGAAGGCGTCAAAGACCGTGGTCGTGACCAGCCCATTGATATCGGTGACACTGTTGGGGGCCTGGCAGCGTGTGCTCCACGACAGGGTGGTTTCTTGCGAAAGCGCATTGGTCGTCTTGAGGCGGAACAGTTTTTTCGCTGTATCATAGACATGGGTCAACGACACATAATTGCCCTGTATCGCCAGTGCGTCCTGCTGGGCGGTGATATTGCCAGAGGCATCGAATTCGAAACGTTCGACAGGGCGATAGGCGCTGGCGCTACCACTCCAGACATCGCGTCCGGTCATATTCCCAGCAAATCCGCCATTGCCGAAAGCCGGCGGTGGCGCGGATAAGCCATCAAAGAAGAAGCGCTCGGCCGAGAGCCACCATTGGGTCGGGGCCAAAGAATCCGGGTTGTTGCGGTTGTCGTAGGGGATACTGCTTCCATCCAGCACGACACGCTTTTTGGGAAGGTTCATGATATATTTATCAAGTACCGAATTGTAGTCAGTCCAGACCCAGATATCATCGGATTTCGTGACATCAGAGAGGGCTCTGATCCCCGATCCAGATTGCAGGCCAAAATCGATTTCAATGGTGTTTTGCCCAAAAGCGTCCCAGTTAAAACCTTTGCGCGTATAGACAAGGCTGCCCGCGCCAAAACGTGTTCCGGCGACCTCGCCCGATTTCCAAGTTTTAAAAGGCAGGCCTTCGCCGACGGGAGAGCGTTCATAGCTGATCGCCGTTTCGGACATAAGCACACCATTGCCATCCCGCAATTGGGTGGCGATGGGTAGCCCGGCCGTCCAGATTTTCGGCGAATATTCGATCGTCTGGGTGGGGGCTGCATCTTCTCCGGCAACGATTGGCAGCGTCTTGATGATCTTGAGATAGCCCATCGGGCGACTAAAAGTATAATTGTAGCGTGCACCGAAATAGTCGAACCGAGTGACCCGCGCGATATCGGTTTCCAGGCCGAATTCACGCAATACTTTCACAACACGCTGCACACGCGGCAACTGGTTGTCATCGACTCGTTCAGCGATACCATAGGAAATTTCCGTGGTCCGACCAATCGGCTCCTTGACAGACTGCATGGCAAAGGAGGTGCCCGTGCGGTTGAAATAGATGCGTGCGGCCGGGTCGGCACCAGGCACACCCACACCACTGACAACATCAGTTAACCCGTCGCCATCCATGTCACCGGTGCCGATCAAGCTTTCGATGCAGAACTTATTGTCGCGCGCGCCATCGCAGTAATTTCCAAAGCCGGGATCTGTTCGGGTGAACATCGAAAACTTACGCCCGTCAGAAAAATAGATCCTTGCGCTACCGGAAAGGCCATCGACAGGTGGCCCGCTGGTGCCGCCATAATTCGACCCACCGGGCGATCCGGCATGCCAGATGAGGTCAGCCAACCCGTCGCCATTCATATCGGCCAGCTGATCTTTTAACTGC
Source organism: Neogemmobacter tilapiae (assembly GCF_014652215.1). Classification (GTDB taxonomy): domain Bacteria; phylum Pseudomonadota; class Alphaproteobacteria; order Rhodobacterales; family Rhodobacteraceae; genus Neogemmobacter; species Neogemmobacter tilapiae. The sequence continues at coordinate 280,658 of NZ_BMYJ01000005.1, read as the reverse complement.
TGAAGCTCATTGTAAGAATCCAGCGCTGGATCATTATAGATCCAGTTGACTGGGTTTTTGAAGCCATAGCCCGTCGAAATGGCCACTTGAACCCAATCAAATTCACCGGCCTTCCGCCGAATGATGACCCCATCCGACATGCCATCCCCATTGACATCGCCGAACAGAACCGAATTGCTCCAGCCATTCTGATCGACAACATTCTGGCAAGGGGCACCATTCCCTTCACGCTGTGCGCAGGGCAGCGGAAAATTGGGCATTGCGTATTTCTTAAAGCGACCGTTTTCCCGCACAAAAATACGGTCGTTGTTGATGATTTCATCAACCCCGTCACCGTTAATGTCTGCGGCCCATTCATTGCCAACAAACGTCCGGCCGTCGCAATATTGGGCAAGATCGCCGTAAATGCCACTGATAACGCTGAGGCCGCTTGTCGTAATGTTATAGAAGGCTTCAGCATAATAGATTTCAAGGCCGGGATCATCCTCGAAGTTCCCGAGCAGCGGCGTGTATCCGCCGCGCAAGTGGCATCCCACATTGGTATTGATGACGAGTTGGGTAGTTTGGGAAGCGCCTTCGAAAGTGAGTGGACTGAACACTACGGCTGGCGGCGAAGGGACTGAGCTCGCGGACGTGGAGACCAAAGTCAGGGCCGATTTTTCGGTCGGAACATAGACGCCGCTGCCTTGGTTTTCCCAATGCGTTACGATACCGAAATTCGTGCGGCGGACAATCTTGGGCCAAGCCGCGCCTGGCGGTCTTGACACCGTCGTTCCAACAAGTGGAAGCGAAGCCCATGGTTCGCGGGCCGCTAATGAGGCAAGATCAATTCCGCTATCTTCGATCTTTGTTTCATAGGCGCCCCGCGGGGCGCTGAAAACAATTTGTCCGTGGACATTGGCGTTCGGGTTGTCAGGAGCATAGACCGAGCTCTCGATTCTGTTAAAAATCGCTTCGTCTTTGCCATCATTGTCAAGGTCGGCGATGGTTCCGCTTGGTGCAAACCGCGCGCCTTCAAACACCTTGCCGTTCGGCCACGCAAATTTCAGCGCGTCGCTGTTGTACTGGAATTTCCAGCCGGGCAGTTCGATTCCATCAAGGTCAGGCTCGGCGGCAGCGGCAATCCGGGTGCCATCGGCATTGAGGCTAAGCTCACTTCCGAATTGGCGAATTTCATCGACCAACAGCCGGTCCATCTCGGGGCTGCGGGTATAGCGCACAGCGTAGCCGCGGATGTTGTTCCCGGTCGTGACACTTGATCCACCATCTTTGACAACGATGTCATAAAGCGAGTAGTATTGCGCCCCCATGGCCGACAAACCGTTGCCCAAGGCATAGGTCGCCAAAGGCGCGTTGCGTTCCACGTAAAGGAAATACACATTGTAATTGCTGGTTGAGGCCACACCATCGGCATTGAATTTGCCGTAGGAGACGCGGGTCAGCCGATGGGCCCAACCATTTGATCGATCAAAGGCATAATAGTAGCGGACCGAATTCGCTTCGTCCTGCGTGTCTTGTACCGTCGTTAGCAGCCAAGTGCGGTTGAACATGATCTGGTAGGCGTCACTGCCCGCCTCGGGAGCCATATCCGAAATTTCGCCCGGCGAAAGATAGGTATAGATTTTCCCGGATGTATCCCGAATGACAAAGCGTCGTGCGCGCAACCCATTGACATCGGTGATCATCGTGCGAATGCGACGATAATCCTCTTTCAAAAGGGTCATGTTTCCGGCGCTATTAGACCCGTCCGGGTTGTTGCCATAGCTGCAACTGGCGTTTTTCCGATCAGCCCGCCGTTCGGACGGATAAGCCCAGCCGTAAGGCCAGTCAAAGCCGCTTTTGGTGCAAGCCAGCAAATCCATACCATCAAGACGGAAGATATCGACATCGGCGTCAAAAGTGGGGGCACCGCCGCCCAGCGAGTTTCGGGTGATCATGGAAAGGCCGGATAGTTGCCATCCGACACCCAAAATAGCATCCGGTGAGCCATTCGAGCGACGGGCCGAATCATACGACAAAGACAGTCGCGGCTCGAGCCCCCGATAGGTCGGAACCTCTATTGGAACATTATACTGAAAGGAGCCGCCATTATCCATATCAAACGGCGGACCGATCTGAACCTCTTTCAGGCCGGTTCCGGTGGACACGGTCGAATCAGGTTCTTCGGCAGCGGCAGACATACCAAGAAATGCCATCGAAATGACGGCAAAAATTGCTTTATAAATCATGTTGTCGGTCTGCCCTGCTGACGGGATTTCGAATTTTGCCGACATTCGAATGTTGCGCTATCCTTGTCAAGGCGCAACGATTTACAGCCTAACGTTGTTGCAGTGCCAAGTTGTAAATTCAGCAATGTGATGGGCATTCTGCGCCGAGGATCTGACGGCGGTTTTCAGATTCTTTCATTATGCCGGGCCGATTTTTTCATCGGCACAGTGATCGCCCATAAAATCCCAGCGGTCAGCGCAGCGGGACGTCATCCCGGCGGAAGGCGTGGCCGGGTATGGCCGCATGAAATGCGCGCCCTGCGTCACAAAATCCATACACGGTCCCGCTATCCGGGCGCCGGGAGGGGTTTTGACAACAACAGGATACCGGCTATGCGACCCTGCCCATCAATATTCCCCTCACTCGGCGTGGTACTTTGCCTCGCCGGGCTTGCGCTGCCGTTGGCTGCACAGGACATCACACTCACGTCGCTGGACGGTTCTGTGCGGTTGACCGGCGAATTGATCTCGGTGTCGGAGGACAATTATGTGCTGCGGGGCGAGTTTGGGGAAGTTCAGGTGCCCACCGCCAAGATGCGCTGCGAAGGTGCCGCTTGCCCACCGATGACTGCGGCGGCCAAGACGCTGGCCATCGCCGGATCAGACACAATCGGCGAAGAGCTGATGCCGCTTTTGCTGTCGGGATTGGCCGAGGCCCAAGGCGCGGCCGCCCGGAAAACCATGCTGGATGAGACGACCGCCGGGTTCAGCATTCTGGCGGACGGCGGTAAGGGTGATGAAATCTATGCCGCAACCGTGCAATTCAAGGGATCCAGCACCGGCTTTGCCGGTTTGTTGGAGGAGACCGCCGAGATCGGTATGTCGTCGCGCCCGGTCAAGCCCGAGGAAGTTGAACTGTTCGCCTTTGCCGATCTGGGCGATCCAACCGATCTGGCGCAGGAACATGCCTTTGCCGTCGATGGCCTGCTGGTGATTGTTCACCCGGATCTGCCGCTGGTGGCCCTGAATTCCGAAGAAATTTCAGGCCTTTTGTCGGGCCGGATTTCGAACTGGAAAGAGCTGGGTGGGCCGGATTTGGCGGTGAAAGTGTTCTCGCGCAGTGAAAAGTCGGGGACGTTTTCGACCGTGACCGATGCCATTCTAAAGCCGCACGGCGAGGTGATGTCGGCGGGGGCCACAATCCTGGATCGGAGCGACGCATTAAGCGCCGCGGTGGCGCAGGAGCCGGGGGCGATTGGCTATGTGGGCTTCGCCTTCAAGGGTGACAGCAAGCCGGTGAAGCTGGTTTCCAGCTGCGATTTGATCAACGACCCCAGCGCCTTTGCCGCAAAAACCGGCGAATACCCCCTGAGCCGCCGGTTGTATCTGTACACGACCAACAAGGAGTTGTCGCGCCCCGCACAAGATTTGCTGGCTTTTGCGACAGCGGCGGCCGCCTATCCTTTTGTCGAGAAGGCGGGCTTTTTGTCCTATTTGCCAGAGCGGCGGGATCAAAACGGCACGGCGGAAACGATCCGCGCCGCCATCAAAGCCAGCACCAGCCGGACCGAAGTGAATGCCTTGCGCGAACTGTTTGTCGATTTGACCGAATGGGACAGGCTTTCAACGACCTTTCGTTTTCGCACCGGCTCGGCCGATTTGGACAATGAATCGCAGCGCGATCTGATCCGCTTGGTGGACTATCTGCGGAGCAGTCCCGAGGGCACCGAAGTGGCCTTTGTCGGCTTTACCGATTCCGAAGGACCGTTCGAGGCGAACCGGGCCTTGGGCGAGAGCCGGGCGCAGACCATCGCCAGTCTGGTGGCCGATGCCTTGCAGGAGACTGGCTTGGCACCTTCGCCCTTTGTGGTCAAAAGCTATGGGGAATTGAACCCGGTGGCCTGCAATGATGACATCGCCGGGCAACGGAACAATCGGCGGGTGGAGGTGTGGATTCACCACTAAGGGGGTGGTCTGAACCGAACGGGGGCCAGAGTCCTGGCCCCCTATCCCAAAAGTGTCGCCTGAGCATCGGCAGAGACCGATCCGCCGTGCTGGGCGGCATATTGGGCGGGCGGGCAGCCAACCCGCCGGGAAAAGGCGGTGCTGAAGGCACTGGCCGAGCCATAGCCGACGCGGGTGGCAATTTCGGCAATACCCAAGCGACCGTGGCGCAAGAGGTCTTTGGCCAAGGTCATGCGCCAGTTCATCAGATAATCCATCGGGGGAAGGCCGACTTCGCGCTGGAAGCGGGTGAAAAAGGCCGAACGGGACAGGCCCGCCGCACGGGCCAGTTCGGCCACCGTCCACCCCCGAGCCGGAGCTGCATGGATTTGGCGCAGAACGCTGGACAGACGGGGATCATGCAGCCCGCGCAGCAAGCCGGGCGACGCTTGGGTTTCGGCGCGTGCACGCAGGGCCTCGATCAACAGCACCTCAAGCAAGCGTTGCAGCACGATGTCGCGGGCGGGGCGTTCAGCGAGGGCCTCATCCGCGACGAGGCCCGCCAGAACGCCCAAGCGATCCGCACCCCGGACGACGACGACATCGGGCAGCAGCGGAACCAAGAGGGCCGCGTCGGGCGAGGCAAAGACGCAATGGCCCAGCAATTGCTGCACCTGAGGCGGCGCGTCAGGGGGGCCAAGGCGATAGGTGCCATCGTCCAAGCGAAGCGGCAGGTTGAGCAGGCCGGGCGGTGGCGGGGGATCGACGCTGGACATGGTAAAGGCCTGCGCGGCAGGAACCAACGCGAAATCTCCAGTCTGCAAAAGGATGGGAGGGCGGTTGTCGAGTTCCAGGTTGGCGCGGCCAGCGATGGTCAAGACGTAAAGGGCCTGCGCCAGATCTGTGCGGCGGACGCGCCAAGGGCCCGAGGCACTGGCGCGTTTTGTGAAAGGCGCGCTGGGTTGCAGCAGGGTGACGATTTCGGCCAAAGGGTCGGGCATTTTGGACTTTTGAAAATAATATGCGGATTTTCAATTATAGAAAGTCCAAACCCGCCTGTCCATATGGGGATCAGTTCACATGGATAGGGATTTTTCGGATGAACACGGTGATGATCACGGGATGCTCTTCAGGTTTTGGGCTGGAGACTGCGCGGCTTTTTGTGGATCGGGGGTGGAATGTCATTGCGACGATGCGCCAGCCCGTGGCGGGGCTGTTGCCGGATGCGGTTCGGGTTCTGCCGCTGGATGTGCGGGATGAGGCCAGCCTTTCCGCAGCGGTCAAGGCGGCGGGGGCGGTGGATGTTCTGGTCAACAATGCGGGGATCGGCTGGTTGAATGCCTTCGAGGGGACGCCGATGGGGGTGGTGCGGGATATTTTTGAAACCAACACCTTTGGTACGATGGCCCTGACGCAGGCGTTTCTGCCGCAGTTTCGGGAAAAGGGGGCGGGGGTCATCGTCAATGTGACATCCAGCGTGACCTTGCTGCCGCTGAACCTTTTGGCGGTCTATACGGCCAGCAAGGCGGCAGTGAATGCGTTTACGGAATGTCTGGCTTTGGAAATCGCGGGCTTTGGGCTGCGAACGCATGTGGTTTTGCCAGGCCGTGCGCCGGATACGCGTTTTGGCGAGAATGCGCGGGGGCTGATCATGGGCGCGGGTGGCTTTCATGGGGCCTATGGGGATCAGGTGGAAAAAGTGATGGCGAGTTTTGCCGAACCGGGCGCGTTGATCACCGAGGCGAAGGATGTGGCCGAGGCAATTTGGCGGGCTGCGACGGATGCTGGGGCACCGCTGCATCTGCCGGCGGGGGCGGATGCAGTGGCGCTGTCGGTGGGGCGATAGGGGAAGGGGTGGGCCACAGCGGCCCACCCCTATTCTTTTGGCAGATTTTGCTGCCAAAGCAGTTTTTGCGAGCCGCCATATTTGGAATTGCCCAAGGGATCGAAGGTCTTGGCAAGTTCGGCGAGTTCTGGGTTATCGGCAAAGCGCAGATAGGCCGCCGCCCAAGCGACGTCATGTCCCTGAAGCGTTTCGGGCTGCGGGGCGGAAAAACTTTGTTCAACCCCAGCATGTTGGGCGGCGCGTTGGGGTTCGGCGAGGGCGGCGAGCATAAAGTCGACGCCGCGGGAAAGGGCGGCGTCACAGGCGGTGAAAAGACCGGCCTGGCGGTCCTGCTCGAGCAGGGCTGCGGTGATGACAAGGGGGCCAAGGGCGTGGATCTGGTAGTGCAGTGCCAAGGGGCCACGCTCCATTTCGCGGGGCAGGCTGCCATCAGGGTTGGCGTCGCAAAGGACCGTGCGAAACGATTGCTCGCCCCAGGACAGCATGGCGTCATCCTGCAAGAGAAGGCCGATGCGGGTGACGGCAAGCCCAGCCCAAGCGCGGAGGTTGTTGGCGCTGGCGCGGGGGGGCGCCTTTTCGTCGAAATAGGCCATGGTGGCGAGAGCCTGCGCCTTGAACCAAGCCTCGATCAGCGCTTTGCGTTGGGCATCCTGGCTGGCGAGGGGCAAGGCGTTGCCATAGGCAAAGGCGAGGCCCGAAAGGCGGCTGGGAATGGAAATCTGCACCGCTTCGGTTTGGAGATCGCCCAAGGCGCCGGCCCCCGCCCATTGCGCCAGATGGTTCAGAACGCAATCGGCGGATTGGGTGGCGCGGTCGGCTTTGCGGGTCAGCGCCCGGTTCGATTCCCGCACCAGATCTGTGATGAAGTCATCCACCGGCCCCAGCGCCTTGTCGACCTCGGCATTGGCCTTTTCGTCAAAATCCGAACGGGTGACGCTGTCATCAGTATAGCGGCTGCCATAGTCCAGCGACACGACTGGCGTGACCGGGGCAAAGCATTCGTCCTTGTCCTTGGCTTCTTCGGCAGCCGCAGGCAGCGACGACAGGGCCAGCATCATTCCCAAGATCTGTGGTTTCACTGCGAGACACTTTCAGAAAGACCCAAGGTGGCCACCAAGGTCAGGGCCCTTTGATTGCCCATCGCGGCGGCCTTGTTCAACCACATCAGCGCCTCATCGCGCGAGGGTTCCACCCCCACGCCAAAGGCCAGCGACACGGCATATTCCACCATCGCCTCGACATCGCCCATTTCAGAGGCCTGCGCCAGCATCGCTGCGGCCTTGGCCACCTGTTCGGCGTCGGGATTGGCTTCGCGCAGGCGGAAGGCATATTCCCGCATCGCGACCGGATCGCCCGCTTCGGCGGCGACCTTGAAGATCTGTTCAGGGTCCACCGCCGACATCACCGCCTGCCGGATCACAGCTTCTTCTTCGTTGATCCGGATCAGCAGTTCGGGCAGGTCGCCGGGACGGGTGGCCATGACCAATGCGATATAGACCTCGGTTGCCTTCAGCGGATCGTACTTTGGATTGTCGGGTTTGGCATAGTTCGACAACAGCCGCAGCATCGCCACCCGGTTGCCCGCCGCATAGCCTGCCAGATAGAGGCCTTCGGCCCCTGCCTTTTCGGCCTCGGTGCCATAGCGCGACAAAAGATCACCCATCCGTGTCAGCCGCCAGCCTTCATCTTCGGCCAGATAGCCTGCCGTCTTGATCCACTGGGCAAAGCCTGCGGCATCGCCGGTCTTGCCCATGAATTCGGCAAAGCGCGCCGCCTGATCAAAGTTGCACGAGGTCAGTGCTTGGGCGCGGGCCAGATGGTCTTGGCGCGCCGCAGGATCGGGTAGGAATTCGGCGGCGATCAGCAGCGCATCGACATCGCCACGGGCGTCGATCACCCCGGCATATTCCGCCAAGGTTGCGGCCATGTCGGGAAAGCGCAGCGGATCGGCCTGCGGCAACAGCCGCATCGCGGCCCCCATGCCCTGCCCTGCCAAAGGCTCTAGCAAGGCCGCCGCTTCGGCCATATCAGCGGGTTTGGCATCGTCATTGTCCAGCAGTGCGCGGGCCAGATAAAGCCCTGCCTCAACCTCTCCCGCCGCCAAAGCCTGCCGGAACAAGTCCAGCGCCGCCGTCCGTTCGGTCTGGGTGCGGGCCAGCGACAGGGCCAGACGGCCCCGCGATTGCAGCACTTCGGGATATTCCTTGGCGTACTCTTCCCAGAAATCCTGTTGGACGACGGTGAAATCGCCCTTTTCGATCAGTGTCAGATATTGCGCCACCGCCGTCGCCCGGCCTGAAAGCGCCTGACTTTGCAGCCGCGCCAAAGTGAGCGGATCGTTCGAGCGGGCGAGTTCCAAGAGTTCTTCAGGACCGAAGGCCATCGTCTCGATCCCCGTCGCCAGCGCCTGTTCGCGCCAGTATTCGGCATCGTCGATCAGCGGCGCGTCGGGCGCACGGCAGGCAAAGGCGGCGCGCAGGTCATTCATCGGTTCGATGGTGCCAAGGGTCTGGACCGAGGCGATGAGGTCATCGACGAGCGGATAAAAGGCCTGATCGGTGGTGATGCCGCGCATCTTCATATTGGCCAGACGGCGCAGGGCCATGCCGTCGCCCTGATCGGATGCCCGTTGCAAGAAGGCCATCGCCGCTGCCTCGCCCGCCCAGCGGCCCTTGTCGGTCAGAACGGCATCGGCGGCGGCCAAGAGGGCCCAACCGGGGGCATCGGACCGCGCGACCAAAGCATCCAGAGCGGCGCGATAGTCGGGCATCGCCGCCGGATCGCGCTGCACCTTGTCTTGCAGGAACAGGGCCAGCCGGATCATACCGCCCCGATCGTCCTGCCCAGCGGCCGCATGGAACAGGGTTTCGGCACGGGTCAGATCCTGCGCGACCAGAGCGCCGGTTTCATAGATGCGTCCCAGATTGACCTGCGCGACGGGACTGCCGCCATCCGCCGCCATCGTCAGATACTTCAGTAGAATGGCATTGTCCTTGACCACGCCTTCAGAGCGCATGTGAAATTCAGCGACCTTCCAAGCGGCTCCGAGATCGCCCAGATCAGCCGCAAACCGATACCAGCGTTCCGACAAGGCCAGATCGGCGGCGACAACATCGCCATTCTTATATTCGCGGGCAATGCGGGTGACGCGGTTGCAGATGTCGGCGTCCAACTGGCCGACCAAGGCCCCAAAGGCCATGGTGACACCCATGTCGGGGGCGACATCCCAGCCTTCGACCTTGGCCCCGGCAATCTGCATCGATACGAGTTCCAGAATGGCATCGGCGTTGCCGCCGTTGGCGGCGGCGATCAGCATTTGCAGCCCCTTATCAGGATCAGCGGTGATCCCATTGCCGCGCAGCAGAAGCCCGGCCAAGGCGCGCTGGCGGCGGGGCGAGGGGGCGCTGTCTTGTTCCAAAAGAGCGGGCACCAGCCGCAGATTGGCGAGTTCCGCCTGTTTTCCGGCCGCGACCATCCATTCGATGCGGGCCAAGGCCTGATCCTGCGCGGTGAAATCCGGATCCGTGGTGGCCAACAGGTCGATGGCCAGCAGCGCCTTGTCATACCATGCGGGCGCATCCAGTTCGGCCAGCCGGTCCAGATCGGTCTGCACCTGTGCCGTATCCTGCCCCTGCAATGAAAGGCCATCCCAATCCTGCCAGCGGGCGATGATCCGGGCATCCGGGGCGCGGCTGGTGCAGATGGCCTGTGGTTCGATCTGCGGCGGTTCAAAGATCAGGGGAATGGGTTGGGCATGGGCCGCCCCAAGGGCCAGCCAGAGGCCAAGGGCGGTCGAGGAAAGCGGGCGGGTGAATGCAAGCGACATGATGAAATCCTTTGCCTCGTGAACAGGCGGGGGCCTAGGGCTGCAAGCTGTTGGGGGTGGCGGTCAGTTGATAGTTCCCGGCGGAGCCGATCAGGACCAAGGTCACGCCTTCGCGTCGCTTCAGATCGACGCTGGCGGCGCTGGCCAGAACGCTGTCGCCCTGCTTTGCCTCAAAATCCAATGTCAGGGGGGCTTTCAAGGCGACGAAACCGGCCTGATCCGCGGCGACCTTAGGAATGGCGACGGCCTTGGCCTGCGGCACGAAAAGATCGACACTGGGCAGGTCAGAGAGGTTGTAAAAGGCCACATCCGCCTTGGCAGCACCCCGGGTGATCTGGTCCTGCACCATGACACCGCTGCCGTCGGCCGCAAGGACATAGGTATAGAACCCCGCCGGGGCGACTTCGATGCTGCCCTGTGCCGAACCTGCGGTCACGGCGACGGCACCGGGCTGGTCAATGACGACATAGGGGGAAACGCCGTCTTGCAGGGCGGCAAAGCTGGTGGCCCCGACCGCGCCCAGCCCCATGGCCGGCACGATGACACGCACGAAACTGGCGTCGGGGCTGGCGACTTGGTCGTAAAGGCCCGCGTCCTGCGCCTGGGCGGGCAGGGTCAGGACAAGGGTCAGGCAAAGGGGCAAAAAGCGCATGATCATGATGGGTCTTCCTTGGGGGTCAGACAAAGGGAAATCCGGCTGTCGGCGGTGAGGGGGCGGTCGAAGGCGACCTGCACCTGTTGCAGGTCGGCGCGGAGATAGGGGCCGAGGCCCAGAAAGAAGCGGCCTGTCGCGCGCAGCCGGTCTTCGCGTTTCATCATCGCCGAACGGGAGACACCATTCGCGCCTTGCAGGGTGAACTGCACGGAACGGGGGCCTTCGGCACCGAAATCGGCCAGAAGGGCGTCGCCGGGGGTGATATCGGTTTGGCGGAGGTCGGCGATCAGCGCGTTACCCTCGCGCCGCAGAGGTAGGGGATGTTCGCAATCGTTGTTCGCCGCGGCGATCAATTCTTCCAGCGGGGCAAAGCCGTAGCGACCCAGATTGTTGTAAACCGGGTTTTCCCAGATCAGGAACCGGGGCCGGTCGGTGGGATAATCGGTAGAGGTGAGGTAAGAGGTGATGGCACCAAACTGGTTGCCGCCGCTGATGGCGTGGTTGACCACCTCGAGCCCGGAGTATTCCGAGAGGAAGCCCGCGAAATTGTCGACATCATTGTCGGAAAACGACGTGCCAACCAGAACGACCGGCAAGGGTGCGGCCCCGTCGGCAAAGATATCCAGCGTTTCGCCCTGATCCCCGGCCCCAAGGCCGATGTCAAGCGTGCCGCCGTCACCCGGCTGATCCACACGCACGGTTTCCCAAGCAAGGGTTTCGACAGGGGGCAGGGCCACGACGCAATAGCCTTGCAGGATACGCCGCATGGTCGAAAAGGCATCGACCTTTTCCAGCGGGGTCGAGGTATAGGTGCCGGGCGTCAGATCGGCATAGGCGGGATGCGCGCGGATGGCCGCACCAATGGCCCGGGCGGCCAAGAGGGCACCGCTGGAGGTCCAATGGAAATCCGCCGCCTGAAACGGGCGCTCCGGGGTGCCGCCCTGTTGCAGGGCAGTTAGCAAATCGGGCGCGAGGATGCCCTTGGCATTCAGGCGGTTGATGATGTCGTGATAGGCCGCCTCGGAGACCGCCGGGTCATAGCCCATGCCGCTGGCCTTTTCCGGCAAGGCGTCGGGCATGCCCTGGCTTTTCGAAGGGATGGTGGCGTAGATCAGGATGGTGCCGTTGCGGGCCAAGGCTTGGGATAGGCGGGCGAGTTGATCGACGACGGCCTCTTTCATCGGATGGGCCATGCGAAGGTCGGATTGGGTGCGGAAGAACACCGCATCGTCGCTTTCGACGGTGGGCAGGATGGGGGAGTTTTCGATTTGCGAGCAGGCAAAGAGCGATTCCGCCCGGAGGGGCAGGGCCATTGCGGTCAGGCCCATCAGGGCAAGGATCAGTGCCAACCTCATTCGCTAACCCCGGCGGTCGAAACCGTGGTGGTGGCCGGGGCCAGACTGCGCAAAAGGTTCTCGGCCATGGCGCGGGCGGCGAGATCATCGCTGTCCAGGGCCAGCGTCAGCGCGGCGCGGGCCTTTTTGGGATCGGCGGGCAGGTCGGGGCGGCCTTTGAGATAAAGCATCCCGAGTTCGACGGCGGCCTTGCCATTGCCTTGGGTCGCCACCTGTTCCAAGAGGGCCAGACCTTCCTCGGTCTTGGGGCCAAAGGGGGCACCGGCCAGATACATTTCGGCCAGACCGGCGACAGCCTTGGCATCGCCCCGCCGTGCCCAAAGCCGTAGGGCATCTTCGGCCCCTTTCAGACGCGTGGCGGAGGTTTCGGATTGATCGCCTTGAAGCACCCGCAACAGATGCGAGACCGCAAAATCCCGCCCGGTATAGGCCGCGATGGAAAAGTAATGCAGGGCATCATCTTGCAGCGCAGGCTTGCCGGTGGAGACCAGATATTCGCCCATCTTGAAGGCGGCCAGACCATCGCCCAGATCGGCGAGTGCCCGCAGCGCGTCAAAGGGAATGCGGCGGCCTGCAACCATGTCCTTGCGCATCTGGCGCAGGTAGGGGTCATAAACCTCGATGCTGTTCTGAATGCCCGCTTCGGACATGGACACCTGCGCATGAGCGGGCAGGGCCAGCCCCATCATCAGCAGGGCGAGGGTCAATTTAGGGGTCATTTGCGGCCACCGTCATTGCACTGGCGACATCCCAAAGGGTCGGGTCGGCCAGATAGCGCACCGGGAATTCCCAAAGCACGATCTGCGGCGGTGCATCGCGCAGATCGGCGGATTCAAGCAGGGCCACCATCGGCTTGACCGGACCCTGCCCCTGTTCGGCATAGTTCAGCACGTCGCGGTGCAGGGCGAGCTTCAGCGCCTCGGCAAAGCTCCAATCCGGGTTGGCGCTGTAAGAGGTGCCGACAAGTGCCACATCGGCCCCGTCGCTGGCGAAAAGATCACCGATGGCGGCACTGTTCACAGCCGTATAGGGTGTAGCACCTTCGGGCGGCAGACCGATCAATTCGGCAAAATTTTCGGTCGTGACATAAGAGACCAGATCGCCGGTAAAGGCCTTGCGCGCCTGATCTTGCACGGTGAAATCGCTGGAACCTTTGGCAACGCGGCCTGAGGCGGCGACCGCTTTTGCCACGGCATCGGCCCCCTCGGCTGTCCAATGGGTGTCGGTGGCAAAGAAGGGCTTGGCATCTGGCCCCATCGCCAGCATCGCGGCGCGGGTGTCCACGACCGCGACGCCAGAGGCCTGCAATTCCTGCAAGAACAGATCATAGCGCTGGCCGATGGTCTGGGCGAGTTCCAAGCTGCGGGCCTGATCGCGGGCGACGTCCAGTTTCGCGGGCACGGGCAAGACCACCAGATCAATCCCCCGCGCGGCCAGTTTGCGCTGGATGGCGGCGATAGGAGCCACGGCCTGATCCATCGGCTGGGTCATGGCGCGGGCCTCTTCCTCGGTGAACAGCCAATTGTCTTGGCCGACGATGACACCGGTGCGCCCATCGCCCATCGCCAGATAGCGCGCGGCCCCCATCAAGCCGATGGACGGATCGCGGTGCGGCAGGCTTTCCTTATACAGACTGTCCAGCCGGGCGGTGGCCGTGCCTTTCAGGATGGTGCCGATTTCACCAAAGGACAGGCCATCGACCTTTTGGAAGAAGACCCAATTGGCAAAGACGGCATAGCTGATGAACAGGGTGGTCAGCAGATAACGTGAGGCGCGATAGAGGTTTTGCATGGCGACCCCTTTCAGAACTGGAAATACAGGAAGGGTGAGAAGCTTTGTTCCGCCAGACGCATGACGCAAAGGACAGCGACAGCGGTGACGAACAGAGACGGCACAAGAGAGGTGGCCCCGGTCAGGTGTGGGCGATGCTGCGGCCCAATGTCGAGCGTTGCGCCCAGGCTTTCGGTGGAGGTTGGGAAATAGTGCAGACGGGCCCAATCGCGCAGGCGCGGTTCGGCCAAGGCGATGGCCCCGGCGACAAGGATCAGGATCAGGCTTTCATGCGAGATGTGGACCGCGATTTCGGGGGCGAGTTGCAGCCCGTTCAGGCCGAAAAGCCCGGCATAGACATCCATCGCTTGGCCGACAGAGGCTGCGCGGAACATGATCCAGCCCAAGAGAACGATCAGCAGGGTGCGCAGATGGGCCGCAAGGCCGCCCTGACGCGCCAAGCCAGTGGCGCGTTCGGCGGCGAGCCAACCGCCATGCCAAGCGCCCCAGAGGACGAAGGTCCAGTTGGCCCCGTGCCAAAGGCCGCCCAGCAGCATGACCAGCACAAGATTGACATAGGTGCGGGCGGGGCCTTTGCGGTTGCCACCCAAGGGCACATACAGATAGTCGCGCAACCAGACCGAAAGGGAAATGTGCCAGCGGCGCCAGAATTCGGTGATGGAACGGGAGATGTAGGGGGCGTCGAAATTCTCCATGAAGCGGAAGCCCATCATCATGCCAAGGCCAATGGCCATGTCGGAATAGCCGGAGAAGTCGAAGTAGAGTTGCAGCATATAGGCCAAGGCCCCGGCCCAGGCCAAAGGGGCGCTGGGGTCGGGTGTGGCAAAGGCGAGATCGGCCAAGGGGGCCAAAGCGTCGGCGATCAGGACTTTCTTGGCCAGACCGATGGTGAAACGGGCGAGGCCGTCGGCGAAAAGCTGAGGCGAATGCTGGCGGTCCTGAAACTGGTCGGCGAGATCCTTGAAGCGGAGGATGGGCCCGGCGACGAGTTGCGGAAAGAGGGCGATGAAGGCGGCAAAGTCAAAGAAGCTGGTGGTGGCTTTGACATCGCCGCGGCGCACGTCGATCAGATAGCTGATCGACTGAAAGACATAGAACGAGACGCCGATGGGCAGAATGAGCCGCCAATGGACGCCCAGACCGGCGGCATCGGTGCCTGCCAAGGCGGCAAGGCTGTCGATGAAGAAGTTGAGGTATTTAAAGACACCGAGCACGCTAAGATTGCCGATGAGGCCGATGGCCGTCACCCAATTCCGCGCCAGTTCGCTGCGGGCGCGTTCGATGGCCAGACCAAAGCCATAGGTCCAAAAGGTGGTCAGGACGAGCAGCCCCAGAAAATCGACGCGCCACCAGCCGTAGAAGACATAGGAACCGGCCAGAATGGTGA
The DNA here is from genome assembly GCF_014652215.1 of Neogemmobacter tilapiae. Classification (GTDB taxonomy): domain Bacteria; phylum Pseudomonadota; class Alphaproteobacteria; order Rhodobacterales; family Rhodobacteraceae; genus Neogemmobacter; species Neogemmobacter tilapiae. The sequence goes on along the minus strand of NZ_BMYJ01000005.1, from coordinate 265,647 downwards.
GTGACCGGGCACGGGCCGGGGTCAGATAATAGACCGCAAGGAACAGCGGCAGGAATAGGAACAGAAAGGTTTCCGAGGAAAAGACCATGTCACATCCCCCCTTGGCAGTCGGGGGCCGCTTGCGCCGCCCCGCCTGCGGCGGTGATCAGGAAACTTTGCCCCTCACCTTTTTGCGTTTCGGTCAGATAGGCGGGCAGATGGGCCGCGAATTCACCGCCAAACAGGCGGGGAAGCTGGTCCTGCGTGCGGTTGGCCAGCATCAGAACCGAACCGATCCCGGCACCACGCAGCCCCTCGCGGTTGCCTGCGATCAGATTGGCTTCCAGCCGGGTCGTGCCCCCCTCGATGGATTGACCGCTCAGGTCGATGGCTGCCGTGCCGTTGTCCAAGAAGGCATTGCCTGTGACACTGGCCGCGATCTGGTCGTTCAGGCGCAGACCGACCGCCGCATTGCCCTGCACCAGATTGCCTGCGACCTGCGCGCAGGTGCCGCGCGACAGGCGGATGCCGTCGCCCGTATTGCCCAGAACCATATTGCCCGTGATTATAAGACCCACCGCCCCGCGATCCACCAGAATGCCGGTGGCGGCACCCTGAACCAGATTGCCCTGCACCCGCGACGCTGTGGCCCCCCCGGTGATGCGCAGGCCTGTGCCGAAATCGGGCCGGATGTCATTGTCCAGCAGCAGCGCGCCCTGCCCCCCGTCCAGAAGCAATGGGCCTGAAAGCGCATTGCCCTGCACCCGCGCCTTGTCTGTCCCGATCAGGGCCAGCTTGCCCACGGCGTGAAACTGGTTGCCCAGCAAATGGACGGGGGCCTTGGGTGCAGTCAGCCCTTGGGTCATTACGGTCACGCCGCCGAAAAGCCGGGTTCCCGTCAGGCCCAGCGCGGAAAACTCCGCCCCTTCGGCCCAAAGCGTGCCCTGCCCCGCGACCAGCACGAAGGGCGCGAAATCGGGGCTGGCGGTCGGGGCCGCCCCCGCGCCGGACAGGTGGCCGCCTTGCAGCCGCAGATCACCAAAGCTGATCAGAAACGCCCCTGCGGCACGGTCCATCACCAGTTCTTCGCCGGGCAGGATCGACAGGGCCGCATCGGACCAGACGATCAGCGGGCGGGACAGGTGATAGGCCCCATCACGGAAGGTCAGGGCGTCATCACCCTGAAGCTTCAACATCCGCGCCAGTTCGGGCAAGGTCGTCTGTCCGCCCCGCAGATAGAGCGCGGGGCCCTGCTGCGCCTTGATCAGCGCCAGTTGGTCGTTGGCCCCGGACAGGATCGCCACCTGCGTCAACGCGGCCTGTAGATCCGCGAACTCCGCCCGTGCGGGACCGGGCAAAAGCGGCGGGCTTTGGATTGGCGGCGAGGCCAAGGCCATAGGCGCAGCCAGCCCGAGGGCCAGCCGCATCGCCTCGGCCTGTTCCCGGCTGACCGGCTCGGCCCAGACCGCCGCGCTGCTGCAAAGCCAAATGCCGATGGCCGCCTTTCCCCACCCCATGACCATTCCCCCGATCATGCCGCAGGGGCATTGCGCAGGGCGTGGGTCGCCACCACTTGCGCCAGCGTTTCGGTCTTGCTGCCTGCCGGTTCCGACGAAAAGCAAAGCTGGATCAGACGCAGCACCTCGGTCGTGCCGTTCCGCACCGGCAGCGCATGATCCGCCGCAATCGGCAAGGTCAGCCCGCGTTCGATCCGCATCTCGGCCCCCGGCGCGCCGCAATAGCCTGCGCCCGAAATCACCGTCAGCATGCTGGGCGCGACACCCGTCCCGTTCACCCGCAGCGAGGCCCCCGGTTCCACTGTCAGCATCCGCATTTCATAGTTCCGCGCCTTGGCCAGATGCTCCACCTGCCCCCAAGCCGTGTCGCGGACCTTGTGCGACCGGACCTCGGGCCGGTCCTCGGCCATGAGCGTTTCCACCACCTGCTTGACGCTTTGCGCATGGTCGCGGTGCGCCACCAGAACCGCATCGGCGGTTTCGACCACGATCACGTCGCGCATCCCGATCACCGCCACCAGACGGCTGTCGCTTTGCACCAGCGAATTGGCGGTATCGACCGTGATCACATCGCCCCGCGTCACGTTGTTGTCGGCACAGCGTTCCGAAATCTGATGCACGGCATTCCAGGCCCCGACATCATCCCATTCGATGTCCCGCACTGGGGCCAGTGCGATGGCTGCCGAACGTTCAAAGACGATCCTTTCGGTGGGCTGGTTTGTGGCCTGCGCGAAATGGCTTTCCTCAAGCAGCAGTCGGTCTTTCGGCCCGGAAGCCTTGGCAAAGGCCCGCGCCACGGCGGCATAGCCCACCGGATCATAACGCCGAAATTCCTCGACCAGTGTATCGGCACGGAAGAGGCTGATGCCCGAGGCCCAATAGGCGGCACCCGAGGTGATCAGTTCCACCGCCCGGTCGAAATTCGGCTTTTCGGCGAATTGTTCAACCCTGTGCAGGCCGGGATAGCCGACATATTCGCCGCCATCGACGATATAACCAAAGCCGGTTTCCGGATAGCCGGGTTCGATGCCGAAGGTCACGATCCGGCCTTCGTCGGCGGCCCGCGCCATGGCCAGAACCGTCCTGTTCAGATCGCCCTTGATGATGTGATCCGAGGGCAGGACCAGCAACTGTCCATCCGGATCGTCCTGCAAGACGGCCAGCGCCGCCGCCAGAACGGCGGGGCCAGTATTCCGCCCCACGGGTTCGGCAATCACCAGCCCGCGCAGTTGCAATTCGCGCATCTGCCGGTCGACGATGGCCGCATGGCGGGCGTTCGTCACCACGATCGGTTCCTGAAAACCCGTGCTGCGGTGGCGCTGGATGGTGGTCTGGAAATAGGTCAGGCTGCCCTTGGCCCCGACGGGCTGGAACTGCTTGGGCTGTTCGACGCGCGACATGGGCCACAGGCGCGAGCCCATGCCGCCGCAAAGGATGACGGGGTGGATGGAATAGCTCATCTGAAAAGTCCTTCGTTAAAATCCAAAGTCTTCCATGAAATCGACAAGCGGGGTCATCAGCCGGGGGGTGGGCCGGATGATGGTCAGTTGTGCCAGTTGGCCTTGGCGTTCCGCCGCAAGCGGCTGTTCGGGCAACAGCAGAACCGTCACGTCCTGATCGGTCTTGCTGCCCATCGCCTGCGTCAGGCTGGCGGGATCGGCATGAAGTGTCAGCCTGACCCCATCGGGGAAAGTGGCCGTCAGATGGTCTGCCGCGGCCAGTTCAAACAGATGTTCGCGCGGTGTGGTCAGACCCATCACCAGCGGCGCGTCTTTTGCCGCAAGGCTCATCACCGGATCGCCCGCCAGAACGGTATCGCCCACCCCTGCCCCGGCCAGTTGGCCCGCACAATCGCAGGGCATGGCGATAGAGACAGAGGTGCCCGCCACCGTCGCCAGCGAAAATGCCACCTCGCCTTGGGCGGCATTGGGGTTTGCATAGTCGATCTGGCCCGCTGCCACGGCGCGCAGGGTCTGGCCCTGTGCCATGACCTGCCCCGCCACCGGCATGTGCACCGCATAAAGCCGGGCATAGCCGATCCGGGCCACCGACAGCACCAGAACGCCGGTCAGGACCGCCAGGGCCGCGCCGCCCGCCAGACGGCGGATGAGGCTGCGACCTTCACCCGCCGCGGCCTTTGGTTTGGCAGCGGGGCGCTGGGTGGAAATGCCCAAGACCGGCCCCATCGCCACCACGTCGCCCGCCACCCAGGAATTCAGCAGATGCCGCAGTTGGGGCAGATGGTCGCCCGCCGGATCGCGGAAGGCCAGCACGGCACGGCCCGCGCCGCTGGGGGCGTCGATCACGCATTCGACGGCCAATGCGACGGTGAAACCGTCAAAGGCGAATTGCAGTGTGACAAGGCGAGAGGCGGCATCCAGATGCGGGTCGATCAGGCCCACAATCTCGGCCCTTGTCAGCGAGATGCCCTCGCCCCGGTAGTTGCGCCCGTCAATTTCAGCGGCGAAGGGCAGGCCCAGAACCGGATGTTCGGCAGGATCGGTTCCCATCAGGGGCGGGGCGATTGTCATGTGATCTACCTTCTGTTCCAGAACAAGGGGTTGGCGGTCGGCTTCCATGTCGTTTCCTTTACATGCGCTCAGACCAGCCCCGACAGCAGCGAGACCCCAAGGGTCAGCCAGCCAAGGGCAAGGGCGTGAACATAGACAGAGGACCAGGCCTTGGCGCGTTCAGGCCAAGGCAGGATGCGTTTCGGGCCGCTGGCGGATTGGCGGGTCCAGCGCTGACGGTCGAGGCGGAAAAGGATGTAGCTTTTGACCCCGGCCCCGACGATCTGGCCGAAATACAAAAGGAAGGGATAGGTGATGGGAAAGCCGGAGCCGCGGGCAAGGGACAGAACCCAGCAGAACAGATAACGGGTGAGCATGACCCAAGCGGCATAGAGGAGGATAACGCGGGGATCGACGAAGATGGCCCCAAGGAGGACGCTGATCGGGCCGGCAAGGGTGGTCCAGATGCCGAGACGCTGATCAAGGATGGACCACCAGGTGAACCAGCCGATTTTGCTGGGCGAAAGGGCGAGGGCGCGGCCATTGGTGCGCAGCATGTTGCCAAACCAGCGGGTCATGAGGGTGACGGCACTGTCCACAAAACCGGGCTTGGGCTGGGTTTCCATGGAAAGGGAGGCGACATCGGGCAGATAGGCCATGCGCCAGCCGTTTTTCAGCAGCCAGAACCAGGTGGATTTGTCGTCGCCGGTCAGGAAGGAGACGCGGCCCAGACGCCAGTGGTCGATGCTGTCATGCTGGACCATCGAAATGAATTCGGGATGGGTCGCAAGGTCGGCGCGAAACACCGACATACGGCCCGTCAGGGTCAGGACGCGGCCCGAAAGGCCCATGGAGGACATCATGACCTGTCGCTGGGTGAAGCGGAGCGAGAACCAATCGGCGAAGAGGCCCGGTTCGGGGATTTCGACATGCTCGTCGGTGGTCAGCGCGCCGATGCGGGGATCGGTGAAGAAGGGGGCGGTGCGGGCGACGATGTCAAGGGGGACGCAGCTGTCGCCATCGGCAACGATGAGGATGTCGTGGCGGGTGGGGGCCTTGCGGGCGATGAGGCGGAAGCTGCGAGCCAGGGCGTCACGCTTGCCGGTGCCGGGGATTTGGTCGATCAGCAGATCGACGCCGTGCTGGGAGCCGACAACGGTTTCATAGATGCGGCGGATGAGGCGGACATCGGCGGTGTCGACGACGGAGGCGACGATGGTCGCGCCGCCCGCCGATTGCAGGGCGGCCTCAAAGATCGAACGATAGACGCGGGTGGTGGTGTCGACGCCGATCTTGAAGCTGGTGACAAGGAAATAGGCGTGGGCGGGGAAGGGGCGTTCGGCATAGGCGGCCTCGACCCGCGCCTTTTGGCGGGGATAGGCCCATTTCAGATAGATCACCGCACGGGTAAAATTGATCAGCGCCCAAGTGTAGCGCCAAGCCCCGATCAGGCCGATGACGATCAGGGCCTGACCAGCAGGCCCCAGATCATGCAGGGGCACGCTGGCCGAAAGCGCCAGAAAGGCCGCGATATATGCAACATGCCCCAGCATCGGATTACCAGCAGATCCCTTGATACAGGCCCTGGCTGCGCGCCTTGGGATTGATGCGGGTCAGATCGACCATTTTGCGGTTCGACATGGCGGCGGTCAGGGGGGCGACGGTTTCTTCGTATTTGTTGCCCACCAGCACGATTTCGGAATGCGCGATCAGATCTTCGATGCTGGGTTCCAGACGGCTTTTGACATCGATGTTGTAGTCATTGCCCCGGCCGGCCGCGCTCATGTCATTGTCATAGGCTTCTTGGACGAAGGGGTCATAGATCTTGAGCTCCAGCCCCTTGTCGATCAGGCGCGAGGCCAGTTCCGCGAGGGGGCTTTCGCGCAGATCATCGGTGCCGGGTTTGAAGCTGATGCCCACCAGACCCACCTTTTTGACGCCCGAGGCCTCGATCATCCGCTCGGCGCGGGCGATCTGTTCGGCATTGGCGACCAGAACGGCGTCGAGCAGGGGGGTGGCCACCGATTTGTTGCGCGAGAGGGAGCGCAGGGCGCGGACGTCTTTGGGCAGGCAAGACCCGCCAAAGGCAAAGCCCGGACGCATGAAATAGGGCGACATGGAAACCTTGTGGTCGGAACACAGGATTTTCATCACCAACTGGCCATCCAGACCCGAGGCCTTGGCGATGTTGCCGATTTCATTGGCGAAAGTGACTTTGACCGCCCGCCAGGAATTCGAGGTGTATTTCACCATTTCGGCGGTGCGGACATCGACCAGATGGATGGCGCAATCCAAGCCTTCGTTCAGCGCCGTCAGCAAAGCGCCGGTCGGTTCGTCCATCGCGCCAAAGACGATCAGGCCGGGGTTGTAGTAATCTTCGATTGCGGTGCTTTCGCGCAGGAACTCCGGGTAATAGCCCACGCCGAAATCGCGCCCGGCGACCATGCCGCTGGCTTTTTCCAGCAGGGGGATGCAGGTGCCCTCCATCGTGCCGGGCACAATGGTCGAACGCATGATCACCGCATGGCGGCTGCCTTTGGTGGCAATGGCCTTACCAATGCTTTCGCAAACACCCGAGACATAGGTCAGCCCTAGCGACCCATCCGCAGCCGAAGGCGTGCCGACGCAGACGAACGAGGCATCGGTGGCATGAACCGCCGCCGCGAAATCGGTGGTCGCGGTCAGACGACCCGCGGCCACCATTTCGGCGATCAGTTCGGGCAGGCCGTTTTCCACGATGGGCGAAGTGCCCGCATTGATCGAGGCGACCTTGCCCGGATCGACATCCACCGCCACGACCGTATGACCGTCTTTCGCCAGACAAGCCGCCGAGACGACACCTACGTAACCAATGCCGAAAACTGAAATTTTTGCCATCGTGTCCATCCGTCCAAATAGTTGTCATATGCCGCATTGCAGCGTGATTCCTGCCCTCAGGATGGGGCGACAAGTATTTGAATTAAAGTCAGAAAAAATAGAGATGCGGCGAAGGTTGTAGGGAAATCCCTGACAGAAATATACCGAAGCCTCGCAGGAGTCCCCCAATTGCCGCAATGCAGCATTGCAAAAGACCCCGCAGAGGCGGGGCCATGCAAATCTGGATTTCGGCTGTCAGGCGTGGGTTTCGACCCAGCCCTTGCGAATCGCGAAATTCACGATGTCATGCCGGGTTTGCAGGTTTAATTTGCTGCTGGCCCGGGCCTTGTAGGTTTCGATGGTCTTGGCCGACAGCGCCATGGCACTGCCGATTTCCTTCATGCTCATCCCCAAGGCCACGGATTTCAGCACGTCCTTTTCCCGCGCGCTAAGGATGTCTTCGCTTTGCAGGTGCTGATCGATGCGCCCCGGCACCAGCAATCGTGCCGCGCTGGCGTCCAGATAAATGCCGCCGCTGATCACCGCCTCGATGGCGGATTGCAGCACATTCAGCGTCGCGGTTTTTGGCAGAAACCCCCGGAATCCTGCGGCAAGGCAGGTTTTGACCAACGGCCCGTCGAGCGTTGCGACGTAACCAACCACCGCCACCGGATCGCCCGGGCCTGAAAGGCGCGTCATCAGTTCGGTGGCAGAAAGCTGGGCCTGCGCGGGATCAATGAGCACAATGTCGGGCGCGAAGCCGACGGGCAGCGAAATCTGCGTCGGCCCAGTGATGGTCAAAGCACGAGCATCATGCCCCGCGATTTGGGAAAGCAGCGAAGAAATGCCCTGAGCGAGAATCGGGTTGGTATCGAAAATGGCGATGCGTGAAATGGATTGTTCCGTATTCATGAATAATAACCCATACATAAGCGCCGAAGCTGCGGCGCGAACTGCGGTCGAGTTAGACGACTTGTCTTTGCACTACAACCAAAGAGTAACAAATTTCGCCCGATTCCGCCTTGGAAACGCCACAATTCAACATCCGCAATCCGAATTCTGCGCGGAAAACCGGCCAATAATGGAGACAGCACGACACATCGCCCAAAAATTGGGCAACATTGTGTCGCCGCATTGCGGCATTCTGCTGCATTGGCAGCGCGCGCCCGGCGTCGGTTCACCGCACCGATTCGCCACGCCAAACGCCCCCTGGTTGGTTTCTATAATGGAAACAACAACTACAGGTAGAAGTCCACGACTTTCTGGGCACTTAGGCCCAAAAACACCAAGGAATGATCGTAAGGGTCCGTGATCGACAGCGCGGTGGCCCCATCAATATGGATTATTCGGAAGGCGAAACCCTGCGTGGGGCCACCCTCTTGCCAATGCACCAAGGCCTGAACCACATCTTCGGTCGCATAACGTCGGAACTGGAAGTCGTCCCCCTCGGCCAGCGAAAAATCTGTGACGAGATCACGACCAGTACCGGCGATAAATCGGTCGGGCCCCTTGCCCCCCGTAAGACGATCATCACCGCTGCCGCCAGACAGCACATCGTGCCCTGCGCCTCCAAAAAGCCGATCAGCGGCCCCGCCGCCCGACAGGATATCGGCGCCTGCCCCGCCTTGGGCCCAATCGCGCCCGTCCAAAAGCACAACCACATCACCGCCCGCACTGCCCCGAACACGGTTGTCCAACGCATTGGCAATCGCCGTCACGCCCCCCTTGCCCGTCAGATGCAGGCCGTTCAACTGCGTGCCAGCCAGCACATCTTTTTGCGTGCTGATCCATTCAAAGCCGGTTTGGCCCTGCCGCACCTGGACCGCCCCTGCCGCCTTGGCCATGTCGGCGGAACCCAGACGCATGTCGGTCAGTTGCAGGGTTTCGATCCCGTCCAGCCATGTGACCCCCTCGGCCCAGGCGATTCCGATTCGCCCGTCCTGTCGGACAAAGCGCACATCGGCACGAACGGCATCCATCAGCAGCAGGTCCGTTCCCTGCCCGCCCAGAACCGTATCTCTTCCGCCAGAAGCAAGGATCGTGTCATTGCCGCTGCCCGCATCCAAACGGTCATGCCCCCGCCCACCGGCCAGCCAGTCCGGCCCGGCAACAGTGGCGATATCGGCACCGGTCTGCACCGCAAAGACGATGTCCTCACGCGCGGTGCCGATCACTTTGGCAAAGCGGATGATGTTGGCATCGGGATCAGTCGGTGCGCCGTAGTCGGTGCCAGGATTCACAAAGGTGACACCGCCGAGATAGGATTGTTCGGCAACACTGCGGACAGACCAATCGACGATGACAATATTGCCGTGGTCAAGCCCGCCGTGAAAATTGATATCGCGGTTGGTCTTGTCAACCTGAACCGAATTGCCAACCGCCGAAGTATAGGAGGCGAACAGGACAGCATGTCGGGTGTCATAGGCCTGCAACCCCGTCAGTTCGGAATCGTAGACATCGCGGATCCAAAAGGCATAGCCATTGCCCCCGCCGCCCTTGTTGTGGGCCCCTGAAACGCTGATATCGCTGATCTTGGCGTCGATGGTCTTGCCAAGCACCAGCCCGTTCGATCCGGCATCGCGCAGGCTGATATCGCGCAGAACAACGCCATCCGTTGCGTTGATCAACAGCATCATGCCGCCGTTTTCGGCGCTGATCGTGTTGGAAAACTTGGCAGGATCGGGGGTTCCATAGGCCCCTTTCAGCGTGAACCCCTTCAGCACCACATTGCGGGCAAGGTCTATTTCAGAAACTAGGGTGCCGCGGTTGGTGAAATCAAAGGGCAGGTCGCGGTCGAGTGTGATCTTGTCCCCGCTGACCGACTTTACGATCGCCATGGCCGTGCGAAGGGGTTTGTCTTCGCGCCATTGGGTATCGCCAATGGCATTAAACAGGGCATCGTCGTTTTCCCGTTCGATCCAGATTGCGTCGCCGACTTTCAGGTCATGGCTGCTGCTGGCGATGCGGATGACATTGTCGCCCGCTTTGGCATCGGCAAGGGCGAGCGGGTTCTGCATCTCTTCGTCAAAAAGGGCTTGCCCGACCCGAAAGGCGGGATCGCCCTTCAGCGTCTTGGCCAGGGTGATCACGGTCTTGCCCGCGCCCGCCCCGATCAGCGAAAGATCATCACGGTCAATAACGACCGTTCGGTCAAAGCTGTATTGCCCCGCAGCAAGGCGGATAATGGCGCCCTTGGGGGCTGCGTCAATCGCCGCCTGAATTTGCGTCGCACTGCTTCCGGCTGCGATCTTGATCTCGGTCGCCATGCTGCGAGGCCCCTTTTATGCTGCACTGCAACGTCGGTAGGCCAGCAGCCTGCGTTGTTCAAAACGAAACTTTGCAGATCGCGAAGACCGTTGCCGAAAGTCGCTGCGATGGAAGGATTTGCACGGCGGAATGTTGCCCAGATGGGGCGCAAGATGCCGGATGATCGGTTATTGTGCATAATGGAGCACAAAAATAGAGCAAGGGGACCGCTTCAGCAGTGGGTTGCGCCGCCCAATCTTCCCGTGTTCACTGCTAAAAAGGCCGAACTGCGAAAAAGGCCGGGGGATGATGCCAACAATCGACTTGAACGCCGATCTGGGCGAAGGCTATGGCCCCTGGGCGATGGGGGATGATGCGGCAATGTTCGGGCTGATCAGCAGCGCGAGTGTTGCTTGCGGCGGTCACGCCGGCGATGCCGAGACTATGTTCGCAAGCCTTAACTTGGCACAGCAGCATGGTGTGACGGTGGGGGCCCATCCGGGTTACGCGGACAAGGCGGGTTTCGGACGAAGAGTGATCCCGATGACGGCGGGGGAAATCGGGCGGATGGTTGCCGGGCAAATGGGAGCTCTGCTGGCCATCGCGGCGCTGACTGGCAGGCGTGTCCGCTATATCAAACCGCATGGGGCGCTGGCCAATCTGGCGGCGGTGGATGCGGATGTGGCCGAGGCCATTCTGGCGGCAACGCGGGCGGTGGATCCAGATTTGGCGGTTCTGGCCATTTCAGGAACGATGCTGGAGCAGCGTGCCGCAACCAGAGGCTTCGCCGTCTATAGCGAGATTTTTGCCGACCGGGGGTATCTGCCAAACGGGCAATTGGTGCCACGCCAGCATCAAGGGGCGATGATCCACGACCCCGAGACAGCCCTGAGCCGGCTGCTGCGGTTTATGGACAGCGGAAGGATGGCGGTGGTGGATGGGCCGCCTATTGCGCTGCGGGCGCAATCCATCTGTGTGCATGGAGACAATCCCCAAGCGGTGGGCATGGCGCGGAGAATCCGCGAAGGGCTGGCGGCACAGGGCGTCACGATCCGGTGCTTTGTGGGATGAAAGCGGTTTGTCGTCCGGTGGGGGGCCACGCGCTTTTGGTCGATTTTGCCGAACAGGTGACACCTGCGGTGACGGAGGCCATCCGGGCCATGGACCGGGCGCTGACAGCCGATCCGTTTGCAGGATTGCAAGAGGTGGTGCCCGGGCTTGTCGGCCTGATGGTCGTCTTTGACCCGCAACTGTGCGACCATGATCAGGTAAGGGCACAAATCACCAAAAGGCTGGGGCAACTTTCATCAGCTTTCGACAGGCCAAGGCAGCACAAAATTCCCGTTTGCTATGACAGCGCGTTTGGGCCGGATCTGGTGGATGTGGCCCAGCAAACGGGACTTTCGGTGGAAACTGTGATCGCAGCCCACACCAGCAGTCGTTTTGAGGTGACAATTTATGGTTTTGCGCCGGGCTATGCCTATTTGTCGGGGCTGGACCAATCACTGCGGCTGGACCGTAAACCCAGCCCCAAGCGGGGCGTTCCGGCGGGAAGCGTGGTGATCGCGGGCGGGCAATGCCTGATTACAACACTGACAATGCCGACAGGATGGTGGATCCTGGGGCAGTCGCCGCAGCCCATTTTGACCGGCGACGGGGCACGCCCCTTTCTTTTCGATGTGGGGGACAAGGTCAGTTTCCACCGCATCTCGCGCGCTCAATTCGAGAAGGGGCGGCGATGAAGGCTGTGCTGCACATTCTGCGGGTAGGACCGCAGGTGACGGTGCAGGATGCCGGACGCATGGGCCTGATGCGATTTGGCGTGCCCCAGTCCGGCCCGATGGATCGCGCCGCCTTTGCCCTTGCACAGAAAGCCATAGGCGGCGCAGGGGCGGGGGCTGGGATCGAAGTGTCGCGCGGGGGACTTCTGCTGGAGTGCCGCGAGGGGCCGGTGAATTTGGCCTTGGCGGGCGGCGGTTTTGCCGTCACGGCGGCGGGGGTTCCTGGGGATTCGTGGCAGGTGCTGACCCTGCAAACCGGCGACAGGCTTGATATCCGCCCCGGCCCTTGGGGCAGTTGGTGTTATCTGGTGTTTGGTGGGCGTTTGCAGGCCCCAAGCTGGCTGGGCAGCCAAGCGACCCATGCGCTGTCAAATCTGGGTGGCGGCACGCTGTTGGCCGGGCAAGAACTGATCATCGAAGATGTCGCGCCCAAAGTCCCCAGCCGCAGCCTGACCTGCCCGGTCTGGGCCCGCCCACGCCATGTCTTGCGGGCGGTGCCGGGTCCGCAAGAGCGTTTCTTTCCACCGGAGGCGCTGGAAACGCTGTTCACCACCCCGTTCCATCTGACGGATGCTTGGGACCGGATGGGGCTGCGTCTGCGTGGCCCCGCTTTGCGCCCCATCGCTGCCTTGCAAATCCCTTCGGGGCCCGTCTTGCGAGGGTCTTTGCAGCTTTCGGGTGAGGGGACGGCGACATTGCTGCTGGCCGATCATCAGACAACGGGCGGCTATCCGCGTCTGGCCACGGTGGTGGACAGCGATCTGGACGGTCTGGCGCAATGCCGCCCGCACCAGACCTTGCATTTTGAAAGGGTGACGCCCGAAGAGGCCATCAGCCTGATCCGCCACCAAAAGACGCGGTTGGCCCGCTTTCAACAAGGGTTGGCCTAACCACCAACCCGTCGGCGCGCCAGGATCGCCCCACCGCCTGCGCCACTGATCCGCGCCAAGGCCGCTTTCATCGGCTCTGCCGCTACCGCCATATAGGCGGCCGTCGCATGGATGATGAAGTCCGCATTCATCGCTAGCGCGACATGGCCCTTCCAAAAGAGCAAATCGCCGCGCTTTGCGGGCTTTTTGTCCGCGACCGCCTCGCCCAGCTTCATCTGCATATCGCTGTCGCCCGGACATTCGATGCCGCAGGCCCGCAGCGACAGTTGCACAAGGCCGGAACAATCCAGCCCTCCGCGCCCATTGCCGCCCCAAAGATAGGGCACCCCCAGATAGGTCTGCGCCACTGCAACGGGATCCTTGTGCCAATCGCCCAAGGCTTTGACATGCGCACGCGGCACGAAACCCCGCGTCGTTTCCAGCCAGTCGCCGCTTTCGCCTGTCACCCGCAGGCGACTGGTCATGGTCAGAGCCCCCAATTCCCGCACCTTCAGGTTCGGCTCGGGATAAAGATGCGTCGCCGGGGCAGACACCCAATGCGTCGCCTCTTCCGCCACGCCCAGCGCGCTTTCAGGAACCCAGCCGCAATAGCCATCCTTCGCCATCTGCACAAAGGCCCAGCCGTTGCGACGCTCCACCACGATGCCAGCGTCCCCTAGCAAGACCTGCCGGTCACGCGCCCCGCCCGGTTCGCCGCAAAGCTCGGCCAAGGGGGCCACAACCGTCGCCCCCTCCCCCGGAACGAAATCCGCCTCCACCTGCCCTCGCAGGCTTTCCAGGGCGAACCGCCCGCTCGACGGCGTCAAACGCCGGTCCATCACTCCAGCCCCAGCATCGCGGGCAAAGCCCCCAGCAAAGCCCGCGCGCCCTGCCCCACGCCCCCCTTCGGACGGCCCGGCGCATCGTTCGGCTGATGGGCATAGATGTCGAAATGCATGTAACGCGGATGGTCCGCAAAGCGCCGCAGGAACAGCGCCGCCGTGATCGACCCCGCAAAACTGCCCGAAGGCGCGTTGTCCAGATCGGCAATGCCCGGCTCGATCATCGGCTCATAGGGCTCCCAGAAAGGCAGACGCCAGACCGGGTCAAACGCTGGACCGGCGGCTTGTTCCAAAGCCCCGGCCATCACCGCATCATCCGTGTAATAGGGCGCCAGATCCGGCCCCACCGCCACCCGCGCCGAACCGGTCAGCGTCGCCATGCTGATCAGCACCTCAGGGTTTTCCTCGGCGGCCCAGGCCAAGGCATCCCCCAGAATCAACCGCCCCTCGGCATCGGTGTTGTTCACCTCCACCGTCAGGCCCTTGCGGCTGTTCAAGATGTCGCGCGGCCGCATCGCATTGCCGCTGACCGCGTTTTCCACCGCCGGAACGATCACCCGCAACCGGATCGGCAGGTTCAGCGACATGATCATCTGCGCCAGACCCATCACCGTTGCCGCACCGCCCATGTCTTTCTTCATCAAAAGCATGCCCGCCGAAGGCTTGATATCCAGCCCCCCGGTGTCAAAGCAAACGCCTTTGCCCACCAAGGTCAGGCTCGGGCCGCTGTCGCCCCAACGCAGTGACATGATGCGCGGCGCGCGCGGGCTGGCACGGCCCACGGCATGCACCATCGGAAAATTCTGCGCCAAAAGATCATCGCCCCGGATCACCTGTGTTGCCGCCCCAAAGCGTTCGGCCAGCGCCAGAAAGGCCGCCTCCAGTTCCGCCGGGCCAAGATCGCTGGACGGTGTGTTCACCAGATCGCGCGTCAGAAACTCACCCTCAACCATCGCCAAAAGCCGCGCTTCATCACAACCCTCGGGCAAGGCCAGAAGCGCGCCTTCCGCCGACGAGGCTTTCCGATAACGGTCAAAGCGATAGGTCGACAGCAGCCAGCCCAGCGCCGCCTCGTCCCGCTCTGCTTGGCTCAGATTGCCCGCCAACCGCCAGTTTCCTGCCGGCAAAGCACCCAAGGCTTTCGCCAAGCCAAAACGCCCGCGCGCCCGCGTTTTTGCGCTGCCAAATCCGGCCAAAGCAAAAGCCACGCCCGCATCGCCCGGCACCAGCAACAGATCACCAATTCCGGCCTTAAAGCCCGCCCCGGCAACCCAAGCCCTGACCCCATCGCTTTGTCCGGAAAGCCAGCTTTCCAAGGCATCGGCGGCAACCACCTGCACCACGCGGGCGGGGGCTTCGGCATCGGCAAAACGCAGTTCGGTCATCATCGGCTCCTGATCTTTGGCCTGACCCTAGCCTTTTGATCCCCGGACAGGAAGAACCCTAAACCGACTGGTCCATCAGATCGTGATCCGGGGCCAAGGTCCGCTCGGCCACCCGCAAAAGCCGCGCCCAGATTGCGGCAAAGGCCGTGGCATCACCCCGCGCCAGCATTTGCCGCGCATCGCCCGCTACGCTGGCAAAGCTGACAAGGCCCAATTGCTCGGCCATCCGTTCCACGCGGCGCAGCTGGCGGGCCAGATCGCCCAGATCATGCGCCACCACGCGTGCCGCCATATGCGCTGTCGTAAGCGCCAGTTCCCCCAGAACCCGCGCGATCACCTGATCGGCCGCCCCCGTCCCCATATCCTGATACATAGCCTGCACCGGCCCCGCATCCTGACGGACGCGCTCCCACAACCGCAGGACGCAAATTTCGGCTGTCATACCCCAACCCCGAAACGAATGTTCACCCAAGAACCATCCTGCGCCAGCGTGCTGAAGAAATGGTTGCCTTTGCAGCGGAAAAAGGCTCGAATTTTCTGCAAAGGCAAACTACCAAGGCCGGAACGGTAAGGAGAGCCAGATGCAGCACGCCAAACCCCTGCCCGCCTATCTGATCCAGCGCTTTCACGGCTGGCGGGCGACCTCGTATCAAGACAACAAGGCCTGGTTCAAACGGCTGGCCGAACGCGGCCAGCATCCGCGCGCTATGGTTATTTCCTGCTGCGACAGCCGCGTGCATGTCACCAGCATCTTTGGCGCGGATGAGGGCGAGTTCTTCATCCACCGCAACGTGGCCAATCTTGTGCCGCCCTATAACCCCGATGGGGAATACCACGGCACCTCGGCGGCGGTGGAATATGCCGTACGGGCGTTGAAAGTGGCGCATGTCGTGGTTCTGGGCCATTCCAGTTGCGGCGGCGTCAAGGGTTGCCATGACATGTGTGCCGGTCTGGCCCCAGAACTTCTGGAAAAATCCAGCTTTGTCGGCCGTTGGATGGACATCCTGCGCCCCGGTTTTGAACGGACGGCGGATGTGGCCGATGCCGAAGAAAGGGTGAAGGCGATGGAAAAGCAGGCTGTGCTGATCAGTCTGGAAAACCTGATGACCTTCCCCTTCGTCCGTGATGCGGTGGAAAACGACCATCTGACGCTGCACGGTCTGTGGACGAACACGGGCGAAGGCGAATTGCACCAGTTCGACCCGGCGATTGGCAGTTTTGCCGCCGTCTGACGCTTTTCATCTTGCGATCATGTGGAAGGGCGCAAGCTCTTCCACGGGCGCGACAAGGCAACGGTCACGAAAAGCCTGCACAGCAGGCCCACCATTGAATCATCGCTGACCCCACAACATCGGCTGCACCTGATAGCCGATGTAAAGCGGATGTTTCGGCATTCCCAATTGCGTCAGCCCCAGATGGAACAGCGGCAGGCCGGTGTGGCGCAGCAGGGTTTCGACCTCTGCCCCGCGCGAAAGATGTGCGCCGTGGCTGCCCCAGGCGCAGATGATTTGTTGCGCTTGTCCGGTGGCCGCCAAAATCGCCGCGTCGTTGGCGGGGCCGACAGGATCGGTCTGAGCGCGCATATCTTTCGGATCGGTGGCGCGGTAGGCGAAGATGTTGGCAACATGGAACGAGCCGAAACCCAAAGTCCGGGCGCGGCGTTCGCAGCGTTCGACCGTGGGGTCGTTCTGGTACTCTGTCGCCGTCGAAGGGTTCAGCATGACGAACAAGGCGCGAGGGCCTTGGGCATCCCAGATGCGGGTCAGGGCGTAGCGGTAAGATTCGCAGGGGGAATAGGTGGCGACACTGGCGGCGTCGCCTTTTTGAAATTCCCTTGTGATCAGCGCGCCGCTCACAGGTTGAACACCCGTTCGGGGGCCACTTCACCGCCCTGATAGCGGCCCAAGGCCAGCAGGTCGTCGCCACGCCAGACCTGCACGAGTTCCCCCCATTGCAGGCCGGGGGGCGAGATCACCTGACCGGCGTTGCCGTTCTTCAGCCGCACCTGACCGGATTCCGTCGCCTCGACGCGGGGGATGCCTTCCAGCGCGATGCTGACGGGCAAAAGCGCGGCTTCCAGGGTTTCGGTGGTCAGATCGTCCAAGGTTGTGGGAGCGAGGCCATCGGCGGCGTCAAACGGCCCTGACCATTCGCGCCGCAGCCAGACGACATGGCCCAGACAGCCCAAGGCCTGCCCCAGATCGCGGGCGATGGAACGGACATAGCCGCCCTTGCCACAGTCCATCTCGAACAGCGCCGTATCGGCATCGGGGGCTTCGACCAGTACCAGCCGTTCCACCAGCAAATCCCGTGCGGCAAGCTCCATCTCCACACCTTCGCGCGCCAGATCATAGGCGCGTTCGCCATCCACCCGCACGGCGGAGACTTGTGGCGGCACTTGACGGATCAGGCCGCGAAAGGCGGGAAGGGCGGATTCAATCTGTTCGCGCGTGGGCCGCAGATCGCGCGTTTCGACGATTGCCCCTTCAGCATCATCGGTGGTGGTCGAAGCCCCCCAGCGCACCAGAAAGCGATAGCCTTTGCTGGCATCGGTCACATAGGGCACGGTCTTTGTCGCCTCACCCAAAGCAATCGCCAGAACCCCCGTCGCGGCGGGGTCGAGCGTGCCCGCATGGCCTGCCTTTTGCGCCTGCAACAGCCAGCGCACCTTGGCGACCAAGGGCGTGGAACCCACGCCTGCCGGTTTGTCGATCACCAGCCAGCCGTTCACCGGCCTGCCCTTTTTACCGCGCGCCATCCCTTAGCCTTTCGGAACCACGAGGCCCACCATCGGCCCCATCGCCACGCCCCGGTCATCCCGCCCAAGGTCCGGCGCAAACAGGCGAGAGATGGTTCCGTCGAAATACAGCGCATTGGGCAGGCCCAGTTCATCGCGGAAGAATCGCGCGAATGTATGGAAATTCACCGGCGCTTCGGACAAGGCAAAAATCGCCTCGGCCGCATCCGCCGAAACGCCCACCCCATTGCGGATTTTATAGCTGTCGCTGTCGGGCAGGAAACGCGGATGTAAGGCTCCGTCGATCACCAGCATCGGCCCCGATTGGCTGGCGTGGCGGCAGGCAGGTGGATTTTCGGCATAGGCGCGCGATTCGATCACCGCCAGACGGTCCGGCATCACGCAGAAGACGCCATTCGGCAGCATGCCGAAATTGCCGGGGCCTTCGCGCGTCATCACGCCCAGTTTTTCAACGCCATCCTCGATCAGCAGGCCCACCGGCCCCCGGTCGGAATGATACATTCCCGCATTCATCGCCCAGCCGAGTTGCTGCCCCTTGGCGGACAGCATCGCCTGCACCGCGTCAAAGCTGCGATAGGCCTGCCCATCCGCCCCGGAATGGAACACGCGAATATCCTGCCCCGCTTTGGCGCGGCAGATCGTGTAGGTGACTTGTTCAAAGACCATTTCGCTGCAATCGGCCAAGGCGACGCTTGGCACGGCGCTTGCAAAGGCCAGCGCCAGAAACTTAGTCCTGATCCGTCTCAGCATCATCATCCCCAGCCGCCAGATCGCGCTGCACCCGTTCATCGGCGAACATCCGGCGGGTATCGTCCAGACGGTCAAACGTCTCATCCGGCAGAAACCGCAGATCGGGCGAGAATTTCAGGGTCAGTTGCTGCGAAACCTTGTGGCGCAATTCGCCCTTGTTGCGTTTCAGCGCGGCAATGGCGGTCTGCACGTCGCCGCCACCCAAGGGCATCACATAGGCCGTGGCGATTTTCAGATCGTTGGACACGCGCACTTCGCCGACGGTGATCGACATGCGGTTCAGGTCGGGGTCATGCACCTCGGCCCGGTTCAGCACGTCGGACAACGTGCGACGGATGAGTTCGCCCACACGCAGCTGACGCTGCACAGAGCTGGAGGAAGGTTGCTTTGCCATTTCGCGCATGTAGTCGCTTTTACGGCGCGCGGGAAGGGGCTAATGGGGTTGAAACCAAGCGGAGGGCGGGGAATGACCGATTTGCCAGGGATCGTGATCACGGGGGCGGCAGGGCGCATGGGGCAGATGCTGCTGCGCACAGTGCTGGCATCGGACAAGGCCCGTCTGGGGGGGGCACTGGTGCGGCCGGGTCATGCTTTGCTGGGGCAGGATGTGGGGGTCTCGCTGGGCTTGCCCGCCTGCGGTGTGGGTTATTCCGATGATCCGCTGCCCTTGTTTGCGACGGCGCAGGCGGTGATTGATTTTACGACGCCTGAGGCGACATTGCATCATGCGATGCTGGCCGCACAGGGGCGGGTGGTGCATGTGGTGGGCACGACAGGCCTGTCGGATGCCGACATCGCCGCCATCGGACGGGCCGCCCATCATGCGGTGGTGGTGCGGTCGGGGAACATGTCGCTGGGGGTGAACCTGCTGGCGGGGATCACGGAAACCGTGGCGCGGGCCTTGGATGCGGGCTGGGACATTGAGGTGGTCGAGGCGCACCACAACCGCAAGGTCGATGCCCCTTCCGGCACGGCGCTGCTGTTGGGTGAGGCGGCGGCCAAAGGGCGCAATGCGCTGTTGGCCGACTTGCGGACCCCGGCACGTGAAGGCATCACCGGGGCGCGGGTTGAGGGGACCATCGGTTTCAGCGCCATTCGCGGCGGGGATATCGTCGGCGAACATGACGTGATCTTTGCCGGACCGGGCGAACGCATTGTCCTGCGGCATATGGCGACCGACCGGGCGATCTTTGCCAAGGGGGCCTTGGCGGCGGCGCTTTGGGGAATCGGCCAAAAGCCGGGGCACTACGACATGCAGGATGTTCTGGGGATGAAGTGATCCGGCGCGGCGGTTGGGGCGTAAAAGCCTATCATCCAACCGCCGGGGGCCCCAGATGATCCGCCTTGCAATGGTTTTGCTGTTTTGGACGGGCGCTGCCCAAGCGCAGGATTTTCAGCCAGTGCGTGACAAGGCGCAGTTTCTAGACCTGATCGAAGGGCGCAATCTGCGTCATGGGTTTTACGGGATTGACCTGACGATCACGCCGCAGGGCCAGATCAAGGGCAGCGCGCTGGGTTGGCCTGTGACAGGGCAATGGCAGTGGAAGGACGGCTGGTTCTGCCGCGACATGGATTGGAGCGGGACGCCGATCCCCTATAACTGCCAACTGGTCGAGGCGAAGGGTGAGGATGTGCTGCGCTTTACCGTCGATCAGGGGGCAGGCGACAGCGCGCAGTTCCGGCTGCGTTAGGTTTTCAGGTGGTTCAGAATTTTTTCCACCCGCTGCGCACGTGAGCCGCTGATTTCCAGCACATTCGGCCCGTCTTCCAGCAGAACCAAATCATCCTCAACCACGATCTTATGCAGCCGCGCATCCACCTTGCGCCGCAGCGCTGGGTGTTCGATGGTGACTTTGATGTCATCACCCACCGGCACAAAGACGATCAGATCGAGGCTTTGCAAAGCCCTTTCGATCTGCGCCAACAGACGGCCATGCGGTTCCCATTCAAAACCTTCGGCGGGGCTGACCACATCCAGATAGGCCAGATAATCCAAAGGGCAGCGGTCAAAGATCAGGTCGCGCTGCGCCACTGTCGCCAGGATCAGCTTGCAGCTTTGTTCCAACTGCTCTTCAAGATCCGCCGTATTCACCCCATCGGCAAAGACCATGCCTTCCTCGGCCAGCAGCCAATAGGGTTCGGGCACGGATTCATACCCCGCAGCGGCCGCGACGAAATCGTCGATCAGGGTTGTCTTGCCGGTGCCGTGGCTGCCGGTCACGGCGATCCGCATGTGTTAAAGGTCAAACGTTGCAAAGACCGGCACATGGTCGCTGGGCTGGTCCCAACCGCGCACGGGGCGCAGGATGCGGCTGCCGTGCGCCGCACTGGCGATGTCGGGCGTGGCCCAGATATGGTCCAGCCTGCGCCCCTTATCCGCCGTATCCCAATCGGGCGACCGATAGGACCACCACGAATAAAGCCGACCCTCGGGGATATTGGCACGAGTCACGTCGACCCATTTCCCCGCCTCCATCACCTGCCCGAAATGGTCCACCTCGATCGGCGTATGGCTGACGATTTTCAGCAGCGCCTTGTGGTTCCACACGTCATCTTCACGCGGCGCGATGTTCAGGTCACCCACCAGAATGGCCTTTTGCGGCGCATCGGCGCGGAAGGCGTCGCGCATATCCGTCAGGAAATCCAGCTTTTGCCCAAATTTCTCATTCACCGTGCGGTCGGGAATATCCCCCCCGGCGGGCACATAGAAATTGTGAATCACCACGCCATTTTCCAGCCGCGCCGCCACATGCCGCGCATGGCCGAGTTTCGCGTAATCGCTGTCGCCATGATCGGTGATCGGCAGCTTCGACAGGATCGCGACCCCGTTATAGCCCTTTTGCCCCCGCGCCACGATATGCGTGTAACCCAGCGCCGCAAACACATCGCGCGGGATCAGATCGACGGGGCATTTGCATTCTTGCAGGCACAGGATGTCGGGCGTTTCTTCACGCAGCAGACGGCTGACCAGTTCGGCCCGCAAGCGGACCGAGTTGATGTTCCACGTGGCAAGGGTAAAGGGCATCGGCGGTCTCCGGTTTGGCTGGGACCGCCTTTGCAACATATTCGGCGCTTTGGGTAAAGCCGGTTAGTTGATCGTGTAGGAAGGGGCCGAACAGATGTCGGCGCTGTCTTCGATCACGTCGCCGTCCGAAAACACCATCCGCAGGTCAAAGGCGCAATTCTCGCCCGCACCGGTGATCGACACTTCGCCGCTGGCCCCCGAAGGCAGCACTTGTCCGGCAAGGATATTGTCTTCCCAGCTCGCGGCGTCGGCCGACGAAGCATACAGTTCCACCAGATCGACGCCCGACTGGTTTGTCACCGTGAACACCAGATCCTGGGCCACCGCAGGCAGACCGGCAAAAGTGGCGATCAGGGCCACACCGGACAAACGCGCGAAACCAAACATCCGACTACTCCATTGGGGCAGGGCTCTGCCCGGATCGATGCATGATGCACCTGCGGAAAAGGTAGGGATTCACGGCGAATTTACAAGTGGTGAGCCAAGTGCTTGATTCCGAAAACGGAACCGGAAAAGGTGGCTTGGAACAACAGGGAATCACCATGCAGGCGACCACCGGTCTTTGGGCCAACCGCAACTATCGGCTGGTGTTTTCGGCCAGTGCCATCACCAATCTGGGCGACGGGGTGGCGCTGGTCGCGCTGCCGTGGCTGGCCAGCCTGATCACCCGCGATCCGGTGATGATTGCCTTGGTGGCGACGGCGGGCCGCCTGCCTTGGCTGTTGTTTTCGTTGCCTGCCGGGGTGATCACCGACCGGGCCAACCGGCAAAAGCTGGTCATGCGCGCCGATGCCCTGCGTTGCATTCTGATGCTGGGGGTTGTGGCGGTGGCAATGGCCCACGTCCGCAGCCCCGCCCTGATCTGGGTGCTGGCGCTGCTGGCCTTTCTGTTGGGGGCGGCCGAGGTGATCCGCGACAATGTGGCGCAAACCCTGCTGCCCGCCATCGTAGCCCCTGCGCAGTTGGAGAAAGCGAATGGCCAGATGTGGAGCATGGAACAGGTGCTGAACCAGTTCATCGGCCCACCCTTGGCGGGTCTGCTGATCGGGGCCAGCATTGCGCTGCCTTTCGGGCTGGATGCTGTGACCTTTGCGTTGTCGGTCCTGCTGATTTCGCAGATGATCCTGCCTGCGCAGGCTCTGCGCCCCCATCTGGCGTTTTGGCCCGCCCTGCGGGAGGCATGGGATTGGCTGAAGACCCACCCCGAGATTCTGCGGCTGGCGCGGATGCTGGCCTTGGTGAATGCGGCCTATGCCTGCTGCCTGACCATTCTGGTGCTTTATGCGCAAGAGGTGCTGGGGCTTTCCTCGACCGGCTATGGGCTGATGCTGACGCTGGCCGCCTTGGGCGGGGTTCTGGGTGGCCTTGCCGCCCCCCGCATCGCCGCTCGGCTTGGCACCGAGCGCACCATCCTATTTTCGGCTTTCACCGCCTTGCTGGGCTATCTGATCATGGCGCTGACCGCGCATCCCTTGGCGGCGGCTTTGGCGCTGGGGCTGGAAGGGTTCGGCGCGGTGCTGTGGAATGTTGTGACGGTCAGCTATCGACAAAGGGTGATCCCTGCCGAACTGCTGGGCCGGGGCAATGCGATCTATCGGTTCTTTGGCACGGGGGCGATGGCCTTGGGCACCTTGGCCGCCGGTTCCATTGTGGCCGGTCTGGAAAGCCCCTTGGGCCGCGACGTGGCGTTGCATGCGCCCTATGCGCTGGCCGCGCTGATCTATGCCGGGCTGATCGGGGCGCTGATCCGAAAACCTTTGGGATTCAAATAAAAAGGGCCGGGCCAATGGCCCGGCCAAGTCCAACAGGGAGGATGCCGTGCCATAACCCCGACACGACAAGGGGAACCTTTAGGCCCATGCATTTGCGCCATAATGGAAACATAGCCACTGATTCGGGCGAGATTAAGCCTGCATTGCAAAGAAACCGGGGCCGTTGCTGCACAATCACGGCGCGACTGCCCGCAATTCGGGCAAAGGCGGCAAAAAAAGGCCGGGCATAAAGCCCGGCCAAGTCCAACAGGGAGGAGTGGTGCGCCATGACCCCGACGCACCAAGGGGAACTTTAGGCCACCAACCGATAGCCACCGCTTTCGGTCACCAGCAGGCGGGCATTCGAGGGATCGGGTTCGATCTTCTGCCGCAAGCGATAGATATGGGTTTCGAGTGTATGTGTTGTGACACCCGCATTGTATCCCCAGACCTCGTGCAACAGGACATCCCGTGCGACCAAGCCGTGGCTGGCGCGATAGAGGTATTTCAGGATGTTGGTTTCCTTTTCCGTCAGGCGGATCTTTTTGTCCTTTTCATCCACCAGCATCTTTTGCGCCGGTTTGAACGTGTAGGGCCCAAGCTGGAAAACAGCGTCTTCCGACTGTTCATGCGTGCGCAACTGGGCGCGGATGCGGGCCAGCAGGACTGGAAATTTAAAGGGCTTGGTCACATAATCATTTGCCCCGGCATCCAGCCCAAGGATCGTATCGGCATCGGTGTCATGCCCCGTCAGCATCAGGATCGGGCTTTTCACCCCGGCCTTCCGCATCCGGCGGCACAACTCGCGCCCATCGGTGTCGGGCAGGCCGACATCCAGGATCACCAGATCGAAATGGCCTGCCTTGGCCTTTTCCATCCCGTCATGGCCATTCGCGGCCTCGAACACGTCGAAATCCTCGGTCATCACCAACTGTTCGCTCAGCGCCTCGCGCAGGTCGTCGTCGTCGTCCACCAGAAGAATTTTGCGCAAACCGGCCATGATACCCTCCGTTCGTTGAGGAACACTTGGGGCCAATGCACGGTTCCGGCAACGGGTCGGAAAGATTTCTCACGCGGACGTGTCGCCTGCGGGGGATATGTTTCAATTCCTTGCTGGGCGGCGTAGGAATTGCGGGAATGGAGAGCATGATGAGCCTGACGCCCACCCCCGCCGAACGCCTGAACCGCGCCCGCGCCGACCTGCGGGCGGGGCTTCCGGTGATGATGGGCGGGGCTTTGGTCGCGGCGGTTGAGACGTTGACGCCCGCACGTCTGGCCGATTTGCGGGCTTTGGGTGCGCCGGAACTGGCGATCACGCTGCGGCGGGCGGAAACGCTGAAGGCGCGGGCCTATGACGGCGATCTGGCGCGGCTGGCCTTGCCATCCGATGCGGGGCTGGAATGGTTGTGCGCCATGGCCGATCCGGCGGATGATCTGCGGGTGCCGATGAAAGGTCCGTTTCGCCATATCCGCGAGGGGGATGCGACTGTCCACCGCGCAGGCATCGCCTTGGCCAAGTCAGCGCATTTGTTGCCCGCCTGTCTGGTGATCGCCGTGGCGCAAGACTTCGCCGACCTGACCCATCTTTTGCCGGGCGACGTACCGCTTGGCCCGCAGGGTCTGACCGAAGTCGTGTCCGCCCGCTTGCCGATGCAGGCGGCCAAGGCCGGTCGGGTCCACATCTTCCGGCCCGGCGACGGGGGGGAAGAACACTACGCCGTGGAAATCGGCCAGCCAGACCGCGCGCAGCCCGTGCTGGCGCGGCTGCATTCGGCCTGCTTTACGGGCGATGTTCTGGGCAGCCTTAAATGCGACTGCGGCCCGCAACTGCGTGCGGCCTTGGGCCAGATGGGGGTCGAAGGGGCGGGGGTTCTGCTGTATCTGAACCAAGAGGGCCGGGGGATTGGGCTGGCGAACAAGATGCGGGCCTATGCCTTGCAGGATCAGGGCTTTGACACGGTCGAGGCGAACCACCGTCTGGGGTTTGAGGATGACGAAAGGGACTTTCGCCTTGGCGCGCAAATCCTGCGTGAAATGGGCTTTTCCGCCGTCCGCCTGCTGACCAACAACCCGCGCAAGATCACCATGATGCAGGCCCAAGGCATTCAGGTCGCCGAACGGGTGCCCCTGCATGTCGGCGAAACGCAGGAAAACCGCGCCTATCTGGCCACGAAAGCTGCCAAATCGGGGCATCTTTTATGAGGGGTGATTTGATCGTCACGCCGCAGGTGGCCCATTTCCGGGGCCGTTTCCTGCCCTGTTCCATCGGCCGCAGCGGCCTGATTGCCGCCGGGGAAAAGCGTGAAGGTGACGGCGCCACACCCTTGGGCCGCCACCGCATCCTTGGCCTACTTTACCGCCCTGACCGCCTGTCTCGCCCGACCCCCTGGGCCACACCCATCGGCCCCACCGACCTGTGGTCCGATGATCCCGCCGATCCGGCCTACAACAGCCCCGTCCGGCACCCCCACGGCTTTTCGCATGAAAAATTGCGCCGCTGCGACCCCATGTATGACCTGATCCTGCTGACCGACTGGAACTATCCCCATGCCGCCCCCGGCAAGGGTTCGGCCATCTTTGTCCACACCTGGCGCGCGCCCCGCCGCGCCACGGCGGGATGCGTCGCCTTTTCCCGGTCCGATCTTCGTTGGCTGGCCGGGCATTTGATGCCCGGTGCAACACTGATCATCCAGCGCTGATCAGGCGGCCGGGATTTCCGCCAGATCAAACCAGACGGGAATCCCCCTTTCGCGCGCAATCCGCACATCCTGATCCGCCCCGCTCGATGCCCCCGGCAGCCGCAAGACGCCATCGCAATGCGCGAGCAGGCGGTGGGCTGTCGGGTGCATCACCGCCTCATAATTCTCGCTGCCCGGCTCACCGCCGCCTGCCCCTTGCAGAATGGGCAGGGCCGCCCATTCCCCAATCATCGGCACATGGCCTTTCTGAAAGATCGGATAGGCCGCCGCCTCCAGCCGCGCCAGATTGACTGCCATTTTCGCGGGGTCGTCGCCGGTGCCCGAACGATAGGGGCCAGCAATCAGGATCATCATGGGTTTCATCGCATTCTCCTTTTCCAGGTTTCGCCATTGCACGATTTTTCTGATTCGTGCAATATCGTGCAAACAGACGAGAACGCTATGCTGACAACCGAACGCAAATCCCTGCTACTGGCACGCCTCGCCCAAACCGGGCGCTTGGTCGCCCGCGATCTGGCGGCAGAACTGGCCCTGTCCGAAGACACGATCCGCCGCGACCTGCGGGAACTCGCCGCCGAGGGGCACTTGCTGCGCGTGCATGGCGGGGCGTTGCCCCTTTCCCCCACCCACCGCCCCATGGCGCAAAGACAGGGGATGCAGGTTCAGGCCAAGGCGCAATTGGCCCAAAAGGGCGCGGCGCTGATCCGACCGGGGCAGATCGTGATCCTTGACGGCGGCACCACCCATCTGGCGCTGGTCGCCGCCCTTCCCAAAGACCTACCCTGCACCATCATCACCCACGCCCCCGGCATCGCGGCCGCGCTGGAGCCTTTCCCAAAGATCGAGGTGATCCTCATCGGGGGCCGCCTCATGCGGCATTCCATGGTGGCGATGGGGGCCGAGACCACGGCAAGCTTCGCCCGCATCCGCGCCGATCTGTGCTTTCTGGGCGTGACCGGCGTGCATCCTGAAACCGGCCTCACGACCGGCGACGCCGAAGAGGCCGCCTTGAAACGCATCATGCTGGGCCAAGCCGCCGAAGGCGTGGTGCTGGCGACCGAGGATAAGCTGGGCACCAGCAGCCCCTGGGGCATCGCGGGGTTAAACACTGTGCGGGTTGTGACGACAGGCGACAGGCCGGTGTGGTTGGGGGCCTGACGAAAGCCTTTCAAACAAATCGCCCCGGCGCAACGGCCGGGGCGATTTGTTTTCCTGAAAGGGCCTAAGGCTACCCATCCACCCGAATGCGCGCATTCGTCGGGTCATGCGGGCTGTCCTCGACCACC
Organism: Neogemmobacter tilapiae; assembly: GCF_014652215.1. Taxonomy (GTDB): domain Bacteria; phylum Pseudomonadota; class Alphaproteobacteria; order Rhodobacterales; family Rhodobacteraceae; genus Neogemmobacter; species Neogemmobacter tilapiae. The sequence goes on along the minus strand of NZ_BMYJ01000005.1, from coordinate 238,393 downwards.
ACCGCATCCCATTCTTGCAACAGCATCTTGACCTTCAGCTTGGTCCCCACTTCCGCCAGATCCGGCCGCACATAGCCCATGCCGATCTGCTTGCCGAAAGCCACCGAATAGCCACCCGAGGTCAGACGTCCCACCTTCACCCCGTCCAACAACAGCGCCTCTTTCCCCCAAGGATCGGTGTCCGAAGGCCCGTCAATCAGCAGCGTCACGCATTTGGCACGGATGCCCGTCGCCAGCATTTCCGCCTTGCCTTGGAAATCCTTGTTCAGATCGACGAAGCGATCCAGACCGCCCTCCAAAGGCGTCGCATCACGACCCAGTTCGGTGCCGAACGCCCGGTAAGATTTTTCCTGCCGCAGCCAGTTCTGCGCCCGCGCACCGACCAGTTTCAGCCCATGCTTTTCCCCGGCCTTCAGCAGTTGATCCCAAAGGTTCCGCTGCATCTCGATCGGGTGGTGCAACTCCCAGCCCAATTCCCCGGTATAGGCCACCCGGATCGCCCGCACCGGAACCATGCCCAGTTCAATGTTCCGGCACGACAACCAAGGGAACCGCTTGTTCGACAGCGCGGTTTCCGGCGTCGCGTCCTTGATGATCTCATTCAAAATCTTGCGGCTGTTCGGCCCGGCAATCGCAAAGACCCCCCATTGCGTCGTCACATCTTGAATTTCGACATAGCCGAATTGCGACGCCATATCTTCCGCGCATTTGCGCATGTAGTCGGCGTCGTAATCCGTCCAAGCGCCTGCCGAAACCAAATAATACTCATGCTCCGCCAGCCGGACGATGGTGTATTCCGTCCGCGTGGTGCCCGTGGGTGTCAGCGCATAGGTCAGGTTGATCCGGCCGACCTTGGGCAAGGCATTGGTCGTGAACCAATCGAGGAAAGCCGTCGCCCCCGGCCCCGCCACGCGATGCTTGGTAAAGGCGGTGGCATCCACCAGACCCGCCGTTTCGCGGATGGCTTTCGCCTCTTCCACCGCATATTGCCACCAGCCGCCCCGGCGGAAGCTGCGGGAATTGTGGTCGAAATCTTCGGGCGCGTCCTTCGGCCCGTAATAGATCGGCCGCTCCCAGCCGTTCACTTGCCCAAACTGCGCGCCCAGCGCCTTTTGCCGCTCATAGACGGGCGCAGTCCGCAAAGGACGGCAGGCTTCACGCTCTTCGTCCGGGTGGTGCAGGATAAAGACATGCTCATAGCATTCCTCATTCTTCCGCGCCGCATATTCCGTGGTCATCCACTGCCCGTAACGACGCGGATCAAGGCTGGCCATGTCAATCTCGGCCTCTCCCTGCGTCATCATCTGCGCCAGATAATAACCCGTTCCGCCCGCCGCGGTGATCCCAAAACTAAACCCTTCCGCGATCCACATGTTCCGCAGACCCGGCACCGGGCCAACCAAGGGGTTGCCATCCGGCGTATAGCAAATCGGCCCGTTGAAATCGTCCTTCAGACCCACGGTTTCCGCCGAAGGCAGGCGGTGGATCATCGACATATACTCCGCCTCGATCCGCTCCAGATCCAGCGGGAACAGGTCCGCCCGGAACGAGGCAGGCACGTCATACAGGAACCGCGCCGGGGCGTTCCGCTCATACGGCCCCAAAATCCAGCCGCCGCGTTCTTCGCGCACATACCATTTCGCATCGGCATCGCGCAGAACCGGGTGTTCCGGGTTGTTCTTGCGGTATTCCACCAGCATCGGATCGGGTTCCGTCACGATGAACTGATGTTCCACCGGAATCGCCGGGATTTTCACCCCCAACAACCGCGCCGTGCGCTGCGCATGGTTGCCCGTTGCCGTCACCACATGTTCGGCGGTGATTTCAAATTTGTCCTCGGACGCCACCAGATTGCCGCCCTGATCGACCATCCGCGTGCAGGACACGATCCATTCGCTGCCCGTCCAGCGATAGCCATCGACCTGAATCTTGCGCTCAATCGTCGCACCCAGCTGCCGCGCGCCCTTGGCCATCGCTTGGGTCACATCGGCGGGGTTAATATAACCGTCCTGCGGGTGATACAGCGCCCCCACAAGATCAGAGGTGTTCAGCAGCGGCCAGCGGTCCTTCATCTGGCTCGGCGTCAGGAATTCATGATAGACCCCGGCGGTTTCCGCGACCGACGAATACAGCATGTATTCGTCCATCCGTTCCTGATGCTGCGCCATCCGCAGATTGCCCACCACGGCAAAACCCGCGTTCAGCCCGGTCTCCGCCTCAAGCCCCTTGTAGAAATCGACCGAGTATTTGTGGATATGCGTCGTCGCATAAGACATGTTGAACAGGGGCAAAAGCCCCGCCGCATGCCAGGTCGAACCCGAGGTCAGTTCATCCCGTTCGATCAGCATCGTGTCCCAGCCCGCCTTGGCCAGATGATAGGCAATGCCATTCCCGACCGCACCGCCGCCGACAACAAGGGCTTTCACGTGGGTTTTCACAGGGGCGTTCATCGGCGACTCCTTCGCGTGGCTTTTCCCTTTCATGCCCGATTGGCAAAACCGGGGTCACGATGACCCGACCTTTGCGGGCAAAAAACGACGCCGATGCGCATTTGCGCCACAGGCCATAGTGTTGACAACTTCGTGAATACAATTCTGGGTTGCGCCACTTTTCAGCAAAGGACATTGACCATGACGCCGCACTTCGCCGTTTTGTCCGCCACCGCCCTCGCCCTTTCCTTGGGCACGGCCCTTGCCGAAGATCAGGTTCATTGGGCCTATGAAGGCCCCGGCGGCCCCGATCATTGGGGCGAGCTTTCCAAAGAGGCTGGGGCCTGCGCCATCGGTCTGGAACAATCACCCATCGACCTGACCCACGGCATCGGTGCCAGCGCCCCGCCGGTCGCTTTGGCCTGGAATGCCGAGGCCACTTGGTCGGTGGCCAACAACGGCCATACGATTCAGGCCAATGGCACCAACGCCGGCAAGATGACGGTCGATGGCAAGGACTATGACCTGCTGCAATTCCATTTCCACCACCCTTCCGAACATGCCATCGACGGCCAGCATTCCCCGATGGAGGTGCATTTCGTCCACAAAGCCGCGGACGGGGCCTTGGCGGTTCTGGGCGTCATGTTGGTCGGCGGCGGTGCCGAGGGGCCGATGGACGCCATCATGCAAACCGCCCCGCAGACCGAAGGAGAGGTTCCCTTGGGCACCGCCGACCTATCGGCCTTTCTGCCCGAAAAGCCAGGTTTCTTTCGCTATGCCGGATCGCTGACCACGCCCCCCTGTTCGGAAATCGTGCTTTGGACGGTGATGCGCGATCCCGTCGCCGTCTCGGACGCCTCGCTTGCCGCCTTTGCCACGCTGTTCCCGATGAACGCCCGCCCCCTGCAAGCCGCTCATCGACGGTTCATTCTGGAAAACTAAGGGGCGGGACAGTGCGATTGGTCGGTTCGATAGCCCTTGCCAATTCCCCTGATCGGCGCTTCTACTGTCAAGATTGAACACGCCGGACCCCCATGAACGCTGCCGACTTGCCTTCTTCTGTGCCGCCAAAATTTGGCAGCTTGCGTCAAGTTCTGATCGTGATCAGCCTTTTCTGGCTGATCGAATGGCAGACCCAATCGCTGTATTTTTTGTCGGCTGACCGCTTTTCCATCGCGGGCTTGCAATGGCTTTTGGCCATGACGCTGATGATCGTGGCGGGACTAGCCTTGGGTTGCCAGATCGCTGGCCGCAGTGCCGATCTGGGTCGGCTGATCGTCATCATCTTTCTGTTGGCCTGCCTGACCCGACCCTTGATCTGGCTTTCCCACAACCTTTTTCCAGCGCCGCCGAAAACCCACGTCTTGGCCTTTGCCGAATTGGCGCAGCAGGTCTTGCCGGTCTTGGCAATTTTCTGGCTGATCACCGGCGGTCGGCGGCAAGGGCTTTGGCGTGGTGCCTTGGTCGCGTTGTGCTTTTTGATGGCCCAAGGGGCAAGTCAACGCTTTCTGCTTTTCGAGCCGATGGTCTATAGGCTGCCGCCACCTTCCAAGCCGCCCATCAATGTCGAGGCCCTTTATCTGGCGCAGCCGCAGCTGTTGCAGGATCAATTGGCGGCTCTTCCTGCCCAAGATCCAGCCAAGGCCGAGGTTTTTGGCCTGTTGCTAGGGGGAAGTGCCCACCAATCGGTGTTTTTAAGCGAGGTCGAGCAGGGCGGCGCGATCCTGGAAAAGGCCTATGGGGCGGACGGACATTTCTTGCAGCTGGTCAACAGTGATGACGTCCCGCTGCGCTATCCCTTGGCCAACCGCACCAATCTGGAAATAGCCCTAGGAGCCTTGGCACGTCATGTTGGGCCCGAAGATATCCTGTTTCTGTATATGACCTCGCACGGGCGCGAAGACCTGTTCAAATTGGAATTCGCCGAGGCGGGCACCACCAACCTTGTCGCCCGCGATTTCGCCGCCATGCTGGATCGCGCCAGCATTGGCCCCGCCGTGATCGTGCTTTCGGCCTGCCATTCCGGTTCGTTCATTGACGAACTCGCCGCGCCCGACCGCCTGATCTTGACCGCCGCAGCCGCCGACCGCACCTCTTTCGGTTGTCGTGACGGCGGGGATTGGACCTATTTTGGTCGGGCACTGTTGGCCGAGGCTTTGGTGGTTCAGCCGGACCCACGGCGGGCTTTTGCCAGTGCCTTGACCAGCATCGCGGCGCGGGAGGCGGCCGAGGATCTGCAACACAGCCTGCCCCAGATCAGCGAAGGGGCACGCATCGGCGCTTTGATTGACGCCGTTCTGGCCCAGCAACCCGCCTTGCGCCCCTAGCGGAAAGCCGTTGACCGTCCCACGTTTTCCGCGCATGTCGATCGCATGATCACGCGGCCTTCTATTTCCGGCATCGCCCCCCTGCGCCTTGTGGCGCAGATGCTGATGCTGCTGCCCTTTGTGATCCTTTCGCTCTTCGCGCCGGGCGTCATGCCCACCCGTGGCGCGGACGGCACGATGCAGGTCGTTCTCTGTTCCCCCGAAGGCCCGGTTCACGTCACCATCGGCCCCGATGGCACACCGATCCCCACCCAGGACCAGCCCCGCGACGATCGTTGTGATTGGGCGGTGAACCATGTTGATCTGGCGTTGCTGACCACCCCGGCCCTGCCGACGCCCCTTGAAATCAGCCTTGCCATGCCGCAGGCCGATCTTTGGGCCGACCACCGCCCCGCCCATGATCCACGCGGCCTTTATGCCCGGGGACCGCCCGCCCAGCTTTGATCTTTGTGTTCCAAACCCAAACATCAAAGGCTGATCATGACCGAACTGACCCAACCGGGGGCAAGCGCCCCGGCAGGCGACAACCGCCTGAACAAGCTTTATTTCGCCGTCTGGCGCTGGCATTTCTATGCCGGTCTCTATGTCATCCCCTTTCTCTGCATGCTGGCCGTTACCGGCCTGATCATGCTCTGGATCGCCGTGCTTTCCGGCCTTGGCGATGAAAAGATGACCGTCACGCCGGGGGATGCGCTTCTCCCCCTCGCCCAACTGCAAACTGCGGCCGAGGCCGCCGTTCCCGGCACCACCGCCACGCAATATGTGGGCCCCCTCTCGCCCGAACATGTCGCCGTCTTTGCCGTCGCCAGCGATGCGGGCACCACGGGCGTCACCTTGAACCCCTATACTGGGCAGGTTCTGAACACCTTCCCTTGGCGTGCGGGCTGGTATGATCTGGCCAATGACATCCATGGCAGCCTGCTGATCGGCACGCTGGGCGACCGGTTGATCGAGATCGCCGCCTGCCTGACCCTTTTGCTCATCGCCACCGGCCTCTATCTGCATTGGCCGCGCAACGGCAGCGGCTGGCGGCAAGCGCTGGTCCCCGCGACCAAGGCCAAAGGCCGCGCCATCTGGAAATCCCTGCACGGTGCTGTCGGCCTCTGGGTCTCGCTGGTTCTGGTCGTCTTCCTGATCTCGGGCCTGTCTTGGGCGGGCATCTGGGGTGAGAAATTCGTGCAGGCCTGGTCCACCTTCCCCGCCGAAAAATGGGACAACGTGCCCCTGTCGGATGCCACCCATGCCAGCATGAACCATGACGCCGCGAAAGAGGTACCTTGGGGGCTGGAACAGACCCCTCTGCCCCTGTCCGGTTCGCGCGCCGGAACACAGGCCATCAGCGGTATGGTTGACATCGACAGCGTCGGTGCCTTTGCCGCTTCCCTTGGCTTCAACGGACGCTATCAGCTGAACCTGCCCGGCGGCGAAGGCGCGGTCTGGACCATCAGCCATGACAGCATGTCGAACGATGGCCCCAGCCCCACCGCCGACCGCACGATCCACATCGACCAATACACCGGCAATGTTCTGGCCGATGTCGGCTTTGCCGATTATTCGTTCTATGCCAAGGCGATGGCTGTCGGCATTGCCTTTCACGAAGGCGACATGGGCTGGTGGAACGTGGCACTGAACAGCACGCTTTGCCTGTCGATCCTTTTCCTCAGCGTCTCGGGTTTGGTCCTTTGGTGGAAGCGCCGCCCGGCGGGCGCCTTGCGTCTGTCCGCTCCTCCCCGCCCTGATCTGGTGCCGCTGACCCGTGGTGTTGTCTTGATCACATTGGTTCTTTCGATGGCCTTTCCCATGCTGGGGCTAACCCTGCTGGCCGTCTTGGCGCTGGACCTGTTGGTTCTGACACCGCTGCCCCGGCTGAAGCGGGCGCTGTCCTGAACTGGGGAACCCAAGGGCGGGGGGCCGAGGCCCCCGCCCTTATCGCAGCCAGACCCGCGCCTGTGGCGGCAAGGAAATCACCCCGCCATGCAATGTGACCTGTGCATCCGACAATTCATCGCGCCCCAACCGCACCCCATGCGCCGTCAGCCAGCTTTCCGGCAAATGCGCCCAGTTGTCGCCAAAATTGAACAGGCATAAAATCGTGCCGGTCGGCGCCAATCTCTGAAAGCTGAACACTCCCGGTGCCGGGTTCGCAATCACCCGTGTCGGCACATCGGCATGAAGCCCCGCCGTGGCTGCGCGCCGTGCCAGAATATGCCGCAAGCCCCGGAAAACCTGTCCCGATGGCCCATTGTCGCTTTCCCGACGCGCCGCCACTTCCCAATCCATCCGGGGCCGATGCACCCAGCGGCTGTCATGCGCGTGGTGGGGATCATTGCGATAGGAATAATCGTTCAGCATCGCCAGCTCGTCCCCCATATAGACCAGCGGAATGCCCCCAAAGGCCGCAATCAGCGCATGGCCCATCAGGATGCGCTGCACCGCCACCTGCCTTGCCGCCTCATCCCCCGCCCGCTCCAAACCCGCCAGCGAGGCGAAAGATCCCGAAATCCGCTTGTCGCCCGTCGCCGGATTCTCCTGAAACAATTCACCCGCCGCAAAAGAGCCTGGTGCTGTGCCTTCATAAAAATCCGACAGCCAGGCCCGATGCGCCTGCCCACTGAACCCCAGCGCCGCCGCGTCCTCATCCGTCACCGCCCAGCCGATATCGTCATGGCAGCGGATATAGGTCGCATAGGTCGCATTGTTCAGCCGTTCCGGAAAATGGCTGGACAGGACATGCGTCATCAGCCCCGTATCCCGCGCCGCCAGCGCATTCCAGAACTGCACCATCAGGCTGTTGTGATAGGCAAGGTTGCCTTCCCGCCCGTCATGGCGCCCCCGCCCCAAGTAGGGCAGCATTTCCGACGGTGATACAATCGCCTCTTCCAGATGGATCACTGCCGGACAGGCAATGCGGCAACAGGCGCGCAGGGCTTGCAGCAGCATATGAACCTCGGGCTCTGATTGGCAGCGCGTGCCCATCCGCTTCCACATAAAGGCCACCGCATCCAACCGCAGAACATCGACACCGCTGTTGGCCAGATGCAACATCACCCCGACGATTTCCAGAAAGACCTGCGGATTGGCCCAGTTCAGATCCCATTGATGTTCGTTAAAGGTCGTCCAGACCCATTTGCCCAAATCGGGATAGTGCGTGAAATTCCCTGGCGCATGTTCCGGAAACACTTCTACCAGCGACCGTTCATATTGGTCGGGCAGATCGGGGCTGTCGAACATCAGGTAATAGGCTTGATGCGTCGCGTCCCCTGCCTTGGCCCGTTCCGCCCATTCATGCTCTTTCGCCGTATGGTTCAGCACCAGATCGACACACAGCGCGATGCCCCTTTCGCGGAAAGCCTTCGCCACGGCCTGAAAATCCGCCATCGTGCCATAGGCTGGGTTGATCTGCCGATAATCCATCACCGAATAGCCGCCATCGCTGTCACCGGGGCGCGGCTTCAAGCAGGGCATCAGATGCACATAGGTGATCCCAAGGTCCGCCAGATAATCCAGATGGTCCAGCACCCCCCGCAAATTCCCTGCGAACCGGTCGATGTAGAAGACATAGCCCGCCCGGTCAGGACGCATGAACCAATCGGGTTCCAGATCGCGTTGCAGGTCCAGTGTTTTCAGATCGGCCGACCGGTCCTTCCAACCCTTTTTCAGAAAGGCCAAAAGATCATTCTGAAAACGGGCATATTGCGGCAGATGGCCATAGAGTTCCTCAAGCATCGGCCAAAGGTCCGGCCCCGAACGGCCCAAACGCAAATCGAAAATCTGATCATCGGCCTTGGTCATGTTGTTCCCCATCCCTTTGCCGCAGGATAGGCCGCTGCGCGCAGCAAGAAAAGGGTGGGCCGCAGGCCATAAGCCAGCGACCCCGCCGCTTTACAGGATCAGATCGTCCACCCCGATCCGTTCCATCCCCCGCAGCATCACCCGCATATCCGCCAGCCCATCCCCGTCCAGATCAGCCTCGACCAACACACCCTTCGCCCGGGCTTCGAACCGAACCTCTCCCCTCGCGCCATGAAATTCCTGCCCCCGGATAAAATGCAGCCCCCCATCCGTCAGCCCGGCCAAAGACAGCCTATCCTCTCCGCGCACAAAGTCGCGGATCAGATCGCGCGGACCAGCGGCGTCAAAGACAAAGACATCGGCCCCCTGACCTCCGGTCAGGACATCGGCCCCTGATCCGCCGACCAACCGATCATCGCCCGCCCGGCCCCACAGGCGGTCAGCCCCTTCGCCCCCCGCAAGACGATCATCGCCCCGCCCCCCTGCAAGACGGTCATCGCCGCCAAGGCCAATCAACTGGTTGTTCTGGCCCGCCGCCTTGGCAAAATCGCGCAGAATGTCCTGGTCGTTGGTCAGGGCATCCCAAGCCGCGCCCTTGCGGTTGTCACCGACCACCAGCACCGAACCGTCTGCAAAGCGCAGATTGGCCGTGGTCAAGCCCTCGACCTGACGGTCAAGCGTCAGGCCCGCGCCCGCCAATTCAAAGCGCAATCCGTTTTCAGCCTCCAACAACCGCATCTGCGCCGCCGTGCCGGATTGCACGCGGAGGGGGCTGCCATCGTCTTCGACCGTCTGCCAGACTTTCGCTTTGGTCAGCAGGTCGTGGATCATCAGCGAGGCGGTTTCGATGCTGACGCCAGAACTGGTTGCGGCAAGGGTGACGATGGCCCCGGTCAACATGTTCAGATCGGTGGTGGAAACCGTGCCCGCCGTCTGGCCATTGTGGCCGATGGTTTGCAAACCACCCTCAAGCAGGATGGTGCCCAGCCCCATGCCATAGCCCAAGGTCAGGTCGCCCTCGGTCGTGGCGCTGACCATGTTGGTCATTTCGGCCAGCATTTCTGCCGAAAGCAGGCTTTTGTCGACCAGCAGCGCCTTGATGAAGGCCAGCATGTCTTGTGTGGTCGTGGCCACGCCGGATTCGCCGACGCATTCCCACAGCAGTTCGGTCACGTCCAAGGCACTGCCCCCGGTGGGATTGCCGAAATAGCTGGACAGGCGGTTGGCGTCCGCATCCAGAATCCGCCCGCTGTCGGTCATTCCGGCAATGGCAAAGATGTTTTCGGCCAGAAGCGCGTGGAAATCCTTGCCGGTCACCGCTTGCAGCATCTGCCCCAGCAGCAGGAAATTGGTGTTGGAATAGTGATAGCTTTCGCCGGGTTTACCTGTCGGCGCCATCCCCCGCGCCATTTCCAGCGCCTGTTCTGGGCCGAAAGTCTCGCCCGGATGGGCCAGCAGCCAAGCGGCAAAGGCGGGCAGTCCGCTTTCCGGATCCACCGCCTCGGTATAATTCGCGATGCCCGCCGTCATGTTCAGCAACTGCCGCACCGTCGCCTGATCGGCGTTGGTCAGGCCTTGGGTCAGTTCTTTGGGCAGCAGATCGGCGATCTTGTCGTCCAGCGCGATCTTGCCCTGTTCCACCAGTTGCAGCACCAGAACCGCCGTCATCATCTTGGTCTGCGAGCCGTTTTCAAAGGTATTCGCCATGGTCGCGGGGGCTTTGGTGTCCACATCGACCACGCCCTTGGCCAGCCGCAGGGACAGGTTGCCCTGCGCCACCTGGGCCAGCATGGCAGGCGCACCGCCGTCTTTCATGGCGGCGGCCACAATCTTGTTCACCGACTGGCGCATCGCCAAAGGGTCGAAATCCATTTCTATTCTCCATCCGCCCCTTGATCGGGTGCGATTTCATGATAAACGTGAAAATAGAAACGAAATTCGTGATGCGTCAAGGAATATTTTCATGATTATCGTGAAAATATTCTCGATAAGCGTCAATTGTCCAAGGGTGGAACATGGCCACGGCCCGCACGATGAAGATCTTTCGCCTGCTCGACACAGGCTTTTGGCTGATCTGGATCGCCTTTCCGCTGTTCATCTGGTCGGCGGTTTCGGCGATTCTGGCCGCGCCAGAGGTCGCCCGCGAAATTGTGGGGGATGATCCGGTCTGTCTGGCAGGGGTGCCCATGCTGGAGAATTTCAGCCTGCCCAGCCAGATCGCCTATTGGTCGATCAGCACCATCGAGGTGGCGGTCTATGCGACGATCCTGTTTCTGGTGCATCGGGTCATTCACCGCTGCGCGACGGGGCAGGTGTTTGTGCAGCCGATGATCCGCTTTCTGCGGCGGATTGGCTGGATCATCAGCCTTTGGCCGGTGGTCTCGCAGGTTTTGTACAACCTACTGGCTTGGCTTTACTATGCGCAGGGCGATATGCCTGCCGCCTATTGGATCACCTGGCCCGACCTGCCCGCCGTGGGGGTTGGGCTGTTGCTGGTGACGCTGTCCTATGCGATGGACATGGCTGTGCAGATGCATGACGAAGCGCAACTGACCGTCTGAAAGGGGGGCTTATGATCATCGTCAATCTCGACGTGATGCTGGCCCGCCGCAAGATGCGGTTGGGCGATCTGGCGGATCAGGTGGGTATTTCGATTCAGAATCTGTCGGTGCTGAAGACGGGCAAGGCAAGGGCGGTGCGGTTTTCGACGCTGGATGCTTTGTGCAAGGCGCTGGATTGCCAGCCGGGGGATCTGCTGGCGCATGACGCCAGCCAAGAGGAACCGGAGGGTTAAGTGACCCGGATCAGGCCCGCCAGTCCCGTCTTCTGATGCTCGATCACATGGCAATGAAACACCCAATCGCCGGGGTTGTCGGCGACGACCGCGACCTCGCGTTCCTCATGGGCGCGCAGCAGAAGGGTGTCGGCCCAATGTGGCGGCAGGGCGCGGCGGTCGGGCGAGGAGACGCGCATGGCAAGGCCATGCAGATGGATGGGATGGTCGTTCTGCGTTTCGTTTTTAAGGCGCAGGCGATAGGTCTTGCCCCGCTCCAGCGTGGCCAAGGGGGCGATGGGATCGGCGGGGTCGGGCGGGCCTTCGCCGGGCCAAAGCTTGCGGTCGATCGACCAGAACCGATAGGGCGCATCGCCGCAGATACCTGAGGTGCCTGCATCGCCTTCGGGGCTCCACCCGATGGTGAAGTCGAGCGTTTCGGCTTTGTCCAAGTCCAGTTCTGGCAGCGGGTTCTTGGGCAGGACAGGCATTTGGAACATTTTACGCTGCAAATCCGGGCCGGTGGCGGCGATCCGGGCCAGCACGATTTCCCGGCCCCCCGGCAGGCCCGCGCGCAACTGCACCTCGGCCCCCGGCCCCGGCATCAGAATGCCCAGATCGGCCCGCATGCCGGGGCCAAGCACCAAGGGCCAGGTGTTCGGCCCGACCTCGGGTTCCGACCCATCGGCGCGCGGCAGGGGGGAAATGCCCATCGGGCTGTCGACCGGCTGACCATCCAGCGCCACCACCTTCGCCTCGGCCCCCGCCACGGCCAGACGGAAGACGCGGGTGATATCTGTCACCGCCAGCCGCAGCCGCAGGAACCCCCCGGCAGGAGCCTGCAACCGCGTCTCACTCTGCCAATTCGCCGTGATGATCGTGCCCAAAGTCCCGCCCCGCGCCGCATTGCGGGCGCGGGTGAATTCCAGAAACTGGCCGTCGCTGCCCAGCCGGAAGTCGCGCAGCTCAATCACCGCATCGGCATCAAAGCCGGGATCCTCCGCCTCTTCCACCACCAGAACCCCAGCAGCACCGCGCGCCAATTGTTCCAGCGTGTTGCAATGCGGGTGAAACCAATGGGTGCCCGCATCGGGCGGGGTAAAGTTGTAGGTGTATGTTTCGCCGACCCCTATCGGAAACTGCGAAAGATAGGGCACACCATCCTGCGCATGGGGAATGCGCAGACCATGCCAGTGGACGGTGGTGACCTCCTCCAGCGCGTTGGTCACTTTGATCTGGGCCGCTTCGCCCTGACGCAGGCGCAACACGCGCTGGTCAAAAGCCCAGATGTTTTCTGTGGGCAGGCCCGGCATGATCTCGGCCTGCGCCACCCCCAGCCGCAAGGTCTGGGGACCGCCCGCGACGGCACGGCCCAGACCCAAGCCACCCAAAGCCATGCCCGCAGCGGCGGATTGCAACAGGCGTCGGCGGGTCAGAGGGTTCATGACATTCTCCGGCAGGGGTTCCGGCTGGGCCCGTGGGCCTTGCCGGGCCTGCATAGCAAGACCCGCCAAGCCCCGCCAGTCTGCAAAACCTTACTGTTGGCGCGTGGCCAGCCAATCGGCCCAAGCCCCCTCGCCCCCTGCAAAGACGTTGATATCGACCTCACCTTGGATGCCGGGGATCAGCCCCGTGCCGGTGTATTGCCAAAAGGTCCAATGCTGGCCCTCATACCGTTCGCCCGGATGGGCGGTGACGGCGCGGAGCCAGAATTCCATGCCGGACAGGCGCCACATCTCATTCTCCACATAGAAATCGGGCGTGGTGTAAAGGATGGGGCGTTGGCCGTAATGGGCGGCGATGATGTTCATGAATTCGGCCGCTTCGGCCCGGATTTCGGCGCCGGGTTTGCGGATGGTGCAGGTCGGGGAAAACGGCGTCCATTCCATGTCGAGGACGGGGGGCAGGCCGCCTTTCGGCACATGTTTGATGAACCAGCGCGCCTGTTCGGCGGCGGGTCGGCAGTGATACCAGAAGTGATAGGCGCCACGCTGAACCCCCGCCCGCCCCGCGCCGTTCCAATGGTCGCGGAACATCGGGTCGGCCAGATCGCCGCCTTCGGTGGCTTTGATGAAGGCAAAGTTCACGCCATTGGCACGGGCCGTCTGCCAGTCGATGCTGGTCTGAAAGCGGCTGATATCGATGCCATGGACGGGATAATTTGCGGGTTTGCGGCCAGCCCAAGGGTGCGGATCGGCATCGCTGAAGTTCGGGGCGGTGACTTGGCCCACGGGCACGGGTTCCTTAGACACCGGCGCACCGCCGCCCCCGCCGCAACCGGCCAACATCGCCACCACACCCAGAACCCAGAATACGCGCATCGCCTGCCCCCGCTTTTGGCCCATCATGGCGGGGCGGGCGGGAGCTGTCACCGGGCAAAACGCAAGGGCGACAGGGCGTTGACGGTTTCCGCAGCGACAACCGGCGCTTCCCCGCTGATCAAGGCCGCCGCCAAACCCGCGGCCGCCGGGCAGGTCTGAAAGCCATAGCCGCCTTGGCCCGCCAGCCAGAAGAGGCCTTTCGCCTTTGGATCAAAGCCAATCACCGGCACACGGTCGGGCGCAAAACTGCGCAATCCCGCCCAGGATGACAGCAACCGGGTCACGGGTTCGGTCACCATCGCCTCATAGCGCACCAACCCTTCGGCCAGAACCATGTCCTCGGGAAAGGTGTCATGGGCGATCACGGCGTCTTCCTCGGCGGGCGACACGATCAGCGCCCCGGCGTCGGGTTTGGCATACCAATCCTCGCCCGGCCCAAACATCATCGGCCAATGGCGCACATCCTGCCCGCCGGGGGCGGGGATCCGTGCCATCGAACGACGGTAGGGCACGATCCCCAAGGGGGCGATGCCTGCCATGCTGGCGAGCCCATCCGCCCAAGCGCCGCCTGCATTCACCAAGACCGCGCCACGCGCCTGCCCCCCGGCCCATTCGATGTGCCAATGCCCCTCTTGCCAGATGCGCTGGACGCGGGCCTTGGTCACGATCTGTGTTCCTGCCCCCCGCGCCTTACGCGCAAAGCCTTGCATCAGCGCATCGGTGTCAATGTCCCAAGCATGATCCGCATAACCCGCCAAAGCCACCTGCGCATTCAGGATCGGCACCTTCGCCCGCGCCTCGGCGACCGAGATTGGATCGAATTTCATCGCCTGCAAATCATGCTGAAACGCCTCGGCCTGATCGGCCCGGCCCACCAGCATCAGGCCCCTGGGCGACAGAACCCCCAGTTCGCGGAAGGCGTCACCCGAGGCAAGCGACAAGTCCACCACCGGCCCCGCGCCATAATAGGGCTCATACAGCGCCGCGGATCGGCCCGAGGCGTGGTGGCCCAGCCCCCCCTCCGCTTCAAGCACGATCACAGAAGCGCGCCCGGCCAAGGCCGCCGCCAAAGACAGGCCCGCAACGCCGCCCCCTATGATCAGAACATCCGCTTCCATTGTCTGACCTCATAAAAAAGGGGCATCCCATGCCCCCATCTTTTCTTCAAAAATATCCCACGGGGGGTCCGGGGGGCGTGAAGCCCCCCGGCCTTTTCAGATCAGCTTGGGATATCGCCCACGATGCCTTCGACATAGAAGTTCAGACCCGACAGTTCCTCATCGGTCGCCACAACGCCATCGGCCAGCCAGACCGAGCCGTCCTGCTTGTTGATCGGCCCGGTGAAGGGGTGATAAGTGCCCGCCGTGATGTCGGCGATCATCTTTTCGGCCTCGGCCTTCACTTCGGCGGGAACCGCCTCGGTGATCGGCCCGATCAACACATGGCCATCCTTCATGCCGCCCCAAGTGCCTTCGGATTTCCACGAACCGTCCAGAACCGCCTGCACGCGTTTCGTGTAATAGGGCCCCCAGTTGTCGATGATCGACGCCACGCGGGGCGAGGGCGCAAAGGCAGACATGTCCGAGGCTTGGCCAAAGGTGATCACGCCCGGCGTCTTTTGCGCTTCGGCATGGGGGGCGGTGCTGTCGGTGTGCTGGATGATCACATCGACGCCCTGGTCGATCAGCGCCTTGGCGGCATCGGCCTCTTTCGCCGGATCGAACCAGGTAAAGGCCCAGACCACCGAAAGCTCCACCGCCGGGTTCACCTTTTTGGCGTGCAGGAACGAGGAGTTGATGCCTTGGATGACCTCGGGGATCGGGAAGGAGCCGATATAGCCGATCTTGTTCGACTTGGTCATGCGGCCCGCGATCGTGCCAATGACGGCGCGGCCTTCGTAGAAACGCGAGTCATAGGTCGACACGTTGTCGGCGCGCTTATAGCCCGTCGCATGTTCAAACTTCACATCCGGGAATTTGGCGGCGACGTTGATCGTCGGGTCCATATAGCCGAAGGACGTGGTAAAGATCAGCTTGGCCCCGCCCAGAACCATCTGGGTGATGGCGCGTTCGGCGTCCGGCCCTTCGGGCACGCTTTCCTGGAACACGGTTTCCACCTTGTCCGCGCCAATCGCCTCGACCATCTCCAACCGGCCGACGTCATGCTGATAGGTCCAGCCGCCATCGCCCACGGGGCCGACATAGATAAAGCCGACTTTCAGCGGGCCTTCTTGGGCCAGCACGGCGCGCGCGCCCATCGACAGCGACAGGGTGGCGGCAGCGCCCCCCATCAGAACGGTTCTGCGTTTCATAGATCGTCTCCCCTTTTTTTGTGCCTTCAACGCGAGGCATGGAAATTTTGGCCGAGTGCGGCAGGGGCGTCTAAGGCGCGTCCCTTGCCGGAAGAAATCAGGACCAGCACGATGATGGTTATCAGATAGGGGGCCATCGACAAGTATTCGACGGGAATCCCCGATCCGGCGGCCTGGAGGTTCAGTTGCAAGACGGTGAGGCCGCCGAAAAGCCATGCGCCCGCCAGCACGCGCAGCGGCCGCCAGCTGGCAAAGACGACAATAGCCAGCGCGATCCAGCCCGCACCGGCGGTGATGCCATCGGTCCATTGTGGGACGCGAACAAGGCTGATGTAGGCCCCGCCCAAGCCCGCGAGGGCAGCCCCGAACAGGATGGCGAGCAGGCGGATGCGGCGGACCTTGTAGCCCAGACCATGCGCCGCCTCGGCATTCTCGCCCACGGCGCGCAGGATCAGGCCGGTGCGGGTGCGGTTCAGAACGAACCAGACAAGGCCGACAAGGGCAAGGGACAGATAGGTGATCCAGTCATGGCTGAAGAGGATTTCACCAATGACCGGCAGATCTGCCAAGGGGCCAAAGGGAACGGCGGTGGTGAGGGGCGGTTTGACGCCGACATAGCCCTGGCCAAGCAAGGAGGAGAAGCCAAGGCCGAAAAGGGTGAGGGCAAGGCCCGAGGCGACCTGATTGGCGAGCATGACTTGGGTGAGGAAGGCGAAGATGAGGCTAAGCGCCATGGCCCCCGCCATGGCGGCCAGAAAGCCGAGCAGGGGGGAACCTGTGGCGACAGAAACCATAAAGCCGGTGACGGCCCCCATGATCATCATGCCCTCGACGCCCAAGTTCAGCACCCCGGCACGTTCGACGACAGCCTCGCCCAAGGCGGCGAGCAGAATGGGAACAGAGGCCGCGATGAGCGAGGCGATGAGGATGAAAGGATCAATTCCGCCGAGCATTAGACCGCCCTCCCAGAACCAAACCGCAGCCGGTAATTCCCGAAGACATCCAGCGCCAGCAGGAAGAACAAGAGCATCCCCTGAAAGGCCTGCACGGCGGCCGAAGGCAGGCCCAGATTGGTCGCGGCATACTCCCCGCCGATATAGGTCAGCGCCATCAACAACCCGGCCAGCAGAATGCCCACCGGATGCAGGCGGCCCAGAAAGGCCACGATGATGGCGGTAAAGCCGTAGCCGACGTTGAAATCGGGGCTGATGATGCCTGAAGGGCCTGTCACCTCGAATATCCCCGCAAGCCCCGCCAAAGCGCCGGAAAGGCCCAGACAGATCAGCACCATCCGGTCGGGATTCACGCCTGCAAAGCGGGCGGCGCGGGGGGCTTGTCCGGCGAGCCGGATTTCAAAGCCAAAGCGGTGGCGCGACAGGATCAGCCAGCCCAACAGCACCACGATCAAGGCCGTCACCACGCCCCAATGCAGGCCCGTGCCGCTGATCAACTCAGGGTTCGCCGTCGCGGGGTATTGCGAAAGGTTGCGGCTGCCGGGGAAATTGTTGCCCTCGGGGTTGCGGAGAAAGCCCAAGGCGGCCATCGCGAGAATGGTTTGCGCGACATAGACCAGCATGAGCGAAACGAGGATTTCGTTGGTGCGGAATTTGACGCGCAGGATGGCGGGGATCAGACCCCAAGTCATGCCGCCCAAGGCCCCGGCAAGGATGGCCAGCGGAAAGATGAACCAATGTTCGGCGGGGTAAAAGGCTAGGCCCACAGAGGCTCCGACGACGGCCCCGATGATGTATTGCCCCTCGGCCCCGATGTTCCAGATTCCGGCGCGATAGCCCATGGCCAGACCGATGGCGATCAGCACCAGGGGCCCGGCCTTGAGCAGCAACTGGCCGCGGAAATACCACGCGAGTTCGCCAAAGAGCGGCTCCCAAAAGATTGTCCTTAGCGCCTCGATGGGGTTCTTGCCGAGGGCTGCGAACATCAGGCCCCCGGCGACCATCGTGCAAAGCACGGCCACGATGGGGGCGGCCCAAAGCCAGAAGCGGGAGGGGGCGGGGCGTTTTTCAAGCCGAAGCATGCGCCACCTCCATCCCATGCGCGCCGCCCATCATCAGGCCGATTTCTTCGACGGTCAGGCCCTGCGCCGGACGGGGGGCCGAAAGACGCCCGCCGTTCAGCGCGGCGAAGCTGTCGGAAATTTCGAGCAATTCATCCAAATCCTGACTGATCACCACCACAGCCGCCCCCTGCGCCGCCCGGTCGAGCAGCGCTTGGCGGATGGACGCGGCGGCGGAGGCATCGACGCCCCAGGTGGGTTGGTTCACCACAACGACCGAAGGGGATTGCAAGAGTTCGCGGCCCACCACGAATTTTTGCAGGTTTCCGCCCGACAAGGACCGGGCCGCAGCGCCCGGCCCCGGTGTGCGCACATCGAATGAGGCGATGATTTCGCTGGCAAAATCCTTGGCCTGCCCCCAGCGCAGAAAACCGCCCCGGCCCAGAAGGCCGCGCCGCAAAGCGCCAGACAGCAGCGCGTTTTCGGTCAGCGTCATGTCGGGGGCTGCGGCATGGCCCAAGCGTTCCTCGGGTGCGGCCACCAGCCCCAAAGCGCGGCGTTGGGTGGGGCGCAGGGCCCCGGCGTCCTTGCCGCCGATCCGCACCATGCCGGGTGCCGTGCGCAATTCGCCTGACAGGGCCAGCAACAATTCGTCCTGTCCGTTGCCCGCGACCCCGGCGATGCCCAGCACCTCGCCCTTGCGGACCGCAAAGCGGATGTCTTTCAGGGCGGTGCCAAAGGCGATGGGCGAAGCGAGCGAGAGGCCCGCCACCTCAAGCGCCACATCGCCCTTTGCCCCCGGCTGGCGGGCGGGGGCGGAAAGGGCGGAGCCGACCATCATTTCGGCCAGTTCCCCGGCGGTCTTGTCGCGCGGGGTGCAGGAGGCCACCACCCGGCCCCGACGCAGGATCGTGGCCCCATCGCAGAGGCTGCGAATTTCTTCCAGCTTGTGGCTGATATAGAGGATCGAAACGCCCTCGGCGGCCAGTTTTCGCAGGGTGGCGAACAGGATGGCCACCTCTTGTGGCGTCAGCACGCTGGTCGGTTCGTCCATGATCAAGAGGCGGGGCGATTGCAGCAGGCAGCGGATGATTTCGACGCGCTGGCGTTCGCCTGCGGACAGATCGCCCACGCGGCGCGCCGGATCCAGCGGCAGGCCGTAGTCGCCCGAAACCTGGGCGATGCGGGCGGAAAGCGTTTTCATCGGCGGTGGGTTTTCCATGCCAAGGGCGACGTTTTCAGCGACGGTCAGCGCCTCGAACAGGTTGAAATGCTGGAACACCATGGCGACGCCAGAGGCACGGGCAGCGCGGGGTTCGGTCGGGGCATAGGCTTGGGCGTGCAGGGTCATGCGGCCGGTGTCGGGGCGGACAAGGCCATAGATCATCTTGACGAGGGTGGATTTCCCCGCGCCGTTTTCGCCCAAAAGCGCATGGATTTCGCCGGGGCGGATCGCAAAAGACACATCGGCATTGGCCACGACCCCCGGATAGGTCTTGCCCAAGCCTTCGATGCGCAACAGATCACTCATGCCCGAACCGCCGTTTCCACTGCCCCTTGCCCCCTTAGAAACCCGCCTGCCACGCCAATGGCAATGGCTTGGGGATGCTTTCCAAGAGAGGTATCGCCTATTGGACAGGCAATGCGCGAAATTTGGGCATCTGTATGGCCAAGCGCCCGCAGGCGGCTTTGAAACCGCGCCCATTTGCTGTGGGAGCCGATCAAGCCGCAGGCGGCAAAGCCTTTGCGGAGGGCCGCATCGCAAAGGGCAAGATCAAGGGCGTGCGAGAAGGTGAGGATAAGGTGTTCGTCACCGGGTTGGGCCTGGGCCATCAGGGCGGGAAGGTCTTGGGTGGCTTGGGTGGTGACGTTGCTTGGCGCGTCGGCGGGAAAGCGGTCGGCGGCGACATCGGCCCATTGAATTTCTAGCCCCGGAAGGGGGGCCAGCACCTGCACCAAAGCGCGACCGACATGGCCCGCGCCCCAGATCCAAAGCCGCCTTTGCGGCTGAGAAACGGGTTCGACGAACCAGCCCTGAACAAGGCTGGCTGCGGGGCGGAAGCCTTCGCCCCTTGCCCGGCCAAGGATGCGCTTGACGGCCAAAGGCATGGCGCTGGGGGCTAGCCCCCCCTCCCATCCTCCCCCACGAGGGGGGAGGGGCTTCCCGGCTTCCGTCTGTTGCCACTTGTGACTTGGGTTCATCGCGCCCCCCTCCCCCCCTGTGGGGGAGGGATGGGGTGGGGGGGCCACGGGGCGGGCGATGACATCAACGGGTAAAGCCAAAGCACGGGGCAGATCGTAAACCTCGGTCAACAGCGACACCGCCCCGCCGCAGCACTGGCCCAGGTCCGGCCCCAGGGCGTGATGGATCAACCGCCCTGCCCCTTGTGGGGAGGGCTGGGGTGGCGGACTTGCCAAGGCCAGACGCGCCGCTTCGGCCGCCTGAAACTCCAAAGCGCCGCCGCCAATCGTCCCCGACTGGCCGCCGTTCCAAACCAGCATCGCCGCCCCCACCTCCCGCGGGGCGGAACCCTTGACCCCCGCCACCACCACACGGGCCACCAGCCCCTGTGCCCGACAGGCGGCGATCAGGGCGTCGCGGTCAAACATGTTGCCGCCCGATCGCGGCCAAAACCCGCTCCGGTGTCGCAGGCGCATCCAGATCGGGATAGACCGACCCATCGCCAAAGGCCGCCACCGCATCGGACAAGGCCATCAACGCCGAAATCCCCAGCATGAAGGGCGGCTCGCCCACCGCTTTCGACTTGCCCACTGTCCCCTCGGCGTTGGGTTGCCCCCAAAGCGCCACGTTGAACACCGGCGGCGCATCGCTGGCTGCCGGAATCTTATAGGTCGACGGCGCATGCGTCATCAGCCGCCCCTTGCCGTCCCAAACCAGTTCCTCGGTCGTCAGCCAACCCGCCCCCTGCACATAGGCCCCCTCCACCTGCCCGATGTCCAAGGCCGTGTTCAGCGACGCCCCGGTATCATGCAGGATATCCGCCCGCAGGATCCGGTATTCCCCCGTCAAACCATCCACCACCACCTCGGACACCGCCGCCCCATAGGCGAAATAGAGGAAAGGCCGCCCCTGGCCTTTCACCCGGTCCCAGGTGATTTTCGGCGTTGCGTAATAGCCCGTCGCCGACAGCGAAATCCGCGCCTGATAGGCCCACATCGCCACCCGCGCGAAATCGTATTCCTCGCCCCCCACCCGCACCATCCCATCGCGGAATTTCACGCGCGCCGCCTCGGTCTGGTGCTTTTCCGCCAGAAAATCGGCCAGGCGGTCCCGGATCGCCATCGCCGCATTCCGCGCCGCCATCCCGTTCAGGTCAGACCCGGACGAGGCCGCCGTCGCGCTGGTGTTCGGAACCTTGCCCGTATCGGTCGCCGTGATCTTCACCGCCGCCGCATCCACCCCGAACACATCCGCCACCACCTGCGCCACTTTCTGGAACAGACCCTGCCCCATCTCCGTCCCGCCATGGTTCAGGGCAATCGAGCCATCCTGATAGACATGCACCAAGGCCCCTGCTTGGTTCAGCCAAGTGAGCGTAAAGGAAATCCCGAACTTGACCGGCGTCAGCGCCAGCCCCTTTTTCAGAATCGCGCTTCCCGCATTCCAATCGGCCACCGCCTTGCGCCGCGCCTGATAATCCGCGCTTTCCTCCAGCGCCGCCACAATCTGCCCACCCACGAAATCTGTCACCGGCATGCCAAAAGGCGTTGTCTGCGCCTCTTTCATCTTGCCGGAAATACCTTGGGGGTGCGGGGGCAAAGCCCCCGCTTCTGCATAGAAATTCGCCCGCCGCACCGCCAGCGGGTCCAGCCCAAGGTGATGCGCCACATGGTCCATCACCCGTTCCACCCCCAGCATCCCCTGCGGTCCGCCAAAGCCACGAAAGGCAGTGGCACTTTGGGTATTCGTTTTCAGCCGGTGGCTTTCAATGCGGATGTTCGGCAGGTGATAGCAGTTGTCCGCGTGCAGCATGGCCCGGTCGGCCACCGGAAGCGACAGGTCTTGGCTCCACCCACAGCGGAACAGATGCCGGAATTCCAGCGCCAGCACGCGGCCCTGATCGTCCACCCCTGCCCGGTATTCCACCCGGGCGTCATGCCGTTTCCCAGTGATGACCATGTCATCATCCCGGTCATAGCGCATCTTTGCAGGCCGCCCTGTCCGCGCCGCAACCACCGCGCAGGCGATGGCCAAGGCATTCCCTTGGCTTTCCTTGCCGCCAAAGCCGCCGCCCATCCGCCGCACTTCGACCCGCACCGCGCTCATCGACAGGTGCAGCGCATGGGCCACCTTGTGCTGAATCTCGGTCGGATGCTGGGTCGAAGATTGGATCAGAACGCCATCCTCTTGCGGCACGGCTGCCGCCACCTGCCCCTCCAGATAGAAATGTTCCTGCCCGCCGATGTTCATCCGGCCTTCGACGATCTGCGCCGCGGAACCCATCGCCCCCGCAGGATCGCCACGCTGCCAGACAATCGGCCCCTGTTCAAAGCGGCTGTTGGCCGCCAAAGCCTCATCCACCGTCAGGATCGGGGTTTCCTCGGCATAGCTGATCTTGCCCAGACGTGCCGCCTTGCGGGCGGCCAGATGGGATGTCGCTGCCACAAGGAAAACCGCCTGCCCCATGTAATGCACCGCCCCCATCGCCAGCAGGGGTTCATCATGGGCCGAGGGCGAACAGTCGGGCATATCGCTGAAATCTTCTGCCGACAGCACCGCGACGACACCGGGGGCGGCGCGGACGGCGGTCAGGTCCATCGCCGTGATCTGGCCCCTTGCAATCGTCGAAAGCCCAAACGCCAGATGCAGCGCCCCGGCGGGCAGGGGGATGTCATCGACATAACGCGCCGCGCCCGTGACATGCAGAGGGGCGGCGTCGTGGGGAAGGGGTTTGCCCAGGCTCATGGCGCGACCTCCAGCACCGAGACTTGGGTTCCGGCAAGGTCATGGAAATAGCGGATCAGCAGGTTTTGGGCCACCGTCAGGCGATAGGCGGCGCTGGCGCGCATATCCGATAGCGGGGTGAAATCGCGGGCAAAGGCGGGAATGGCCTGCTGGATGGCGTCCAGCGACCAAGGCTGGCCCAGCAAAGCCGCCTCCACCGCCCGCGCCCGTTTCGGGATACCCGCCATGCCGCCAAAGGCGATGCGGGCCTGGGTGACCTTGCCGCTGTCGATCTGGATGTTGAAACAGCCGCAGACAGCGGAAATGTCCTGATCGAAGCGTTTGGAGATTTTATAGGCACGGAAATCGGGGGCACTGGCGGGGATGGTGACACCCGTCACAAATTCGCCGGGCTGGCGATCTTGCTTTCGATAGTCGAGGAAGAAATCCTCTAGCGCCATGTCGCGGCGGGCGTCGCCCCGACGCAGATGCAGCGTGGCGCCCAGCGCGATCAGCGCGGGCGGGCCGTCGCCGATGGGGGAACCGTTGGCGATATTGCCGCCGATGGTGGCGGCATTGCGGATCTGAACGCTGGCATAGCGGCGCAGCAGTTCGGCAAAATGCGGATGGGGTTCCTTCATCGCCTCGCGCAGGGCGGAAAGGGTGACGCCTGCGCCGATGCGGAAATGGCTGTCGGTTTGGGTGATGGTTTGCAGGTCTTTGACGCCGTTCAGAAAGATGACGGGGGAAAGGTCACGCAGTTGCTTGGTGACCCAAAGCCCGACATCCGTGGCCCCGGCGATGATCGTGGCGTTGGGATTTTGCTGGAAGATTTCGGCTAACTCATCGCTTGTGGTCGGCCGAAAGCCGGGGGGCTGTCCGCCCCCCGGACCCCCGGAAGGTATTTTTGGCAAGATGAATGAGCGGTCGGTTTTCAACCACTCCGGAGCAGGAGCGCTTTCACAAGCTTTGGCGGCGCGGACGATGGGGGCATAGCCCGTGCAACGGCAAAGGTTGCCGGCCAGCGTGTCCAGATGGTCGGTCTGGCCCTGCGCATGGGCGGCGGCGAGGGAGGCGACGATGCCGGGCGTGCAGAAACCGCATTGCGAACCGTGGTGGTCGATCATCGCCTGTTGCACCGGGTGGAACTGGCCTTTCGGGGCCAGACCTTCGACCGTGCGCAGGGCTTTGCCATGCAGTTGCGGCAGGAACAACAGGCAGGCGTTCAGCGCCTTGGGGCCTTCGCCGTCGGTCACGACCACCGTGCAGGCGCCGCAATCGCCTTCGTTACACCCTTCTTTCGTGCCGCTCAGCCCGCGCTTTTCGCGTAGCCAGTCCAGCAGGGTTTCTGTCGGTGTTTCGGGGGAAACCGTGACAGGTTCGCCGTTCAGACGGAACGTGATCTCCATGGGAAAGCCTGCCGCGTTACTCGGGGTTCCGGGGCATCGCGGTCGATGCGGCGTAGAGCGCGCGCCCTTTTGCACGAATGAAAGCGCGGGCGGGCGCGGCTGTCCAGCACAAACTTGCGGCGGGGGCAGTGGCTGCCTATGCTTTGCCCATGTCCAACGCCCCCCGATTCATTCATCTGCGCAGCCATACGGAATATTCCCTTTTGGAAGGGGCGCTTCCGGTCGATGATCTGATCAAGCTGTGCAAAAAGCTGGCGATCCCCGCCGTCGCTGTGACCGACACGAACAACCTGTTCGCCGCACTGGAATTTTCGGTGAAAGCCAAGGGCGAGGGTATCCAGCCCATCATCGGCTGCACCATTTCGGTGGTGACGGACACCCCCCAGCCCGGCGAAAAGCTGCGGGCGGCCGCCCCGATGGTTCTGCTGGCGCAGAACGAGGCGGGCTATATGAACCTGATGGCGCTGAACACCTGTCTTTACGTCGACAAGGGCGGCCAGTTGCCGCAGGTGACCCTGGACGAGTTGGCGGTGCATGGCGAAGGGTTGATTTGCCTGACCGGCGGACCCGAGGGGGCCTTGGGGCGGATGCTTCAGGGCGGGCAGATGCCGAAAGCGCGGGCCTTGGTGGAACGCTTGGCCACAATCTATCCGGGGCGGCTTTACATCGAACTGCAACGCCACCCCGGCGAAGGCGGCCGCCTGACCGAGGCGGAAGAGGCCACCGAACGGGGCCATGTGGAATTGGCCTATGATCTGGGCCTGCCCTTGGTCGCGACGAACGATGTCTATTTCCCCGAGGCGAAAATGTACGAGGCGCATGATGCGCTGATCTGCATTGCCGAAGGGGCCTATGTCGACCAGCAAGCCCCCCGCCGCCGTCTGACACCGCAGCACTATTTCAAGACGGAATCGGAAATGGCGACCTTGTTCGCTGACCTGCCCGAGGCGCTGGAAAACACCGTCGAAATCGCCCGCCGCTGCGCCTTTGCCGCCTATAAACGCAAGCCGATCCTGCCGAAATTCGCCGATGACGAGGTGGAGGAACTGCGCCGTCAGGCCCGCGAAGGGCTGGCCGCCCGTCTGGCGGTCATTCCCCATGCGGTGACGGTCGAGGATTACGAAAAGCGGCTGGAGTTTGAACTGGGCATCATCGAACAGATGGGCTTTCCCGGTTACTTCCTGATCGTGGCCGATTTCATCAAATGGGCGAAATCCCATGGCATTCCGGTGGGACCGGGCCGGGGTTCGGGGGCGGGCTCGCTGGTGGCCTATGCGCTGACCATCACCGACCTTGACCCCTTGCGCTATTCCCTGCTGTTCGAACGCTTCCTGAACCCGGAACGGGTTTCCATGCCCGACTTTGACATCGACTTTTGCATGGACCGCCGCGAAGAGGTGATCCGCTACGTTCAGGAAAAATACGGCCGCGACAAGGTGGCCCAGATCATCACCTTTGGCGCCCTTCTTTCCAAGGCCGCTGTCCGCGATGTGGGCCGTGTCTTGCAAATGTCTTACGGCCATGTCGACAAGCTGTCGAAGATGATCCCGGTCGAAGGCGTCAAGCCCGTCAGCATCACCAAGGCTTTGGCCGACGAACCCCGCCTGCGCGAAGCGGCCAAGGAAGAGGTCGTTCGCCGCCTGCTGGACTATGGCCAGCAGATCGAAGGGCTGCTTCGGAACGCCTCCACCCATGCCGCCGGTGTGGTGATTGGCGACCGCCCGCTGGACCGTCTGGTCCCGCTGTATCAAGATCCGCGTTCCGATATGCCCGCGACCCAGTTCAACATGAAATGGGTCGAAGCGGCGGGATTGGTGAAGTTCGACTTTCTGGGCCTGAAAACCCTGACCGTCATCCAGAACGCGATGGAATTGCTGGCGCTGCGCGACATCCGGTTCGACATCGGCCTGATCCCGCTGGACGATGCGAAAACCTATGAACTTTACGCCACCGCCAAGACAGTGGCCGTGTTTCAGGTGGAAAGCAGCGGCATGATGGATGCGCTGCGGCGCATGAAACCGACCTGCATCGAGGATATCGTGGCCCTTGTGGCCCTGTATCGCCCCGGCCCGATGGAAAACATCCCGACCTATTGCGAGGTCAAGAACGGCCAGCGCGATCTGGAATCGATCCATCCGACGATTGACCATATCCTCGCAGAAACCCAGGGCATCATCGTCTATCAGGAACAGGTGATGCAGATCGCGCAGGTCATGGCGGGCTACTCGCTGGGCGGGGCCGACCTTTTGCGCCGGGCGATGGGGAAAAAGAATCCAGAAGAAATGGCCCGCGAACGGCCGAAATTCATCGAAGGGGCGGCGAAAACCCACAACGTCCCCAAAGAAAAGGCGGGCGAGGTCTTTGACCTGCTAGAGAAATTCGCGAACTACGGCTTCAACAAATCCCACGCGGCGGCCTATGCAGTGGTCAGCTATCAGACCGGCTATCTGAAAGCGAATTACCCGCTCGAATTCATGGCCGCTGTCATGAACTGCGATATCCATCTGACCGACAAGCTGGCGGTCTATAAACGCGAGGTGGACAAGCTGGGCATCGTGACGGTGCCGCCTTGCGTGAACCGTTCGCTGGCGACCTTTACCGTCCGCGACGGCCAGATCGTCTATGCCCTGGGCGCGTTGAAGAACGTGGGGGTGGAGGCGATGCGGATGATTGAGGTGGCGCGGGGCGACAAGCCCTTTGCCAGCCTGTTTGACTTTGCCCGCCGGGTGGATCTGAAACGGGTCGGCAAGCGGCCCCTGGAAATGCTGGCCCGCGCAGGGGCTTTTGACCAATTGGACGCCAACCGCGCCCGGGTGTTCGAAGGCCTGGATGCGCTGGTCGCCTATTCGGCGGCGGTGCATGAACAGGCGGGGTCGTCGCAAGTCTCGCTCTTTGGCGACGCGGGGGCCGATCTGCCCGAACCGCGCATTGCCGGGCGGGATGACTGGCTACCGGTGGAACGGCTGGGCCATGAACATCAGGCGGTGGGCTTTTATCTGTCGGGCCATCCCTTGGACGACTACATGTCGGCGCTGCGGCGCAAGGACGTGAAGACCCTGACCGAAATTACCCGCCTGGCCGAGGGCGGGCCGCTGGTGGCCAAGATCGCGGGTTCCATCTCGGGCCGGCAGGAACGCAAATCGGCCAAGGGCAACCGCTTTGCCTTTGTGCAGGCCTCCGACCCGACGGGGCTCTATGAGGTGACCTTGTTCAGCGAGGTGCTGGAACAGTCGCGCCACCTGCTAGAACCCGGCCAAAACGTGGTGATCAACGTCAAAGCCGAGCTGGAGGGCGATACGCTCAAGCTTTTGGCGAACGCAATTCAGGCGATTGACAACGTCGCCGCCGACGCCGGTGGCGGGGCCCTGCGCGTCCATCTGAACCGGGCTGAAGCGGCAGCATCCATTGCAACGCTGCTGTCCAAGATCGAAGGCCGGGCGCGAACCCAGATCATCCTTTGCGTGCCCGACGGTGAACGCGAGGTCGATCTGGCCCTGCCCGGTGAATTCCCGGTGACGCCGCAAGTGCGCGGCGCGATCAAGGCGATGCAGGGGGTATTGGCGGTGGAGGAGGTTTAAACCCCTACCAGTTGTCAAGGCCCTTGTCGGCCAGACGCCGTGCCAGAAAGTCGATGAACGCCCGCACTTTCGGCTGCGTAAAACGCCCCGGCGGATAGACCGCATAGATGCCCAGCGTTTCGACCGGCAGGCCCGGAATCGCCTCTTCCACCTGCCCCAATTTCATCGAATCGGCATAAAGGAAGGACGGCAGATAGGCGATGCCCAGCCCCGAAATGGCGGCATTCAACAGCGACTGCCCATCGTTCACCGTCAACCAGCCCGCCGACCGCACCTGCCGCTTTTCACCCGACGGCGCCGTCACCTTCCACACATTGCCATTCGCTTGGTTCGAATAATGCAGCAGCTTGTGGTCGTTCAGATCGTCAATCTTCTGCGGCCGTCCGTATTTCTGGAAATACCCCGGCGAGCCGATCATCCGTTTCGTCGTATCCGTCAGCTTCCGCGCCCGAAGCGAGCTGTCTTCCAGCTCCCCCACCCGGATCGCCATGTCAAAACCTTCGCTGATCAGTTCGACATAGCGGTTGTTCAAGACCATGTTCACGGTGATCTCGGGGTATTCCAGCAGGAACTCCCCCAGAATCGGTGACAGCAGGTTCACCCCGAAATCGGTGGCCACCGAAATCCGCAGCAATCCCGAAGGCGCCGATTGCATCGACGTGACCAAGGCATCCGCCTCGCCCGCATCGTTCAGCACCCGCCGCGCCCGGTCATAATAGGCCAGACCAATTTCCGTCGGCGACACCCGGCGCGTGGTGCGGTTCAACAAACGCGCGCCCAGACGCGCCTCAAGCGCCGAAACATGCTTCGACACGGCGGATTTCGAAATCCCCATCTTCTTGGCGGCATCGGTAAAGCCGCCCTGATCCACGACGGTCGCAAACGCCTCCATCTCGGTCAGTCTGTCCATTCCGAACCCCAGCCTTCCTTACATTCCAACCGTGTCTTGGCGGCCAATTCAGGCAGGATCGCGGCACGGGCAAGACGATCCGTGGGAATTGTTGCTGATCGTGCGATTTCGGGAAACAGAATGAACGGCAGGGTTGTGTCAGCGGAAAGCCGCAGAAAACCGCGCCCGCCCCGCGCGACTTCAGGCCCATCCCCCCACCCTCGGCGGAAAGATGTTCCGCGGATCCACCCCTTTCGGCAGGAAAATGGCGCGAAACCGGCCCCTCCCCCAACCCCACTGGAACACGCGTTCTGCCTCGCCTAAGTCACCTCCCGAGGCCAACACGGCTTCGACAAAACTGAAACGAACTGAAAGGAAAGACCATGACCCGGATCGGAATGATCAGCGCGATGATGGGCTCCGTCCTCGGCCTCGCGGCATCCACCGCCTTTGCCCAGGAACTGCCCGCCATTGCCGACGCCGATGGCAACGGCACTTGGTCCCTGGCCGAACTCCAGACGGTCTTCCCCGACCTGACGGAGGAGGCGTTCACCAGTATTGACGCCAATGCCGACGCGGGGGTGGATCAGGCTGAACTGACCGCCGCCGTCTCGGATGGGGCGATCACGGTTCCGGCGCAATAAGCCCGGAAGAACTTGCGCAGCAGACACCCCCAAGTGGCGGCGCAAGGCGGGCGGGCGGCGAAAGCCGTCCGCCTTTATTTATCCGCCCCGGTTTCCACGCAATGCCGCCGGAACGCCCGTTTCAGCATATCCAGCTCGGCCCGCAGCAGATCCACCTCGGCCCGAATATCCGCCTCCAGAGCCTCACCGGCCACCAACGCCAGACTGCCGATCCGCTGGCCTGCCGCATCCTGCAACACCACCGTCTGCACCCCGTCCGACAAAACCTCCACCGGCAGGTTCACCCGAAAGGTCAGCGTCACACCGTCCTCGCCCCGTGCCAGAACCAGCCCCTCCAGCACCCGGTCCAGATGCAGCACCTGCAAATCGGGCAAGGCCCCGCCCGCCACAGGCCCGATCCGCCCCGCCCAGACCCCGCCCCGCAGGCTGCTGCTGATGATCGCCAGATTGTCCATCCTACATCCCCGCCCGCAGCCGCCGCCCCAAGGTCACATCCCGGAACGTCACCTGATTCATCTGCGGCCCTTCCAAAATCAGGTCCAGCCACAGATGCTCCACCCGCTTTTCATCGAATTGCATCTGCGACAGGTCAAAATCCACGAAAACCTCTTCGCCCTTCTTCGGCAATTCCCGCAAAAGCTGCGCCACATTCGGCCCGTGCCGCAGGTTCAGCCGCCCATAAATCTGCAACGGCTTTTCCATCTCCACCCGCGCCTCCAGCCGGATCATGTGCCGACGCGTCAAACCCTTGCCCACGTCCCCCGGCAATTCCAGCGCCAGCGAAAGAAAGCTGCCGTCAAAACCGAAGACATCCAGCCGCAGCCCAAAGGCCGCCAGATCGCTGTCCCGCCCATTGCGCACCTGCCGCAGAGTCAACTCGCTCCGCCGACAGTCGTGATACAGCGTCACCCCTTCGCCCACCTCGGTCCGCACCGGAATGGCCGCCTGCCCCGCCAGATCCAGCGCCGCCCGCCAGGGCATCGGTCGCCAGGCCCAATCCGTGCCCGGCTGACGGCGGATCGCATTCGACCCAATCGCAGGCAGGGCCAGCCGATAATCCGCCTCTTGCAGCACCCGGTCGATGGCCCGGCCCATGCCCCGGCCTTCGTCCCGCAGGGCGCGCAATTCGGGGGCGGTCAGTTCCGGCGCACGCGCGGCCAAAGCTTTCCAGCGCCGCATCATGCGCCGCCGGGCCAGCTTATCCGCCCAATTCATCTGGTTGCCCGCCATCTGCCCGCCTTTCCCCCCCCGCTTGGAAATAGGCCGCGGCTGGCGCTTGGGCAAGGCAGGAAGTGGCTGGACGGGGCCGCGCGATTGCGGGATGGGTGGGGCGAATAGGGGAAGATCATGGCCAAGACCGAACGGATAGCAGCCCTCGACATCGCCCGCACCCTCGCCTTGCTGGGGATGCTGGCGTTCCACCTGACCTTTGACCTCCAGATGTTCGGCTATCTGCCCCCCGACACGATCTATCAGGGCTTCTGGTTCTGGTTCGCGCGGCTGATCGCCGGATCGTTTCTGTTTCTGGCGGGTGTCAGCCTCTGGCTCGCCCACGGCCAAGGCCTTCGCTGGCCCGCCTTTGCCCGCCGTCTGGCCATCATCACCGCTGCGGCGGGCTTGGTCGGCCTTGGCACCTGGGCCTTCATGGGCGAATATTATGTCCGCTTCGGCATCCTGCACAGCATTGCCCTGTGCAGCCTCTTGGGCCTCATCTTCCTGCGCCTGCCCGCCGCCCTGACCCTGATCGCGGCCGCCTTGGCCTTTATCGCCCCCAGCTATCTGCGCGACCCCTTTTTCGACCATCCCGCCCTTGTCTGGCTGGGCCTGCGCACCGAACCCTTCCTCTCGGTCGATTACGTGCCGCTGTTTCCTTGGCTCGCCCCGTTTCTGGCGGGCCTCGCGCTGGCCAAATTGGCCACGCAAATGGGCCTCTGGCAAAGGCTCCAACGCCCCGCCACACCGCTTACGCGCGCCCTATCTTGGCCCGGCCAGCATTCGCTGCCGATCTATCTGATCCATCAGCCGGTTCTCATCGGCCTTTTCAACCTTTGGATCTGGCTCAGATAAGCGGCTGCCAGCTGTCCAGCACCGCCACCGCCTCGGCTGCCGTTTCCACATATTGGAACAGCGACAGGTCACTGTCCGAAATCACCCCCGCCTCGGCTAGGGCTTTCCAGTCGATGATCTTTTCCCAGAACTCCTTGCCGAACAGCAGGAAGGGCAAAGGCTTCATCCGCCGCGTCTGAATTAGCGTCAGGCTTTCAAACATCTCGTCCAGCGTGCCAAAGCCCCCCGGAAACACACAGATCGCCTGCGCCCGCATTAGGAAATGCATCTTGCGGATCGCAAAATAGTGAAAGTTGAACGACAGTTCCGGCGTCACAAATTCATTCGGCGCCTGCTCATGCGGCAGCACGATGTTCAGCCCGATCGACACGCCCCCCGCCTCATCCGCCCCGCGGTTGCCCGCCTCCATCACCCCCGGCCCGCCGCCGGTGACGATCACGCCGTCCGTGCCACCCGAGGCTTTGCTGCGCAGCGTCATGATCCGCGCAAACTCCCGCGCCTCATCATAATAGCGGGTCAGCCCCCGCAGCGTTTCCGTCCGCGCCGTATCGGCCTGCTCCGGGGCCGGAATCCGCGCCCCGCCGAACATGACGATGGTCGAATTGATCCCCCATTCGTCCAGCAACATCTGCGGCTTCAGCAACTCCAACTGCAAACGCACCGGTCGCAATTCCTCGCGCGTCAGGAACTCCTGATCGGCAAAGGCCAGACGATAGGCGGGCGAACGGGTCTGCGGCGTATCCGGGATACGGTCCGCCGCGCGGATGTCTTGGGTGCTGTCACGCAAAGGATGCTTGCGGCTGTCGTCTTGGGTCATGCGTCAGGGCCAATTGCAGGGGCTTTGCCCAAGCCTTATAGGCGATGGCAACCAAGGCCAATCGCAAAAGGAACTGCCCCATGTCCCACGCCGCCCTTGAAGCCGCTATTGAGTCCGCGTGGGAAGCCCGCGACACCATCACCCCCGCCACCAAGGGCGAGACGCGCGATGCCGTCGAGACCACGCTGGAGGCTTTGGGCGCAGGCACCCTGCGCGTCGCCGAAAAGCAGGGCAACAACGATTGGCATGTGAACCAATGGGCGAAAAAGGCCGTCCTGCTGGGTTTCCGTCTAAAGGATATGGAACTGCAATCCGGCGGTCCGCAGGCTGGCAGCTGGTGGGACAAGGTGGACAGCAAATTCCACGGCTGGGGCGAATCCGAGTTCCGCGCCGCTGGCTTCCGCGCCGTGCCCAACGCCATCGTCCGCAAATCGGCCCATATCGCCAAGGGCGTCGTCCTGATGCCCTCCTTCGTCAACCTCGGGGCCTTTGTCGATGAGGGCACAATGGTCGACACCTGGGCCACCGTTGGCTCTTGCGCCCAGATCGGCAAACATGTCCACCTCTCCGGCGGCGTCGGCATCGGTGGCGTGCTGGAACCGATGCAGGCCGGCCCGACCATCATCGAGGACAACTGCTTTATCGGCGCCCGGTCCGAGGTCGTCGAAGGCTGCATCGTCCGCGAAGGCTCGGTCCTTGGCATGGGCGTCTTCATCGGCAAATCGACCAAGATCGTTGACCGCGAAACCGGCAGCGTCACCTATGGTGAGGTTCCCGCCGGTTCGGTCGTCGTCGCTGGCTCCATGCCATCCAAGAACGGCATCAACCTTTACTGCGCTGTCATTGTGAAAAAGGTCGATGCCCAGACCCGCAGCAAGACCAGCATCAACGAACTGCTGCGCGACTGACAGTCAACCTAAAGGTCGGGGGGGCCGCCCCCGACCCCCTTATATCCGGAACACCGGCTGCAAGATCCGCGGGATCAGCGCGTTGAACCGCAAGGGCGCATCCGTCGCCGCCAGACAAATGCAGTCCATCCCCGCCTCGGCCACCGGCTGATGGTTCAGATCCTCATCCGCCACTTCCACATCGCCCGGCCCGAAACGATCCGTCTCGTCCCGGAACGCCCCTTGCAGCACCAGCGTCAGTTCTGTGCCCCGATGCCCGTGGTCTGGCACCGCCGCCCCCGCCGGAATGAACAAAAGCCGCGCCCGCGCCCCCCGCCCCGTCGGCAGGATCGCCTGTTTCACCCCCATACCCAGCGCCTTCCACCGCACCGCCGCCAGATCGCCCCCCACATAGTCCTGCAAGGGCGCCGGAAAGACCCCCTCCCGCCGTGCCACAGGCCCCCGCCGATGCACCGGCGTCGCCTCCAGCCGCGCAAGGCAGGCCTCTAGGCTCCCCTCGCTCATCGCCGACCCCGCCAGATCATCGACCAAAGCCCCGCCCACGGCGTCAAAGCTCGCCGCCTGCACCCGGCAGGTGTCACACAGCGACAGATGCGTCGCCACGACCAGATGAAAGGCTTCGGGCAGATTGCCTGCCGCATAGGCCATCAGCAGATTGTCAGGCAAATGGTGTCGGATCGTCATCGTCTCTAACCTTCAACTCATCGAATGCCGCAGCCGGTCCAAGGCCAGCCTGATGCGCGACTTGATTGTTCCCAGCGGCAAACCCGTCTCTGCCGCAATCTCCGAATGGCTCAGATCGCCGAAATAGGCCCGTTCGATCAGCGCCCTTTGCTTTTCCGGCAAGCCTGCCAAGGCCTTGCCCAGGCGCGACACGTCTTCCTGCAAGGCCATCGCCTCGGCCGCATCCGGCTCCCCTTCCGGTCCCCAAGGCAGGTCTTCCGGCTCGGGCCGCCGCGCCTTGCGCAAAGCGTCGATCCGCCGGTTCCGCGCGATGGTGAAAACCCATGTCGCCACGCTGGCCCGCGTCGGATCAAACAGCGCCGCCTTTTGCCAAAGCGTCGCCATCACATCCTGCGCGCATTCCTCGGCCAAACTGGCCGAAGCCCCCGATTTCATCAGAAAGGCCTTCACCCGCGGCGCGAAATGCTGGAACAGCGCGGCAAAAGCCGCCCTGTCGCCATGATCCCGCACCCGCAGAACAAGCGCCGTCCAGTCTGGTTCGTCGTTCAACCGCTCGTCCCTTTGTCGCCCCGCATACGGCCGACCCCCCGGCGGGGGGCTGGCTTCATCCGGTCTGATCTGCACATCGAGCAACATAGCCCAAATACGCCCGATGTCCCGCACCGGATCACCCGCCAGAAACTTTTTTGCCGAATGATCCGTTTCACCGCTATCCGCGTATTGGTTTGAAACAGAAAGGAAACCACCATGCCCTTTGAAATGCCCGGCCCCGGCCCGCGACGCATCGCCGTGATCGGAGGGGGGATTTCAGGCATGGCAGCCGCCCATCTTTTGTCAGCCGACCACGCCCTCGTGCTTTTTGAAAGCGAAACCCGGCTGGGCGGCCACGCCCGCACCATCATCGCGGGCAAAAGAGGTGATCAGCCCGTCGATACCGGTTTTATCGTCTTCAATCATGTGAACTATCCGCGCCTGACCGCCCTGTTCGAAAGGCTGGATGTCCCCACCGTCCCCACCAAGATGAGCTTTGGCTGTTCCATCGACGGCGGTCGCGTCGAATATGGTCTGGCCGATTTCGGCACGATCTTTGCGCAAAAACAGAACCTCGCCCGCCCCGCCTTTCTGCGGATGCTGCGCGACATCCTGCATTTCAACAAAAACGCCCTCGCCGCCTCACGCGCCAACCCCGACCAGTCGATTGCCGACCTGCTCGACAATCTGGGCACCGGCCCTTGGTTCCGCGACTATTACATCACCCCCTTCTCTGGTGCGATCTGGTCCACCCCCTTGGCGGGCATCCTCGATTTCCCCGCCCATGCCCTTGTGCAGTTCTTTAAAAACCACGGCCTTCTGGGCTATGCCGAACAGCACCAATGGCACACGGTTCAGGGCGGTTCGGTCGAATATGTCCGCCGCTTGCAGGCCCGCATGGTCGCCGATGGCGTCGAATTGCGGCTGGGGGCACAGGTGGCGGGCGTTCAGCGCATTCCGCAGGGCGCGATGGTCCGTGTCACGGGCGGCGAATGGGAAACCTTTGATGATGTCGTCTTTGCCTGCCATTCCGATCAGGCCTTGGCCCTGCTTTCCGATGCCACCCCTGCCGAACGGGCGGCGCTGTCCGCCGTGCGCTATCAGCCCAATCAGGCCGTGTTGCACAGCGATGCCAGCGTCATGCCGAAACGCCGCAAGGTCTGGTCAAGCTGGGCCTATGTCGAACCGGCGCGGCCTTCGCGCGAAAGGATCGACCTGTCCTATTGGATGAACAGCCTGCAACCCATTCCGAAGGACGATCCGCTGTTCGTCACCCTGAACACCAACCGCGCCATTCCCGATCATCTGGTGCATGACGTGGCCAGCTTCCATCACCCGGTCTTTGATCTGGCAGCGCTGAAAGCGCAGGAAACGATCAAGGCGATGAACGGCACGCGCCGCACATGGTTCTGCGGCGCATGGATGGGCCACGGCTTTCACGAAGACGGCTTTGCCAGCGCCGAAGCTGTCGCCCAAGGCATCGCCGCGCGGCAAGCGCAGATCAGCGCCGTGGCGGCGGAATGACCCGCGTCCAGCACATCGCAGGCCAGACCTTTCACGGGCGCAAGGGGGCGGTCGAAAACCGCTTCCGCTATGGCATCGACTATGTGCTGCTGGATGCTGAAACCCCGGTGGAGGCCCCGCGCCTGTTCGGGCGCAACCGGGGGCGGCTCATGTCCCTTTGGGACGTTGATCACGGTGGCCCGCCGAAGCAGGGCGCAGGGGCGGCTTGGGTGCGCCGCGTTCTTTCGGAACAGGGCCTACCCTCCCCCGCCCGCATCGACCTTCTGGCCCAGCCCCGCATTCTCGGCCATGTCTTCAACCCCGTCAGTTTCTGGCTGTGCCATGACGAAAAGGGCGCGCTCCGCGTGGTACTGGCCGAGGTGACGAACACCTATGGCGACCGCCATTCCTATCTGTGCCACCGCCCCGACCACGCCCCCATCACGCGTGAAGACACACTAACCGCCACGAAACTGCTGCATGTCTCGCCCTTCCAGCCCATCGCGGGCGGCTATCAATTCCGCTTCGACATCCGCCCCGACAAGATTCACATCGTGATCGACTTCAACGCCGGCCCCCACGGCGTCATCGCCACCCTCACCGGCCCGCGCCAACCGCTCACCAACCGCAGCATTCTGGCCGCCTGCCTGCGTCGTCCCTTCGGTTCCCGCCGTGTGCTGGCGCTGATCCATTGGCAGGCCCTGCGCCTGTGGTGGAAAGGGGCCGCCTTCCGCAACCGCCCCGAACCGCCGCCGCATGAGGTGTCCAAGTGAGCCAGCGGCTCTGGCCGTGGCCGGCCTATGCCGCCATGATCGCGGCGGCGGGCCTGCCAATCTATCTGCACGCCCCCAAATTCTACATCGACAGCTACGGCGTTTCGCTCGCCAGCATGGGCCTGATCCTGCTGGCCCTCCGCCTGATCGACGTGGTGCAAGACCCCCTTCTGGGCCTGCTGGCCCAAGCCACCCGCGCCCATCGCGGCGCGATGACAACCGGCGCGGTGGCGATCATGACCGGGGCGATGATCGCCCTGTTCGTCATCCCACCCCCCTTTGCCCCCACCCTCTGGTTCGCCCTGACCCTCACCTTCCTGTTCAGCAGCTGGTCCTTCCTCACCATCGCCTTCTACGCCCAAGGCGTCGCCCGCGCCGAAAGCCTTGGCCCCTCGGGCCATATCCGCCTTGCCGGTTGGCGCGAAACCGGCAGCCTTCTGGGTGTCTGCCTTGCTGCCGTCGCCCCCGTGGCGCTGGCCTCCGTCCATCCCCAACCCTTCGCCCTTTTCGCCCTCGGCTTCGCCGCCCTCGCCCTTATGGCCACCATCGCCATGCGCCGCGAATGGACCGCCACACCCGGCCCCCGCCTGAACCTGCGCGCCGCCTTGGCCGACCCCACCACCCGCCGCCTGCTCTTCCTCGCCTTCGTCAACGGCGCCCCCGTCGCCGTCACCTCCACCCTTTTCCTCTTCTTCGTCGAAAGCGCCCTGAACGCCCCCGGCTATGAAGGCCCCTTCCTCCTCATCTTCTTCCTTTCCGCCGCCCTTTCCGCCCCCCTCTGGGTCCGCCTCGCCAACCGACTTGGCCCCCGTCAGGCCCTGCTTGGCGGCATGATCCTTGCCACCCTCACCTTTGCCTTCGCCCTCACCCTCGGCCCCGGCGACCTTTGGCCCTTTGCCCTCATCTGCCTCGCCTCTGGCGCAGGCCTTGGCGCTGACCTTACCCTTCTTCCCGCCCTCTTTGCCCGCCACCTTGCCCGTCGGGGTTTGGGTGAGGCGACAGGCTTCGGCCTCTGGTCCTTTGCCGGCAAGCTCTCCCTCGCCGCCGCTGCCGGGGGCCTCCTCCCCCTCCTCCAGTCCCTCGGCTTTCAATCCGGCGGCCAGACCGCCCTTACCGCCCTCACCCTCCTCTATGCCGCCCTCCCCTGCGCCCTCAAACTCCTCGCCATCGCCCTCCTCCTCCGCCTGAACCTGCCCGACGAAAGGATCACCCCATGACCCGCGATTACAAAGGCAAACGCTATTGGCTCGTCGGCGCCAGCGACGGCCTTGGCCTCGCCTTGGCCCAAGCCCTTGCCGCAAGGGGCGCAGACCTCATCCTTTCCGCCCGCGACCCCGACCGCCTCAAGGCCGCCGCCACTCCCTTGCGCGCCACCGCCCTCCCCATGGATGTCGCCGACCCCGCCTCGGTCCAAGCCGCCGCCCAGCAGATCGGTCCAATTGACGGCCTCGTCTTCCTCGCCGGCGTCTATTGGCCCGTCAAAGCCCAAAGCTGGAACGCGGATCAGGTCGAGGCGATGTGCAACGTCAACTTCACCGGCTGCGCCCGCGTCATCGGCACCGTCCTCCCCCAAATGACCGCCCGCAACCAAGGCCATATCGTCATCACCGGCTCCCTCTCCGGCTTTCGCGGCCTGCCGGGGGCCATCGGCTATGCCGCCAGTAAAGCCGGCACTATGGTTCTCGCCGAAAGCCTTTACGCCGATCTCCGCCACACCGGCGTTCAGGTCCAACTGGCCAATCCCGGCTTCATCCGCACAAGGCTCACCGACAAGAACAATTTCAAAATGCCTTTCCTCATGGAACCCGATCAGGCCGCCGCCGAAATGCTGGCGCTCATGGACAGCCCCCGCGCCTTCAAACGCTCTTTCCCCCGCGTCTTTTCCTGGCTCTTTCGCGGCGGTCAGTTCCTGCCCGACGCCCTTTGGTATCCTTTATTCGGCAAGGGCTGACTTTGCCTGCCGGGTGGTGTAGGGCTGAGGAAATCCCAAGGATGCCCGATGCTTGTCGAACAGACCACCCTGCCCGATGTCCTGATCCTCACCCCCCGCCGCTTTGGCGATGCCCGTGGCTGGTTCGTCGAAAGCCATTCCGATCAGGCCTTTGACCGCGCCGGAATCCCCACCCGTTTCGTGCAGGACAACCATTCCCTTTCCGCCCAAGCAGGCACCCTACGCGGCCTGCATTACCAACGCCCCCCAATGGCACAGGCCAAACTCGTCCGCTGCACCAAAGGGGCCATGCGCGATATCGCCGTCGATTTTCGCCGCGGCTCCCCCCATTTCGGCCAATGGGTCGCCGTCGAACTTTCCGCCGAAAACGGCCAACAACTGCTGGTGCCAGAAGGCTTCCTTCATGGTTTCGTCACCCTCACCGACGATTGCGAAGTGCAATACAAATGCTCCGCCCCCTATGCCCCCGACTGTGACGCGGGCATCCGCTGGGATGATCCCACCCTCGCCATTGACTGGGGCGTGACAGACCCCATCCTGTCTGACAAAGACCGCATCCAACCCCTTTGGGCCGACACAATCAGCCCCTTCACGGTGACGCCATGAAACTGCTGATCACCGGCGGCGCGGGTTTCATCGGCTCGGCGGTCGTGCGCCAAGCCGTCGCCAAGGGTCATCAGGTCGTCAACCTCGACGCCCTCACCTATGCCGCCAATCTGGAAAACCTTGCCCCCATCGCCGGCAGCAATCTTTACGCCTTTGAACAGGCCGATATCCGCGACCGCGCCGCCCTTGACCGCATCTTTGCGCAACATCAGCCCGATGCCGTCATGCACTTGGCCGCCGAAAGCCATGTTGACCGTTCCATCGACGGCCCCGCCGCCTTTATCGAAACCAATGTCACCGGCACCTTCAACCTGCTGGAATGCGCCCGCGCCTATTGGACGACCAAAGGCAAGCCAGCCGCCTTCCGCTTTCACCACATTTCGACGGATGAAGTCTTTGGCACCTTGGGCAGCGAAGGCCAGTTTGACGAAACCACCCCCTACGCCCCCAACTCCCCCTATTCCGCCAGCAAAGCCGCCAGCGACCATCTGGTCCGCGCTTGGGGCGAAACCTATGGCCTGCCCGTCCTGATCAGCAATTGTTCCAACAATTACGGCCCCTATCACTTCCCGGAAAAGCTGATCCCCGTGGTGATCCTGAACGCTTTGCAAGGCAAACCCATCCCCATCTATGGTCAGGGCCTGAACATCCGCGACTGGCTTTATGTCGAAGATCACGCCGATGCGCTGCTGACGGTGGTGACACAAGGAAAACCCGGCCGCACCTATGCGATAGGGGGTGAGAATGAGGTGACGAACCTTGATCTTGTCCACCGCCTTTGTGCCCTGATGGACGAACTCCACCCTGAAACCGCCCCCCATGCCCGGCTGATCACCCATGTCACCGACCGCCCCGGCCATGATGCGCGTTATGCGATCAACCCCGCGCGGATGCGGAATGAACTCGGCTGGCGGCCTTCGGTCACGCTGGATCAGGGACTTCGCGCGACCGTCGCATGGTATCTGGCCAACCGTGATTGGTGGCAACCGCTGCTGGTGCGTCAGGGCGTCGGCCAAAGATTGGGGACAAAGGGTTGAGGATTCTCGTCATTGGCAAAACCGGGCAAGTCGCGCAGGAATTGCAGCGCGCCTCCGCGGATGTCTTGACCCTTGGCCGCGATCAGGCCGACCTGTCCCGCCCCTCGACCTGCGCCGCCGCGATCAAGGCCACCGATGCCCAGGTGGTGATCAACGCCGCCGCCTATACCGCCGTGGACCGTGCCGAAACCGAACCGGAATTGGCCCATATGATCAACGCCACCGCCCCCGGCACCATGGCCCAAGTCGCCACCGAACGGGGCCTTCCCTTCATCCATCTCTCCACCGATTATGTCTTTGACGGCTCTGGCGATCAGCCGTGGCAGCCCGATGACAGCCCCGCCCCCCTCTCGGCCTATGGCCGCAGCAAATGGGCCGGGGAACAGGCGGTTCTGGCGCATGGCGGCACCGTCATCCGCACCTCTTGGGTGTTTTCGGCCCATGGCACGAACTTCGTGAAAACCATGCTGCGGCTGGGGGCCGAACGCGAAACCCTCAACGTCGTCGCCGACCAATGGGGCGGACCGACGCCTGCCGATGCTCTGGCCCAAGCCCTGCTGACGGTCGCCAAAGCCCCGGCATCGGGCCTTTTCCATTTCGCAGGCCAACCCGACACCAACTGGTCAGGCTTTGCCCGCAACGTCATGGCCCGCGCGGGCCTTGCCTGCCAGATCCACGACATTCCCAGCACCGATTACCCCACACCCGCCCAGCGCCCCCTGAACTCCCGATTGGATTGCAGCGGCTTTACCGCGCAATTCGGCGTGCAGCGGCCCAACTGGGAA
The DNA here is from genome assembly GCF_014652215.1 of Neogemmobacter tilapiae. Lineage (GTDB taxonomy): Bacteria > Pseudomonadota > Alphaproteobacteria > Rhodobacterales > Rhodobacteraceae > Neogemmobacter > Neogemmobacter tilapiae. The sequence goes on along the minus strand of NZ_BMYJ01000005.1, from coordinate 197,338 downwards.
ACGGGGCTCGACCGCGTGATCCATGAATTGAGGGCGCAATGACCACTCGCAAAGGCATTCTTCTGGCTGGCGGTTCTGGCACACGGCTTTGGCCGATCACCATGGGCGTCTCGAAACAGCTTTTGCCCGTCTATGACAAACCGATGATCTATTATCCGCTCTCCGTCCTCATGCTGGGCGGCATCCGCGAGATTGCCATCATCACCACCCCCGAAGATCAGCCCCAATTCCAGCGCCTGCTGGGTGACGGCGCACAATGGGGCCTGTCGCTGACATGGATCGTGCAGCCCAGCCCCGATGGGCTGGCGCAGGCCTATACCCTCGCCAAGACCTTCCTGAACGGCGCACCTTCCGCCATGTGTCTGGGTGACAACATCTTTTTCGGCCACGGCCTGCCCGAAATGCTGGCCGCCGCCGACCAACGCCCCGGCGGCACCGTCTTTGGCTATCACGTCGCCGATCCCGAGCGGTATGGCGTCGTCGATTTTGACGATCAAGGCCGTGTCCGTTCCATCATCGAAAAGCCCGCCAAGCCCGCCTCGAACTACGCCGTCACCGGGCTTTACTACCTCGACGGCACCGCCCCCGACCGCGCCGCCGCCATCCAACCCTCCCCCCGCGGTGAACTCGAAATCGCCGATCTGTTGGACCTCTATCTCCGCGACGGCCAGCTCACCGTCGAACGCTTGGGCCGCGGCTTTGCATGGCTGGATACCGGCACACACGGCAGCCTGCTCGACGCCGGAAACTTCGTGCGCACCCTTCAGGATCGTCAGGGCCTACAAGTCGGCTGCCCCGACGAAATCGCCTGGCGCAACGGCTGGATCAGCGATGACGATCTTTCCCGCCGCGCCGCCACTTTTTCCAAAAACGCCTATGGTCGCTATCTCTTGGGCCTACTGTCCGACAAGCTGTAAACAGTCCGTAAACGATTTAGGCGACGCACCCCCGAAATGCCCAAAGAGGGGTCATTTCCTGCCCAGATTTGGTCCCAATCGAATCCTAGCTTTTTAGTCAGAAGGGCCAAACCCCCGAAGCTGAGCAGGATGGATCAAAAGATGCGGATGTCTTTCATGATGCGCCCCAACCGGATGATGATCGGCACCTTGGCCCTGATCGCGGGCCTCTTGCTGGCCAGCACCACCGAAATCGGTGTCCCGCTAATCCTTATCGGTGGGGTCATGACGCTCGCCATGCCGCCGCGCCAAACCCCTTCTTCCACCGCCGTCTTCGTCTAGCTTTCCACCGGACGGCGCACCGAACCCGCCGCCTTTAGAACCAACGGCCGGAACCCCTCCGCCCCCGCATCCAGCAGCGCAAAGAACTGCGCCCGCATCCGCGGCTCCCAGAAATCGTTCACATGCGCCGCGAACCCCGCCAACCCTTCGGATTCCGGCTTTGATTCCATGAATTTGGCGATCTGGTTCGCCATATAGATCAGCTTGTCAGGCGACATGGGTCTTATCCTTGATCCGTTCCGCGTGGGTATAAACATCAAATCCGTCAGGCCGCGCCCCCGCCACCAGCGTCAAGCCCGCGCGTGCCGCCATATCCACCGCCGCCGCTGTCGGCGCCGACACCGCCACCAACACCGGCGCCCCCAGCGCCGCGCATTTCTGCACCATGTCAATCGACACCCGGCTGGTGATCAACACCGCCCCCGGCCCAAGGCTCGCCCGCGCCACCGCGCCGATCAGCTTGTCCAAAGCGTTGTGCCGCCCCACATCCTCGCGCGCCAGGACGATCCCCTTACCCGGTTGCCAGAACGCCGCCCCATGCACCGCCCGCGTCGCGTCGTGCAGCGGCTGATGTCCCGGCAGATCGACCATCGCTTGCCGCACCTCCTCCGCCGTCATCACCAACCGCCCCGTCACCGCCATCGGTTCCCGCATCGCCTGTTCCAGCGAATCGATCCCGCACAGCCCACAACCCACCGGCCCCAGCATCGACCGCCGCCGCGCCGCCAGCCGTTCCGCCGCCGCATCCGTGGTCCAGACCTGCAAATCCACCCCCAAGGGCGTTTCCACCACCGTCACGCTTTCAATGTCATGCGGCCGCGCCGTCCCTTCGGTCAGCGCAAAGCCATAGGCGAAATCCTCCAGATCCGCCGGCGTCGCCATCATCACCGCCTGTGTCGTCCCGTTAAAGGTCAGCGCCACCGCCACCTCATCCGGGCAGGTCCGGGGCTTCGCCCCGACACGGGCCATGGCGCGAAAGCTTTTCATTCCGCTGCCGAAAGGATCCGCCGCGACAGCGCCGCCTGTTCGTTGTAATCGACCTGCCAATCCGACGGCCCGTTCGACGGCATCACCTGCACCGCCGTCACCTTGTATTCCGGGCAGTTCGTCGCCCAATCCGAATAATCGGTCGTAATGACATTGGCCTGCGTATCCGGATGGTGGAAGGTCGTGTAGACCACCCCCGGCGACACCCGATCCGACACTTTCGCCCGCAGCGTGGTTTCCCCCGACCGCGACGCCAGCCGCACCCAGTCGCCGTCCTTCAGCCCCCGATTTTCGGCGTCATGCGGGTGAATTTCCAGCACATCCTGATCATGCCAAACGACATTCTCGGTCCGCCGCGTCTGCGCCCCCACATTATACTGCGACAGGATCCGCCCGGTCGTCAGCAACAGCGGGAAACGCGGCCCCGTCCGTTCATCCGTCGCCACATATTCCGTCCGAATGAACCGCCCCTTGCCGCGCACAAAACCGTCAATGTGCATCAAGGGCGTGCCTTCCGGGTGCTTTTCATTGCACGGCCATTGCACCGAGCCCAGTTCCTCCAGCCGCTCATAGCTCACCCCCGCAAAGCTGGGCGTCAGCATCGCAATCTCGTCCATGATCTGCGACGGATGGGTATAGGTCCAACCCGCCCCCATCGCATTGGCGAACAACTGCGTCACTTCCCAATCTTCATAGCCCTGTTTCGGCGCCATCACCTTGCGCACCCGGTTGATCCGCCGTTCCGCGTTCGTAAACGTTCCGTCCTTTTCCAGGAAGGACGACCCCGGAAAGAACACATGCGCGTAATTCGCCGTTTCGTTCAGGAACAGGTCATGCACGATCACGCATTCCATCGCGGCCAAGCCCGCCGCCACATGTTTCGTGTCCGGGTCCGATTGCAGAATGTCCTCGCCTTGGCAGTAAAGCCCTTTGAACGACCCTTCCACCGCCGCGTCGAGCATGTTCGGAATCCGCAGGCCCGGCTCATTGTCGATGGTCACATTCCACATCGATTCAAACACCGCCCGCACATCGTCATTCTTCACATGCCGATAGCCGGGCAGTTCATGCGGGAAAGACCCCATGTCGCAGGAACCCTGCACATTGTTCTGCCCCCGCAGCGGGTTCACCCCCACGCCGGGGCGGCCGATGTTCCCCGTCAGCATCGCAAGGTTCGCAATGCCGATCACCGTGGTTGACCCCTGCGAATGTTCGGTCACACCCAGCCCGTAATAGATCGCGCCATTGCCGCCCTTGGCAAAGGCCCGCGCTGCCGCGCGCAAGGTGGCCGCAGGCACGCCGGTCAACAATTCAGTGGCCTCGGGCGAATGTTTCGGGTCGGCGATGAATTCGGCGTAGTCTTGGAATTCATCCCAATCACAACGGTCCTGAATGAACGCCTCATCCGCCAGCCCCTCGGTCACAATCACATGCGAGAGCGCGCTGATCACGGCGACATTGGTGCCGGGGCGCAACTGCAAATGATGCGCTGCCTTGATATGCGGGCTGTCCACCAGATCAATCCGGCGCGGATCAATCACGATCAACTGCGCACCTTGGCGCAGACGCTTTTTCAGACGCGACGCAAAGACCGGGTGCCCATCGGTCGGGTTCGCGCCCATCACGATCACCACATCGGTCTGTTCCACAGAATCGAAATCCTGCGTCCCGGCCGACGTGCCAAAGGTCTGCCCCAGACCATAGCCCGTGGGCGAATGACAGACGCGGGCGCAGGTATCCGTATTGTTGTTCATAAATACGGCGCGGGTCAGTTTCTGAACAAGGAAAGTCTCCTCATTCGTGCAGCGGCTGGAGGTGATCACCCCCACCGAACGCCGCCCGTATTTCGCCTGAATGGCCTGCATCCGGTTCGCGGCAAACTCCATCGCCTCGGCCCAGGACACTTCTTTCCACGGGTCATTGATGCTGTCGCGGATCATCGGGTTCAGAATGCGATCCTTGTGCGACGCATAGCCATAGGCAAAGCGGCCCTTCACACAAGAATGCCCCCTGTTCGCCTTGCCATGCTTATAGGGCACCATGCGGACCAATTCGTCGCCGCGCAGTTCCGCCTTGAAACTGCAACCGACACCGCAATAGGCGCAGGTGGTGATCACAGAACGGTCGGGCGTGCCGATCTCGATCATCGACTTTTCTTGCAGCGTGCCCGTAGGGCAGGCCTGCACACAAGCGCCGCAAGACACGCAGTCCGATTCAAGGAAATTGTCGCTGGCCATGCCGGGCGAAACCCGGCTGTCAAAGCCCCGGCCTTCGATGGTCAGGGCAAAGGTGCCCTGCACTTCCTCGCAGGCGCGGACGCAGCGGGAACAGACGATGCATTTCGCCGGATCATAGGTGAAATAGGGGTTGGATTCGTCTTTCGGCAGCCATTGCGGATTGGCCTCACCGCTGGTGTTTTTCGCTTTGAAATGCGTGGCCTGCGCCTCATAGCGCACATCGCGCAGGCCCACCGCCCCCGCCATATCCTGCAATTCGCAATCGCCATTGGCGGCGCAGGTCAGGCAGTCCAGTGGGTGGTCGCTGATATACAGCTCCATCACCCCGCGCCGCAGATCTTTCAGCTTTTTGGTCTGGGTATGGACTTTCAGGCCGGGGGCAACAGGCGTCGTGCAACTTGCTGGCGTGCCATTCCGCCCCTCGATTTCGACAAGGCACAGACGGCAGGAACCAAAGGCATCAACGCTGTCTGTCGCGCACAATTTCGGAACCGCAATGCCCGCCTCAAACGCCGCGCGCATGATGCTGGTGCCTTCGGGAACGGTCACATCGAAACCGTCGATGTTCAATGTGACCATTTGTTTGTTTTTCGCAGCAGGCGTGCCGAAATCACGGTCGGGGATGATGAAATCTTTCATGGCCTATCCCTTTTTCTTCTGCGCCAGCACATGGGCGACAATCGCATTGGCATGGCCGTGGCCCAGCCCATGGGTTTCTTTCAGCACGGCGACAATCTGCATATGCGTCATGTCCGACTGCGCCGCTGCCAGATCCAGCCAATGCTGGATCGGCTGGCCGTATTTCTTTTCGATCGACGGGAAATAGGAGGCCGGGCCTTGAACCTTCTCGGTCATTCCGCGGCCTCCCGCATCGGCACAAAATCATCCGGGAAATGGGTCAAAGCCGACAAAACCGGATAGGGCGTAAAGCCCCCCAAGGCGCACAAAGACCCCGATTTCATCGTGGCGCACAAATCCGTCAGCAAGGGCACCGCCGCCGCGTCGCCCTTGGCGATCCGATCAATCGTTTCCACCCCCCGCACCGCGCCAATCCGGCAGGGCGTGCATTTCCCGCAGGATTCCACCGCGCAGAACTCCATCGCAAAGCGCGCCTGTTTCAGCATATCGGCGCTGTCGTCAAAGACCACCAACCCCGCATGGCCGATCAAGCCTTCCTTCGCGCCGAACTCTTCATAGCCAAACAGCGTGTCGAACAAGTCGCGCGGGAAATAGGCCCCCAAAGGCCCCCCCACCTGCACCGCTTTCACCGGGCGGCCCGTCAAAGTGCCCCCGCTAATCCCCTCAACAATCTCGCCCAAGGTCAAACCGAACGCACATTCATAAAGCCCGCCAAACCGCACGTTCCCGGCGATCTGCAACGGGATCGTCCCCCGCGAACGGCCCAGCCCAAAGTCCTTATAGAACGCCGCCCCCTTCGCCAGGATCACCGGGACCGAGGCCAAGGAAATCACGTTGTTCACCACCGTCGGCTGGCCCATGAACCCTTGCAACGCGGGCAAGGGCGGCTTCGCCCGCACCACGCCGCGCTTGCCCTCCAGCGAGTTCAGCAGCGAGGTTTCTTCCCCACAAACATAGGCCCCCGCCCCAACCCGCACTTCAACGTCAAACCCGTCCAGTTCCGGCGCGGCCAGAACCACCGCTTTCTGCATCACCACAATCGCATCGGGGTATTCCGAACGAATGTACACAAATCCCTTCCGCGCGCCCACCGCCAGCCCGGCAATCGCCATGCCTTCGATCAGCGTAAAGGGGTCGCCCTCCATCAGCATCCGGTCGGCGAAGGTTCCACTATCCCCCTCATCCGCGTTGCAGACGATATACTTCCGCTCCGACACGGCCCCCGCCACGGTCTTCCACTTGATCCCCGTCGGAAACCCCGCCCCGCCGCGCCCGCGCAGGCCAGACTCGGTCACTTCCGCCACCACGGCCTCGGCCCCCAAGGCCCGCGCCCGCGCCAAGCCTTCAAAGCCCCCATGCGCCCGGTAATCCGCCAGCGACAGCGGATCCACGATCCCACAGCGCGCAAAGGTCAGCCGCGTCTGCCCTTTCATCCAGGGCAGTTCTTCCGTCGGTCCCAGCCCCAAAGGCGCATCAAACAGCGCCCCCACGCCCGAAACCGTCAAAGCCCCATGCGCATGGCGCACCCCATCCACCAGCACCTCGGCCAAGGGTTCCAGCCAGACCATCCCGCGCGAACCCGTCCGCACCAGCTCCAAGGCCACCCCACGCCGCGCCGCCTCGGCCACAATTGCCGCCGCCACGGCCTCAGACCCCAAAGCCTTCGCTGCCGCATCCTGTGAAAGCCAGACCTTCATGCCCCACACTCCGCCAGGAGCCGGTCCAGCACCGCCGCATCCACCCGGCCCACCAGCCGACCGTCCACCATCGCCGCAGGCCCGCAGGCACAAAGCCCCAGACAGAACACCGGCTCCAGCGTCACATTCCCTGCCGTTTCATGCCAATCGCAACCCAACCGCGCCTTGGCCCGATCCGCCAGATCATCCCCACCCATCGCCTGACAGGCCTCGGCCCGGCACAGCTTGACCACATGCCGCCCCGCCGGTTCATCCCGGAAATCGTGATAGAAACTTTTCACCCCATGCACTTCGGCCCGGGAAAGGTTCAGCGCCTGCGCAATGCGCGGCAGAAACGCATCCGGCACATGCCCCCATTCCGCCTGCACCGCATGAAGGATGGGCAGCAAAGGCCCCTCAATCCCGGCATGATCCGCCAGAATCTGCGAAAGCCGGTCCTCCGGCAAATCCGTCACGTCTTTCATCGCTGCCTTTCGGGTGGCCCGTGGGGTTTCCTCAAGCATCCCCCGAATTGATAGACCAATCAAGATTGATCTATCGTTGATTGATAGACATCATCTATCAAACCGCCGCGCCACCTCCAGCAGCGCCTCGACCAGCGGCGTGTGCGGCGAACGAAAGGCCGTGACCAAGCCCACCTGATGCTCCGCCTCGGGCGAAACCAGCGGTATCGCCCGCAAACGATGCCCATCGGCGAACAGATCGGCCAGCCGCTTCGGCAAGATCGACACCCATTGCCCCGTCATCACATAGGTCATCAGCGTGATCGTCGAATTCGATTCGATCTGCGGCGTGATCCGCACCCCTGCATCCGCCAGATGCTGATCAATGATCCGCCGGTTCTGCATATCCGCCGTCAAAAGGCACAAAGGCAGGTCGGTCAGTTCCGCCCAAGCCACCTGATCACGCCCCGCCACGGGCAGCGTCGGTGCACATAAAAGCCGATAGAACTCAGTATACAAAGGCACCGTAGAGACCCGCCCCAGCGGTTCGTTGTCCAGATAGGTCACCCCCGCATCCAGCTCCAACCGCTCAATCCCCGACAGGATCTCACCACTCGTCCGGCTTAGGATCGAAATCCGCACATTCGGATGCCGCCGTGTGTAACTTTCCGTCAGCCCCGCCACCATCGGCAGGGCCGTCGGAATCACCCCGATCCGCAGGTTGCCCGTCAAACCCGAACGCACCGCCCGCATTTCATCGCGCAAGGCCCGCCCGTCCGCCACGATCCGCCGCGCCCAGTCCAGCACCCTTTCGCCCTCGGGTGTCAGCCCCTGAAACCGACTGCCCCGGTAAACAAGCTGCACGCCCAACTGATCTTCCAATTGCTTGATCGCGCTCGACAGGCTCGGCTGCGTGACATGGCACACCTCGGCCGCTCGGCCAAAATGCCGTTCGTTCGCCAGCGCCAAGAACATTTCCAACTTGTCGATCATGCCCCTGCTTGGCCGAAAATCCCCCACCGGGCAAGCGCACCATTGCCCGACCCCGGCCCAAGCCCTACATCTGACCCATGAAACGCTTTATCCCCTTTCTGAAATCGCCCCCCCGCGTTGCCGTCATCCGCCTGCAAGGGGCCATCGGCACTGGGCGCAATGGGCTGACCGACGCGGGCCTTGGGCCGCTGATCGAAAAGGCCTTTGCCAAGGGCAAGCCCAAGGCGGTGGCGCTGATCGTCAATTCTCCCGGCGGTTCCGCCGCGCAATCCAGCCTGATCGCCGCCCGCATCCGCCGTCTGGCGGACGAAAAGAAAATCCCCGTTCATGCGTTCGTGGAGGATGTCGCCGCCTCGGGCGGTTACTGGCTCGCCTGCGCGGCGGATGAGATTTGGGTGGATCCTTCGTCGATCGTCGGCTCCATTGGCGTGATCTTTGCCAGCTTCGGCTTTCCCGAACTGATGAAACGCCAAGGCATTGAACGCCGGGTGGTGACGGCAGGCCGTTCCAAATCCTTGGCCGACCCCTTTCTGCCGGAAAGGCCCGAGGATGTGGAGCGTCTGAAAACCCTGCAAGCACCAATCCATCAGGCCTTTATCGACCATGTGAAAGCCCGGCGGGGGGCAAGGCTGGCCGAGGCCGATCTGTTCAACGCCGATGTCTGGGTCGGCCCGCAGGCGGTGGAGCTGGGGCTGGTGGATGGCGTGGCCCATCTGGTGCCCAAGATGCAGGCGCTTTACGGGGCCAAGGTGCGCCTGACCGAATACACCCAGAAACGTTCCTTCTTTCAACGTTTTGGCCTGCAACTGACCCATGACCTGATGGCCGGGGTCGAGGAACGCGCCCTCTGGGCACGCTACGGTCTGTAAATGTGGAAGGCGGTCGTTCTTTTCCTGATCGTCATGGCCGTTCTGGCGATGTTCGGCAAACTGGGCTGGCTGGGCCGCACAGTCATGCCCAAAACAAAAATACCGCGCAGCCGCCCTTGCCCAGATTGCGGGCGCATTATCTCTGACAAGCAGCGCTGTGGCTGCCAGACGGGGAAAAAATGACACGCGCATTGGTGACAGGGGCGGGGCAAAGGCTGGGCCGGGCGATGGCGCTTTATCTGGCGGGGCGGGGCTATGACGTGGCCGTGCATTACGCCGGGTCGGCGGATGGTGCCGCCGAAGCCGTCGCCGAAATCCGCAGCCTAGGGCGCAAGGCAGTGGCCTTGCAGGCCGACCTGCTCGACGATGCCGAAAGCGAAACCCTCGTCGCCCGCGCCGCCGAAGGTTTGGGTGGGCCGCTGACGGTTCTGATCAACAACGCCTCGATCTTTGAATATGACAACATCCAGACCGCCACCCGCCGCAGTTGGGATCGCCATATGCAATCCAACCTCCGCGCCCCCTTTATCTTGACCCAGACCTTCGCCGCCCAATGCCCTGCCCCCTTGGACGATCACGGCGAACCGATTGCCCAAGGCCTCATCCTCAACATGATCGACCAGCGCGTCCGCAAGCTGACGCCCGAATTCATGACCTATACCCTCGCCAAGATGGGCCTCTGGGCGCTGACCCAAACCGCCGCCCAGGCCCTCGCCCCCCAGATTCGCGTCAACGCCATCGGCCCCGGCCCCACCCTTCGCGGCGCCCGCCAGACCGAATCCCACTTCGCCCGCCAACGCGCCGCCACCATCCTTCAACGCGGCTCCAACCCCGCCGACATCTGCGCCGCCCTTGGCTATTTCCTCGACGCCCCCGCCGTCACCGGCCAGCTTCTCTGCGTCGATGGCGGCCAGCATCTGGCCTGGCAAACCCCCGATATACTCGGCGTTGAGTGACCCACCCCCGCAACTTGTCCACTTTGCGCAATCCCATGACACATTCGTAACAAATTCGTTTTGTTTTCATATATTTGCCCGATGTCTGAAAATTTTCACCACAATATCAACCCCTTACAAAATCGCCCAAAAAACAGGCAAGTCACGGAAACAGGCCCGAAACAAGGGAAATTTGCCCCTCCCAAAGCCTTCTCCTCAAACTTATCCACAGAAACCGTGGACAGCTTTCCTCTTGCCCCCGGTCCTGTATCATTGCAGCCCCAGCCCAGAATCGCCGCCCAAGGAAACGCCCGTTGTCAGACGCCCCCGCCCTCACCGGCCATGACCTGATCCAGGACTACCTCCGCACCCTTGACGCCTCCCCCGGCGTCTACCGCATGCTCAATGCCAAGGGCGAAGTCCTTTACGTCGGCAAGGCCCGCAACCTGCGCGCCCGCGTCACCAATTATGCCCGCCCCTCCGGCCATTCCGGCCGCATCGCCCGCATGATCTTTGAAACCGCTTCCATGATGTTCCTCACCACCCGCACGGAACTGGAGGCGCTCCTTCTCGAACAGAACCTCATCAAGCAACTCAAACCCCGCTACAACGTCCTCCTCCGCGACGACAAATCCTTCCCCAACATCCTCATCTCCTCGGAACACCCCTTTCCCCAGCTGAAAAAACACCGCGGCAAGAAGACCGAAAAGGGTTCCTACTTCGGCCCCTTCGCCAGTGCCGGGGCTGTCAACCGCACCCTCAACCAGCTGCAAAAGGTCTTCCTCCTCCGCAACTGTTCCGACTCCATGTTCGACAGCCGCACCCGCCCCTGCCTTCAGTTCCAGATCAAGCGCTGTTCCGCCCCCTGCGTGGCCCGCATCGACGCCCCCGCCTATGCCGCCCTTGTCGCCGATGCCTCCCTCTTCCTTCAGGGCAAGACCACCCATGTCCAACAGGAACTCGCCGCCCAGATGCAGGCCGCCAGCGCCGACCTGCAATTTGAACGCGCCGCCGCCCTGCGCGACCGCATCAAGGCCCTCACCCAAGTACAATCCACCCAAGGCATCAACCCGGCAGGAGTCCCCGAGGCGGATGTCATCGCCCTCCACCTCGACTCCGGCCAGGCCTGCGTTCAGGTCTTTTTCATCCGCGCCAATCAAAGCTGGGGCAACCGCGACTTCTACCCCAAGACCGGCGCAGGGGCCGAGGCCCCCGAAATCATGCAGGCCTTCCTCACCCAATTCTACGACGACAAGGAGCCCCCTCGCCTTGTCCTCCTCTCCCACCCCCCCGAAGACCTTGACCTCGTCACCGCCGCCCTTTCCGAACGCGCGGGCCGTAAGGTCGAACTCGCCATCCCCCAGCGCGGCGAAAAGGCCGAGCTTCTGGAAAACGCCGCCCGCAACGCCCGCGAAAGCCTTGCCCGCCGCATGGCCGAAAGCTCCACCCAGAACCGCCTCCTCCAGGGTCTCGCCGAGGCTTTCGACCTCGACGCCCCCCCGAAAAGGATCGAGGTTTACGACAACTCCCACATCCAAGGCACCAACGCCGTCGGCGGCATGATCGTCGCCGGGGCCGAAGGCTTCCTCAAAAGCCAGTATCGCAAGTTCAACATCAAATCCGACGCCGGGGCCAATTCCGACGATTTCGGCATGATGAAAGAGGTTCTCACCCGCCGCTTTGAACGCCTTCTGAAAGAAGATCCCGACCGCAAGGGCGACACTTGGCCCGACCTTCTGCTGATCGACGGCGGCGCGGGGCAGGTCTCCGCCGTCGCCTCCATCATGGCCGAACTGGGGGTCGAGGATATCGCCATGGTCGGCGTCGCCAAAGGCGTGGACCGCGACCACGGCAAGGAAGAATTTTATCGGGTCGGCGAACGCCCCTTCGCCCTGCAAAGAAACGACCCTGTGCTGTATTTCATCCAGCGCCTAAGGGATGAGGCCCACCGCTGGGCCATCGGCGCCCACCGGGCGAAACGCGCCAAGGCCATCGGGGCCACCCCCCTGGACGACGTGCCGGGGGTCGGCGCGGCGCGAAAGCGGGCGCTGCTGGCGCATTTTGGGTCCGCGAAGGCCGTGGCGCGGGCGGGGCTAGAGGATTTGCAGGCGGTAGAGGGGATTTCGGCGAAGGTGGCGGAAACGGTCTATGGGTTCTTTCATGAGCGGGGGTGAGGGGGGTACAATTACTATTGCGGAAGATTATAACCGGGCCATGAAATCAAAACCTCTGGCCGATGCTGGCGATTAATTTCGCAGTATCAGCTTTTTTTGTGTTATCCCCTTCACGCCAATAAACTTCATCGTTGTAATATGATAACTCGGCCTGCGCAGGCACACTTATGATAATCAACCCAAGCCCATAGTAGGCATTGAAATCAATAGACGAGAGCACTTGACTTTTCAAGGGCTCGGACAAATTGGATGCAGCAATATGCTTTCTAATAATTCCGTGATAATCTTCGAGCGATATGCCCAAAGCTTTTGCCTCGCGAGCAACCCCAACCACATCGCGCCCTCCGACATTGCGAGGCTGCACACCATCTAGCTCTACGATCTTTGCAGTATGCTCAGGTTTGTCGGCCACACCAATCAAAACACGACCGACCCGGTCAGGGCCGTTATTGGCGATAGCGCATATTGTCGCGACGACTCGATTAAGTAAATCAACATTAATTTCGCGGTTTGCGTCCAGCGCAAGCACTCCCTGCTTTAACTCATAATTCGCAAGCTCCATATTCGATCGACGGATGTAATCATCGACGTCTAGCGCCTTGTGATCAGAGTAAATTTTACTTGACTGGTCTGATTTTACGAAACAGGGCGATATTATACCCTTTATCGTATTGATATTCTTCTGCCGTTCATCTGCCGCCGTAGCCCTTCTGGATGTATCAATTCTTCTAGTAAGATTTGTAAGGTTTTCCTTAATCTTTTTGAAATCTGCAATTTCAGATTTTTCCTTAATAAACATCTCATGAAACGCTATGATGATTACAGTGAAAACAGCAGGAAATGCGTTTGTGTTTCGTTCTTCGAAAATTATATTTCTAAGCTTCTCATCTTGACCGCCCGCAGAACACACTTTCTCAATTTGCTCAATGCAATAAAAAAACTCATCTGCAAATTTTTCCGCCCCGTAGACTTTTAGCGCCCCCAGCAATTGCTCCGCAGGCTCGCTATCGCGTACATAAAGGTCATCTAGAGCATCTTTTGATCTCTCTAAGACAGCGCCGGACACAATAGACGCCGCGATATCAGCGATGCACTGTTCATCCATGCTGTCTCGAAGGTCTGTTGCTCGCAATATGCCCTGCTTACACCAAAACACGCTATCGGCTTTCACATCATACCCATGCTTCATCATTGGCAAATCGATGGAAACCTCTGGCATCATACGAAGCGGCATAATCGTTGGAGATCCATCCCCCCTCAATTTAGAAGCTACCTTCCTGACAAGTTCAGAGAAATCATTCTGAATACCGGACTGACGGCGCTCTTGGTCACTTAGCCTATGACCGTAGGAGTTAATTCTGTCGAAAACATCATCGACCTCCCCGTCTGTTGCCTTGCGCATAACGGAGAATGCAAGTGAATAATCTAGTATTGCGGTCACTTCGGCCGTGGTAATGGTTGATTTAACATCTAAACTTTTGAAGTTTCCCGCCTCCAATCGAGCTTTCGCTGTTGGAAATGAAGAAATATCAAATATTCGACCATCGGTCAGCGCGAACGCCCCTTCTATAAAGGAAATGATTGCATTCAAGCGCTGCAGGCCATCAATAATCTCTAGATGTCCGGAACCGTCATCTTTCTCAGCCAGAAGAATGGCCGGAATCGGATACTTCCTGAGAATTGACTCGACGAGTTTTTGTTTTTCTTCCAGTGTCCACACAAGCTTACGCTGATATCTGCGGTTCACAAATAGACGCTCAGCTGCATGCCAGCCATATACGGATTGGATTGAGGTAGGTTGGGATGCTAGTTCAGCCAAAATTTTCATCCATTTCGTAGTTTCAAAGCCGCTACAAGACGCCGATAGCTTTATACTCGCTTAACGGGAACTTCTCCGCAATAGCATTTGACCGTTGAATCCTCAACTTTCTTGAGGAGTTTGTGTTCGGTGCTGTCTTATCACAAGCACAAGGCATGCGTAGCCGACAATCTCGTCGATAAGGTTTGTTGTAGTGAGCGTAGAAGTGTGGTGGTGCTCGCATGCACCATCCTCCCCACCCAACTCCACATGAATCCCCGCCTCCCACCGCGCAGCGTGATGTTACACCTGCGACTTACCGCCGTTTGGGGGAACCTTTTCCACCCAAGAATTCACATTCAAATTCCTGCATAACTAATCCCAATCAATCCCTTACCTCCCATTTCACGTGTGAAAACCCCTCGCCAAACCTTCCCCCTTCCCCCACCTCCCATGATCCGCTACCAATGGGGCATGACTTGGAACATACCCAACATTCTCACCACCCTGCGTCTGATCGCCGCCCCCGGTGTGGCCGTCATGTTCCTCTATTTCCACCGCCCCTGGGCCGACTGGTTCGCCCTGACCCTCTTCGTGGGGGCCGCCCTGACCGACTGGTTCGACGGCTACCTCGCCCGGCTGTGGAAACAGGAATCCAAATTCGGAACCATGCTCGACCCCATCGCCGACAAAGCGATGGTCGTGATCGCGATCATGGTCCTGACAGGCTACAACGGGATGAACCCCTGGCTGATCCTGCCCGCGACGATCATCCTCTTCCGCGAGGTTTTCGTGTCGGGCCTGCGCGAATATCTGGGCGCCTCGGCGGGGACGTTAAAGGTGACCAAGCTGGCGAAATGGAAGACCACCCTGCAAATGGTGGCCATCGGGATCCTGTTTCTGGGAACGGGTCTGGAATACCAGGCCGGCGTCGCCATGCAAGGCATGACCCCCGAACAGTATGTAGAGGCGGTGAAACAAGGCCTCGCCGACCCGATCCGCGCCTGCGGCCAACGAGACTGCGCTTCCTTCGCGAATTATATCGGGCTGATCCTGATCTGGATCGCCGCCTTGCTGACCGCCTGGACGGGGTTCGAGTATTTCGTGAAAGCCCTGCCCTTCCTGCGCGACAAACATGATTGAACTGCGCTATTTCGCCTGGGTCCGCGAACGGATCGGGCTTTCCAGCGAACATCTGGAAACCCATGCAGCGACGGTGGCGGAACTGGTGGCGGAACTGGTCAGCCGAGAGGAACGCTACGCCGCCGCCTTCGCCGACCTGAAAAGCCTGCGCGTGGCGCTGGATCAGGAATTGTCGGATTTCGACGCGCCCTTGGCAGGCGTCCGCGAAGTGGCCTTCTTCCCCCCCATGACCGGAGGCTAAGATGCGCCTTTCCGTGCAAGAGGCGGCTTTCGACGCGGGGGCAGAACTGAACAAGTTCAGCGCCGGGGCCACGGGGGCGGGGGCCGTGGTCAGCTTCACCGGCCTCGTGCGCGGCGACGCGGGGCTGACCGCGATGGAAATCGAACATTACCCCGGCATGACCGAAAAAGCGATTGCCGCGATCATGGATCAAACCCTGTCCCGCTGGTCGCTGACCGACGCGCTGGTGATCCACCGCTTCGGTCGGCTGACGGTGGGCGAGACGATCATGATGGTGGCCACCGCCAGCCCACACCGGGCCGATGCCTTTGCGGCGGCGGAATTCCTGATGGACTACCTGAAATCCCGCGCGCCTTTCTGGAAACGCGAAGAACGGTCCGGCGGAACCGCTTGGGTTGCTGCAAAAGACACTGATGAGGCCGCACTGGGGCGGTGGTCTTCTGACGGCTCGATGGAATGAGAGATCGCTTGAGCGGTCAGAAGCATTCCGTTTGAGAGGAGGGCATATGTTCACGATCATCGCAAACGGCACGGAAATTGGTTATTCCTTCTTTGAGAATGGTGATCCCCCCATGGGCGTCGCCTTTGGACAATTCATACCAAGTGCCAACTTTACGGCCTTCCTTGGAAGTACGCTTCCTAGGAAGGCGGCGGAAAATGGCATTCATGAATATGCGGAAGGAATTTCGATAGAAAGTGGACCCAACAAGCGTTTGGAATGCGCCGCGATTTCAATTGCAGAATGCAATACCGCTGGCTCTGTTGAATATGAGGTTACAGTGCTGGGCATACCGTCCTCGCTCTATGAAGAGTTTTTCCCCAAGCACTACGCAGACTATTTCGATCCGGGTTCTTAAGCGAAAATTGCCCTTCTAATCCCCCGCCAGCAGCATCACCTCGACCCGGCGGTTGCGGGTGCGGCCTTCGGGGGTTTCGTTGCTGTCCCTTGGGGCCAGATAACCCACACCCTCCGCCGCGATCCGCCCGCCTTCGGCCCCTAAAGCCATCAACGCGGCCCGCACCGAGGCGGCGCGTTTCTTCGACAAGGCAATGTTGGGGGCCAAGCTGCCCGAGGCGTCGGTATGGCCGACCAAAGCAATGCGGCGGTCAGGGTTGGCTTGCAGATAGGCCACCAGCTCGGACAAACTCGCATAATCACCGGGCGCCAGTTCGGAGGAGCCTGAGGGGAACACCAGATCGTCCAAGGCCTGCGCCCCGCCGGTCTCTAATTGACTACCCAAAGTCCCCGCGACGGGGGTGATAGGGCGGAGCGGCGCGATGGTTTCGGGGGTCGTCAGATCGGGGATCTCTTCCACCTCGGGCAGGGCTCCGGCGGGGGTCAGCAGAATTCTTTGAACAAACCCTGACTCGGTCGAGCGGCTGATTAACAGGCTGAGATATTCCGCACCTTCGCCCCCCATACGCCGTGCCGACAGAAAACGAAAATCAGTCAGATCGACATGCATGTCCGGTTCGGGCAGAACATCGGTGCCATAGCGGAAATCGAACCCCCCGCAGCTTTCGGTTTCGCATTCGAACAGGATGTCCCAACCCTCGGCCCGCAACTGGTCCCGCATGGGGGCAAGCAGCGAAAGGGTCGAAAGGCCGGGCGTGGCCAGACGCCAACTGGTCTGATCAAAGGCCCCTTCCAGCGGTTCGTGCGGCAGGCCTTCGGCGCCATAGGGGCCGATGGGCAGGCGATAGCTGGTCAGTGGTTCCTGAAATGACCCGGTCTGCGTCGCAGGGCCGGGAAATTTGGGGGTAAAGGCCAGCGCAGGCGTGGCCATCATCAAGGTCAGTGCGGAAAGGATGCGTTTCAATGCCGTGCCTCAGCCAGACCTTCGGGTGGTTTACGATAATGGTTGGCCCCGATCTCGTCCATGCCAAGCCGTGCATAAAGCTGCCGCGCCGGGCGGTTGGCGGTGGTCACCGCCAAAGCCATCTGCCGCGCGCCTTGATCCACAGCCCAGCGGGCGATGCCCTGCATCAGCCGAAGGCCAAGGCCCTGACCCCGCCGGTCAGGCGCAACAAAGACGGCATGGACCCCTGCAAAATCATCCGTCATCCCGCAAAAACCGACGGCGACGGGTTCGCCCTGATCCGCGATCCACAGCGCGGCTTTCTGGCCCTGAACCCGGCCCATCACCGCAAGGCGACCTTCGCCCACCTTGCCCAAGGCCCAAAGGCCTTGCACGGCATCGGGCACAGGCCAATCCACGTGAACCCTTTCCCCCGCCATCACAGCAGGATCGGCGGCCAGGATCACAACCGGGTCGTGCACGACAAAACCCCGCGCGGCCAAGGCCTGATCCACAGCCCTATCCGCCGCATCCAGCAGGAACAGAGGTGCCGACATCGCCGCGATCACGCCGTCCAATTCAGCCACCGCGCGCGGCCCCGCCGGGCTGGCGGCCGAAACCCTTTGTCCGCCACCAGCCCCTTGGCGCAGCCACCAATCCCCCTGCCGGTCTTTGCGCAAGGGCGGCCAGGTCGCTTCCATCCGATCCTTCAAAGTCATCCGAACAGCGCCGCGAGCTTGCTCATCGCTTGGCTGAGCTGCCCTGCATCGGTGCCCCTGATCACCAGATTGGTGCCCATCACCCCGTTTTGGGTAAAAGGGTAGCTGCCCATCGACAGGTCTGGATATTCTGCCGCCAAAGCGCCGAAGGGCGCGGCGATCTCGCCTTCCCCTCGCAGCACGCGCAGGGATTGCGACAGAAGGGGTGCGCCGCCAGTCAGGGTGGGCAGAACGCTGGCCACCATGGCCTGAAAGATGTTCGGCACGCCGGCCATCACATGCACATTGCCCAAGGTAAAGCCGGGGGCGACCGACACCGGGTTGTCGATTAGAACGGCCCCATCGGGGATACGGGCCATCCGTTTGCGAGCATCATTAAACTCGCTGCCCGATCGGGCGTAATGCGCCGCCATCAGCGCCATGGCATCGGCGCGATGGGTGATCGCCACGCC
Source organism: Neogemmobacter tilapiae (assembly GCF_014652215.1). Lineage (GTDB taxonomy): Bacteria > Pseudomonadota > Alphaproteobacteria > Rhodobacterales > Rhodobacteraceae > Neogemmobacter > Neogemmobacter tilapiae. The sequence goes on along the minus strand of NZ_BMYJ01000005.1, from coordinate 178,974 downwards.
AAAGGCCGCCGCGATGGCGTCGGCGGTGATGTCGTCATGCGTGGGCCCGATGCCGCCGCTGGTGAAGACATGGTCATAGGTGGCGCGCAGGGCATTCACCGCCGCCACGATGGCCGCCTGATCATCCGATACCACCCGCGCCTCGGCCAGTTGAATGCCGTGCTGGGTCAATTCCCCCGCCAGATAATGCGTATTCGTATCGCGCGTCCGCCCGGACAGGATTTCATCGCCGATCACCAGCATGGCCGCCGTAGGATTGGTCATCATCATTCCCCTTTGCATCGGGTATAGGCCGCCAAACGGCGATTGCAACGGCCCCCACTGGCGTTCGGGCGCAAGCTTGCCTATGTTTGCGGGCAGCAAAGGAATGACGATGGACGAGACCCGAGGACGCATCACCCGCGACGGCATCCGCGTGCATGAGGACGCGGAATTTGCCGGTATGCGCAAGGCCGGCCAGGCTGTGGCCGAGATTCTGGATCTGCTGGCCCCCTTGGTGGTGCCGGGCACGACGACCGGCGCTCTGGATGATTTCATCACCGCCGAGGTGAACCGGCTGGGGCTGACCTCGGCCACCATCGGCTATAAGGGCTATCAGCATGCGTCCTGCATTTCGGTGAACCATGTGGTTTGCCACGGCATTCCGCACAGCAAGATTCCAGGGCGGGCGAATGATGTGCTTCTGGACGGCGATATTCTGAACATCGACGTGACGGTAATTGTGGACGGCTGGTTTGGCGACAGCAGCCGGATGTATGTGGCGGGCACGCCGAAGCCCTTCGCGAAACGTTTGATCCAAGTGACGCATGACGCGCTGATGAAGGGGATCGAGGTGGTGCGTCCGGGGAATACCTTTGGCGACATCGGCCATGCGATCCAGACTTACGTCGAGGCGCAACGGATGAGCGTGGTGCGCGATTTCTGCGGGCATGGTCTGGGGCGGGTGTTCCACGCGCCGCCGAATGTCTTGCACTATGGGCGGGCGGGCAGCGGGGCAGTGCTTGAGGAAGGCATGTTCTTCACCATCGAGCCGATGGTGAACATGGGTCGGCCCGAAACAAAGGTGCTGTCGGACGATTGGACGGCGATCACGCGGGACAAATCGCTTTCGGCGCAGTTCGAACATTCCATCGGGGTGACGGCGACCGGGGCAGAGATTTTCACCACCTCGCCCGCCGGATTGTTCCTGACGCAGTTCGCCTAGGGCAGACGCACCACCAGTTCGACCTCTAGCAGCAATTCCGGTGTGGCCAAGGCGGCGACGCCGATGCCGGTGAGGCTGGGTTGGGCACCATCAAAGATCTGCGCCAGATGGGGCATGACTTCGCCAATCTTGGCGGGGGTCATATCCACCATATAGGCGCGGACCATCACGATATCTTGGCCCGTGGCATTCAGTGCCTGTAAAGCGGCGCGGAGGTTTTGGGCGACGATCCGGGCCTGTCCTTGCAGATCAGTGGCCACTGCGCCGCCGTCGCGGGTCCAAGCGACTTGGCCCGAGACAAAGGCCAGCCGTCCGGGTTCGACAATGCTGATCTGGGAATAACCGGAATTGCCCGCGTCGGGCAGGCTTGCGGGGTTCATGCGGGTGATGGGGGTCATGGCTTGTCCTTTCGTATGACAGGGTTGATATAAGGCGCTGATTAACGATTGAACTTCGTCACATTGGCGACAAAAGGATACGAATGCCAAGCGCCCCTTTGAACGAGATTCAGGTTTTCGTCGCCGTGGTCGAAAAGGCCAGCTTTGTGGCGGGCGGGCGGCGGCTGGGCCTATCGCGTTCCGCTGCGGGCAAGGCCGTCGCACGGCTGGAGGAGCATCTGGGCGTGCGCCTTTTGCACCGCACCACGCGAGCGGTCAGTCTGACGGATGAGGGGCGGGTGTTTCTGGACCATGCGCAGGGCATTCTGTCGGCGGTCGAACAGGCCGAGGCGAGTGTCAGCCGCGCCAAGGCCCGACCAAGGGGCGTGCTGCGGCTGACACTGCCGGACGGTCTGGGCCGGATGCTGATCCTGCCCTTGGTGCAGCGCTATCTGGCGGATTGGCCCGAGGTGCAGGTGGAAATCAGCCTGGCTGACCGCTTGGCCGATCTGGTGGACGAAGGCTTTGATCTGGCCCTGCGTGTCGGGGTGACCACCGCCGATACCGGACTGGTGGCGCGGGTGGTGACGCGCCTGCCGGTGGTTCTTTGCGCCGCGCCGGGCTATTTGGCGCAAAGGGGCATCCCCGAAACGCTGACGGATCTGGCCCGACATGACGGTTTGATCTTTTCCAGTCGCGGCCAAAGGCAGATCTGGCGCTTTGCCGACGGGCAAAAGGTGGCGCTGCCCAGTCGCCTGCGGATGGACAGTGCCGAAGCCTTGCGCGCCGCCGCCTTGGCCGACATGGGAATTGCACAACTGCCCAAAGCCCTGATCGAACGCGATCTTGCGCGGGGCGATCTGGTGGTGCTGCTGCCCGACGCCACCAAGGCTGAGGTGAACCTTGTGGCGCTTTATCCCGAGAAACGGTTGCTGGAACCGCGGGTCCGCCGCTTTATCGACCTGCTGGCGACCCAACTGCCTTAGAAGATGATGATGTCGTCATAGGTCATGGCATCGCCCTGGACCAAGGCCACCATCACGGCCTTGGTGGCACCCTTGCCATCGGCGTCGAACCACAGCTTTTTCGTCGTGGTGTCATAGATGAACCGATCATTGGCATCGACCGCATTCGCCCCAGCCTTGGCACGGAACTGGCTGGGATCCAGCAAGCCATCCACAAGACCACCGCCGAAATTGGAGTTGATGTAGATCTGGTCAACGCCCAGAACCGGGCCCGAGGACCAATCGGTGATCACATCGCCAATGTCCTTGATCGAAGCAAAAACGAAATCGTCCAGCCCCGCCCCACCCGTCAGCGTGTCACGTCCCGTGCCGCCATAAATCCGATCATTGCCTTCGTCGCCATTGATCCGATCCGCCCCACCAAAGCCGCGCAGATCGTCGGCGAACGCCCCACCGCCTAGCCGGTCGTTGCCCTTGGCCGACCCGAAAATCCGCTCGATGCTGACAAAGGTGTCGCCCTTTGCCCCGCCTGCATTGGCAAAATCGCCATCCATCGACACAACGACTGAGGCGTATTTGCGATAGTCGAGCGTGTCGAGACCATTGCCGCCATGCATCGCATCGGCCCCTTTGCCCAGAACAATGCGGTCATTGCCTTCGCCCCCATTGATCAGGCCGTTCACCCGGCCCTGGAAGCCATCATAGACATCATTGCCATCATCCAGCTGAATGCGCCCCACCATCCGCCCGGTATTGCGGATCAGATCGCGGCCTGAATCGCCGTCATAGACGTCCATCCCGCTGGACCGGATGTCGCCGCTGTTCACCAATCGAATGTTCGCCGGGCCTTCCAAACTGATCGAAGCGTCGCCGGTTGTGATCTGCCCGGAATTGATGATCCGGCAAAGCGCGATGCCGTCGGCCTGCACATTGATCCCATAACGCCCTCCAATCATCGTTCCGGCATTGGTGATGGTCCAACCTTCGCCATCGATACGAACGGCGTCATTGCCGCCCTGGACGCGCCCCCCGGCTTTGATGGTGATGCTTTGATTGTAACCGCTGTCCAGAAGGTCAATGCCATCCAAGGCACCGCGAACATATCCGGCGACGGTGATGGATTGATTGAAGCCTTCGGCCCAGATGGCATCCCAATCTGTGGACCTAATCTGGATATCGGCCTTTATGATCAGATCGTCGGATTGATCACCCAGATTGATACGCACACCGAGGCCGACGGAGGATTTCTGGGGAATACGGACCATGATCATACCTGTCTGAAAAGATTAAAGCGAAAGAGATGGCCCTGCATAGCAGGCCCAGCCCTTTCGCCAAAATCAATTCTTCAGGCCAATCACACCCCTTGCGCCACCCGTTTGGCCCCGGTCCAGCAGCCAGTGGTCCAGCAAAACACAGGCCATCATCGCCTCAGCCACCGGCACGGCACGGATGCCGACACAGGGGTCGTGGCGGCCTTTGGTGATCAGATCGACCTCTTCACCACGGGCATTAATCGTCTGGCGGGGGGTCAGGATGGACGATGTGGGTTTGACCGCAAAGCGCACCACCACCGGCTGGCCGCTGGAAATGCCGCCCAGAATACCGCCAGCGTGGTTCGACAGAAACTCCGGCCCATTCGGCCCCATGCGGATTTCATCGGCGTTTTCGACGCCGGTCAGCATCGCGGCGGCCATGCCATCACCAATTTCCACCGCCTTGACCGCGTTGATCGACATCATCGCGCTGGCCAGATCGCTGTCGATCTTGCCATAGATGGGCGCGCCAAGACCGGCAGGGACGCCTTCGGCGATGACCTCGATCACAGCCCCCACCGAATTGTGGTTCAGGCGCAGATCGTCCAGATAGGCCGCCCATTCCGGCACGGCCAGCGGGTCCGGGCACCAGAAGGGATTGTCGCCAAGGGTCCCCAGATCGACGCGGGAACGGTCAATGCCCTTGGTTCCCATCTGCACCATATAGCCTGTGATCCGCAGCCCCGGCAGAACCTGCGCCAGCACGGCCCGCGCCACACCGCCCGCCGCCACCCGCGCCGCCGTTTCGCGGGCCGAGGAACGTCCGCCGCCGCGATAGTCGCGATGGGCGTATTTCTGGTGATAGGTGATGTCGGCATGGCCGGGGCGGAAGCTTTGGGCAATGTCGCCGTAATCTTTCGACCGTTGGTCGGTGTTTTCGATCATCAGCTGAATCGGGGTTCCGGTCGTCTTGCCCTCAAACACGCCCGACAGAATCCGAACCTCATCCGGTTCTTTCCGCTGGGTGGTGAATTTCGAGGTGCCGGGCTTGCGGGCGTCGAGCCAGGGCTGAAGATCCGCCTCGGAAAGCGCGACACCGGGGGGGCAGCCGTCAACAGTGCAGCCAAGGGCCGGGCCATGGCTTTCGCCCCAAGTCGTGACGCGGAACAGATGTCCAAAGGTGTTCAGGCTCATGGCGGTCTCCCTTGCGCCCTGAATAGGGGAAGGGACGGATCGCGAAAAGGCCTATTCCATTGACTGAAGCCGGGTTGCAGGTAAGTTGCAAAAAACTCTAGCGTGTAAAATTGCCGATCAAATTCCCTCCTGCGAGAAAATCTATCCTGATTTGTGATTTCAACATGGGTGGGTTTCAACCGCCCGAGATGGTTAAGCGTAGGCCCGTTGTGGTGCTGGTTGGGCGTCTGCCACATCGGGCAAATCTGGCGACAGTGGTGCCATTAAGTGGGACACCGCCCAACCATCGGGGCTGCGATTATCAATGCCCGCTGATTTTTGGAAACCTTGCTGCCACCACCCTTCGACAGCCAGTTGGAATGGTGGGCCAAAGCAGATCTGGTGACCAGCGTATCCTATACTAGGCTTGATCTGTTTCGATCAGCGCGTCTGGCCGATGGTCGGCGCAAGTACATTTCGCCAAAGATTTCGGAAACACAGTTCAGCGATATTCGGGCTGCTGTCCTGCGGGGCCTGCGGTTTGATCGTTGACTTTTTGGCAAGGAATTCCCATCTATCTTGTGATTGCTCGGGCGTTTCGGCGCAGGCGAGCCTCAAGACCTCGCAAGAGGCGGCCGCACGCACCGCGATAACAAGCGGATGTGCGGCTTGATCTTGGCCTCTGGACCATCGGTCTAGGGGCCTCTTCATTTCAGCCTTGCGGCCCCTGCGCGGCGATATATGTTCCCCCTCACCTCGGGGTGCCCTGCAAGGGGCTGAGATGCGGCAACGCGGACCCGTTGAACCTGAACCGGTTAGAACCGGCGGAGGGAAGGTCTGGGCGCAGTAAGCCCGCCATTCTCCGCCCGTTGAAAGGAGAATGCGATGAAGACCCAATTCCTGACAGCGGGTTTCCTTGTGGCTGCAAGCGTGGCCCATGCCGAAACCCCGGTGTTGAACGTGCTGACCTATGACAGCTTCGTTTCCGAATGGGGCCCCGGGCCTGCCATTGAAAAGGCGTTCGAGGCGGAATGTGGCTGCGATCTGGTGTTTACCGGGTCGGGCGACGGGGCGGCACTGCTGGCGCGGGTGCAAATGGAGGGAGCCGGGTCGCAGGCGGATATCGTGCTGGGGCTGGACACGAACTTGACGGCGGCCGCGGCGGCGACAGAACTTTTTGCACCGCACAAGGTGGAAGGCGATTTCGAAATTCCGATGGGCTGGAGCGACCCGATCTTTGTGCCCTATGACTTTGGCTGGTTTGCGTTTGTCTATGACAAGACAAAACTGACCAATCCGCCGAAGAATTTCACCGAACTGGCGGCGTCGGATCTGAAGATCGTCATTCAAGACCCGCGTTCCTCGACCCCTGGACTGGGCTTGGTGATGTGGGTGCAGGATGCCTATGGCGAGAATGCCAGTGAGATCTGGATGGGGTTGAAAGACAACATCCTGACGGTGACGCCGGGCTGGTCCGAGGCTTACGGTCTGTTCACCAATGGTGAGGCGGATATGGTGCTGTCCTACACCACCTCGCCCACCTATCATGTCGTGGCGGAAAGCGATGACACCAAAGCCGCCGCCCTGTTCGATGAGGGGCATTACATGCAGGTGGAGGTGATGGGAAAGTTGGCGGCGACCGATCAGGATGCTTTGGCGGATCAGTTCCTGGCCTTTATGGTCAGCGATGCGGCGCAGGCGATTTTGCCGACGACGAACTGGATGTATCCGGTGCGGACGCCTGCCGCCGGTTTGGGCGCTGGCTTTGACGCAACGCCGAAGCCCTCCATTTCCCTATTGATGAAACCGGAACTGGCGATGAACCGGCAGGATTGGGCAGTCGAAGAATGGCGCAGCGTGCTGGCGCAATGACGCGGGCGGCGGCCCCGGCCTATCTGGCGGGGGCCATCCTTCTGGTCGTCGTGCTGGGGCCTTTGCCGCTGCTGCTGACGCGGGGGCAGGTCACGCTGACGGGGGCCGATTTCGCGGCTTTGCGGTTCACCGTGATGCAGGCTGGGCTCTCGGCGCTATTGTCCTGCCTGCTGGCGGTGCCCGTGGCCCGCGCCCTGCATCGGCGGCGCTTTGTGGGGCGGGGCGCGATGATTGCGCTGATGGGGGCACCCTTTCTGCTGCCGGTGATCGTCGCGGCCTTGGGGATTGTCAGCATCTGGGGGGCAAGGGGTTGGCTTGCCCGCATGGGCCTGCCGCTGCCCAGCCTATATGGCTTGCAAGGCGTTCTTTTGGCGCATGTCTTTCTGAACCTGCCCTTGGCCACGCGGATGCTGTTGCAGGGTTGGCAGGCGATTCCGGCGGAAAGGCTGCGTTTGGGCGAGTCGCTCGGCTTTGATCCTTGGGCGCGGTTTCGGCATCTGGAATGGCCCATGCTGCGGTCGGTTCTGCCGGGGGCGATGCTGGCGGTTTTTCTGGTCTGCCTGACCTCTTTCGCGATTGTCCTGACCTTGGGCGGCGGGCCAAAGGCCACCACGCTGGAATTGGCGATTTATCAAGCGGTGCGCTTTGATTTCGATCTGCCTCGCGCCGCCGCCTTGGCGCTTTTGCAGTTTGGCGTTTGTGGCCTCGCCGTCGCGGCCAGTGCCCGGCTGGTGCGGGATGCGGGTTTTGGTGCCGGGCTGGATCGCAGCCTTGCTCCCCCGGCCCCAGCGGGCTGGCGGCGGGGTTTGGACGGTTTTCTTCTTTTGCTGACCGCCGCCTTTCTGCTGCTGCCCCTGCTCGCCATCACGCTAAACGGATTGCTGGGTTTGCCCGCAATGCCCGCGCAGGTCTGGCCCGCCTTGGCCCGATCCCTGATCGTCGCGGTGACCTGCGGCATCCTGTCCACAGTGATGGCCTTGGCACTGGCCTTGGCGGTCGCCAAAGGGGCTCGCGGTTTGGAATATATGGCGATGCTGCCCTTGGCGGCGTCTTCGATGGTTCTGGGGATCGGGTTGTTTCTGGCGGTGCAGCCCTTTGTACCGCCTGCCGCCTTGGGCTTGCCCGTCACACTTTTGGTGAACATCGTGCTGGCCCTGCCCTATGCCTTTCGCCTGATCCTGCCCGAGGCGCGCGCCTTGCAGGCCGACTATGGCCGTCTGGCCGAGGCGCTGGATATGCGCGGTCTGGCACGTTTGCGTCTGCTGACCCTGCCCCATCTACGCCGCCCCTTGGGCCTGTCGGCGGGTCTGGCCGCGGCCCTCGCGATGGGCGATCTGGGGGCGATTGCGCTGTTTGCCAGCGACGGTGGCGCGACGCTGCCTTTGCTGATCCAGCGGCTGATGGGGGCCTACCGGATGGAAGCGGCGGCGGGCGCGGCCTTGGTGCTGATGGTGGCGAACTTCGGGCTGTTCTGGCTGTTTGATCGGTGGGGGCGTCATGCTGCGGTTTGAGGATGTGGTTCTGCAACAGGGTGATTTCACCCTGCGGGCGGATTGGCCGGTGGCATCAGGGGCCAAACTGGCCGTGATCGGCCCTTCGGGTTCGGGCAAATCAACCTTGCTGCTGGCCGTCGCGGGCTTTCTGCCCCCAATGCAGGGGCGTATCCTGTGGCAAGGGCAAGATCTGGCAGTGCTGCCGCCCGGCGCGCGCCCGGTGACGATGTTGTTTCAGGATCAGAACCTGTTCCCACATCTAACGGTGGCGCAGAACATCGGGCTGGGTCTGTCGCCCCGCCTGCGACTGACCACGCAGGATCATGATTCGATCGCCCGCGCGTTGGATCGGGTTGGGCTGCCCGAAATGGCGCAGCGTCGTCCTGGCGCTTTGTCCGGCGGCCAAATGGCACGGGTTGCCTTGGCGCGCGCCCTGCTGCGTGCAAGGCCCATCCTGCTGCTGGATGAACCTTTTTCCGCCCTGGGCCCCGCCCTAAAGGACGAGATGCTGGATTTGGTGACCGGGGTTGCCCAAGACACGGGCGCCTTGGTGATGATGGTCAGCCACGACCCCGGCGATGCGCAGCGCTTTGCCGATCAGACTGTCTTGGTGGCCGACGGAATCGCCTGCACACCCACGCCGACCAGCGATCTTTTTGCCAATCCACCGCCCGCCTTGCGCACCTATCTGGGAAGTTGAGCTTTAGTTCACGCCTTCCTGCCGCATCAGATCCGCAATCGGATCGCCCGGTGGCAATGGGATCAGCGTGCCATCCGGCATGACCTGCACCAGCGTCCCATCCTGAAGCACAGCCACCGGATACTGTGTTTGCCCACCGCCCTGTGCTGCCGCCGCATTGGGCGGCGCGCGGTATTCCGGCACGATCAGCGGCAAAGGCTTTGGCGTCAGCCCTTCATGCACGCGCGTCATCACCTCGCGCCAGATGCCGGCGGGCAGGCCGCCGCCGCTGATGCCTTTCATCGGGGTGTTGTCGTCATAGCCCATCCAGACCCCGGTCACATATTCCGAAGTATAGCCGACGAACCAGGCATCTTTCACATCGCTGGTCGTGCCGGTTTTCCCGGCCACCTGCCAGCCCGGCATCTGCGCCCGCTTGCCGGTGCCCACCTCGACCACTTGGGTCATCATATAGGTCAGCAATTGCGCGGCTGTTTCGCTGATCACCCGCTCGCCCATGCCAGTGTCTTGTTCGAACAGGGGGGCACTGTCGCCTTGCAGCCGCAGACCCGCCAGCCCGTAGGGCTTCACCAACTGCCCGCCGTTCAGAATGCCAGCATAGGCCCCGGTCATTTCGACGAGGGTCGCCTCGGAAGCGCCAAGCGCCAGCGCCGGGCCGGGGGCCATGTCGCGGCCAATGCCGAACTGGGTCGCCACTTGGCGCACCACATCGCGGCCCACCGCTTCGGAAATCCGCACCGCAGGGATGTTGCGGCTTTCGGCAAGGGATTGGGTCAGGGTAATCATGCCTTTGAACTTTTTATCATAGTTCTCGGGGCACCATTCGCCGGAACCGGGGATATTGATGCAGAGTGGGGTGTCTTGCACATAGTCCGAAGGGCTATAGCCCAAGTCCATCGCCGCGGCATAGACGAACGGCTTGAAAGCCGACCCTGTCTGCCGCACCGCCTGCGTCGCCCGGTTAAAACTGTCATTTCCATCCAGATTGCGCCCGCCGATCATCGCGCGCACCGCGCCGTCTGCCGACATCACAACCACCGCGAACTGCGCCTTTGACCCCTCTTTCAACTGGGCCGCTTCCAGCGCAGCCGCCAGACCTTCCTCGGCCGCCGTTTGCAGCCGCTGATCCAGTGTTGTCATGGCAATCACGTCTTCAGTCGTGTCCCGCGTCAGGTAATCCGGCCCGCTTTTCATGATCCAGTCGGCGAAATAGCCGCCCCGGTCCGCCGCCGCTGCCGGCGACAGTTTCGCAGGGCGGGAAAGGGCGTCCGCCGCCTGATCCGCCGTCAGATAGCCCTGATCCTGCATCAGACCGATCACCACCGCCGCGCGGTCCTGTGCCCGCTTCAGGCTGTTCGTCGGCGCATAGCGCGACGGCGCTTTCAACAAGCCCGCCAGCATCGCCGCTTCGGCAGGTGTTAGATCTTTCGCCGATTTGTCGAAGTATCGCTGCGACGCCGCCTCAAAACCCCGCGCGCCCGCACCCAGATAGGCCCGGTTGAAATAGATCGTCAGAATGTCGGCCTTGGAATACTTCAACTCCATCGCGATGGCGTAGGGGAATTCCTTCAGTTTGCGAACGATGCCGCCACCCCGGCAATCTTCCTCATATTCGGCTTCGCTTTTCCACTGCGCCGGATCATAGGCCACCCCAAGGCAAAGAAGCTTGGCCACCTGCTGGGTGATTGTCGAACCGCCGTTGCCCTGCAAAGGCCCCCGCCCTTCCGACAGGTTGATGCGGATGGCACTGGCGATGCCGCGGGGGCTGACCCCCAGATGGCCGTAGAAACGCTTATCTTCCGTCGCGATCACCGCATTCCGCAGGTGATCTGACACCGTGTCCGAACTGATCTGCCCGCCAAAGGTTTCCCCGCGCCAAGCGAAAACCTTGCCCTCGCGGTCCAGCATGGTCACCGAACCCCGCGCGCGGGCGTCCAGCAGCGCCTCCATTTCCGGCAAGGTCGAATAGAAATAGCCAACGATGCTGCCCAGAATGATGCAGCCCAGCGCCGTCAAACGCCAGGTGATGCCCCAAAACACTCGCCAGATCGCGCTAAAGAAACCCACGATCAGCCCCATGATCAGCCCATGCTGCCGTTTCGGCCGCGCCTTGGTTCGCCGGGTCTTGCTGGGCTTCGCCGCTGTCTTTGGCGCGGCTTTCTTTGCCGCAGGCTTGGCCGCCCCCGCATAGCGTTTATCCGCCACAAGGCGACCCCGCCCGTTTCCTGCACCCGCCATGACCTACTGCCTGCCCATTCTTGCTTTTATGCGATCCTAGACGCTTTCGGCAGAAAAGGGGAGATGCCAAGACCGCGATTCGCATTCTTCCGCCGCCAGTTTTTTAGGCATGCCCGCACATAAGTGCAAAAATTGTGCAATTCTTCGCCAGATCAGCCTGAAAAGCGGGCGGCATTTCTTGTCTCAAATCCCAGCACGGTTTCCTGATGTCCCCTATCGCGGCCATCCAAGGCTGCGCGGGTCAGGAAGGAAGGGGACGCACGTGAAACTTATCATCGCAGCGATCAAACCGTTCAAGCTGGAAGAGGTCCGCGAAGCGCTGACCGCCATCGGCGTGCGCGGAATGATGGTGACCGAGATCAAGGGCTTCGGTTCGCAATCGGGTCACACCGAAATCTACCGCGGCGCGGAATATGCCGTGAACTTCGTGCCCAAGGTGCGGCTGGAAACGGTGGTGGCCGATGCCATGGCCGACCAGGTTGTGGCGACAATCGCCAAGACGGCCAAGACCGACAAGATCGGCGACGGCAAGATTTTCGTGCTGGATGTGGAACAGGCTGTCCGCGTGCGCACCGGTGAAACCAACGACGACGCGCTTTGATCGCGGGCGGGAGAAGGGGAAGACAGAACAATGAAGATGAACCAAAAACTTGCAGGTCTGGGGGCGCTGTCGGCGTCGCTTTTGACCGGCCTGCCCGCTTGGGCACAGGAGGCCACCGCTGAAGCGACCGAGGCCGCGGCCGAAGTGGTGCCGGTGATGGACAAGGGTGATGTCGCCTGGATGATGACCTCGACCCTGCTGGTCCTGTTCATGATCCTTCCGGGTCTGGCGCTGTTCTACGGCGGCCTTGTCCGTTCAAAAAACATGCTGTCGGTGCTGATGCAATGTACCGTCATCACCGCCATGGTGATCGTCGCTTGGACGTTCTGGGGCTATTCGATGGCCTTTGGCGATGCGCCTTCGCCCTATTGGGGCGGGCTGGGCAAAGCCTTCCTTTCGGGCGTCACCATTGACTCGATGGCCGCCACCTTTACCGCGGGCATCGTCATTCCGGAATTCGTCTTCATCGCCTTCCAGATGACCTTTGCCTGTATCACCGTCTCGCTGATCGTCGGTGCCTTTGCCGAACGGATCAAATTCTCGGCGCTGATGCTGTTCAGCCTGCTGTGGGTGACCATCGTCTACTTCCCCATCGCCCATATGGTCTGGGACTCGGACGGTCTGATCTATGGCTGGGGTGCGCTGGACTTTGCAGGCGGCACGGTTGTGCACATCAATGCTGGGATCGCGGCCTTGGTCGGTGCCATCGTGATCGGCAAGCGGATCGGCTATGGCAAGGACAACATGGCCCCGCACTCGATGACCATGACCATGATCGGTGCTTCGATGCTGTGGGTGGGCTGGTTCGGCTTTAACGCTGGTTCCAATCTGGAAGCGACGGGCGGTGCGGCACTGGCCATGATCAACACCTTTACCGCAACGGCCGGTGCGATCCTGGCTTGGGTGGTGCTGGAACTGGTTCTGCGCGGCAAGGCCTCGATGCTGGGTGCGGCTTCGGGTTTGGTTGCCGGTCTGGTCGCCGTCACCCCAGCGGCGGGCTTTGCCGGCCCGGTGGCCTCGATCGTGCTGGGCGCTGTCGCTTCGGTGGCCTGCTACTTCTTTGTCTCGGTGGTCAAGCACAAGCTGAACTATGACGACAGCTTGGACGTGTTCGGCATCCACGGCGTGGGCGGCATCATCGGTGCCATCGGCACCGGCATCGTCAACTCGGCGGCCTTTGGTGGGATCGACTATGGTGATCTGACTGTCGGCGCACAGGTGATGGTGCAGATCAAAGGCGTGCTGGTCACCATCGTCTGGTCAGGCATCGCCTCTTTCGTCCTCTACAAGTTGGTCGATATCGTCCTCGGCCTGCGCGTCAAGGAAGAGGCCGAGCGTGAAGGTCTGGACCTGTCGTCGCACGGCGAACGCGCCTATCACATGTAAGAACCACGCCGCGCCCCAGAACCGGGGCGCGGCGATCTTTGGCGGGCCGTTCCTCCTCCCTCGGTTCTGCCCCGCAAAGGCCCTGCTCCTCCGGCAGGGCCTTTCGCCTTTTCGGGGGGTTGCAGGGCGAACGGATCAGCGCCAGTCTGGCAGGTGGAGGACCCATGCAGCCGCAAAGCGAAGAAGAACTGGCCGAAATGGTGCGCAGCGCCGATGCGCCCTTGGCTCTGCGGGGTGGGGCGACGCGGCATGGGCCGGGGGCGGGCCTTGCACTGGAAACGGGCGGCCTTTCCGGCATCAGCCTTTATGAACCCGGCGCTTTGACTTTGGTGGTCCGCGCAGGAACGCCACTGGATCAAGTCGAAGCTGCCCTTGCCGCCGAACACCAGCAACTGGCGTTCGAACCGCCGCGTCTGGGGCCTTTGCTCGGCCGGGACGGGGTTTCCACCATCGGAGGCGTGGCCGCCACGAATGCCAGTGGGCCGCGCCGGGTGCAGGCAGGGGCCTGCCGTGATGCGATGATCGGCATCCGTTTTGTCGATGGGCGGGGCGAGGTGATCCGCAACGGCGGGCGCGTGATGAAGAATGTGACGGGCTACGATCTTGTGAAATTGCTTGCAGGCAGCCGGGGGCGGCTGGGGGTGATCACCGAATTGGCTTTTAAACTGGCACCACGCCCGGAACGGGTGGTGACACTGATCGTGCCGGGCGATCCGGTGGCGGCCATGACCAAGGCGCTGGGTTCGCCCTACGACGTCACGGGGGCAGGCTATTTGCCGGGGATCGGGGCGATTGTGCGGGTCGAAGGCCTGTCCGCCTCGGTCACCTATCGCGCGGAACGGCTGGCCGCGTTGCTGCCGGGGGCCGAGATTGTCGAGGGTGGGCAAGACCACTGGGCCGCCCTGCGCGATGTTCTGCCCTTTGCCGGGCAGGTGGGCGATGTCTGGCGCGTGATCTGTCGCCCCTCGGACGCCACTGCGCTGATCGAACGGGCCGGGGCCGAGGCGCATCTGATGGATTGGGGCGGTGGGCTGATCTGGTTTTTGACCGAACCCGACCATGATCTGCGGACGGCGTTGGGTTCGTTCCAAGGCCATGCCATCCGCATCCGGGGTGCCAAGGACCATTTGCCCCTCTCACCGCAGGTGCAGGCGCTGAACCAAGGCCTCTACCACCAGTTTGATCCAAAGGGCCTGTTCGCCCAGCAGGGGGCCTAGATGCAAACCCATTTCACCCCTGCACAGTTGCAAGACCCCGGCACGGCCCGCGCCAATCAGATCCTGCGGTCCTGCGTCCATTGCGGCTTTTGCACCGCCACCTGCCCCACCTATCAAATCCTTGGCGATGAACTCGACAGCCCACGCGGCCGCATTTACCTGATCAAGGACATGCTGGAACAGGGCCGTCCCGCCGATGCCCAGACCGTCAAGCATGTTGACCGCTGCCTGTCCTGCCTTTCCTGCATGACGACCTGTCCTTCCGGCGTCCACTACATGCACCTCGTCGATCACGCCCGCGCCCATATCGAGAAAACCTACAAACGTCCCCTGATGGACCGCCTGCTGCGCGCCACGCTGGCCCGCATCATCCCCTATCCCACCCGCTTTCGTCTTGCCCTGTTCGCCGCCCGTCTGGCCCGCCCCTTCCGGGGCCTTGTTCCAGACGCCCGCCTGCGCGCTATGCTGGACATGGCCCCGGCAAGGCTGCCGCCCGTCAGCCGCAACGATGACCCGCAGACCTTTGCCCCCCAAGGCGCGCAACGAAAGCGTATCGCCCTGATGACCGGCTGCGCCCAAAAGGCGCTGAACACCGATATCAACGACGCCACCATCCGCGTTCTGACCCGCCTAGGCTGCGAGGTTGTCATTGCCGAAGGCCAAGGCTGCTGCGGCGCGCTGACCCATCACATGGGCAAGGCAGACTTGGCCCACAGCCATGCCAAGTCCCAGATCAAGGCTTTTGCCGCAGCCTATCGCCAAGGCGCGCTGGACGCCATTGTCATCAACACCTCGGGCTGCGGCACAACGGTCAAGGACTATGGTCATATGTTCCGCAATGACCCCGAAATCGCTCGGGACGCCGCCCTTGTCGCGAGCCTCGCCCGCGATGTCAGCGAAGTGCTGACCGACCTTGCCCCCAAGGGCCAGTCCACCGAACCCCTGCGCGTCGCCTATCATTCCGCCTGTTCCCTGCAACATGGCCAGCGGATCAAAACCCTGCCCTCCGACCTGCTGCGCAAGGCCGGTTTCACCGTCCTCACCCCCGAAAATCCCCATCTCTGCTGCGGCTCGGCGGGCACTTACAATCTTTTGCAGCCCGGCCTGTCCGCCGAACTCAAACACCGAAAAGTCGCCACCCTTCACGCCCTTGAACCCCAGATCATCGCTGCCGGAAATCTGGGCTGCATGATGCAGATCGGCTCGGGAACGCGGATACCCATCGTCCACACCGTCGAATTGATCGACTGGGCCAACGGCGGCCCCCGCCCCAAAGCCCTTGCCGAAAGCACTTGATCGAATCTGATGGGCAAGCGACATTCAGCCCAAGGCCCGGCAAGTGGCCGCGCTCGAGGAGGGGCAGGATGGTGTACCGCAGGTTGCTTCTGACCCTGCTTTGTCTGGCCGCTCTGGCGGCACCGATTCTCGCCCAAGACGCGGCTGAATTGCGTCGTCTGGACACAGGGGATGATGTGCGCGGCTGGTCGGCAGTTGGTCGGCTTAACATCGGCAAGCAGGGGTTTTGCACAGGCGCCCTGATCACGCCTCAGATCGTGTTGACGGCAGGACACTGCCTCTTCGACATGCAAACCGGCGAAAGGATTTCAGCCGATCAGATCGAGTTTCTGGCGGGCTGGCGCAACGGGCAGGCCTTGGCTTATCGGCAAGGCCGCCGCGCCGTACCCCATCCGGAATTCGCCTATGAAGGGGCCGAGCGGGTGGAACGCGTGGTTTATGATCTGGCCTTGATCGAACTCGATCAGCCCATCCTTTTGCCCGGCGTCGTGCCCTATGAAACCGATGAAAAGCCGCGCAAGGGTGATCTGGTGAATGTCGTGTCCTACGCCCATGACCGCAATGACGCGCCATCCCTGCAAGAGGAATGCAAGGTTCTGGCCCGCCAGTCCGGCACGCTGATCCTGTCCTGCAATGTCGATTTCGGATCCTCTGGCGCACCGGTCTTTGTGATCCGCGACGGGGTGGCGCGCGTCGTTTCTGTCGTCTCGGCCAAGGCTGATCTTGATGGGCAGCCGCTGGCCATTGTCACGCCTTTGGGCGAATCCCTCGTCGCCGCCCGAGCCGCACTAGAGGCAGAAATGGTGGCCGGGGGGGAAGGCGGACGAACAGGTTCTGTTCGGGTGATCTCGGGTGGTGGCGGCGGCGGCGCAAAATTCGTGAAACCAGACGGGACTGCACCATGAGAGTTTGGGCAGGCCTTCTGGCTTGGATCTTTGGCCTTGCTGTCCCGGCCTTGGCGCAGGACAGCGCCCTGACACCATTGACCAGCCGTTATCAGCTTTTGGGATGGGAGGCCGTGGGCCGGGTCGAGGTCTACAGCAACGGCCGCCTGCAAAGCACCTGCACGGGCACCTTGATCGCCCGCGATCTGGTGCTGACAGCCGCCCATTGCGTTTGGCAGGATGGGGCCACGGTCAGTGCCGACCAAGTTGGGTTTCGGGCAGGCTATCTGAACGGCTCCTCGATTGCGGACTCAAGGGTTGCCAAGCTGGCCGTTCTGGCTGGCTATGCCGCGACCGACAAATCGAGCGTGGCCCAGGTTCGCCAAGACGTGGCCTTGCTGGAACTTTCGCAAAGCATCGACTCGACCCAGGCCGCCCCCTTTTCGGTCGATCTGCCCGACCAAGACTCGGAAATCAGCGTCGTATCTTACGGCCAAGGGCGCGAGGAATATCTTTCCTGGCAAAAACGTTGCATGATTTTAGGACGCTATGACGGGCTTTACGCACTGTCTTGTCGGGCGACATTCGGCACCTCGGGGGCCCCGGTTTTTGACCGTTCTGGCGGCCGTTCGCGAATTGTGTCGATCATTTCGGGCACTGGCGTTGTCGAGGGTGAGACCGTCAGTTTCGGTATGATACTGCCCGAACAGGTGGCGACGCTTAAAGCGCAACTGCGCCAAGGTGGCGGCGTGGCCGCTGAACCCGGCACTGGCGCCAAGCGTATTGGCGTGGGCGAACGAAAAACCACCGGCGGCGCGAAATTCGTCAAACCCTAGCTGGGTTCAGATCACCTTCAGCCCCAACTGCCCCAGCAGATCCGCCGCCTGTCCTTTGGATATGATCGCACCTTTGAACCCGCGCGCATCCGCCAGCTTAACCCCGCCCAGATCGGCCCCGCGCAGATCCGCCCCTTCAAACCGCGCAGTCGTCAGCATCGCATCGCGCAAGCGACAATCCTCGAACACGGCATCCCGAAAATCGCAGCCGCGCAAATCGGCCTCGGAAAAATCCACCTGCCGCAGGTTCGCCTTGCGGAAAGACAGTTTTGGCAGGATCGCCAGCACCAGCAGCACCTCCTCCAGTTCCAGCCCAATCGTCTGCGCCTCGGAAAAATCTGCACCGGTCATCTTGCAGCGGCTGATCTTGGCGGATGTCAGGGTTGCTCCGCGAAACTTGGCATTGCTGAAATCGCCGCCCTCAATCTGCGTTTCCAGAATTTGCGCCGCCACAAAATTGGCCGCCGCCGCGCGGCAGCCGGCAAAGCGGCTTTCCTCCAGCCGCGCGCTGTTCAGCTTGGCCCCGGTCAGATTGCAGCGTTCAAAATGCCAACCCGACAGATCAAGCCGCGACAGGTCCAGCCCCGCCAGATCGCAGCCTTGCAGGTGCATTTCCGCCCCTGTCAGGCGTTCCAATTCGTCGCGCGTCGGCTTCTGATCAATCATCATTTTCATGCTTCCTTTTCGCAGCCCAACCCGTCGACATCAAGCACTCAGCCCTCTTGAAACCCCTTCCAAGGCTTCCCAGATGAAGAGGGTGCGGGTGCCATGATGGGCCCGCCAGAAACCCAAGGCCCGCCCATCGGGGGGCCATCTGACCATCGCTTTGCAAAGGATGCGACCATGCGTAATTTCGACTTTTCCCCCCTGTATCGGGCCACTGTGGGCTTTGACCGGATCGCCGATCTGATGGATCGTGCGCTGACCTCTGATGTCGCCCAACCCGCCTATCCGCCCTACAACATCGAAAAGACGGGCGAGAATGCCTATCGCATTTCCGTGGCCGTCGCGGGCTTTGCGCCGGAAGATCTGCAAGTCGAGGTGAAGGATGCCACCCTGCACATCACCGCCCGCCGTCAGGCCGAGGATACCGCCCGCGCTTTCCTGCACCGGGGCATCGCGACCCGCGCCTTTGAACGCCGCTTTGCGCTGGCCGATCATGTGCGCGTAACGGGGGCCGTCCATGAAAACGGCATGCTGCATCTGGATCTGGTGCGCGAAGTGCCCGAGGCGCTGAAACCCCGCAAGATCGAGATCACGCGGGGCGCTGGCACGCCCACGGCGATTGAGGCGAAGGCCCTGGAAACCGCGACCGTCTGACTTGGCAAGGATCGGCCCGGAGCAATCCGGGCCTTTCTTTTAACTCTTGATTGCTACGATATAACATTGCATCCATTTGACCGCCCGCGATGGGCCGAACAGATGGAGAGAAGAATGAACATTCCCTTGCGCAAACTGACAGCGGCCAGCCTGCTGGGCCTGATGATGGGAACCAGCGCCAGCGCGCATGGGGCCTGGGTGGCGGAACGCCACGGGCAATTCTATGTGGTTTACGGGCATGGGGCTGGAGACGACGCCTATGATCCTGCAAAGGTGAGCCTGTTGCAGGCCTGCGATCTGGCCCTTACCTGCACCGATATTGCCCGCCTGCCGGGCAAGGATTTCGTGGCCTTTGAAAAGACCGAGGCGCCGCTGATCCGGCTGGAATTCGACAATGGCTATTGGTCGAAAGATGCTGCTGGCGAATGGCAGAACCTGCCAAAGGATCAGGTGCCGGGGGCGACCGAAGGTGGGCATTATGTGAAAACCGCGACGCATGTGGTTTCGGCCCTGACGGAAATTCCCGCCGCCTTTGGCAAGGGGCTGGAAATCCGCCCGCTGGCCGACCCGATGGGGCTGCACAAGGGCGACCCTTTGGCGGTCGAGGTGTTAATCGACGGCAAGCCCGCAGTCGGCGCAGAAATCACGGTGGACTATGTCGGCGGTGACCATCACGAAGCGCCGATTGTGGTCGGCGCGGATGGCAAGGCCATCGTGCTTTTGCCCAGCGGCGGTCTGAACGTCATCCTTGCGTCCTTCACCACCGCACCCGATGATCCAGCCAAAGCCGATGAAACCGGCCATGCCGCAGCACTCAGCTTTGCCTTGCCGCACGGTCCCGAGGAATGACAAAGAGGCCCGGCAGCAATGCCGGGCCTTCGTGCTGAAAAGTTCAATGAAATTCGGCACCTGTCTAAGAATTGGGTCGAAATTCTTAGACTACTGCCCCGAAAGGGTTTTCCCCATCCGCATCATATTGACCGCCTCAATCCGATAGCCAAAGGCATCCTCGCCCCTTGCGTCCAAGGCCAAGGCAATCGCCTCATCCCAGCCCCAGTCGCCCAGATATTTGGCCCCCGTCAGCAACTGGCCGAAGCCCGCGATGGAGGCCGCAAAGCGGGCGTCGTCGCTGATATTCTCGCTGACCGCATTCGGGATGGGTGTTTCCTTCAGCGTGGATTCCGCCTCCCCCGGCGCTTTAGACCGCAGCCGCAGAAAGCCCATTTCCGCCGCCGGAACCTCGGGCACCATCTCCGCCCCGCCATAGCGCAGCGGGTCGTTCAGGCGGGCGGGGCTACCAAAGGGCACCACCTCATAAATCGCCGTCACCTGCACGCCCGCGCCAATCTCTCCCGCGTCCACCTTGTCGTTGTTGAAATCCTCGCGCGCCAGGGCGCGGGTTTCATAGCCGATCAAACGGTATTCCGTCACCGCCGCCGGATTCCATTCCACCTGAATTTTCACGTCATCCGCGATGGGGAACAAAGCGCCGGTCAGCTGATCGACCAGCACCTTCCGGGCCTCGTTCAGCGTGTCGATATAGGCCGCAGTCCCGTTGCCGTTCTGCGCCAAGGACTGCATGATTGCATCATCCAGATTGCCGCGCCCAAAGCCCAGCACCGACAGGTAAATCCCCGTTTCCCGCTTTTTCGCAACATAGGCTTCCAGCCCTTCGGGATCGGAAACCCCCACATTGAAATCGCCATCGGTCGCAAGCAGAACGCGGCTCACCTCGCCCTCCGCGCCCATAGTGGCGGCCACCTGATAGGCCAGTTCCAGCCCCTCGGCCCCCGCCGTCGAACCGCCTGCGGCAAGGTTCGAAAGGGCGGCGCTGATCTTGGCCACATCGCTGGCGGCGGTCGGTTCCAGCACCACCCCGGCAGACCCGGCATAGGTGACAATCGCCACCTGATCCTGCGGGCGAAGCTGCCCAAGCATCAGTTGGAAGGACTGCACCAGAAGCGGCAGTTTATTGGCGTCCTCCATGCTGCCCGAGGTATCAATCAGGAACACCAAATTCAGCGGCGGGCGGGCGTCGGTTTCGGGAACAGCCCCTTGAATGCCGATGCTGACCAACCGCGTTCCGGCGTTCCAAGGGGTCTGCATCACCGTGACATTCGACTTGAACGCCCCCTCTTCGGCGGTCGGGGCGGCATAGTCATAGGGGAAATAATTCACCATTTCCTCGATCCGCACAGCCTCGGGCGGCGGCAGATAGCCCATATTCAGACTGTTCCTGACCACAGCATAGCTGGCGGTATCGACGTCAATCGAGAATGTCGAAACAGGTTCCTCAGCCGTCACCTTCACCGGATTCGGCGCTTCATTGGCGAAAGCCTCGGTGTTGGGCTCCGCCGGGGCGAGTTGGTCAGCCACGATGCCCGTGTTGGCCACCTTGCGGGCCAGTTCGTCGGGGGCAGGTGCCTCTTCCAAGTAAAGCACTTCGCCTGTCGCCTCTACGCGCTGACGGCCGTCTGTAGCACCACCGTCAAATAGCCCACTGGTAACACCCGCCGGAGCGCCCCCTAGCACGCCACTCGGCGCGGGGGCGATTGCAGCCGGCGCTTCCGCCTCAGCCATCTCCGTCATCGGCTCCGGCTCGGCAACCACAACTGAATCGGCCTCAGCACTTTCCTGTGCCACCACGGGCGCATCCGCCGGGGCCGTCACCGCCGCCTCGGGGGCCGCCAGTTCCGTTACCGGGGCCACGGGCTTTGGCACCGACCGAACCTCACCCCCCAAGGCTGGCGCATTCTCAACCGCGCCAACTGCCTCTTTCACCTCGGGCTGCGCCTCGCTGATCACCGGGCGGCGCAGATCGCCCCCCACCAGCACCACGGCCACGCAAATCGCCGCGACCGAGGCCGTCCCCGCCAAAGCCTGTCTTGAAGAAATCCCTTTCAGCATCATCCCGATCCTTTTCCAAATTCCCCCCGTTTCGGGGGCTTCGGAATTGGAACGCAGCGCGTCGGGCGATCCTTGGAGGCTTTCGAAATTTTTCATCGCCAGTGCGATGGCCTCGGCCTTTGCTTGCGCATCGGGGGCGGGGGCGGCTTTCAAAGCGGCCCTCAGGGCGTCAAACTCGTCGTTCATGGCGCGCCCTCCTTTTGGGCCATTGCCCGCAGGCGTTTCTTCACTTCGCTCATCCGCCAGGCCACGGTGCCTTCGCTGACCCCCAGCACAAGGCCCGCCTCGGCTTGTGTCATCTCTTCGCCCAGAACCAAGGCCACCGTATCGCGCAATTCGGGCGGAAGCCGCGTCATCGCCTCGGCCAGCCAGTCCTGTGCCGCCCGTTCCGCCTCGATCGCATCCTGCCGCGCAATTTCCCAATCGCCCCAGCCCTGCGCGGCCTTGCTCCGCGTCGCCTGCCGCCGCCGTTGGTCATGCACCGCATTCACCACCACGCGGTAAAGCCATGTGGTAAACCGCGCCTCGGCCCGCCAGTTCCGCAGCTTGGCGGCAAGGTTCGCGCAGATGTCTTGCGTCAGATCCTGCGCATCCGCCCGACTGCCCGTCAGACGCCAAGCCAGCCCGTGAATGCGGTCATAGTGACGCGACAGCAGCAGCGCAAAAGCCGCCCCATCCCCACCCGCCGCCGCAAGGGCCAGATTTTCGTCTGTGGTTTCCATCAGCATCACACCTATCAGACGCGCGCCAATGGGCAATCCTTGGATCAGACCCCGGAAAGTTTAAGAGCGCCCCACCAGCAGCTTGTCGATCCGCCGGTCGTCCATATCGATCACCTCGAACGACAGGCCTTCCACCACCAGCTTGTCGCCAAGCGCCGGCATTCGACCCAAATGGTGCAGCACCAGCCCCGCCACGGTTTCGTAATCGCCGCCCGAGGGGCGCGACATGTGGAAACGGTCGCAGAATTCATCCGCTGGCATCCAGCCCGCCACCAGAAACGACCCATCCTCACGTTCCACCAGCGCCGGTTCGTCGGCAAAGCTTTGGCCCACCGTCCCGGTGATCGCCTCAAGGATATCGCCCGAGGTGATGATCCCCTCAAAATGCCCATATTCATCATAGACCAGTGCCATGTGATGTTCGCTGCCCC
The DNA here is from genome assembly GCF_014652215.1 of Neogemmobacter tilapiae. GTDB lineage: Bacteria > Pseudomonadota > Alphaproteobacteria > Rhodobacterales > Rhodobacteraceae > Neogemmobacter > Neogemmobacter tilapiae. The sequence goes on along the minus strand of NZ_BMYJ01000005.1, from coordinate 156,099 downwards.
GCAGCACCTCCATCACATCCAAGGCGTCCGACAGGTCTGACACCACCGGCACCTCGCGCAGCAGTTCGGCCATGTTCAGCGCCTGACGCCGCGACACCGCCTGAAACGCATCGGCCAGCGTCACAATCCCCAGCACTTCGTCCGAACCCGCCTTGCGCACCGGCATCCGGGGCCGCGCGATGCGGCGGATGTCGGCCATCAATTCGGCCGGCGGCGCTTCGCTGTCCAGAAACTGAATTTCCGTGCGTGGCGTCATCAGCGCCCGCGCTGACCGGTCGGCCAGCCGCATCACACCGCTGATCATGTCGCGCTCTTCGGATTCCAGCACGCCTTCGTCATGCGCTTCTGACAGGATCGATTTGACCTCTTCTTCCGTCACCCGCGCCTTGCCGTCCTCGCGCACGCCCAAAAGGAACAGGATCGCCCGGCCTGAAATATCCAGCAGCCAGACGATGGGCGCACCGACCTTTGACAGGATCACCATCGCCGGGGCCATGCGCATGGCCACCGCCTCCGGGTTGCGCAGGGCCAGTTGCTTCGGCACCAATTCCCCCACGATCAGCGAAAGATAGGTCAAAAGCACGACCACACCACCGACACCCAAAGTCTGTGCCAGTTCAGGATCAATGCCTTTCGAGGCCAGAAACCCCGCCAGGCGCGCGCCCAAAGTGGCCCCCGAGAAAGCGCCCGACAAAACCCCAACCAAGGTGATCCCGATCTGCACCGTCGAAAGAAACCGCCCCGGATTTTCGCCAAGGCGCAAGGCCGCCCGCGCCCCGCGGCTGCGATGTTCCAAGGGCCGCAAGCGGGCCGGGCGGGCTGAAACGATGGCCAATTCCGAAAGGGCCAACACCCCGTTCAAAAGGATCAGGGCGACGACGATCAGGATTTCGGTTAACATTGGGTCCTTTGGACATGGCCGGGGCCAATCTGCCCCAAGGCCCCAACATAGGGCGTTTCTGCGCCACGCTCAACGCAGCGCAGAAAAATTTCACGCAAGGCGCGATCAGACGCTCAGGCAGATGTATTTCATTTCCAGATAATCCTCGATCCCGTGGTGCGAACCTTCACGGCCCAACCCCGACTGCTTCACACCGCCAAACGGGGCCTCCGCCGTCGAAATCAGCCCGGTGTTCACGCCCACAATCCCGTATTCCAGCGCCTCCTGCACGCGCGTTATCCGGCCGATGTCGCGCGAATAGAAATAGCTGGCCAGACCAAAGATCGTGTCATTGGCCATCTGCACGGCCTCTTCTTCTGTTTCAAACCGGAACAGCGGGGCCAAGGGGCCAAAGGTCTCTTCCCGAGTCACCATCATGTCATGCGTGACACCCGTCAGGATCGTCGGCTCAAAGAACGACCCGCCCAAGGCATGCCGCTTGCCGCCCGTCACCACCTTGGCCCCTTTGGCGGTGGCGTCGGCGACATGTTCTTCGACCTTGTCCACCGCGTCCATGTTCACCAAGGGCCCAAAATCCACCGGCTCGCCCAAGCCGTCACCAACCTTGGTTTTCGCCACCGCTGCCGCCAGTTTGGCAGCAAAGGCATCATAAACCCCGGCCTGCACGTAAATCCGGTTGGCACAAACGCAGGTTTGCCCGTTGTTGCGGAATTTCGACGCCATCGCCCCCACCACAGCCGCATCCAGATCGGCGTCGTCAAAGACGATGAAAGGCGCATTGCCGCCCAGTTCCATCGAACATTTCATCACCTGATCCGCCGCTTGCCGCAGCAATATGCGGCCCACTTCGGTTGAACCCGTAAAGGTCAGCTTCCGCACCAGCGGGTTCTCGCAGAACTCTTTCCCCACATCCGAGGCCCGCGCGCTGGGAACCACCGCGAAAATCCCTTTCGGCAGCCCAGCCCGTTCCGCCAGCACCGCCATCGCAATCGCCGACAGCGGTGTTTCCGCCGCAGGTCGCGCCACAAAGCCGCAGCCGACGGCCAAGGCGGGCGCGCATTTCCGGGTGATCATCGCATTCGGAAAATTCCACGGCGTGATGGACCCCACCACCCCAATCGGCTGTTTGATCACCGTGATCCGCTTGTCGCGCTGATGGCCGGGGATGGTTTCGCCGTAAACCCGCTTCGCCTCCTCGGCAAAGAACTCGATGAACGACGCGCCATAGGCAATCTCACCCTTGGCTTCCGCCAAAGGTTTCCCCATCTCAGCTGTCAAAATCTTCCCAAGGTCTTCCTGATTTTCCATCATCAGGTTGAACCAGGCCCGCATGATGTTCGCCCGCTCTTTCGCCGGACGCGCCGCCCAATCCTTCATCGCCGCATTCGCCGCCGCAATCGCCCGCGCCACCTCGGCTCGCCCAAGATTCGCCACCTTGGCGATCACATCCCCCCGCGCCGGGTTCAGCACGTCAAAAGTGCTGCCATCATCGGCGTTGATCCATTCTCCGCCGACATAGGCCCGCGTTTCCAGCAAAGAAGCGTCTTTCAGCAGCGAACGAAGATCGGTGACGGTATCCAGCATGGCAGCCCAGCCTTTCCTGTGTATCCTGCGATTCCGGGGCGAACCGCGCTGGGCGGGATTTTTGATCAAATCGGGGCAAAGCGCAATGGATATGGACAGGGAATACCAGAACGGCGCTTTCATTCCCGGTGCCGATGCCCTTGTGGAGGCTTGGGCCCGCGACACCGCCGCCTTTCGGGCCGCCCATCGGTTTGAGGATCTGGCCTATGGCCCCGGCGCGCGGCAGGGGATGGATCTGTTCTGGCCCGACGGTCCGGCCAAGGGGCTGATGGTCTTTATCCACGGCGGCTATTGGATGGCCTTTGGCCGCGCCGATTGGTCCCATCTGGCGGCGGGGGCCTTGGCGCGCGGCTGGGCCTGCGCCCTGCCGTCCTACACCCTCGCCCCCGAAGGCCGCATTGCGCATATGACGCAAGACATGGCCCGCGCCGTTGCCATGGCGGGCGAAAGGGTCGGCGGGCCTGTGGTCGTCACCGGCCATTCGGCAGGCGGCCATCTTGCGGCAAGGCTCGCCTGCGGTGATCAATCCGTGCGCATCGACCGCGTCGTGCCAATTTCACCGCTTGCAGAATTGGAACCCCTGCTCGCCACCGAAATGAACCAAACCCTGCAACTGGACGCGGATGAGGTGGCCCAAGAAAGCCCCGCCCGCCACCGGCTGCGGCAGGATGTTCAGGCACATGTCTGGGTTGGCGCGCAGGAACGCCCCGCCTTTTTGTGGCAGGCGCGAACCCTATCGGAAAGCTGGGCCTGCCCTTGGACGGTCGATCCCGGCAAGCATCATTTCAACGTCGTCGACGGGTTGACCGATTCCGACAGCGCGCTGATGCAGGCCTTGCTCGGCGGTTACTGACCAAAACCCGCAATCCCTTCCAGATCCACCTGTTCAAGCAGCGGCAGAACCTGATCCGCCACAGCACCCTCGGCCTGCACCAGAACCTTTTCACCGATCAGCGCCATCACCGAATTGCCCTGATCGACAAAGGAGACGCCCTTCACCTCGATCACCTTGCCCATCATCGCCAGCATCTCAGGGCTCGAAAACATCTGCGTCATCGCGCCGATCATCTCGCCCCCCGTCATCACCGACAGCGAAATCTGCGTGCCGTCTTCGCGGGTATAGCGCTTCATCGCGCCGACACCCCCGCCAATCATTGCCATGCCTTCTGCAAAACTCGGGTCTTCCTCAACCGTCCAGCCATCGACCGTTGCGGGCAGGAAAGCCGCCAAAGCCGCAGAACGCTGCTGCGCCACGCCGCTACTGGCGGCTTTCAGCGCTTCGGCCGAAGCCCCCAGATCGCCCGCCTCATAGGCCGTCCCGGCTGCCGCAATCGCATCAGAAACCTCATCGGCCTGCACCGGCAGAGCCAAAAGCCCCAAGGCCAAAGTCAAAAAACGCATCGGAAACACCTGTCAAAAAAGGCCCGACCCTCCGTCAGGCGTTGGAATGCATCCGTTCGATATATTTCCGCATTTCTTCGGCTTCGGTCCGCGCGTCGCGCAGCCCTTCCATGGCCGCCCGCAATTCCGCTTCGGTCTGCGCGATCTGGTTCGTCAGCTCCGCCTCGCGCTGTTCCAGATACAAGATCGCCTGATCCCGCATCTCTTCCGCCTCGTGCAAAGTCTGCGCCAAGCGGTCCACTTCGCCCATATCCTCGCCGGAAATCCGCGCAAAACGGTGCAAGATCCAATAGGTGAACCAGCCCAGGCCAAAGGCCAGGAACAGGATGATCGCCGTCGCGATGATGAATTCCAAACGGTTCATGCGATGGTTCTGAAAGGAAAAGCCCGGCTTGGCAAGGGCCTTAGTCCGGTTTCCGATCCCCTCGCGCCTTTGGTTTCACATCCGCGCTGGCCGGTGCGACCGAGGGCGCATCCTCAGGGTTTTCCGCCGCAGGGGCCACGGCCACAGCCGCCGCATTCGCAGGCGTTTCTTCGGCTTGGCCTGCCTCTTCCGTCGCCGCAGCCGCGTCGGCGGATGCCTCCGCTGGCGGCGCGACCGCCCCTTCCGCCGGTGCCGCAGGCGCAGGCCCACCAATCAGGGTGATCTCGATCCGCCGGTTCGCCTCGCGCCCCTCTTCCGTGCCGTTGTCCGCAATCGGGCGCTCTTCGCCATAGCCCACCGCCCGGATCAACCCCACCGGTGCCCGCCGCCCTTGCAGCGACAACAGCACCGCTTCGGCCCGCGCTTGCGACAAAGCCTTGTTCCCGCCCTCGGACCCCTGCGAATCCGAATGCGCTGCAATCTCGAACGCCACATCCGGGCAACGCGTCAGCGCCTCGGCCACCGCATCAATCGTCTTGGATGCCGAGCCGTCGATTTCGGCCGACCCCGGCGCAAAGGTGATCTTCGCCACCTTCAGCGCCAGTTGCACGTCGGCCAGACATTCCTCGGGCGTCGGTAAGGCCGCCAGCGGGTCCAGTTTTTCGTCATAAGTGACCGAGACATTGAACTTCTGCCCCTGACCCAGCTTGTCCGACAGAATCTGCGCAATCTTGGCCCGCGCCTCTTGCGAACCCGTCACGCCCTTCACTTCCACCGTATCGGCCCGCACCACCAGCGACCCATGCGCCAGATAGGACAGCGATTCCAAACCGGCCAGCACCCGGATGCCCCAGCCGCGCGGCAGGTTCGGGTCAAACCGCGTCGCCGTATAGGTCTTCGCCGCCCCGAATTCGCCCTTGGCAAAGGAATCCACCACATTCCGCTGCAATTCATCCGCCAGACGGCCCCGCAACTGCACCAGTCCTTCTTCGCTCAACTCTGCCGTGAATTCCGCTGGGCCTTCTTGTCCCGGTTCCGCCTTCGGGGCCAAAGTCGCCTTCACCGAAAAAGCCGGCGGCATCCCGGCCTGCAAGTCCCCCACCACACGGTCAAACACCGCCTGTGTCACGCTCGAATCGGCCAGCAAGGTCACATCCGCATCGGAAAAGGTCACCGACCCCGCCCCCAATTCGTTCACCGCCTTGATCCCGGCCTCTGCCGCCTCGGCCCAACGCGGGCTGGGCACGCCCATCCCCACGGTGCAGCCCGGCGTGCCCTCGGCCCCCGCCAGAACACCCGCCGTGATGATCCGTTCCCTGGCCCGGTCCGTGTCCGCCGAACAGGCATCAAACCGCGCCCCCTCGCCATCTTTCACAAACCGCAGCGTAAACGGCGTCAGCACCGGGCGCGGGGCCGTAATCTCGATCTTTACCGCCACGCCCTCGGGCTTCATATCCCGCAAATCCGCCTCAAGCCGCCGCTTTTGCGCCGCGCTGTCCGAAATCGCGGTGATGGACACCGCATCTGCCCCGACCGAGATTTTTGACCGTGGCAGCTTTTTCAGCGCCTCCAGCCCATAGGCCAAAGCCTCTTCCCATCCCTCGGGTGCCGGAAACGCCGCCGTTTCCAGCAAATCATCCACCTGCATCCCCGCCGCCAGCGCCGAGGCTTCCTCGATCAGCTTGGTCTTTTCCGCGCTTTCCGCACCATCCGTCATTTCCGGCGCGGGCAACAGCCCGATCAGCTGGATCCCATCGCCATTGCGCAGCATCTCCACCGAAAAGCGCGGCGCTTCGATGGCCTGCAACGGTGTCACCTCCAGCAGATCCCGCACCCGGCTGGCGTCAATCACCCCACCCGCAATGTTCACAGCGCGAAACCGTGCCCCCTCGTTCGGCGCGGTGCCTGACAGGGTCACCTGCAAACCGTCGGTCTCCACCGTGGCCCAAGTCATCCCCGCATTCAAAAGCGCCGAGGTCACCGCCGCCGTTGAACGGCTCTCAACCACGATCGAGGCCCAGAAAGCCACCAGAAAGGCCAAGAGCGCCGCCCCCAGAAAGGCGGCAGGGGCAAGCAATTTTTCGGGGATTCGTTTCACGGGGCAGCCGTCTGTCAGGTCATTCCGCCAAGGTTCTAGGCCCTGCTGCCGCGCGCTTCAATCAAAGCCGCACGGCAGCGGCAAGAAACAGCGCAAGGATCAGCCCCGTATCCCGGTTCGACCGGAACAGCCGCAGGCAAACCTCCGGATCATCCGGGTTCAATTGCCGCAACTGCCAATGCAGATGCAGCCCGAAAGCCCAAACCCCCGCCAAGCCTAAAAGCAGCGCCAAGGGTCGATCCTGCTCCACCAGCGTCAGGATCACCGACAGCGACAGCAGGCTGACCGTGATCACCAGAAACCACGCCAACCATTTCAGCGTGTTCTGCCCAAACAACCGCGCCGTCGATTTCACCCCGATCAGCGCATCGTCTTCCTTGTCCTGATGCGCATAGATCGTGTCATAGAACAGCGTCCAGACCACACCCGCCAGATACAGCACCAAGGCGGCTGGCGTGATGGTCCCCGCATGGGCGGCAAAGCCCAGCAAAGCACCCCAGTTGAACGCAACGCCCAGAAAGGCCTGCGGCCACCAGGTGAACCGTTTGGCAAAAGGGTAAATCGCCACCGGAATCAGCGCCGCAATCCCCAGCAATATGGCCGTAGCGTTATAAGTGAATAGGATTCCAGCCGCGATCACTGTCTGAACCACCATCCAGACCACCGCCTGCCGCACCGTCACCTGACCTGCGGGCAGCGGCCGCGACTTCGTCCGCGCCACCTGCGCATCAATGTCGCGGTCGGTGATATCGTTCCAGGTGCAACCCGCCCCCCGCATCAGAAAAGCGCCCATCCCGCAGGACAAGGCCAGCCAGATGTCCCAAGCGCGAAACCCATCCAGATTGGCCGCCAAGGCAATACCCCAAAGGCAGGGCAAGAACAAAAGCCATGTGCCGATGGGCCGATCCGCGCGCGACAGCCGCAGATAGGGGCGCGACCAGCTTGGGGCGATGCTGTCCACCCAATTGCCGCGCGGCGCATCGGCGACGGTTCCCGCCTCTGGCATTTCATCGGACGGGATCATAAGTTGCCTTCCATGGCCGAAGCAAAGATCAGATTGTTTGTAGATCAGCCCCTTGGTTCAGGGCAAGCCGTCGGCTTGAACCCCGATCAGGCGCATTACCTTTTCGGCGTCATGCGCCTTGGCCCCGGTGCCGCCCTGCGCCTGTTCAACGGGCAGGATGGCGAATGGCGGGCTACGGTGGCACAGGCGGGCAAAAGGGGGGGCGTGCTGACCTGCGTCGAACAAACGCGCCCCCAACAGATGCCCCCCGACCTCTGGCTGCTTTTCGCGCCGATCAAAAAAGCCCGCACCGATTTCATCGTCGAAAAGGCGGTGGAACTGGGGGCGGCGCGCATCATGCCCGTCCAGACCCAACACACCAACGCAGACCGCATCCGGCAGGATCGCCTGCAAGCCCACGCTCTGGAGGCCGCCGAGCAATGCGAAGGCACCTTTGTTCCCCCCGTCGATGAGCTGCAAGCGCTGGACAAGGTTCTAGCCACCTGGCCCGCCGACCGCCACCTCTTGTGGTGCAACGAACATCTCACCGGTGCGGCCACCGTGCTTTCCAGGCAGGAACGCGGCCCTTGGGCCATTCTCATCGGCCCCGAAGGCGGCTTTTCCGAACGCGAACAGGCCCGGCTGGCGGCCATGCCGCAAGTCGTCCAAGCCAGCCTCGGCCCCCGCATCCTCCGCGCCGACACCGCAGCGGTGGCGGCGATTACGCTTTGGCAAGCGGCGCTGGGGGATTGGCGGTGAGCTTTCTCACAAGCCCCCCCTCCCATCCTCCCCCACAGGGGGGGAGGGGGCACCCTTTCTGCGAAGTCAAACAGGGTCACAGGCGTTCGACGCGCCCCCCTCCCCCCTTTGTGGGGGAGGGATGGGGAGGAGGGGCTCTGCCTGATACCCCGTTCTTAGGGTGGCCTTCCCCATGATCCGCCCCGCCCTCCCTTCAGACCAATCCGCCCTCGAATCCCATCTTCTCGCCCATGTCGAAGGCGCGATGTTCCCCTTGGCCAACCTCCGCGCGTATGGGTTCACCGATAGCCATCCCCATGCCATGCGCTTCTGGCTGGGCCGTGGCGCGCTGGGTCTCAGCCAATCCGGCATGGTCATGCCCTGCTTTGCCCCCCAAGACGCCCCCGCCTTCGCCGCAACCCTGAAAGGCGAAACCCTCACCGGCCTGATCGGCCCTGCTGATCAAACCCGCCCCCTGATCCGCGCGCTGGGCCTGCAAGACGCCCCCTGTCGCGTAAACAAAGATGAACCCGGCTTTGAACTGGTCCTTGATCGCCTGATCCTGCCCGACACCCAAGACTATCAACTCCGCTCCATCACCCCCACCGATCTTCCCCAGATCACCGCATGGCGCATCGCCTATCATCTTGAAATCCTTGGTACCCCCGCAAGCGAAGCCCGCCAACTTGCCGAACAGGACATCGCCCATTGGCTGCCGGCCGACAGCCACCGCATCCTGTTCCACAACGATCAGCCCGTTGCCCTGACGGGTTTCAACGCCCGGTTGCCCGAAATCGTCCAGATCGGCGGCGTCTATACCCCGCCCGAACGCCGTGCCCAAGGCCATGCCCGTCGCGCTGTCGCCCTGCATCTGGCCGAGGCTCGCAAGCAAGGCGTCGCCCGTGCCGTCCTTTTCGCCGCCTCCGACAAAGCCGCCCGCGCTTATGCCGCCATCGGCTTTTCCCCCCGCGCCGCCATGGCGCTGGTCCTCTTTCAAGAACCCCAAAAGGTGCCCCTATGATCCGCCCGGAACTGCAAGCCAAATTCTGGGCCGCGCGTGAGGTGATCATCGCTGGCCTCGTCGCCCTGCTTGGCCTTTGGTTCGCGCTGCGCGGCGGCATCATCCCCTTGTTGCTGGGCGGCACCTTGGCCCTTGTCGCCGCGTGGTTCGCCCTTCTCGCCATCCGCCGCCTGCGCTTTGGCCAGGACATCACCGCACCCGGAATTGTCGAGGTGGACGAGGCCCAGATCAGCTATTTCGGCCCCGATGGCGGTGGTTTCGTTTCCGTCCGCGAACTGGCCGAACTGCGCCTCTCCCATGCCGGCGGTCGCCGCTTCTGGCGGTTGAAACAGGCCGATGGCCAGGCCTTGCTGATTCCCGTCGATGCCCAGGGCACCGCCGCCCTGTTTGACGCCTTTGCCGCCTTGCCCGGCATGGACAGCCAGGCCCTCATCGCCGCCCTAGACGGCAACGGCCCCGCTTCGGGCCACAAGGGTCTGACCGTCGGTCATGGCGCGGCCACCATCGGCCCTGTCATCTGGCGCAGGCCGTCGCTTCTGGCCTTGACTTGACCGCGCGCCAGCGTCACCCCTAGCCTCCGATCAGCGAACGGAGCCAACCCCATGTCCATCCCACAATCCGGCGGCGGCCTGATCGAAAGTTTTGACCAACTCGCCGCCTATATGGAAAGCGGCTGCAAGCCGAAGTCCGAATGGCGCTTGGGCACCGAACATGAAAAGTTCGGCTTCCTGACCGACACGCTGGAACCCTTGCCCTATGACGGCCCCCGTTCCGTCAAGGCCCTGCTCGAAGGTTTGCGCGACCGTTTCGGCTGGACCCCGGTGATGGAGCAAGACCATATCATCGGCCTGACCCGCAATGGTGCCAACATTTCCTTGGAACCCGGCGGTCAGTTCGAACTTTCCGGCGCACCGCTGGTCAGCACGCATGAAACTGCCGCCGAATTCGACAACCATATGACCGAGGTTCGCGCCATCGCCGACCCGATGGGCGTCGCTTTCCTTGGCATTGGGGCCGCCCCCATCTGGTCAGGCGCGCAGATGCCGGTCATGCCCAAGGGCCGCTATCGCCTGATGACCGATTACATGGGCCGCGTCGGCACCCACGGCACCCAGATGATGTATCGCACCAGCACCGTGCAGGTGAACCTCGACTACGCGTCCGAGGCGGATATGGTCAAGAAACTGCGCGTTTCCTTGGCCTTGCAGCCGGTGGCGACGGCGCTGTTTGCCTCATCGCCCTTCTTTGACGGCCAGTTGAACGGCCACAAAAGCTGGCGTTCCCGCATCTGGCGCGGTCTCGACAATGCCCGTACGGGCATGCTGCCCTTTGCCTTTGATCAGGGCATGGGATTCCAAGCCTATGTCGATTGGGTTCTCGATGTGCCGATGTATTTCGTCTACCGCGATGGCAAATACATCAACGCCTTGGGCCAGTCTTTCCGCGATTTCCTGCGCGGCGAACTCCCCGCCCTTCCCGGCGAAAAGCCCACCCTTTCCGATTGGGCCGACCATATGACGACGGTCTTCCCCGAGGCGCGGGTCAAGAAATACATCGAAATGCGCGGCGCCGATTGCGGGGATCGCGGCCATGTCATCGCCCTTCCCGCCTTTTGGGTTGGGCTGATGTATGATCAAGGCGCACTCGATGCCGCCTGGGATCTGGTCAAGGGGCTGGACGCTGAAACCCGCGAAGGCCTGCGCGTCGCCGCCTCGGTTGACGGTTTGCAGGGGCAGGCGGGTGGGGTGAAGATCATGGATTTGGCCCGCGCGGCGGTCGATCTGTCCCATGCGGGCCTTGCCGCGCGGGGCATGGACGAACAGGCGCTTCTGGCCCCGCTGCACGCCAATCTCGCCTCGGGCAAAGTGCAGGCCGACCGCTGGCTGGACCGTTTCCACGGCGAATGGGCGGGCGACCTCACGCGCATTTATGGCGAAGGGCGGCTTTAAGGCCGCCCACCTTACACCCCGGCCAACACTGGCTCCATAGGCACGGGTGCCGCGCTGACGGTTTCCCGCAGCAGGGTCACAGCATGGGTAAAGCCCAAGCCAAGGGTCACACAGGCCAGCCCCACCGCAAACAGAGCAGCAGCTCCGCCCGCATCGGCCATGGCCAGACCCGCCGCAATGATGCTGACACCCCCCAGCCCGATCGCCACAAAGCCGGTCGCAATGGTGATCGAGGCGGCCCGCGCTGCCCGCCCCTTGCTGGGGCATTCCCCCAGCGCGCGACCGATGCGCAAGATCATCGCGGTCAAGCCAAGCAAAGTGACCAGCGCCACCAAGAAAAACGCCAGATAGATCATTTCATCATCTCCTTCAGTTTGAGGATCGGGTTGTTCACCGCCCCGCTTGCAAAGCGGACGCGATAAAAGCTGCGGTAAAGCCAGGCAAAGCACCCTGCCCAAAGCGGGGCGAACAGAAAGCCGATGGTGGCCAGCACGGTCATCAACTCCATGCCGTCGCGGAATTCGGCCAGCCACCGGCAAAAGATCACAAGCGCCAGATTGACCACCAGTCCCGCCCCGGCATAGGTCGCAAAAACCGGTGGATAGCGCCCCACCATCCACAAAAGCACCGGCGTTCCAAGCGCCAGATAGACCGGCAGCCCCAAGATCAGCGCCCTCATCGGCACAAGCAGGTAAAACGTCATCAGCGTGACGACAAAAGGGGAAAGCACCAAAGCGGCGAAAAAGGCGATAGGGTCCAAGGGGATCATTTCTTTTGATACGGTCATTTCTGTACTCCCCGAAAAATCAGCGCAAATTTTTTACTTCGGCAGGAACCTGGCCACCTTGGCCCCCAGCCGGATCGCAGCCATCTGCACCAGACGCGGCAGACGCGCCACGTCCTGATACCAGCCGTCGAACAGCTCCATCATCTCGCGCGTTTCCTGCATCCGCTTCACCACATGCGCTGGCGTGCCGTCGCCCTCAGCCTCCGCGCTCACCGCCCGCAAAGCCTCAATCGTCGGCTGAAACTCCCGCGCCCGCCGCCCTTCGATCACCACATGCGCCAGTTCAAACATATCCTGAACCGAAGTAAAGAAATCCCGCCGGTCGCCCAGATTGCGTGTCGCCTTCACCAGCTTCCAGGCCTGCAATTCCTTGATTCCCGTCGACACATTCGACCGCGCCAGACCCAAAGTGTCGGCAATATCCTCCGCGGTCAGCGGTTCGGGCGAAATGTGCAAAAGCGCATGGATCTGCGCCACAGAACGGTTCACCCCCCATTTGGTGCCCATTTCCCCCCAGTGGAGGATAAAGTTCTGCATGGCAGGGGTCAGGTCCATCGGCGACTCACTCATTTCTGTCATGACAGAAATAACAGACGCGACGAAAATATCAAGCCTTGGCTTTTTGCCCCACCTTCGGCTCTGTCCCGGCCTTCAGCCGGGCGATATTCGCCGAATGCCGCCAATAGATCAGCACGGTCAGAACCAACGACAGGCCGAACAATTCCCCCATGCCCAGCACCAAGACCCAGATGATCAGTGACCAGGCCGCCGCCAAAGCCCCCACCGATGAAATTCGCGTCACCAAAACCGCCGCCAACCAAACGGCACAGATCCCCAGACCCAGCCACAGGTTCAGCCCAAAGCAGACCCCCAGAAAGGTTGCCACACCCTTGCCGCCCTTGAACCGCAGCCAGAGGGGAAAGCAATGCCCGATCAGCGCCATCAAGGCCGCCAATTGCATCGCATCACCATGCCCGCCGCTGATCCAGCGTGCCAGAATCACCGCCGCCGTGCCCTTCAGCGCGTCCAGCAGCAGTGTCCCCGCTGCCGCCCCCTTGTTCCCCGTCCGCAGTACATTGGTCGCCCCGATGTTCCCCGAACCGATCTGCCGCAGATCGCCCAGCCCCATTGCCCGCGTCAGCAGGATGCCAAAGGGGATCGACCCCAAAAGATAGGCCAGCCCCGCAATCAGCAGCAAACTGCCCGTGGCGGTTTCAAGGATTGGCATCAGACGGTCTCTCCATAAACCTGCGCCCCGGCGACAAAGGTGGCCAGAACCTTACCTTCCATCCTTTGTCCGTCAAAGGGCGTGTTCTTCGATTTCGAATGCAGCTTGAAACGGTCCAGCAGGAACGGCGCGTCCGGGTCAAACAGCACCAGATCGGCCGGGGCCCCCACCGAAAGCCGCCCCTGCGGCAGACCCAAGCGCTTCGCCGGGTTCAAGGCCATCGCCCGGAACAGTTGCGGCAAGGATAAAGCCCCCGCATGATACAGCCGCATCGCGGCAGGCAAGAAGGTCTCCAACCCCACCGCCCCACTCGCCGCCTCTTCAAACGGCAAGCGCTTGGACTCCTCATCCGCTGGCGTATGCATCGAACAGATCACGTCGATCAGACCATCCGCCACCGCCTGCACCATCGCCAGACGATCCTCTTCCGACCGCAAAGGCGGCGTCAGTTTGAAAAACGTCCGGTAATCCCCCACATCAATTTCGTTCAAGGTCAGATGGTGGATCGACACCCCCGCCGTCACATCCAGCCCATTCGCCTTGGCCCGCTGCAAGGCGGGCAGCGTCCGCGCCGTCGTCACCTGATCGGCGTGATAGGCGACCCCGGTCATTTCGACCAAGCCCATATCGCGGTCAAAGCCCATCCGTTCGGCCAAAGGATGCACCCCCGGCAGGCCCCGCAGGCTCGCAAATTTTCCCGATGTCACCGCAGACCCCGCCGAAAGCCCCGGCTCCTGCGGATGCCCCACCACCAAAGCCCCCAGCGACCGCGCATAGGTCAAGGCCCGACCCAGCGCCTTGGTGTTCACCGCCACACGATCCACATCCGAAAACGCAATCGCCCCGGCATCGCGCAGAAAGCCGATCTCGGTCATTTCCGCGCCCTCGCGCCCCTTGGTCAGCGCCGCCATATGCCGGATCCGCACCACGCTTTCCGCCGCCCGCCGCGTCACGAATTCCAGCGTCTCCGGCGTATCAATCGCGGGTTTCGTATCGGGCCGCGCGATGATCGTCGTCACCCCACCCGCCGCCGCCGCCAGCCCCGCCGAGCGGAAAGACTCCCGATGCCGCTCCCCCGGCTCGCCAATCTTCACCCCCCAATCGACAATCCCCGGTGCCAGACACTTGCCCTGCCCATCAATCACCCGCGCCCCCTTGGCGGCCGCGCCATCCCGCGCGGTGATCACGCCGTTTTCCACGGTCAGACTGCCCTCATCCTCGGACAGTGCTTCCGGGTCGATCAGGCGAAGATTGGTGAAATGCAGGATCATGGCTTTCCTTCCGCGACTGCGCCCGTCTGGATCTGGCGGATCAGGCGATAGACTTTCTCGCCTTCGGTGATCAAGTCGAAACCCACCCGCGTATGGCTCTTGTCACCCTCGCTGTCGGTATGCGTTTCCGTCGCCACATAGATGTTCGCCTCAGGCCCCGGCTCATAGTCGATCACCGTCTCGGGCCGGATCGGCCAGCTTTTCACACTCACCTTCCGCCCCGCCACAAGGATCAGGGCCCGCCGGTTGGTCAGCGCATAAAGCGTTTTCGCCCGCGTGTTCCGGTCGTGAAAGAAATGCCCCACGGTCGCGTAAAGACCCAAGCCCACAAAGGGCAGGCCAAAGATGGGGAACAGGATAAAGAACCAGAACATCACCGTATCCGTGTTCCGCCATTCCCCCATCCACAACCCGGCCGAGGCCCCCGCCGTCCAGAACAGCGAAAATCCCAGCACGAACAACCCCACAAAACTCGCCCCAATCCGCTTGCGCGTATAGCGCATCCCCTGCGCCGGACGGCCCGTCCACAGCAGGTTTTCGTCGGGGTCGAGGTAATCACGCCAGTCGGCTGAAACAGTCATCCCTGCGCCTCCTTCCCATCAATCGCGCGTATATGTTTCAGCGCTCCGTCACGGTCGCTCAGGTCGAAAAAACCATTAAGAAGCATAGGATTGCAGGAAAGGAAATAATCCTTACGCCCTAAGAGCGGCAAAAAAGCGCTATGCTCTTGGGCCAGATGTGCCTCGAATTTTGGGGTAAAGAGAATGGATGGGAACAGCGACCCTTTCCAGTGAAATTCACCCTTCCGAGCTGAATAACTGGCAAGTATTGGAACCGGATGGCCACAAAACACAACGGCCCGCTTGTCGGTGATGGCATAGGCGGTGTGCGAGAGGTAGCGCATACGCAACAAAGTCCGACCGATGGATGCCCAGCCAAAAAGCATCAGAGCTGGTGACACGGCTAAAGCGACTACGGCGCCACGCGCACCTTCCCCTTGCGTCACCGAGGATGCGATAAGCGCCAGATAGATCAGCACCACGAAGATTCCGACCAAGAATGACAAGGCGTCGCCTTGGTTCAAAAAGGCATAGCTACGGCGCGGTTTTCCCGTCCAGACAAGGCGTTCATCCGGGTCCAGATAATCACGCCAATCCGGTGTCATTCCGCTTCTCCCGTCTGAATTTCCCGGATCAGGCGAAAGACCCTTTCCCCCTCGGCAATGTTGCGAAACCCGATATGCACGGTCGCCAAATTGCCCTCGGAATCCCGTTCCACCCGCGCATGCAGCCAGACCGTATCCGCCCCCTTGCCCTTTTCCAGCTCCAGCGCCGTCTGTGGCAAGATCGGATAGACCTCCAGCTTCTCCACCGGCCAAGCCCGCCAGATATAGGCGGCGCGGTCCGTCAAAGCATACCGCAGATGCCGCGCATCCGTCCGCGCGGTGAGGATCGGGCCAAAGACCAGAAACCCGCCCAGCCCACCAAAGGGCAAACCAAAAGCGGTGAAAAACACCGCCAGCCCCGCGTCAGAAACCGTGGCGGCTTGGGTCAGCCGATGCAGGCCAAAGAAAAAGATGGCCACGCCGATGATCAGAAAGGGCAGACCAAAGATCATCAGGAACAAAGCCTTGCCCCGCTGATGAAAACCGGGAACAGGGGCACCCTGCCACAGCAGGGTTTCACCGGGATGGAAGTGGGTCCGCCAGTTTGGGGTCATAGTTGACGTTGTCCAGCGTTTTTCACGGAAGCCAATGTTCGAAGGTGGTCCATGGGTGTTTCGACATCCAATAAACCGAAGAATCCGTTTAGCTGGTTTGGATTGGGCCAAGTCAGATATCCATTCACCCAATGCTCGGTATAGTCAGGCTGCCGAAAATAAATGGCGGGATAGAAGTATCCTTGGATATTAATATCTTTAGATTCAAAAGAAATTTTTCGCGCCTCCACCGGCGCTTCGGAACAATAAAAATAGACTGCCTTATTTGTAATTACATAAGTTGTGGCTCGCAGATATTTTGATCGCGTTTTGGTTCTATAGATCGCAAAGAACCAAAGCGGCACCAATGGAGGAAGAGAAACGACAAGAGCCATAATTTCAAGAGACAGAACGCTCAACAACGTAACAAATAAACAAACAATCAGAAAAAAGCAGGAAACCGCCAGAGATATGTAATCGAACGCTGTTATCAGAACAAAACTACGCGGCTTGCCGACCCAAATGATATGTTCGTCGTTCTGAAAAATCGCAGACAATTCCTGCGGCAGGGAAGAATGAAACTCTGCCGGATTCATGAGTTGCGTCCGCAATTGACGAAAGGGAATCTTTTGTAAGTCGGGCGCAACCCCTCTTCCCAGGAATGGAATCCCGTAAGGTGGGCGGAACCCACCATACTCGCCACGGTACCCACCCTACGACCCCACCCAGACAAACAGCCCCACGAACAGGAACAGCGCGACCAGCACCCCCGTCGCCACCATCCCCCCGATCCGTGCATCCGACATGGGCCGCTTGCTCACACCATCACCCCCACCGCTGCCCGCCCGCGTTCGGCCCGCAGGTTCCGCGCCAGCAGGTCCATGCAGGCCATCCTGACCGCGACCCCCATCTCCACCTGATCCTGAATAACCGACCGGTTGATGTCATCCGCCAGTTCCCCGTCAATCTCCACCCCCCGGTTCATCGGGCCGGGGTGCATCACAATGGCGTCCGGTTTCGCATGGGCCAGCTTATCGGCGTCCAGGCCGTAGCGGTGGTAATACTCGCGTTCAGAGGGGATAAACCCCCCATCCATCCGCTCCTTTTGCAGACGCAGCATCATCACCACATCCGCCCCTTCCAGCCCCTTTGCCATATCGTCATACAGCTCACACCCGAACTCTCCCACGCCCGCAGGCATCAGCGTTGGCGGCGCGATCAGCCGGATGCGGTTTTCCATCTTGCCCAGCAAGATCAGGTTCGACCGCGCCACCCGGCTGTGCGCGATGTCCCCACAAATCGCCACCGTCAACCGCTGGATCCGCCCCTTCGCCCGCCGGATGGTCAGCGCATCCAGCAAAGCCTGCGTCGGATGTTCATGCCGCCCATCCCCCGCGTTCAAGACCGCGCAATTCACCTTGGACGCCAAAAGGTTCACCGCGCCCGAGGAAGGATGCCGCACCACCAGCAAATCCGGGTGCATCGCGTTCAGCGTCATCGCGGTATCAATCAGCGTCTCACCCTTCTTCACACTGGAAGAGGCCACCGACATGTTCATCACATCCGCCCCCAAACGCTTGCCCGCCAGTTCAAAACTGGCCTGCGTCCGGGTCGAGTTCTCAAAGAACATGTTGATCTGCGTCAGCCCCGCCAAAACGTCTGACTGCTTCACCGTCCGCCGGTTCAGATCGACATAGCGGTCGGCCAAATCCAGCACGGCGCGGATTTCGTCCGGGGCCAGATGTTCGATGCCCAGAAGGTGGCGCGCGCGAAAGCTCATTCTTCCAACCCCGACAGATAGGTATCGGCCACAGCAGGCAAATCCTCCAACCGGATCGCCCCCGGCTGATCCACATCCGAAAGCCCAAAGATTTGCGGCTCCTCGCCCGTCGTGCGAAAGATCGCAAAGGGCGCCCCATCGGCAATCCGGATACCCCAAAGCCCCGCCACATCGCCGCCGCTGTTCGGGTCAAACCCTTCGCCCAGCACGAACCCATCCGCCTCATAGGCCTCACTCGCCACCGTCACCCGGCCCGCCAGTTCAAAAACCTGTTCTTCCGTCATGATTGCCTTGAACCGCAGCCGCTCGCCTGCATCCTCAAACGGCATCATCGGATGCCGACCCACCCAGCGCGTCACCTGATCGCCTGCACCCGCGGCCACAGCCCCCGCATCGGAAAACGGCACGATGGTTTCGATCACCGATTCCCCCGCATAGGCATAGCTCACCTTCTGCACCGCCGGATCAAAGCTCGCCATGTCGATCACCACCGACGCCCCTTCCGTCCGTAGGTCCAACAACCCCTCTGAACAGGTGCCGAAAGCCTCATTCGGCGTTGCCCCGCTGGCCGAAACCTCCACCCATTGCCACAGCGTCGGGCAGGCATTTCCCCCGCTCGCCACCGCCAGCAACACCAGATCGACATCCGCCGCTCCGGGCTTGGCGATCACCTGCACGATATCGACGAAAGCATCCTGCGTGCCGTCCACCGCCGTCCCGTTCAGCGCCAGTTGATGCCCCGGAAATCCATCCAGATCGGCATCGACAATCGTCAAAGGCCCATGCTTGGACGTGGCCTCTTTCAGATAGGGCAGGTCCAGTTCTGCCAAGGCGGGCAAAGGGGCAAGCCCCAGAAAAAGGGCAAGGCTCAGGTGCTTCATCGGCGTCCCCATCATGCTGTTGGCCCCTGTTAACCCATGCCCCCCCATGCGGCAAGCGGGCTGGCGCGGGGCACGGGCATCGACTAGCTTCGCCCCATGGGAATCGCCTTGGACATGGATGCGCTGGATGGGCCGACGGCCCTTGCCCTGCTGGAATGGCAGGTCGAAATGGGCGTCACCGATGTCATCGGCGAAGCCTCGCTTGACCGCTATGCCCTGACCGACACCCGCCCAACGGCCCCCACCAAAGCCAAGGCCGCCCCCCCGCCCGAACCCATGATGGAACAGGTCGATCCGGTCGCCGTGGCCAAGATCGCCGCGAACAACGCCCCATCGCTGGATGCTTTGGCCGAGGCCCTTGCCGCCTATGACCATTGCGAGATGAAAAAGGGCGCCAAGCGCACCGTCTTTGCCGATGGCAACCCGCAGGCGCGGGTGATGATCATTGGCGAAGCCCCTGGCCGGGATGAGGATATCGAAGGCCGCCCCTTTGTTGGCCGTGCGGGCCAACTCCTCGACCGCATGTTCGCCGCCATCGGCCTGTCTCGCACCTCGCCTGATCCTGCGACGTCGCTTTACATTACCAATGTCATGCCTTGGCGGCCGCCGAACAACCGTGACCCCGAACCGGCCGAGGTTGCTATGATGCAGCCGTTTCTGGCCCGGCATGTCGAACTGATCGCCCCCGACCTGCTGGTGGTCATGGGCAACACGCCGCTTTTCGCCCTGACCGGCGGGCGGGGCATCACCCGCGCGCGGGGCAACTGGGCGCAGGCTTGGGGCAAGCCCCTCTTGCCGATGCTGCACCCCGCCTATCTTCTGCGCAATCCGGGGGCCAAGCGCGAGGCTTGGGCCGATCTCTTGGCCCTTCAGGCGCGGCTAAAGGAACTGGGATGAGATTTTGGCTTTACGGGCTGGCTTTGCTCTGCGGCAGTGCATTGCAGGCGCAGGAACTGGTCGACTATGACGCCCTCTTCCGCGACCATGCCGAACAGGTGGTGAAATCGACCGATGGAAAATCCGAACACCTCGAATTGCAAAACGGCGTTACGGTATCCCGCTATGCCAACGGCATTGTAGCAACTGATTCCAGCGAAGGCGGCGCTGTCGGATGCGCGCTGATGATCACCGGAGAGTTGCTGAACATCGCCCGGCAATGCCGCCCGGCGGAAACACAGCTTCAGGCTGGTCTTGAACAGAATTTCATGCGCGTTCTGCGCTTTGCAGCCGAAAACGCCTATCCTCCGCAGGATCCCGCGCCCCTGATCAAATTCTATGAGCAAAGCTTCAATCGGGCGATGGATCCCAAGAGTTGCGCAGAAATTCAGTCGGATGAGGGGATTTTGGCCATGATGAACGCCTTTTCAGACCCCTTGGCCACGGAAAGCATTGTGAAAATGCCCCGATTGCCGGTTTCCAACCCCTGCCTGTAAAATTTCACGATCTTCTGCGACGGAAACCCTACACGGTGACGTTATCCCTGAACGGGCCGGTTTGCCGGATGGCAAAACCGGCGTAGATTGCGGCAGGGCAAGGCACAGGCGGGTTCATGCGGTTTCTGATACGTTCTTTCATCGGTCTGGCTTTGGTTCTGGTCGCCTTGGCCCTGCTTTTGGCCGCCGCATGGGTCATCCGCGATGCCACCCAACCGCAACAGGCCGAAGGCGGGCGTCCGGGGCAGGGGGCCGAGGAACGGGTTTTCACCGCCGCCGTACTGACCATCACCCCCACCGAAATCGCCCCCATCCTGACCGCCTATGGCGAGGTCCGCGCCCTGCGTTCCGTCGAACTCCGTGCCGGGGCGGCGGGTGAGGTGATCTGGCTGGCCGAGGGTCTGGCCGATGGCCGCGCCGTCAAGACGGGCGAGGTTCTGTTGCGCATCGACCCCGCCGATGCCCAAGCCAGCCGCGATCTGGCCGCCGCCGATCTGGCCCGCGCCAAGGCCGAGGCCGACGAATCCACTCGCGCGCTGGCCATCACCCGCGACGAATTGACCGCAGCGCAGGCCCAGGCTGAACTCCGCGCGCAGGCCCTGACCCGCCAGCGCGACCTGCTGACGCGCGGCATCGGCAGCGACGCCGCCGTCGAAACCGCGGCCCTCGCCGCCTCCAGCGCCGATCAGGCAGTGCTATCCCAACGTTCCGCCGTCAGTCAGGGCGAAACCGCTGTCGCCTTGGCCGCCACATCCGTCGATCAGGCGGCCATCGCGCTGGATCAGGCCGAAAGGGCCTTGGCGGAAACCGAGGTCAAGGCCACATTCGACGGCCTTTTGGACAGCGTCACCGTCGGCTTGGGCGGCAAGGTTAGCGCGGGCGAGGTTCTGGCCCAGTTGATTGACCCCGGCGCGCTTGAGGTGGCTTTCCGCGTGCCCACGGCGGCTTTTGGCGGCCTCGTCGATGACAACGGCCAGATCCTTCCGCTTGCCGTCGCCGCCCGGCTCGATTCCGGCGCTTCCGCCCTGACCGCCACAGGCCGCCTGATCCGTGCCGGGGCGGCGGTCGGCTCCGGCCAAACCGGCCGTCTGGTCTATGCCGCGCTCAACGATCGCCCCCCCCTTCGTCCCGGCGATTTCGTTACCCTTTCCATCGGTCTAGGGCCCCTGTCCAATGTCGCCATGATCCCCGCCGCCGCTTTGGGCGGCGACGGTAAAATCCTGCTTTTGGGCGCTGAGGATCGGCTTGAATCCTTCGATGTCACCACCCTCCACCGCCAAGGCGACGCCCTGATCATCGACGCCTCTGCCCTTGCGGGCCGCGAAGTGATCCGCAACCGCACCGCCCTTTTGGGCGCAGGCATCAAGGTCAACCCCGTCCGCCCGGATGAAGGGGCCGCCCTGCAACTGGATCAGGCCCAGAAAGCCACCCTTCTGGCCCAAATCCGGGCCGCCACCCAACTCGATGACGCCGAACGCGCCGAACTGATGAAACTCGTCGAACAGGACCGCGTCACCGACGCCGCTTTGCGCGATCTGCAAACCCGTCTGGGGGGCTGACAGATGGCCACCCCTCCCAGCGACGCCCAGGGTTTCATCAGCTATTTCGCCCGCCACCGCACCCTGCCCAATCTCCTGCTTCTGCTCATGGTCGCCCTTGGCCTCATGGCGCTGACCCGTATGCGCGCCCAGTATTTCCCCGATGTCGTGCAGGCCGAAATCGTCGTTCGTGTGCCTTGGTCCGGCGCAGGTGCCGAAGATGTGGATCGCGGCATTATTCAGGTGCTGGAACCGGCCCTTCTCGTCGTCGATGGCGTCACCGATGTTTCGTCCCGCGCCACCGAAGGCTCGGGACGCATCACTCTTGAATTTGAACCCGGCCACGATCTCGGTCAGGCCGCCGAAGACGTGCAGACCGCCGTCGATCAAGCGGGCGACCTGCCCGAAGGCGCTGAAGAGCCGCAGATCAGCCGCTCCAACTGGCGCGATCAGGTCACCGATGTCGTCATCACCGGCCCCGTCAGCGTCGATCAACTGGGCCGTTTCGCCGATGAACTCGTCGCCCGCCTCTTTGCACAAGGCATCACACGCACCACGATTCAGGGCTTTGCCGCCCCCGAAACCCTCGTCGAAGTGCCAGTCCCCGAACTTTTGCGCCATGACCTGACCATGCAGGAAATTGCCGATGCCATTGCCGCCGAAACCCGCGCGGCCCCGGCGGGCGAACTCGCTGGCTCGGCCCGCGTCCGCAGCGGCGAGGCGGCGCGCGATGTCGCCGCCATTTCCGCTATCGTTTTGAAATCCGCGCCGGATGGCACCAAGCTGACCATCGGCGACGTGGCCAAAGTCTATCTTACCGGCAGCGACCGCAACCGCGCCTTCTATGTCGGCGACAGCCCCGCCATGACCGTCCGGGTGGACCGTTCCGCCGAAGGCGATGCCGTGCGCATGCAGGCCATTGTGCAGGCCGTCGCCGATCAGATGCAGCCCAGCCTGCCGCAAGGCGTGAATGTCGAACTCGTCCGCACCCGCGCCGAACAGATCACCGACCGCATCGACCTTTTGCTGGAAAACGGCATCATGGGCATGGCCTTGGTCGTCGGCTTTCTTTTCCTTTTCCTGAACGCCAAGACCGCGCTTTGGGTCGCCGCCGGGATTCCCGTCTCCATCCTCGCCGCCGTAGGCATCATGTATGCGGGCGGCATGACGCTAAACATGATCAGCCTTTTTGCTCTGATCCTCACCTTGGGCATCGTTGTGGATGATGCCATCGTCGTCGCTGAACATGCCGACTACCGCGCCCGTGTTCTGGGCGAACCCGCCCAAATCGCCGCCGAAAACGGCGCACGTCGCATGGGGCTGCCCGTGCTTGCCTCGACCCTCACCACCATCATCGCCTTTTCCGGGCTTGTAGTCGTCGGCGGCCGCTTCGGCGAAATCATCCAGGAAATTCCCTGGACCGTCACCTTTGTTCTGCTGGCATCCACCGTCGAAAGCTTTCTGATCCTGCCCCAGCACATGGCCCATGCGCTCCGCAGCCTCAAGACCGATGCCTGGTATGACTGGCCCTCGCGTCAGGTGCTGCGCGGTTTCGGCTGGTTCCAGCGCCGCATCATGCAGCCCTTCACCCGCCTTATCCTGCGCGCCCGCTATGCCGTTCTGGCCGGGGCCGTCTTTCTGCTCGCCCTTCAGGCCGCAACCTTTCTGCGCGGCGACCTACAATTCCGCTTCTTCGATGCCCCCGAACAATCCAGCGTCACCGGCAACTTCTCGATGTTGCCCGGTGCCGACCGCGCCGACAGCATGGCCATGATGCGCGAATTGCAGCGCGCCGCCGATGCCGTCGCGGCCCGCTATGCCGAACGCGACGGCATCAGCCCGGTCACCTATGTCATTGCCCAAATCGGCGGCGGGGCTGGGCGCGGTCTCTCCGGCGCGGAATCCAAGGATGCCGATCTTCTGGGTGGCATCGCCATCGAACTGATCGACCGCGATCTGCGGGCTTGGGCCGCCCGCGATTTCGTCCGCGATCTGGAAGGTGAGGTGCAGCCCGTTCCCCTGCTTGAAGAGCTCAGCTTCCGTGGCGCGCAATTTGGTCCCGGCGGCAGCGCCATTTCCGTCGATCTGATGGGAGCCGAGGCCGAAACCCTCAAAGCCGCATCCGAGGCGATCAAGACCCGTCTGGCCCAATTCCCCGAGGTCAGCGGTCTGGAAGATACCCTTGCCTATGACAAAGACGAACTCGTGCTGACCCTGACGCCCCAAGGGCAGGCCTTGGGCTTTTCCATCGACGGCATCGGGGCCAGCTTGCGCGACATGCTGGGTGGGGTCGAGGCGGCCAGTTTCCCCGATGGCCCGCGTTCGGCCACCATTCAGGTCGAACTGCCCCGCGCCGAACTGACCGCCGATTTTCTGGACCGCACGCTGATGCGCGCCAGTGCTGGCGTCTATGTTCCCCTCTCTGACATCGTCACCGTCGCCCGCAAATCCGGCTTTTCCGCCATCCTGCGCGAAAACGGCGCGCGTGTGGTCACGGTCACCGGCGATCTGAACGAAGCCGATCCGGCCAGGGCCGCCGAGGTGCAACGTGTCCTGCGCGACGAAATCCTGCCCGCCATCACCGCCGAATTCGGCGTCGAACAACAGCTTTCGGGATTGGCCGCGCAGCAGTCAGAATTTCTGGGCGATGCCGCGCTGGGCCTGATCATGGCCTTGGGCGGCATCTATATCTGCCTCGCCTTTGTCTTTCAGCGCTGGATGCAACCCTTGGTCGTCATGGCCGTCATTCCCTTTGGCCTTGTGGGGGCGATCTGGGGCCATGTGCAATGGGACATGGCCCTGTCGATGTTTTCGGTGGTCGGCATCATCGGCATGACCGGCATCATCGTGAATGATGCCATCGTCCTGATCGACACGATCAACGATTACCGCCGCAACCGCCCACTCAACCGCGCCATTGTCGAGGCCGTGTCGGACCGCCTTCGCCCCGTCATGCTGACCACCGTGACCACCCTCTTGGGCATGGGCCCCTTGCTGTTTGAACGCAGCGCCCAGGCCGAATTCCTCAAACCCACCGTCATTTCGCTCGTCTATGGTCTGGGCTTTGGCATGGTGCTGGTTCTGGTCGTCATTCCGGCCCTTGTGGCCGTGCAGCAAGACATTGCCCGCCCGTTGACCAGCCTTTGGCGGCTTCTGAAACCCAAGGCCCGCCGCCGTTGGCGCCGCGCCGCCCTGTCACGCCAGGGTTGACGGAAAGCCCCTTGCACCAGCGAAAAACCTGCTATGGATAAGCGGCCATTCCTCAGCGGAGAAAGATCATGTCAGACCTGATCATTGTCGCCTTCCAGGACGAAGCCACGGCGTTTGAGGCCCGGGCCGAACTGGTGAAGATGCAAAAGGAATATCTGATCGAGATGGAGGATGTGGTGATCATCGCCCGTTCTGAAACGGGGGCCATAACCCTGCATCAGGCCGTCAACCTTGCCGCCAGCGGGGCCGCAGGCGGCGGCATGTGGGGGGCCTTGGTCGGCCTTCTGTTCCTGAACCCCCTGCTGGGTGCTGCCGTCGGTGCCGGGGCCGGGGCCTTGGCCGGCTATGCCAGCGATGTCGGCATCAATGACGATTTCCTGCGCGATGTTGGCCAGTCGCTCGACAAGGGCGGGGCCGCCGTCGCCGTCCTGATCCGCAAGATGACCGCCGACAAAGTTCTCGCCCGCATGGCCGATTTCCGCGCCAAGGGCCGCGTCATCCAGACCTCCCTTTCCAGCAGCGCCGAGGCGAAACTGCGCCAGATGGTCGAGTCCGGCACCCTGCCCATGGGCAGCGCCTATCCGCAGCTGGGCGGGGGCAAGACATCCTGACCTGGCTGTTCCGGCCGCCCCGCATTGTGCCGGTGGCGGCCTCACCCACCTATGGCCTTCTGCCCCTTGTCGAACGCGCCGCCACCCCACGGCGGCCCGATCGCATCGTCTTTATCTGCGGCCTGCACCGCAGTGGCACCACCGCGCTTGAGGCTTGGCTTCACAGCCGCTTTGACCTCACCGTCCTGCGCGCCCCCGTCCCCGAAAATGAAGGCCAGCATCTGCAAGATATCCTTCCCGGCGATCATCTGCATGGTGGCCCCGGCCATTTTGCGCTTGACCCTGCCATGCGCCCACCCGCCCCCCGCTTCTGGCAAATCCCAACCCTTCGCCGCGAAATCCTGCGCGGCTGGACCCCGCATATGCAGGGGGAAAGCCCCATCCTTTTGGAAAAAAGCCCCCCCAACATCACCCGCATCGCTTGGCTTCGCGCCGTCTTTCCCGGATCGTGCTTTGTCCTGCTCACCCGCCATCCGCAGGCCGTCGCCATGGCCAGCCGCAAATGGCTGCGCAAGACCAAGCTCCAAGACTTCCATCGCCACTGGCAGACCGCCCACCGCATCGCCTTGGCCGATTGGCAAAGTGATTGCCTCCACCTCCGTTACGAAGACCTCTGCGCCGATCCCGAAACAGCACTTCAGGCCTGCGCCCAGACCTTCCAACTGCCCCAGCGCCCCAGCCCCCGACCCCTCCCCGAACGCTTCGCCACCCTGACCGACACCAACGCCGACTACCTTGCGGCCAGCCCCCGCCCCTTGCGCCGTGGCCTCTGGAACCGTTTCGGCTATGCCGACACCACCCCCGCTTGACGCAAAGCCGCCAAGGCCCGACAAGCATCGCATGGCAGGCAAGACCACAACCACGACCCGCAAGAAGAAATCCACCCCCGCTCCTCCGCCCAAACC
Organism: Neogemmobacter tilapiae; assembly: GCF_014652215.1. GTDB lineage: Bacteria > Pseudomonadota > Alphaproteobacteria > Rhodobacterales > Rhodobacteraceae > Neogemmobacter > Neogemmobacter tilapiae. The sequence goes on along the minus strand of NZ_BMYJ01000005.1, from coordinate 129,698 downwards.
GGCGCTGGGTCGTCGCTTGCTGCGCTGGACGGGCCGTTTCTTTATGGGCCTTGCGGCGTTCTACCTTGCCCTCATCCTGATTTTCGCCTTCGTCCCGCCCCCCATCAACATCTACCAGCTGCAAGAGGCCGCCCGCCTTGGCGGCATCTCCAAGGATTGGGTCGCCATGGACGACATCGCCCCCGTCATGGCCCGCTCTGTCGTCGCCGCCGAAGACGCCAATTTCTGCAACCACTGGGGCTTTGACATGGCGGCCATCCGTGCCGCCATCGCCGAAGGCAATGGTCGCGGTGCCTCCACCCTCAGCCAGCAAACCGTCAAGAACGTCTTTCTCTGGCAGGGCCGCAACTGGCTGCGCAAAGCGATGGAGGCGGGATTGACCCCCTTTGCCGAACTCGTCTGGACTAAGCGCCGCATGCTCACGCTTTACCTCAACGTCGCCGAATTTGGCGAAGGCGTCTTTGGCGTGCAGGCCGCCGCCCAGCATTATTTTGGCGTCGATGCCATCGACCTGACCCCCGTTCAGGCCGCAAGGCTGGCCGCCGCCCTGCCCAACCCCAAGGTACGCAATCCCGCCAATCCCACGGGCCAGATGCGCCGCCGCGCGGGCCAGATCCTTGATGGGGCCGAAACCATCCGCGTCGATGGCCGCGCCGCCTGTTTTGAATAGGCCGGATACCGCCTCGATGGGGGCCATGGCTTGAATTTCAGCCCCATCTGCGGCAATGAACGCCAAATCCGTGGGAAATCCGTTTCATGAACCGCCTGTATCACGTGCCCCTCTCGCCCTTTTGCCGCAAGGTTCGCCTGACGCTGGCCGAAAAGAAGATCGAGGTGGAACTGGTCGAGGAACGCTATTGGGAACCCACCCCCGAATTTCTGCGCCGCAACCCGGCGGGCAAGGTGCCCATCCTGCGCATGGACAGCCGCGTTCTGACCGAAAGTCAGGCCATCTGCGAATATCTGGAAGAAACCGTTCCGAACCCGCCCCTCATGCCCAAAGACCCCGGTGCCCGGCACGAGGTGCGTCGCCTGTGTTCTTGGTTCGATGACAAGTTCCAGAACGAAGTGACCTCCAAACTCGTCTACGAACGGGTGAACAAAAAGGTCATGGCCCAAGGCTATCCCGATTCAAAGAACGTGAAATTCGGCGCCGCGCGGATCAAATATCACCTCGACTATATGGCGTGGCTGCTGGACCAGCGCCGTTGGCTTGCGGGCGATGTCATGACCCTGGCCGATTTCACCGCCGCCGCGCATCTTTCCTGCCTTGACTACATCAGCGATGTCGATTGGCACCGCCAGCCTGCGGTCAAGGATTGGTATGCCAAGATCAAGTCGCGGCCTTCCTTCCGCACCCTCTTGGTCGATCAGATTTCGGGCTTCCCCCCGCCCGCCCATTACGCCGATCTCGACTTCTGACAAAGAAGACAGTGATGCACAGCTTGCGGCAAAGGCTGGAGGCACGCGCCTTGGAGGAGGGATTCTCCAAGCTGGGCATCTGTGCGCCCGATGCCGTGCCCGAAGGGGCCGGGCGCTTGGCCGAATGGCTGGAAAAGGGGCGTCAGGGCCAGATGCAATGGATGCAAGACCGCGCCGAATGGCGCGGTTCCGCCGCCACCCTATGGCCGCAGGCCCGTTCGGTGATCATGTTGGCCGAGGTTTATACCCCGGAAGCCGACCCCCGCGATGTGCTGAACCACCCCGACCACGCCGCCATCAGCGTTTATGCCCAGGGCAAGGACTACCATGATCTGGTCAAGCGCCGCCTGAAACGGTTGGGCCGCTGGCTGATTGAGGCTGAACCCTGTGAGATCAAGGTTTTCGTCGACACCGCCCCCGTCATGGAAAAGCCCTTGGCCCAAGCGGCGGGCCTTGGCTGGCAGGGCAAGCATACCAACCTTCTGTCCCGTGATCTGGGCAACTGGTTCTTTCTGGGCGCGATTTTTACCACGCTGGACCTGCCGAAAGACGCCAAGGAAATCAGCCATTGCGGCACCTGCACCGCCTGCCTGACCGTCTGCCCCACCGATGCCTTTCCCGCCCCCTATCAACTCGACGCCAGACGCTGCATTTCTTACCTGACCATCGAACACAAAGGCCCCGTCGATCCCGAACTGCGCCCCCTCATGGGCAACCGCATCTATGGCTGCGATGATTGCTTGGCCGCCTGCCCTTGGAACAAATTCGCCCAATCCGCACGCGACATCGGCTATCAACCCCGCGTTGGCGCCCCCCTGCTGGCCGAACTCGCCCAATTGGACGACACCGCCTTTCGCGCCCGTTTCGCCGGCAGCCCCATCAAACGCATCGGCCGCGACCGCTTTGTCCGCAATGTCCTTTATGCCATCGGAAATTCCGCAGAACCCCAGCTGCGCCCCGTCGCCGTGACCCTCACCCAAGACCCCGACGACACCGTCGCCGATGCCGCCCGCTGGGCCTTGGCTCAACTGTCCTGAAGCCTGTCCCGCAGCGCGCTGATCTGCTGATGCAACGCGTGCAGGGCGGGCATCTCCAGCCCCGTCGCCTTCATGATGCAGCCCGGCACATGCGCACTGGCCGCTTGCAAGCCCCGCCCCGCCTCGGTCAACCCGATCCGCACCTGCCGTTCATCCGCCGCACTGCGCGTCCGCTTCACAAAACCCGCCTGCTCCATCCGCTTCAACAGCGGCGTCAGCGTGTTCGACTGCAAACCGAGCTTTCCCCCGATCCCCCCAACCGTCTGATCGTCCTGTTCCCACAGCAGCAGCAGCACCAGATACTGCGGATAGGTCAGCCCCAAAGGCTCCAGCAGCGGCTTATAGGCCGCGCTCATCGCCTGATGGGCACCATACAGGGCAAAGCAGATGTGATCGTTCAGCGCAGGATGTGTCATGGCCCCACAATATATCGCGCACGATTTTGTCGCAAGTGGATTGACTCCTGCACGATTTAATATATCGTCAACGACAGAATCGCAAACGATAGGAGTTGATGATGACCAAAGTTCTCTATACCGCTGAATCGCAGGCCAAGGGTGGCGGGCGCGACGGACAATCCGCCACGCTGGACGGCGCGCTGTCTGTGACGCTGGCCCCGCCCACCGCGCTGGGCGGTTCGGGCAAAGGCAACAACCCCGAACAGCTTTTTGCCGTCGGCTATGCCGCCTGCTATCTGGGCGCGATCCGCTATGCCGCCAGCCAGGACAAAACGCTTCCTGCCGTTCCGGCGGATGCCACCGTGAATGCCACCGTCGGCATCGGCCCGCGGGACGATGGGGGATTCGGCCTGACCATCGGCCTCAAGGTCAATCTGCCCGGCGTCGAAAAAGAGGCGGCCGCCCGTCTGGTGCAGGCCGGGCACCACATATGCCCATATTCGAATGCTTTGAAGGCTGGTCTGCCGGTTGAGACGGTGATTGTTTAACAATCGGAAACGGCGAACGTAACCATTGCGGCAATCATGGCAGCGCCGTGGAATCGCTGCGACCGATCCCCGCCGTCTCGCCGAAAAAGCGCACCGCCTTGGGCACGATAGCACCCTAATCGTGCCCAATTCCGGTGTGATAACCACAACATGCTGAACGTGGGCGCCCGTTGGGGCTGTGTGAGTGTCAGTAACCAGTTTTCCGGGCCGGCCCCAGACCGGCCCTTGTGTGACAGTTCCGAGTGTCAGGATCGCGTTCAGCGCCGCC
>NZ_BMYJ01000005.1:0-125987 GCF_014652215.1 Neogemmobacter tilapiae | reverse complement strand
GTCGGCGGCACCTTGCCATTCCAACAGGAAACAGTCGCGGAATCACTGGTTTTCGGCTAGGCTATCCTCATGCGAGAGGAGGCTATGATGCAAAAACATCTGACCGATCACGAACATCCCAAACAGGAAGAAGGTTTACGCCATTTCTGGCAGGCGGCGCGCCCTGAACGCCCGCATCGGTGGCTGCCGCTGATGAAACAGCGCCCCGCCACCGCCAATCATGACCGCCGCGTGCCGGAATATGCCCGCATTGCGCGTGGCCGCACCGCCTAAGAACAGCCCCGGCCCAAAGGCCGGGGCAACGCCTTAAGCGCGCACCAGCTTTTCGTATTCCGTCGAAACCCGCTTCGTCAGCTCGCCGACCTCAAAGTTATAGTCGCCGATCTGCCCCACCGGCGTCACTTCTGCCGCCGTGCCCGTCAGCCAGCACTGCTCAAACCCTTCCAGCTCTTCCGGCAGGATATGCCGTTCATGCACCTTGATCTGCATGTCCCGCAGCATCCCGATCACCGTCTGCCGCGTCAGCCCGTTCAGGAAGCAATCCGCCTTCGGCGTATGCACTTCCCCATCCTTCACGAAGAAGATGTTCGCCCCCGTCGCTTCGGCCACATAGCCGCGATAGTCGAACATCATCGCATCGGAACAACCCTTCGCCTGCGCCGCATGTTTTGACATCGTGCAGATCATATACAGACCGGCGGCTTTCGCCTCGGACGGAATGGTTTCGGGCGAGGGCCGCTTCCATTTCGCAATGTCCAGCTTAGCCCCTTTGAACTTCGCATCGCCGTAATAGCTGCCCCATGTCCAGCAAGCCACCGCCAGCCGCACCGGGTTGTTCAGGCTCGCCACGCCCATATCTTCCCCCGCCCCGCGGAAAGCAATCGCGCGGATATAGGCATCCGTCAGCCCATTCGCCGCCAGCACCGCCTCTTTCGCTGCGTTGATCTGCTCCACGCTATAGGGCACTTCCATATCCAGCAGTTCACCCGACCGCCGCAGCCGCGCCGAATGCTCGCTCGATTTGAAAATCTTGCCGTTGTAGCAACGTTCGCCCTCAAACACCGAAGACGCATAGTGCAAGGCATGGGTCAGGATATGGACATTGGCATCCCGCCATTCGACCAGCTTGCCATCCAGCCAGATTTTGCCGTCGCGATCATCGTAACCCGCCATTGCCTTATCCTTTCAAATGTTGCGCAAGAAAAGTCCGCTTCGGACATAATCTTGCGCAAAAAGCGGGCATTCGGTAACAGGCCGCGACAGGAGTGTCAACAACACTGCCCTATCACTACCGCAAAAGGTCCGCCCCTCGCAGATCTTCATGCCCCACCAGCAGCACTGCAAAATCCGCTTTCCGATCCCCGTTCACATCACCCAAAAGCATCAGCCCCTGCGCCGTTGCCTTCGTCCACAGGCCATGCCTCTCCGCCTGATCCTGCAAGCGCCCGAACATCTGGTTGCCCACCCGCCCACTGTCCGCATCGACCCCCCGCAAGTCGATCACATCCATCCCCGCCTCAAACCCCTCAACCCGGTCCAAGGGCCCCTTCGCCCGGCTGTCCGACAGGTGCTGAAACACAAAGACATCCCGCACCCCATCGGCCCCGCCGTCCAGCACATCCGCCCCTTTGCCCCCGATCAGCCGATCCCGACCGATTCCCCCTTCCAACCGATCCGCTCCGCCCAACCCGATCAGCACATCCCAGCCCGCATTTCCTTCCAGCTGGTTGCCCACCCCATTCCCTGTCATCCGGTCGCCCACCTGGCCACCCACCGCATCCTCGATCACCGCACCCGGCACGATGGCAACATTCTGCTTATAGCCCATCACGCTGGAATAGCCCCCCGCCCGCAGATCTATCACCTGATCCCCACCGGCATAATCCGACAGGTCCAGCCGGTCCCGCCCCCCGGCATCCCAGATGGTCAGCATCGGATCATCGTTCACTGCAAAATCAAACACCGGCCCCGCCGTTGACCCAAAGCCATAGACATCATCCCCCGTCCGCGTCGTCTTGTTCGCCCCATAGATCTTCTGCAACGCGATCACATCCGCCAGCATCCAGGTATCCGCGCCCAGATTAGCCCCCCCGGCGTTCGGTGCGCCGAAGTAGCTCATCACCGAATACTGTTCCGTATCCTGCACGAACTGCGCGCTGTTTTCGTAGGTGATGTTCTGCCCCACCCCCGCCGCATAATCCCCTGGATGCGACAGACCCAGATTGTGCCCCAACTCATGCTGGATCACGGTCCAATCCCAAGTCCCCGACCGGATAGGCCCCCCATCAGCTCCACCATTGATCCACATATCCCCCGCCACACTGCTGCTCGCAGTCGAACCCGGATACCAACCATAGCCTCCCGTCCCATCATCTTCGTCATAGTTTGCCAACAGCAGCGTCGCATTGTCGGTCAACCCGCCCGGATTAACTTCGGTAAAGGTCAATCCGCAAATGTCCGATGTCTGCGCCATGATGGCCCTTGTCGCCAGCTTCTGCGCCTCGCTGAATGCGAAATAGCTCGCTTCGCCATTCGCCCCGATGCTGGCCCGGAAACCATAGGTCAGATTTGTCGCAGACCATTGATAATCGCTGTCCAGCGTCCCCGCGATCATCTCACCGTCCATCCAAGCTTTCTTACCCTGATGGGCCGTCAGACTATAGCCGCCCGTCGCCCCCTCAACCCCGGACACCTGCAAATAATGCCTCCCGGATGTCGTCGCGGTAAAGGTGATGATCGCATCCCCATGTTGCAAACCATTGTCGTTCTGACGCAACGGCGTAAAGCCATTCACCCCATGCAGCACCAGCTTTCCATCGCTCAGACTGTTGGCCCCCGTTCCGACCAGCGCGAAACTATAGGTCTGCCCTGCCACCAGATCGACGGCGAACCAATCGATATCGCTGCCTCCGCCAATCCGGCCCGACCCAACCTGATCCAAGCCAATTTTCAACTGGGTGCCCTTATGCCCCGCCGCATCCCGCCCCAGGCCGCTTTCACTTGAATACATCTTGCACCTCTCTGCCTTGCCCCTTCCTAGCAGCCCCGCAATCTTGTGCCCAGAATTCCTGAAACATCCCGTGCATTTCCCCCGCTTGGCGCGTCAGCTTTGCTGCCCTATCATGCCCCGAACCGGAGGGTGTGATGGCCGACAGCAAGACCGGCGGGGAAAACCTGCTTTACCTGACCGACGAACAGCTTCGCAAAGGGGTGGAGGCGATGTTCTTCGCCTATCGCGGCTTTACCGCCGACCCTGACCGCATTCTGGAAAAGCGCGACTTTGGCCGCGCGCATCACCGTGCCGTGCATTTCATCCACCGCTCGCCCGGAACCACCGTGTCGAACTTGTTGGCGATTCTAGGGGTGACAAAGCAAAGCCTGAACCGTGTCTTGCGTGCCCTTGTCGAACAGGGGCTGGTGGAACAGCGCGTCGGCAAACGCGACAAGCGCGAACGCCATCTGCATCTGACCCCTGCCGGTGTGGCGCTGGAACGCGAACTCTCCGACGCCCAACGCGCCCGCATGCGCGCCGCCTACCGTGCGGCCGGACCGCAGGCGGTGGCAGGCTTTCGACAGGTGCTTGAGGCGATGATGGACGGCGAACAAAGGCGGCAGTATCAAAGCCTCAAGGACGGGGGATCTTGATGGAACCGCAGGCACATCTGCTGGTCGTCGATGACGACGACCGTATCCGGGGCTTGTTGCAGAAATATCTGATGCGCAACGGCTTTCTTGTCACCATCGCCCGCGATGCGGCGCAGGCGCGGCGTCTGCTGGCGGGGTTGGAATTTGATCTGATCGTGCTGGACGTCATGATGCCCGGCGAAGACGGCATTTCGCTGGCCCGCGATCTTCGGGCGCGCATGACAACGCCCATCCTGATGTTGACCGCAAGGGGCGAGGCTGCAAACCGGATTGAGGGGCTGGAGGCTGGGGCTGATGATTATCTGGTGAAACCCTTTGAGCCCAAGGAACTGCTGCTGCGCGTGGGGGCGATCCTGCGGCGTCTGCCTGCCGCAGGCGTGGCCGAGGCCCGCCCCAAGATGCTGCATCTGGGGCCCGTGCGCTATGACGTGGAACGGGGCGAATTGTGGCGCGGCGGCGATCCAGTGCGCTTGACCGCGACCGAGGCCCAGTTGATGCGGATCTTTGCCGCGAAACCCGGAGAGCCGGTGGCCCGCGAACGGCTGGCGGGCGAAGGCGTGGATGCCGCCCCCGATGTGCGGGCCGTCGATGTGCAGATCACCCGGCTTCGGCGCAAGATCGAGGCCGATCCGAAACAGCCGCGCTATCTGCAAACCGTGCGCGGCGCGGGCTATATGTTGCAGCCGGACTAAGACGGCAAAGACGCTATTAAAGCAGGATGAAAGGGATTTCCGTGCTGGTTTTCAGTCACCCGGATGGGCTTTTGCACGACACGCCGAAAGGCCACCCGGAACGTGTCGAACGTCTTCATGCCGTCGAACAGGGCTTGTCGGGCTTGGCCTTCACCCGACGCGAATGTCCCTTGGGCAATTGGGACGATGTTTTGCGCGCCCATGACCCCGATTATGTCGCCAAGGTGCGTGACGCCGCCCCCGAAACAGACCGCGTGCAGATGGATGCCGACACTTGGATGTCGCCCGGCACGCTGAATGCCGCCCTGCGCGCCGTTGGGGGCGCTTGCGCCGCCGTCGATGCCGTCCTTGCTGGGGAAGCCCGCCGCGCCTTTGTCGCCACTCGCCCGCCGGGGCATCACGCCGAGCGCAACAAATCCATGGGCTTTTGCCTTTTCGGCAATGTCGCCATCGCGGCGCTGCGGGCGCTGGATCATCACGGGCTGAAACGCGTCGCCATCGTCGATTTCGATGTGCATCACGGCAACGGCACCCAAGATATTCTGTGGGAGGAACCCCGCTGCCTGTTTGTCACCAGCCAGCAAATGCCGCTTTGGCCGGGCACGGGCGAGACCAATCAAAAGGGCGCGCATGGCCAGATCATAAACATCCCCCTTCGTCCCAACAGCGACGGCGCCGCCATGCGCGCGGCTTATCAACAGCAGGTCTTCCCCGCCCTGCGCGCCTATTCTCCGCAACTTCTGCTCATCTCGGCGGGTTTTGATGCACATGAACGTGATCCTTTGGCGGAACTCGCCTGGACGACAGCAGACTATCGCTGGCTGACCGAAGAACTGGTGCAGATTGCCGATGAAACCGCCGGGGGCAGGGTGGTTTCCGTGCTGGAAGGCGGCTATGACCTGCAAGCGCTGACCGAAGCAGTGGCCGCCCATGTGGGCGCGATGACAAAGGTGGAATGATGGCGGACAAACCCGTTTCGGAACTGAGCTTTGAAGAGGCGATGGCCGCGCTGGAAACCGTCGTGGGCCAGTTGGAACGCGGCGATGTGGCGCTTGAGGCCTCGATTGCCCTGTATGAACGCGGGGCCGCATTGAAAGCGCATTGCGCCGGGCTTCTGGCCAAGGCCGAGGAAAAGGTCGAACTGATCCGCGCGCAAGAGGGTCGGGCGGTGGGCACCACCCCGGCTGAGGGGCTGTGACCTTTCCCGAACTTCTGGCCGCGCGGGCGGCTTTGGTCGAAAGCCACCTGCTTGCCGCGATGGCCGACATGGGCGATCAGCCCGTGGTGCAAGCCATGCGCTATGCCGTCCGTGGCGGCAAAGGCCTGCGCGGTTTTCTCGTGCTGGAAAGCGCCCGTCTGCACGACCTTCCCCCCGCCATGGATGCTGCCGCTGCGATCGAGGCGATGCATGCCTACAGCCTGATCCACGACGACCTCCCCGCGATGGACGACGACGATCTGCGGCGGGGCCAGCCCACCGTCCATGTGAAATGGGATGAGGCAACCGCCATTCTGGCGGGCGATGCCCTGCAAACCCTCGCCTTCGAACTCGCCGCGAAAGCGGGCAGCCTCCCCCTGATCACCGGCCTCGCCCGCGCCGCAGGCGCAAGGGGCATGGTGCTGGGCCAGGCCCTCGACATCGCCGCCGAAACCGCCCCCCAACCCCTTACCCTTGACGAAATCACCACGCTCCAAGCGGGCAAGACGGGTGCCCTGATCACATGGGCCGCCACCGCAGGCCCCGTGATCGCGGGCGACGACCCCCAGCCCCTGACCGATTACGCCCAGGCCCTTGGCCTCGCCTTCCAGATTGCCGACGATATCCTTGATGTCACCGGCGACACCGCCACCACCGGCAAACGCGTCGGCAAGGATGCCGCAGCGGGCAAGGCCACCTTCGTTTCCCTGCTGGGCCTTGACGCCGCCCGCGCCAAGGCGCAAGCGCTGCTCGATCAGGCCTGCACCGCCTTGGCCCCCTATGGCGACAAGGCCGAGGATCTGCGGGCCGCCGCCCGTTTTGTGATTGCGCGGGATCAGTGAGGCAGGCATGACCGACCGACCAAAAACCCCTCTTCTCGACCGCGTGCATCTGCCCGCCGATCTGAAACGCCTGTCCGACCGCGAGCTTCGCCAACTGGCCGACGAACTCCGCGCCGAAACCATTTCCGCCGTCTCCGTCACCGGCGGCCATCTGGGCGCAGGTCTTGGCGTTGTTGAACTGACCGTCGCCATCCACGCCGTCTTTGACACCCCCCGCGACAAGCTGATCTGGGATGTCGGCCACCAATGCTATCCCCATAAAATCCTGACCGGCCGCCGCGACCGCATCCGCACCCTCCGCACCGAGGGCGGCCTGTCCGGTTTTACCAAGCGCAGCGAAAGCCCTTTTGACCCCTTTGGCGCCGCCCATTCCTCCACCTCGATCAGCGCCGCGCTGGGCTTTGCCGCGGCCCGCGATCTGGGCGGCGATCCGGGCGATGCCATTGCCGTCATCGGCGACGGTTCGATGAGCGCGGGCATGGCGTTCGAGGCGATGAACAACGCGGGCCACTTGGGCAAGCGCCTGTTCGTCATTCTGAACGACAACGAAATGTCCATCGCCCCGCCCGTCGGTGCGCTCTCGACCTATCTGTCGAAACTCTATTCCGAAGGCCCTTTCCAAGACATCAAGGCCGGGCTGAAAGGCGCTGTCAGCTTTCTGCCCGAACCCTTTCAGGAAGGTGCCCGCCGCGCCAAGGAAATGCTGAAAGGCATGACCGTCGGCGGCACCCTGTTTGAAGAACTGGGCTTTTCCTATGTCGGCCCCGTCGATGGCCATGACCTTGACCAGCTTCTCCCCCTGCTCCGCACCGTCAAGGCGCGGGCCACCGGGCCGATGCTGCTGCATGTCATCACCAAGAAGGGCAAAGGCTATGCCCCGGCCGAGGCAGCCGCCGACAAGGGCCACGCCACGGGCAAGTTTGATGTGCTGACCGGCGCGCAGGCCAAGGCCGCCTCCAACGCGCCCAGCTATACCAAGGTCTTTGCTCAGGCCCTCGTGACCGAAGCCGCCCGCGATGATAAAATCGTCGCCGTCACCGCTGCCATGCCCGATGGCACCGGGCTGAACCTGTTCGCCGAACGCTTCCCCAGCCGCTGCTTTGACGTGGGCATTGCCGAACAACACGCCGTCACCTTTGCGGCGGGTTTGGCCGCAGGCGGGATGAAACCCTTTTGCACTATCTATTCCACCTTCCTGCAACGCGGCTACGATCAGGTCGTCCATGACGTCGCCATCCAGCGCCTGCCCGTCCGTTTCGCCATCGACCGCGCCGGGCTTGTCGGGGCCGATGGGGCCACCCATGCCGGGGCCTTTGACGTGGCTTTCCTTGCGAACCTGCCCGGCATGGTCGTCATGGCCGCCGCGGATGAGGCGGATTTGGTCCACATGGTTGCCACCGCTGTTGCCCACGACGACGGCCCCATCGCCTTCCGCTATCCCCGTGGTGAAGGCGTCGGTTGCGACATGCCCGAACGCGGCATTCCCTTGGAAATCGGCAAAGGCCGCATGATCCGCCAGGGCGGCCGTGTGGCGCTTCTGTCCTTTGGCACAAGGCTGGCCGAGGTGCAAAAGGCCGCCGATGCCCTCGCCGCCCGTGGCATCACCCCCACGATCGCCGACGCCCGTTTTGCGAAACCCCTAGATCGCGACCTGATCCTGTCCCTCGCCCACGACCACGAGGCGCTGATCACGATTGAGGAAGGCGCCATCGGCGGCTTCGGCTCCCACGTCGCCCAACTGTTGGCCGATGAAGGGGTGTTTGACCGGGGGTTCAAGTTCCGTTCGATGGTCCTGCCCGACACCTTCATCGACCAAGCCAACCCCGAAAAGATGTATGCGGTGGCCGGCATGAACGCCCCCCAGATCGAGGCGAAAGTGCTGGAAGTGCTTGGCGTCGCGGTGGTGGGGAAAAGGGCTTAGCTTCCGTTCACCCGATCTTTACTGTCTTGAACCAAAATTTGCCAAGATCGTTCCTATGTTATAGGCATGAAGAATGGAGGCAAGAATGCGTAAGTTGTCCTATGAGCTTCGGGATTCTGGTTTCCTGCGCGGCCTTCTGCGTGGCGCGGCTTCGTCGAACGATGTTTTTGTTGTTGATATGGTGCGCCCAACTCGGTCGCGCCTTGAAGGACTTCGGTTGGACAGAGATGCGTTGAGGGACGATGTCGAAAGAGCCAGAGCAGAGTTCCGTCGCCAAACCGGCAAAGACCTCACCGGACGCGCACCAGACTGAACGCCTCGCCCAGCGCGAGTCGCGCACTTCGCCAGACGGCAATCATGAACTGGTCGAAATGTATGCCGAGCGCGCTTGGTCGGGCGCTTTGCCGCGACCCGAGGATTTCGCGAAATTCGGCGAAGTGGTCCATGACGCGCCTGAACGGATTCTGCGCATGGCCGAACTGGAACAGGCGCATCGGATCAATCTGGAAAGTCAAATCGTTCCGGCCAATCAACAAGCCGCGACACGCGGGCAATGGCTGGGGGCCGCGATCTCTTTGACGGCTCTTGCAGGGGCTGCCTTGACCGTCTGGCTGGGCGCACCTTGGCAAGTCAGCGTCGCCATGGTGGGCGTTCCGGTCCTAAGTGTCGCACGCTCCCTTGTAACCGCTTTCAAAGCGGATCGGGATTAGCCAACAACCCCACCAACCCTTCCCGATAGGTCGGATACAACAACCGCACCCCCAGCTCTGTCTTGATCCGGTCGTTCCGCACCCGCTTGTTCTCGCTGTAAAAACTCGCCCCCATCGGTGTCAGATTCGCATCCTCAATCGGCACCGCAGGCGGCAGCGGCAGGCCCAGCAGTTCCGCGGCCAGCGCAATCACATCCTGCGGCGGGGCAGGGTCGTCATCACAGACGTTGTAAATCGCCCCTGGCCGTGGCTGCATCATCGACGCTTCCAGCACCTGCGCAATATCCTCCACATGCGCCCGGCTGAACACTTGGCCCGGTTTGATCACCCGCCGCGCCGTTCCGTCCCGCACCTTTTCGAACGGTCCCCGCCCCGGCCCATAGATCCCCGCCAGCCTGAAAATATGCACCGGCAGACCCGTCGCCCGCCATTGCTCCTCGGCCAGAACCCTTTGCCGCCCCCGCGCGTTCCCCGGTGTTGCGGGCGTCTCCTCCGACACCCATCCCCCCTGATGATCCCCATAAACCACCGTCGTCGAAAGATACCCCACCCAGTCCGGCGCGGCTCCCTCGAACAACCCCGGCACCCCTGTCAGAACCGGATCGCCCTCTGCCCCCGGTGCCATCGACACCAGCACATGGCTCGCCCGCGCCACCGCATCGCGCAAGTCCGACCCCGGCCACAGCAACATCTCCACCCCCGGCCCTTCCAGCGTCGCCACCTGTTCTGCCGAACGTGACGTGCCGATCACTGTCCAGCCCAACGGCAACAGCCGCCGGGCAAGGGCTTGGGCCGTATAGCCATGGCCAAGGGAAAGCAGGGTTTTTCTCATCCCCCGACTATCCCCGCCCCATGCCGCCACCGCAAGACCCCATGTCACGCCGCCATGTCACGCCCCTGTTGCCCCAACATGCCAAAGCCGGGGCTTGATCCGATGCCCTTCAAAGGTGCATGTTGGGCAATCATTCAGCAAAGGCCTAACCCCGTGACCACCGATCCGCTTTACCTTCTGCCCGAACTTTCCCCCGCCCAAACCTTCACCGACCCCGCAAAGGCCGTGGCCCGGCTTGTCGAACTTTACAACGCGGCCACAGCCCATCTCGCCCATCACTTTGAACAGGCCCTCCAGCACGGCCGCCCCGCCAAGCGCATCCGCGCCTATTACCCCGAAATCCGCCTTACCGTCCAAAGCCATGACAAGATCGACAGCCGTCTTTCCTTTGGCCATGTCGCGGGCCCCGGCAGCTATTCCACCACCGTCACCCGCCCCGATCTGTTCAACAACTATCTCACCCAGCAGATCGACCTTCTGATCCGCAACCATGACGTTCCCGTCACCATCGGCCTCTCCGACACCCCCATCCCCCTCCATTTCGCCATGGCAGGCACCTCCATCACCGTCCCCCAGGACAGCAATCTGGATTTCACCCTTCGTGATGTCTTTGATGTCCCTGACCTTGCCACCACCAATGATGACATCGTCAACGGCACCCGCCGCTTCCACCCCGATGGTTCCGCCCCCTTGGCCCCCTTCACCGCCCAGCGCGTCGATTATTCCCTTTCCCGCCTGTCCCATTACACCGCCACCGACCCCGCCCATTTCCAGAACCATGTTCTCTTCACCAACTACCAGTTCTACGTCGATGAATTCGAAACCATCGCCCGCGCCGCCTTGGCCGACCCTGACAGCGGCTATTCCGCCTTTGTTGCCCCCGGCAATCACCTGATCACCACCCATGATGCCGCTTTACCCGTCATCACCAAAATGCCCCAGATGCCCACCTACCATCTGAAACGCCCCGACGGCCAAGGCATCACCTTGGTCAACATCGGCGTCGGCCCTTCCAACGCCAAGACCGCCACCGACCATATCGCCGTTCTGCGCCCCCATGCCTGGCTCATGGTCGGCCATTGCGCCGGCCTGCGGAACAGCCAATCCCTTGGTGATTTCTGCCTCGCCCATGCCTATCTGCGTGAAGACCACGTTCTGGATGACGATCTTCCCGTCTGGGTGCCCATCCCCGCCCTCGCCGAAATCCAGATCGCGCTGGAAGATGCCGTTGAGGAAGTCACCCAGCTCGAAGGCTACGAACTCAAACGCATCATGCGCACCGGCACCGTCGCCACCATCGACAACCGCAATTGGGAGCTTCGCGACCAATCCGGCCCCGTCCAGCGCCTTTCCCAATCCCGCGCCATCGCGCTCGACATGGAAAGTGCCACCATCGCCGCCAACGGCTTCCGCTTCCGCGTCCCCTACGGCACCCTCCTCTGCGTCTCCGACAAACCCCTGCACGGGGAACTCAAACTCCCCGGCATGGCCTCCGACTTCTACAAGACGCAGGTCGCCCGCCATCTGCAGATCGGCATCCGCGCCATGGAACTCTTGCGTGACACCCCGGTCGAGCGCATCCACAGCCGCAAACTCCGCAGTTTTGAGGAAACAGCCTTCCTCTAAATGCGCGAAAACCCCCTGCCGCAACGGCACGGGGCTTGATTTATCCCGAAAAACACTGTGTAGCCAGTGAACAAGCCCAAATCGTGGCTGCCAAAGATCTGCCAGTCAGGCAAACAACAACGATAAGGAACAGGACATGTCGAACGCGATGACCAAGACCCAGCTGGTGGCTGCTGTGGCCGAAGCTATGGGCGCTGACAAGAAAACCGCAACCGCCGCGCTGGACGCGCTGGCCGCTGTCGTGGCCCGTGAAGTCGCCGCTGGCGGCGCCGTCACCGTGCCGGGCCTGGGCAAAGTCCAGTGCAAAGCCCGCCCCGAGCGTATGGTCCGCAACCCGGCCACCGGCGAGCAGATGAAGAAAGCCGCCGACAAACAGGTGAAATTCGCCATCGCGAAAGCCCTGAAAGACGTCGTGAACGGCTGATTGGTCGGTTTGCGTTGGAAGATGGAGGGTCGCCTTGGGGCGGCCCTTTTTCGTTGGGGCGTGGGCTGTTAAAATATTATTCGAAATAAAATGGGGAGGGTGAGTGCTTGCACGCACCAAAAATGATCTTGGTCAGCGGTGCGTGCAAGCATACACCCTACTCTTCAGAACTAAAAAGTAGCCTTTCAAGCGTCCGAGCCTCATCCACCCTCAGGTAAAAGCTAAAATCATCCATAGCCAACAACGCCATTTCACCTTTTCTTGGTAACCAAATCCATCTGTAGCCAAGGAAATCTTCGGGCTTGGAATAAGTGTCCAACGAGAGCATTTTTCGAAAATCTGGCTTTGGCGGAGGAAAAAATATATACGCTCCTGTATCCGGGCGGCCATGAAGGCTGTCCGCACGGCCACGAATTCTATCAATCATATAAAGTCGCGGTCTTCCGGATTTTCTAAAAAATGTGCTCAACTCAAGCCGTTCTGACAAACGAACTGTTGTATATGGCGAGATTCTGGCGATTGGTGGGAAGATCGAAATCTCGATTGAAAGCAGAAACCTGTTTATTTTGCTTGGCATGTTCTCGCACTCAAAGATGCAGTGTTCTTATTGCAGAACTTTAACCACAAAGCGCGACTGGCCGCTGCACAAATTTCTTCCCCACAAGCCCCCCTTGGAACTCCTCCCCCCAACCCCTACCTACCCTCCACGCCCGGAGGCCCCCATGCAGCATTTCTCACTCCTCGACCTTTGCCCCATCCCCGAGGGCCAGACCGCCGCCCATGCCCTTGCCCATTCCGTTGAACTGGCCCAAGCGGCGGAACGCTGGGGCTATCACCGCTATTGGCTGGCCGAACATCACAACATGCCCGGCATCGCCTCTGCCGCCACCTCGATCGTCATGGGCCATATCGCGGCGGCCACCAAAACCATGCGCATCGGGGCAGGGGGGGTGATGCTGCCGAACCATGCGCCCTTGGTCATTGCCGAACAGTTTGGCACCTTGGCCACGCTTTACCCCGGCCGCATCGACCTTGGCCTTGGCCGCGCCCCCGGCACCGACATGGCCACCGCCCGTGCCCTGCGCCGCCATATGGCCCCGGAAGACAGCTTCCCGCAGGATGTGCAGGAATTGATGCATTATTTCAGCGACCGGCCCGAGGGTGCGGCCGTTCAAGCCATTCCCGGCACCGGCACCAAGGTTCCGGTCTGGATCCTCGGCTCCAGCCTTTATGGCGCGCAACTGGCCGCCTATTTCGGCCTGCCCTATGCCTTTGCCTCGCATTTCGCCCCGACACACTTGGAGGAAGCACTCGACACCTACCGCCGCACCTTCCGCCCGTCCGAGGTGCTGGACGCCCCCCATGTGATGATCGCCGCCGGGGTCTGCGCGGCGGACACCGATGAACAGGCCGAATTCCTGCGCACATCGCAACTCCTCGCCTTCGCCCGCCTGCGCACCGGCCAGCCCGGCAAACTGCCCGCCCCGGTGGCCAATCCCGAACAGGAAATCCCGCCGCAGGTGATGGCCCAAGTCAACGACGCCCTCTCCTGCTCCGCCACCGGATCGCCCACGACCATCCGCACGAGGTTGAAAGCTATCCTCGACACCCACCAACCCGACGAGCTGATCGTCACCGGCATGATCCACGACCACACAGCGCGGCTACGGTCGTTTGAGATTGCGGCGGGGGTGTTGCGCGACCTGACCAAAGCATAAACCCGCTCTGGCCCCGCCCCATCCATTCCCCTATGCTCCCCCCGAACGCAGGGGAACCCATGGCCAAGGCAACCGGCATCGGCGGCATCTTCTTTCGGGCGGCGGACCCCGAGGCCCTCGCCCATTGGTATCACCGCCACCTTGGCATCGACATGACCCAAGGCACCTGGCACCAGCAATCCGGCCCCACCGTCTTTGCCCCCTTCCGCGCCAACACCGACTATTTCCCCCCTGACCGCCAACACATGATCAACCTCCGCGTCGATGACCTTCAAACCCTCATCGCCCAACTCACCGCCGCCCAGATCCCCGTCGAAACCCGCCCCGAATGGGACGCCGACCCCCAAATCGGCCAGTTCGCCCGCATTCACGACCCCGAGGGCAATCCTATCGAACTCTGGCAGCCCCCCACCTGAAAGCCCAAATGAAACTCGACCTCAAATCCCTCGCCATGGGCCTCGCCTTCGCCCTCATGTGGTCCTCTGCCTTTGCCACCGCCCGCATCATCGTCGCCGACGCCCCGCCCCTATTGTCCCTCACCCTCCGCTTCGCCCTCTCCGGCCTTCTCGCCCTTGCCCTCGCCCCCCTCTTCAAACAATCCTTCCGCCTTACCCCCCACCAATGGCGCGCCACCCTTATCTTCGGCCTCTGCCAGAACGCCCTCTACCTTGGCCTCAATTTCCACGCCATGCAGTCGATTGAGGCCTCCCTCGCCGCCATCATCGCCTCCACCATGCCCCTTCTTGTCGCCACCCTTGGCCTTCTCTTCTTCCGCCAGACCATCACCCCCCTCGCCACCCTTGGCCTTGTCCTCGGCTTCCTCGGCACCACCCTCATCATGACCACCCGCCTCACCCAAGGCGCCCCCCTTACCCCCATCCTCCTCTGCCTTCTCGCCGCCCTTGCCCTTGGCCTCGCCACCCTCCTCGTCAAAGGCGCCTCCACCCCCCAGACCCTTTTACCCGTCGTCGGCTTTCAGATGCTCACCGGCGCCCTCACCCTTCTCCCCCTCTCCCTCCTCACCGAAGACCCCATCATCCACCTCTCCCTCCCCTGGATCGCTGCCTTCCTTTACCAAGCCCTCATCCCCGGCCTTCTTGCCACCCTCATCTGGTTCGCCCTCGTCCTCCGCATCGGCCCCGTCCGCGCCGCCACCTTCCACTTCCTCAACCCCTTCTTCGGCGTCCTCATCGCCCACGCCCTCCTCTCCGAACCCATCCGCCCCCTCGACATCGCGGGCGTCCTTGTCGTCATGCTCGGCATCTACCTCGTCCAGACCCGCCGCCCCCCCGCTTAACCTCCCCTTCACCCAACACCCCCCACCCTTGCCCTTTTCCCAAAGGGCCCATCATGCTCCACCTCCCCCTCGCCGCCATCGACCCCTACGCCCTTCCCCGCGACCGCACCCACCTCGACCCCACCCTCCTTTCCCACCTCCAGTCCGACATCGCCCAGAACGGCCTCCGCCTGCCCATCGAGGTCTGGCCCCTCTCCACCCCCCGCCCCCCTTTCACCCACGGCCTCATCTCCGGCTTCCGCCGCCTCACCGCCCTTTCAAACCTCGCCCACCTCCACCAAGACCCCAACCCCACCGCCCCCTGCCTCATCCTCGCCCCCCAGAGCCTCCCCCACGCCCTCGCCCTCATGATCGCCGAGAATGAGGTTCGCGCCCAAATCTCCCCGTGGGAGAAAGGCCGCATCCTCGCCAACACCCTTGCCGAAGCCCTTTTCCCCAACCTCGACGCCGCCATCGACGCCCTTCACCCCCTTGCCAATTCCCCCGCCCGCACCCGCCTCCGCCACCTCGCCCTTGTCGCCACCGAACTTGACGGCCTCCTTCACGACCCCCAAACCTATTCCCTCCGCCAGCTCACCCGCCTTTCCCACGCCCTCCGCCCCGATTTCCTCCCCCTGATCCTCACCGCCCTGACCGAGCATGACGACACCACCGCCGACACCCAATGGGCCCGCCTCCTGCCGATCCTCGATGAAGCCGAATCCGCCCTCCGCGACCCCACGCCGTTTCAGGCCCGCAAAGGCCGCCCCCGCCGCCTCCTCACCTGCCGCCCCAAACTGACGGTGAGACGAGAGAAAACCACGACCGGCTGGTGCCTCCACTTCACAGGGGCCGACGCCAAATCGATGCTGATGGACCGGGTGATGGACGAGATCGAGCGTTTGGTGGGGGTGTGAGGGGGGAAAAACGCGCATGCGTCTTACTGTTGCCGCAAACCTTAGATGGAATACTTCTTGCTCGCGCAACTAAGGAGAAGTGTTTTGCTGAGGCGATTGGCCACTTTATCATGTATTGTTGGCTCCTCTGCGGTTGCTGAGGTTGACACAACAAAGACTGCGATGGCGCAGTGTGCAGCAATCAAAGGTGATCTTGAACGATTGACTTGTTTTGATGGCCTTGCGTCGAACATCGGCGTTGATGGTCCGCAGCCAGTTGAAAAGTTGGTTGGTGATGTCGGAAAATGGCAAGTTGAACGCACCAAGAATCCGATTGACGATACAGAAACTGTAGTCTTGGCTTTGCCAGCATCGCAAGGGCAGAGCGGATTTGGTCAGCCGATAATGCTGCTTCTAAGATGTCAATCGAAGACATTTGAAATGTTTGTGGTTTGGAATGAATACCTCGCTTCTGATGGTGACTTTGGTGACAATTGGAAAAACATAGTTGTCCGGCATGGGGAAGGAACGGCGAGAACAGAACGCTGGTATACTAGCACCGATCAAAAAGCGACCTTTGCCCAGGATTCACTTAAGCATTTAAAGGAAATGATTAAAAATGAAAGCTTTGTAACTCAAACAACACCATATAACTCAAGCCCAATCACGGCAGTTTTTGAGACAAATGGAATCAGCGAAGCGATACTGCCCATTCTCGATGTGTGCCAGTTAAAGCTTTGACCTTAAAAATATATACCGTGAAAATTATATATAAAACGCTGGAAAAGAAAATGAAAGTAAAACTTGCCCTGATGTCGCTGCTTGCGATTGCTTCGATCGCAACATCCCTGCAAGCTTCCGATTGCGGTTCAAGCCTCTTGTCAGGCAGACTGGACCTGACACCACCAAACTCGGTTCCTAATACTGCTTTGCAGGATTTCATAAACGATGGTCCAAGTTGGGCGGAAAATGTTAAAGTGTCAGTGGAGGAAAAGGGTGCTGATCTTTGGATCGATATCACGGAATTTCCCGGAACTTCTAGCGCGGCTGTGGCACCCAGAATAGCGTTTCTGATCGGACGTGTTTCGTCAGGTAACCACAGCAATATTGTGTTTGCTGACGATTCGCGTGGGATTTTTGTGATTGATGAGGTGGTTCTCAAAAATATCGGATGTCGTTTCGTTATTGAGCAAGAGGGAGGAGAGAATCCCATCGTGCTGATGAGGGAGTTTTACAATGCACTTCTTAATTACGATGGGAGAGAACGGGTCGCACCGATTTATAATGGAAATTTACTCGGGGATACGAATATAGCTCTTAGTGTGAACAACGATGTCTTTGTGCCAGGTTGGGTTTTGAGTGCGGTGAAGTGATGGACGCATGATGTAATCGTGGACATCCGCGCAATGTCTTGATAATTTGGTTGACACTGTTTCAGTGCGAATCTTACCATGCATTATGGCACACTCATTCAATGTATATATAGATGAGTCGGGCGACGACGGCATGGCAAACTTTCGCCAAGTTGGCGTAGGTGGTGGGGCATCGCAATGGCTCGCCATTGGCGCTTGTATTGTTCGCGCAAATCGAGACTTGGATCTGGTTGCACTCAGGGATCGCATTAAGGCAGAGTGTCGCCCCAATAGTCAACGAAGAGATATCCACTTCAAGGATTTCAATCACAATCAGAAGCGGCGCGCCTGTCAGATCATTGCAGGGCAGCCACTCAGATTTTCGTGTGTTCTTGGACTCAAGAATACGCCAAACGCTGCGACGTTTGTTGAGAAAAACCAACTATACTTCTATTTGACGCGTTTCTTGATTGAGCGTGTCTCATGGTTTTGCCGCGAGATGAGGCCGACCGTGCAAGAGGGTAACGGTATGGCAAAGATAACATTCTCTCGGCGTGGTGGGCTAAGCTATGATGGTTTCAAGGGCTACCTCGAACTTCTCAGAGACAAAGTTGAAACTCAGATTCACTGGCCTGTAATCGACATTGATGCTGTCGCAGCTCAAGATCACTCCCGCTTGGCAGCATTGCAGATAGCCGACTGCGGCGTCAGCGCTATTGCCGCTGCACTGGAGCCGGATATCTACGGAAATGTTGAGCATTCCTACCTGCATGAGATAGCTGGAAACATCTATCATAAGGGTGGGAACTACCTAAGCTACGGCCTGAAAACCCTGCCACCTTTAGATCAGGCAGGGCTATCCCAATCGCAAGCTTTTGGATTTCAAAGGTTTAGGTAGGGTAGCCCCCCGGACCATGATTGCGCACTCGCCTGCGGCCTCTCGACCACTCTGGTTTAACCCGGCGCTTGACTACCCTACCTTTATATATGGTCTTTACGCTCCAACGGTCAATATTTCGTTGCTAAACTTCTTAGCGAATACACCCCCCCCGCAGGAATCCACCCAAAACACATTCAAAAAACCAAATAAATAAACCCTATCAACCCCTTAACCCCCATTTCACGCGTGAAAACCCCCGGCCTTGCGGCCGGGGGTGGGGTCTCAGGCGGCCAGCTTTGCGGTCATGGCCGTCTCTTTTTCCAAGGCCCTTTCCCGCGCCGGGCGAGCCATGCAGCGGGCCACCCAATCCTCGATCAGCGGCTCATCCGGGGTAAAATCCCGGAACCAGGCATAGGGGGAATGCAGCAGAATATCCGCCGCCGTGAATTCCTCCCCCATGATCCAAGGCCCCGTCTCCAGCCCCGCCCGCAACCGCGCGACCACCTCGTCATGCCCCCGCAGCCCGGCAAAAAGATAGGGATGTTCAATCCCGGCCGCCTTGCAAATCAGAACCGGTTCCATCACCCCCTGATACCAGTTCATCCAGGAAACGAACTTCCCCCATTCCGGCGTGCCCACCTGGGGGGCCAGCTTGCCCGGAAACAGCGTCGTCAGATGAATCATGATCGCCCCCCGCTCCGTGATCACCTGCCCTTCATGAACCAGACAAGGCACCTTCCCCTCCGGATGCGGGTTCGCGGGATCCACCTTCCCCGTCCCATCCACGCGGGGAATGGAAACCAGGCGGCGCTCCACCCGGTCCTGCACCCCCATCTCTTCGATCAGCGAAAGAATGGCGGTGGACCGGGAATTCGGGGAATGGAAAAACGTGAGCATGGGATGTTCCTTTCATCGGTTGGATGGGGCGGTTATGCTGCCCCTCTCCTGACAGAACACGGCAGCAAGCATGGCCCGCCCCGACCGACTGATGCGCCTCCTCGACACGATCCGCCGCCTGCCCCAGCCCGTCACCGCGGCAAGGCTGGCGGAGGAGATGGAGGTGTCGGAACGGACCCTCTACCGCGACATCGAAACCCTCCGCTCCGGCGGCGCCCTGATCGACGGCGCGGCGGGCGTGGGCTACACCCTGACCGAAGACCCCGCCCTGCCGCCACAGATGTTCAGCCGGATCGAGGTGGAGGCGCTGGTTCTGGGCCTGTCCGAGGTGCGCCTCGCTGGCGATCCCGAATTGGCCCGCGCGGCAGAACTCGCGCTTGCGAAAATCACCGCCACCCTCCCCGAACGGGTGCAACGGCAAGCCATCCACGCCGTGAACCACGTCTACCGCATGGAACGCCGCCCCCCCGCCCCCGCCCATATGGCCATCCTGCGCGAAGCCGCGTGGGAGGAACGGGCGGTCAATCTGACCTATCAGGATCTCGACGGCGAAAGGACCGAACGGCGGATCTGGCCGCTGGGCATCGTCTTTCTGGACCGCACCATGATGTGCCTTGCCTGGTGCTGCCTGCGTCAGGATTTCCGGCGGTTCCATTTGGGTGCAATGGAAAACGTCCGCCTGTCCGAAGAAAGCTTCCGCCCCCGCCGCGTGCCCCTATTGCGGGATTTCATCGACAAGATGCGGGCCAGAACTAATGATACTCCGTCGGTTTGACCAGCTCGGGGAAAAGGGTTGAAAGCAAGTCTTTCTGCCAGAAACGCACCGAGTTTTCGAATGGGTCAGCCGACAAGGTCTCCGCATAAACCATTTCGCGGATCATGGTTGTCCAGAGTTGATCCTGACAGCTTGATCCGGTGCGATGCGTCTGGCCAGAACCAATTGGGCACCATTGTCTGCGATCAAAGTCGGGCACCATCGCCACCCCGTGCTGCGGACAACTGATGTAGCGATGTTCAGCGGGGACCATGATATGGCCCTGCGGGTCTTTCAGCCCCCAGCGCAGATTGTAGGGGTGACCTGACCAGCGCTTGTCCGCCTCGGGGGCGTCGGACTTTTCGCTGAACAGGACGGCTGCCCCATCCTCACAGGTCAGGGGATCATCGTCATAGGCGCGTTCGTTTGATTTGATGTCATAACCAAAAACGCCATGGTTCGGCAGCAAAAAGTTAGCTGGCGTTTCCTCCGTTGGATTAAGGCTTCCATCCATTTGGATCGACATCCAATCGCCCTCCACGAAAACCAAAGGTTCCCGCTTTTTGGTCAGCCCAACATCTGCATATGTCTGGCCACCAAGCCAACGACCTCCTGCATCCAAAATGCCTTCGCCGCCGGAAGTGTTATGTCCCAACTCCCAGCCAAAATTCGAATCGTGCCCTATCCGCTCTTTTCCCTTAGCGACGAGCGCAAGGCTTTGCCCCTTACCAAAAGGGACGACATCCAAGAACTGTGGCGGCAAAATCCATGAACCGTCCGCCCGCATAAGGCCCCAATCGTACCGGTTCCAAGTTGGCCCTGGCTCGGCGATTTGGAACCAGAAACTGTCGGAACTGCCGGGGATGGGACGAAACGCGCGCATGGGGGGCGTGTCTATCCAGCCCGTTTTCAGATCAAACAGGCCGGCGCGCGAAAA
This sequence comes from Neogemmobacter tilapiae, assembly GCF_014652215.1. GTDB lineage: Bacteria > Pseudomonadota > Alphaproteobacteria > Rhodobacterales > Rhodobacteraceae > Neogemmobacter > Neogemmobacter tilapiae. The sequence continues at coordinate 105,387 of NZ_BMYJ01000005.1, read as the reverse complement.
GACGGGCACATCCTCATCTTCCGGCGGTCGCCAAAGGCGCGTGCGATAAAAGAAATAGCTGTCAGAACCGGGCTGAACTTGGGATTTGTCGTCCTGAATAGCCATGACCACGTTTGGCCCCACGGGAATGGCGCGGCGAAAGTCCGTTCTAATGATTTCGCGCCCCTGCCGGTCGATCAGCGCCACCTGCTTTCCGTCAAAAACCTCGGCCATGCCTTGCCGAAAGTCGGATGCCTGTTCGAAGGTAGGCGGGATGACCATTTTGCCAAACGGATCGACGTAGCCGTAAAGACCATCAACCTGCACGACGGCCAAACCCTCGCTGAAGGGTTGCGCGCGTTGGAATACCGTGTCGGTGATCGCCTGATTTGTGTTTGGGTCGATATAGCGACACATTTGCCAAGGGCCGAGCGCGCATTCTGGAACCGGCTGAGCCAAAGCAGGAGACGTGAGCAATAAAAGACAAAGCAATCGCAGCATTCGGCCCCTCCATCCGCCAGATACCACTCTGGACTGTCTTGGATCCCTACAAACACGCAAGGGATGCATCTGACAATCCGTCTTGACACTCGGATCGGAAACTTTCCTTGTCCACAAAACAGGAGCGCCCCCCATGATCCGCCACGCCGCCATCTTCCGCCTGAAACATGCCGCCGCCTCAGCCGAGGAGGCCCACTTTCTGCAAGCCCTTACTGAATTGGCCCAGATCCCCGGCGTGCAGGACTTTCAAATCGCGCGCGAGATCAGCCCCAAGAACGACTTTGCCTTTGCCGTGTCGATGTTTTTCGCGGACCAAGCCGCCTATGAGGCCTACAACATCCACCCGGCCCATGTCGGATTCGTCCAGACCCGGTGGATCCCAGAGGTCGCTGACTTCATGGAGCATGATACGGTGGCCCTGTAAACCAAAAGGCCCGCCTAAAGGCGGGCCTTAAGTCAGCGTTCGGCGCCTTTACTTCGGCGCTTTGGCAAAGCGCAGGTAGGGGAGTTTGATGTCCAGATCGCCAAAGCGTTCCTTGGCCTGATCGTTGTTCAGAGCCAAGGCAACGATCACATCCTGACCCGGCTGCCAGTTGGCGGGGGTGGCCAGTGGCACACCGTCGGTGGCTTGCACGGCATCCAGCGCCCGTAGAATTTCCGCAAAGTTGCGGCCGACCGACATGGGATAGGTCATCGTCAGGCGCACCTTCTTGTCTGGCCCGATGATATAGACCGTGCGGACGGTGGCCGTGTTGGCGGGGGTGCGGCCTTCGCTGGGCAGATAATAGTCGGCGGGCAGCATATCATAGGCTTTGGCGACGGTCAGCGAGGTGTCGTCGATGATCGGAAAATCGGCGGGGACACCGGCAAAGGCTTCGATATCGCGCTTCCATTTCTCATGGTCGGCGGCCCCATCGACCGACACGCCAATGACCTTGGTCTTGCGTTTCGTCCATTCGGCGGCCAGTTGCGCGACGGCGCCGAATTCGGTTGTGCAGACGGGGGTAAAGTCGCGCGGGTGGCTGAAGATGATGCCATAGCTGTCGCCCAGCCAGTCATGGAACTGGATTTCGCCGGCGGTCGAGGGGGCGGTGAAGTCGGGAGCGATGTCGTTAATGCGGATGGACATGAGATGGTCTTTCCTGTGGAAAACGATGTGCCCTATATAGGCATTTTGTGAAGCCTTTTCATCTCCTTCATAGTCGCAAGAGGGAAAATAGTCTGAATTTGTCGCCCACGACAATCAGCGCAGAAAATTTTTCCGTCCGGCATGAAAATGCAGAACGTTGGACTTGTCTTTGCGATTTCAGCTTCACTTTGGTCGGAAGAACTTCATCTCGATTTTGTGTAGCGCCGACAGCCACCACCGTGCGCTGACATCCTTGAAAACAAACGGACGGCGTACCTTGGGGTTTGTTGGCGTTAGCCAATCCTCAGCAATTGGCCATTGTGACAGCGGTCTCTCTTTCAAGAGCGTTGTTTTTGCTTCATCAAGATCCAAGTAGCGCTTCAAATCTGTACCAACAACTCGGGCGGCGATGCGCGCTGCCAAAGTCTTAGATCGATTGCGAAAGAACGGGACTTCTGGGCAAAAAAAGACGAACGGACTTTTCATGACGGGCATATCTTCAAATAATTCACGTGCCATCTCGCAGTTGGCCCGCTCAGATGGCGCAAAGGTCCAGTTCACGGTGCGCAACCGACCAACATTGCACAAGACGACGTCGAAATAGGCCAACCTTCTGGCAAAGTTTTTCTCTGAAATTCCTGCTGCGGTACGGTAAATATTTTCGTCAGGGTATGCATCAACCTCTCGGCGGAATCGGCGCATCCGAGCGGCCTTCATGAAGAGGACGCATAAAAAAGCACGGCGATCATTGGCGCGAAATATTCTGTCGATTTCGTAAAGATCGTCAGGCCCAACAGGTCGAACGACCTGTGTATCATCTTGCAGTAAAATAAGATAGTCATGCTCGGCCATATCAAGAGCGCGCTGCATGTTTGCGTAGAGCCCTCCATGTCGCTCTTCATCCTTCGTATCAGCACGGACGACCTCGGCATCTGTTCTTGATAGATATTCGAGCATGGCCGGATCATCGCTGTTGTCATCAAATATACGCAGTCGAGCGTCCGGCATATTTAGGCGAACTGAATCAACGCAATTTTTCAGGTATTCGACCCGATTATAAGAAAATATGGCGACTTCGATCATATTTTTTCCTTGGTCAAGGCGATATTTTCGAGGGTTTGCCTGTACGAACAAGCCAATCTAGGGCGGCCCGATCAAGCACCACATTCTCCTCAATGGCCGCCACCTTGCGCATAACGCGGCGCAGGTGATCAGCGTCGGGGGTGGTGAGGTTCGGGCCACGGGCGATTTTGGCGCGGAGTTCGGCGTCGGAACGGGTGTAGTAGTGGTTCAACTGGATGTGGTCGGCGGAGTAGAAAGCGCGATTCTCGCGCTTGGTGGTTTCGCCCCGGTCGTTCCACGATTGGGGGCTGCCGTCTGTCCAGATTTGATGCACTTTCATCGACGTGACGCGACAAGGATCGACGATCATCTTGAAATTCCGCAGGCCCTTTTGATCGCTCATCGGGTCGGGGTTGCGCTGGGTATAGTTCGCCAGAACGCCGCCCTCGGGCGGTGTCATATGGCCGGAACGTCCGAACATATGCCAAGGCAAGCTGATCTGGGGGATGTCACCCAGATGGGCGAGGGCTTGAGGCAGGGAAGCGGCCTGTTTCGGGACAAGAAATTCATCAACGTCGATAAAGGTCATCCAGCGAAAACCCGCGCCAAAGTTGGCAACAGCATGGGCATAGGCCAAAACCTGATTGTGAATCTCGCGGGGGCCATCGCGGAATTTCTGCGCCCATGGAAGGATGACGACATCGGGCGCTTCGGTGCGCAGGGCGGCGAGGGTGCCATCGGTGCAGCCGTTGTCATAGACGATGAACCGCGAAACCCCGGCCAGCCGATGAAAGCGGGCCCATTCGGCGATATGGGTTTCCTCGTTCCGCACGATCAGCACGACGGCAATCCCCGCCCTGTCGGCCTTGGGCCGGGGCGGGGTGATGTCGATGCGGGTGATCTGGCCAGCGCGGCGAAGAAACCTGAACATGGCCCCTGTTAGCAGAGGGGGCCATGTCCGCCAAGGCTAGGTTCCATACTGATCATGCAGCCGCCACCAGACATAGGGCGGCGTCTGGGGCACCCATTCGGGGGCCTCTTGCCAATCTTCTTGCCGGCCCATCGGCGTGATGTCGAGCGTGCCGAAACAGCCCACCACCGCCTCGGTCCCCCGATCATCGCAGCCATAGGAATAAAAGACCTTGCCGCCGTTCTGGATAAAGACGCTGTAGCCTGGCCCATAGTCGTGTCCGCTGAAATCGACGTTGAAGGTGCCCAGCGTCTCGACCCAGTCAAAGCCCCAGCCCATCCGCTGTTTGAAGGCGTTGATCTGGGCGAGCGGTGCGGCCGAGACCAAGACAAGCGTGGTGTCGCGGGCGTTCAGATGTTCCATCCTTGGCAGTTCATCGGCCAGCATCGAACAGCCGGGACAGGGCGAGGGGTCATCGGGGCGCAGCATATGATGATAGACGATCAACTGCCTGCGGCCCGCGAACAGGTCGATCAAACCTTTTTCGCCCTGATCCGTTACAAAGCGATAGTCTTGCGACACCGCCACCCAGGGCAGTTCCCGCCGTTTCGCCGCCAGACGATCCATCGCCCGCGTGATTTCCTTTTCCTCGGCCAAAAGCGCATCGCGCGCGGCCTGCCATTCGGCACGGCTGACCACGGGTTGCCCCGCCAGTTCCGGCATCTGTATATCTTTCATCGCCCTTCTCCCGGTTCGTTGATCGCCCACATCAGCCCAAAGGGGTCGCGCACCCGCCCATAGCGGTCGCCCCAGAATTCCTGCCGGAAAGGATGGGTCACCACGCAACCCGCCGCCACCGCCCGATCCCACCAGAAATCGCCCTTGTCGGTCACGATTTGCAGAGTCAGGCCTTTGTCTGTCGCAGGCTCTCCCTCGGCCCCGATGTTCGGCATCGTGTCCATCACCATCAGAACGCCGCCGTTGATGGCCAGTGAAGCGTTCATCAATGTACCGCTTTCATCCCGCGCCGGTTCGCCCAGCACCTCGGCCCCGAAAGCCTTGGCATAGAAATCAATCGCCTTTTGCGCACCGTCGATGGCCAGATAGGGGATTACCCCCTGCATCAACCGCGCCATGTCTTGTTCCGACATCACCTTCTCCCTGTTGTTGGTCATACATACCAAATGGTTTGTATTCTGGTCAACAGATTCGAACCTTGTGCTGTTGACTCTGCCCAAACCCCCGCTATAAGCCGCCCGTCCCGGTTTTGCCGGGGCAATTCATTGGTGTTGGTGGACCCCGCAAGGGGATGCCTGTCGGATCGCAAGATCAAAGGACAACGCCCTTCGTAACCGAATGAAGGAGATCAGCGGTGACCAAACGCACCTCTGCCAAGTATAAAATTGACCGCCGTATGGGCGAAAACATCTGGGGCCGTCCGAAATCGCCGCTGAACAAGCGCGAATACGGTCCGGGCCAGCACGGCCAGCGCCGCAAGAACAAACTGTCGGACTTTGGTACCCAGCTGCGCGCGAAGCAAAAGCTGAAGGGTTACTATGGTGACCTGACCGAAAAGCAATTCCGCAAGATCTATGGCGAAGCCGAGCGTCTGCGCGGCGACACCGGCGAGATGCTGGTGGGTCTGCTGGAGCGTCGTCTGGACGCTGTTGTCTACCGCGCGAAATTCGTGCCGACCGTGTTTGCCGCCCGTCAGTTCGTGAACCACGGCCACGTGACCGTGAACGGCCAGCGTGTGAACATCGCTTCTTACCGTGTGAAAGAAGGCGATGTCGTCGAGGTTCGTCAAAAGTCGAAGCAACTGGCACTGGTGCTGGAAGCTGTCGCTTTGACCGAGCGTGACGTGCCGGACTATGTCGAAGTCGACCACAGCAAAATGACCGCGAAATTCGTGCGCACCCCGTCGCTGGGCGATGTGCCCTATCCGGTCGTGATGGAACCGAACCTGGTCGTCGAATACTACGCGAAAAACTAACCGGGCGGTGGGTTTCACCCATCCTACGGAAACGCACAGAAGGCCGCGCAGATTGCGCGGCCTTTTTGCATTGCGCTGCGGGGTGGCGGGGGCGATGTTCAGCGCCGAAATCAGGAGGATGCGCGATGGAATATCGGCGTTTGGGCAATTCGGGCTTTATGGTGCCGGTGCTGACTTTGGGCACGGGGACGTTTGGCGGCAGCAATGACTTTTTCAAGGCTTGGGGGGCGACGGATGTGGCCGAAGCCTCGCGCCTGATCGACATCTGCCTTGAGGCGGGCCTGTCGATGTTCGACAGCGCCGATGTCTATTCGGGTGGGCAGGCCGAAGAAATTCTGGGGGCGGCGGTCAAGGGACGCCGCGACAAGGTGCTGATATCGACCAAGGCGACCTTTTCGATGGGCGAGGGGCCGAATGAACGGGGTTCCAGCCGCCATTGGCTGACCAAAGCGATTGACGGATCACTAAAACGGCTGGGGACAGACTACATCGACCTGTTCCAACTGCACGGCTTTGACGCGCTGACCCCGCAGGAAGAGGTGCTTTCGACGCTGGACGCGATGGTGACGGCGGGCAAAATCCGCTACATCGGTTGCTCCAACTTCTCGGGCTGGCATTTGATGAAATCGCTCGCCACCGCCGACCGCATTGGGACTGTCCGCCATGTCGCCCATCAGGCCTATTACTCGCTGATTGGCCGCGAATATGAATGGGAGCTGATGCCCCTTGGCGCGGATCAGGGCGTGGGCGCTGTGGTCTGGAGCCCCTTGGGCTGGGGCCGTCTGGGCGGAAAATATCGCCGTAGCAATCCGATTGGGCCGGATGCGCGGGCCACGCAGAACGGCAATTCCGCACCGCAGGTGAGCGATGAGCGGTTCTATGCGGTGATGGATGTGCTGGACGAACTGGCCGCGGAAACCGGCAAGACGGTGGCGCAGATTGCGCTGAACTGGGTGGTGAACCGGCCCACGGTTTCCACCGTGATCATCGGGGCGCGGAACGAACAACAGTTGCGCGACAATCTGGGGGCGGTGGGCTGGAAACTGACGGCGGATCAGGTGGCGCGGCTGGATGCGGTCAGCGATCCGGGGCTGGCCTATCCCTATTGGCACCAGTCGGGTTTCCGCGACCGCAATCCGGTGCTGGTCGGGAAATAGACCCTGAACCCTTGCAATCTGGCCCGCAATCGGTTGTTTGCGGGCCAGTGCTATTCATGGGGTCCGCTGATGAAACCGACAATCGAGAACCAGTTTGAACGCGGGTTGTTCGCAAGCCGCTGGCTGATGGCGCCGATGTATCTGGGGCTGGTCGTGTCCTTGGGGATGCTGACCATCATCTTCTGCCGCGAATTGTTCTATTATGCGCCGCAGGTGTTCGAGATGCGGGTGGAGGAAGGCATTCTGGTCGTCCTGTCGCTGATTGACCTGACGCTGGCCGCCAATCTGCTGCTGATCGTGCTGTTCTCTGGCTACGAGAATTTCGTCTCGAAATTCGACTTTGACACTGGCGATGACCGGCCGGAATGGATGGGCAAGGTCGATTTCGGCGGGCTGAAGATGAAACTCATCGCCTCGATCGTTGCCATTTCCGGCATCCATCTGCTGAAACGCTTCATGGAGATCGGCGATACGGCAGCGGATGCGAAATATGGTGACAAGGAACTGATGTGGTTCGTCATTATCCATCTGACCTTTGTCGTCTCGGGCGTGTTGATGGCGCTGATGGATTGGCTTCAGGCGAAGGCCTACAAGAAATAAGGGGGCAAGATGTCCTATATCCAACACGCGCGGGTCGATGGGCCCTTGGTGATGATCGGCTTTGGTTCGATTGGCCGGGGCACCCTGCCGCTGATCCTGCGGCATATCGGCTTTGAACCGGGGCAATTCACGGTGATTGAACCATCCGGCGGCTATGCCGGGCTGATGGCAGAGCATGGCGTTAAGCACCTGCAAAGGGCGCTGACGCCCGACAATCTGCGCGAAACGCTGGTGGGGCTGTTCCCCGATGGCAAGGGGCTGATCGTCAACCTGTCGGTCGATGTCGATTCCATCGAGGTGATGGAATTGGCGCAGGAACTGAACGTTCTATACTTGGATACGGTGGTCGAACCCTGGCCGGGCTTCTATTTCGGCTCGCCCCTGCCCAATGCCGAACGGACGAATTATCCGCTGCGCGAAAAGGTGCGGGAACTGGGGCGGAAGTATCAGGGCGGGCCGACCAGCATTTCCTGCTGTGGGGCCAATCCGGGGATGGTGTCCTGGCTTTTGAAAGAGGCGCTGCTGGAACTGGCCAAGGATACGGGCATCGCCGCTGCGCCAAAATCGCGCGAAGATTGGGCCGATCTTTCGATGCGGCTGGGCGTCAAGGGTGTGCACATTGCCGAACGCGATACGCAGGTTTCGGCACGCCCCAAACCCGCCGGGGTTTTCGTCAATTCCTGGTCGGTGGATGGCTTGTTGTCCGAGGGCTATCAGCCTGCCGAACTGGGTTGGGGCACGCATGAGAAAAAGCTGCCGCCCCTAGGGCATCGCTTTGACTTTGGCGCGGGTTATGCGATCTGGATCGACAAGCCCGGCGTTGATACCCGTGTGCGCAGCTGGTGCCCGGATGTCGGGCCGCAGTTCGGGCTGGTGGTGACGCACAATGAAAGCCTGTCGATCCCGGATTATTATACCGTCTGGCAAGGCGATCAGGCGGTCTATCGCCCGACCTGCCATTACGCCTATCACCCCTGCAATGATGCGGTTCTGTCGCTGTATGAGGCGAATGGGGCCGGCGTCTTGCAGGCGGAAAAGCATATCCTGACGGAAGCGGAAATCACGGGCGGTGGTGATGATCTGGGCGTCTTCCTCTACGGCCATGCCAAGGGGGCCATGTGGTACGGCAGCCGGTTGACCATCGAAGAAACGCGGGCCTTGGCGCCCTATCAGAATGCGACGGGGATGCAGGTCACCTCGGCGGTGCTGGCGGCGATGGTTTGGGCGATTGAAAACCCGACGGCGGGCTTTGTCGAGGCGGATGAGATGGACCACACCCGCTGCCTGTTCGTCCAGCGACCCTATCTGGGGCGGGTGGAAAAGCACTACACCGACTGGACGCCGCTGAAAAACCGCATCAACCGCTTTGCGGAAGACCGGGATGATGAGGATCCTTGGCAGTTCACCAATTTTCTGGTGGCCTGAGCCATACCAAAGCAAAAACCCCGGCGTCAGCGCCGGGGTTTTTATTTGAGGGCATAACGGATCAGATGCTGTTCAGATCGCCGATCAGCGCGTCGATGTCACCGCCGCGCTTGTCGAGCATCGCACCAATCTCGGTGCGCTCGGAGGCCAGCATGTTCACGCCTTCGATGATGATGTTGAAGAACAGGTCACGCCCCGACTTGTTCGACACATGCCAGCGCAGATCAAAGGGCGATTCACCTTGCAAGTGAGCCACCGAGATCACCTCAAAATAGGTCTTTACCGGGCGAGCATCGGTCACTTCGATCTTGCCACCGATAAATTCGCGGAAGCGGCGGCCATACTTGCGGCTGATATAGCCTTGGAAAGCCTTGGTGTAGGCTTTCATCTGGCCATCCGACGCCTGCCGCGCAGCCACGCCAAGGGCGGACCGGGCGATCACGGGCACATCGGCGTATTTGACAAAGATCTTTTCGAAATCGCCGAACATGGCCGCCTCGGCCTTGCCCGAGTTGATGACGTTGTTCACGTCGCCGATGGCCTTGTCAATCAGCGCGCGGGCGCTGTCGACGTCGAGCGCGCGGGCCGCACCGGGCACAAGGGCCATGGCGGCACCACCAACAAGGGTGGCACCAAAGATACGCCGGGTCAGAACGGCGCGCGCAAAGGGATCATTCTGCATAGGGATCATCCTCGTAGGGATCAAGGAAGGTTTCGTCATTGGCGGCGGCCGCGTCGGCCCCTGCCCCTTGGCCCAGTTCAAAGCGACGGTTTTGCAGATACAAAAGCCGCGCCTGGGCATAGCTGTCGGCGCTGTCATAGAGGACAGAATCAACGGTGTCTTTGAAACGGTTGCGATCACCCAATTTGGAGCCAACCTTTGCCGCGCTGGCGTAATAGCTTTCGGGCGACGGCAGAACGGCACTGACCGGGTTCAGGAAGACATCGACAATGGTGCCCGCCGTATCGCGTTCGGTCGAAGGGCCCAGCAGCGGCAGCTCTTGGTACGCGCCTTCGCCGACACCCCAGACGTGCAGGGTTTCGCCAAAGTCGGTCTTGCGGGCCGGAACACCAATGGCGCTGGCAAAATCGAACAGGCCCAAAATGCCAAAAGTGCTGTTCAGACCAAAGCGAAGCATATTCTGGCCGACCGCATCGGGACGACCTTGCAGGGCCCCGTTGACGATGTCGCTGGGGGTATCCAGATTGTTGGCAAAATTAGCGATGCCGCGTTCCACCGGATCGGGGAGTATCGTGCCATAGGCGGTCGAGGTGGGACGCACCAAGGCCTTGTCGACGGCAACGTTGAAGCCGTGAAACGACCTGTTCACGTTTTCGTAAGGATCGTTCACGCCTGAGGCGGGCGGGGCGGCACAAGCCGAAAGAGACAGCGCCAAAGCGGGGGCCAGAACCGGAACCGACCGGATCCCCTGTGCGCGAATAGAGAAAAACACGTTGCTCACCTGCCGTTTCGGCTATTTCCGAACATGACGCGACCCGAAATGGCCCGCGACAAAGCTTGACAAGAAATAGAAGTCCTTTAGGCCCAGCACAACCGGCAAAAGCCAGCCCTGCGCAAACCCTGCGCAAACAATGGCCAGTTTCCGCCGGGCACGGAATGGTTTATGACATGATGCAACCGGGGCAAGACCTGGAAAAAGCGCATTGGACGGGAGTGGGCTATGAAGCCTGAGAATATGGCCGGTCTGGCCGAGTTGCGCGCAGCACGAAAAGAATCCGGAGGGCTGATCCTTTCGGCATTCTTGTTCTCGATCTTTGTGAACATGCTGCAACTGACAGGTTCATTGTATATGTTGCAGGTCTATGACCGCGTTCTGGGCAGCCGATCTGAGGCGACGTTGGTGGCACTATCGGTGCTGGTGGTGTTCCTGTTCATCATGATGGGCATTCTGGACCACGTCCGGGGCCGTGTGATGGCGCGGATCGGAGCCAAGTTTCAGCACAATCTGGACCGGCGGGTGTTTGAAGCCTCGGTCAAGCGGATGGCCTATGCGCCGGGTGATCCTGCGGCACAAGCCGCTCAGCGCGATCTGGAATCGGTGCAGCGACTGTGGTCTTCGCCGGTTTTGCTGGCCGTGTTCGATATTCCTTGGACGCCCATTTTCATCGGGGCGATCTTTGTCTTCCATTCCTATCTGGGCTGGATGGCGATTGGCGGTGGGATCGTTCTGGTGATCCTGACGATGCTAAACCAATGGGGCACGAAAGGGCCGATGAATTCGGCCAATATGGCGACGCTTCAGGCCGAACGGATCGCCGAAAACCTGAAAGCGGAATCCGAGGTGGTGCAGGCTTTGGGCATGACCGAAGCCGGCTTTGACCGCTGGCAGAAAGCGCGGGGCAAGGCGCTGGAGGAAACGCTTCAGGCCGCCGATGTGGGTGGGGCCTATTCGACCCTGACCAAAACCTTCCGCGTCTTTCTGCAATCGGCGATCTTGGGCATGGGGGCCTGGCTTGCGCTGCGCGGGGAACTGAGCCCCGGTGCCATGATCGCGGGTTCGATCCTGATGGGCCGAGCTTTGGCCCCGATTGAAATCGCGGTGGGCCAATGGGCCGTGGTGCAGCGGGCGCAAGAGGGATGGAATCGTCTGTCCGCCCTGCTGTCGCGCGTGCCGTCCGAAGAAAAGCGCACTGCCCTGCCGCGCCCTAAGGCGCTGCTGGAGGCGCAGAACCTGACGGTGGTGCCGCCGGGTGAACATGCCGCGACGCTGCGCATGGTGAACTTCAAACTGGAACCGGGGCAGGCGCTTGGCGTGATCGGACCTTCGGGTTCGGGCAAATCGACGCTGGCACGGGCCCTGATCGGTGCTTGGAAGCCGGCGGGCGGCAAGGTGCGGCTGGATGGGGCGACCTTGGATCAATACGATCCCGACACCTTCGGCAGCTATGTCGGCTATCTGCCGCAGAGGGTAATGCTGTTTGAAGGCACGATTGCCGAAAACATAGCCCGTCTGCAAGCCAACCCCGATGGGGAAAAGGTGGTGGCGGCTGCCAAAAAGGCGGCGGCGCATGACATGATCGTGGCGCTGCCCGATGGTTATGACACCCGTGTGTCGGCCTTGGGTGGGCGTTTGTCGGGCGGGCAAATACAACGCATCGGTCTGGCACGGGCGATGTATGGTGATCCGATCATGCTGATTTTGGACGAGCCGAACTCTAACCTCGACAACGAGGGGTCGATGGCCCTGAACATCGCCATTCGTTCGATGAAAGATGAGGGCAAGGTTGTGCTGATCATGGCGCACCGTCCCGCAGCGATTCAGGAATGTGATCTGCTGATGGTGATCGAAGATGGAACACGGCGAGCCTTTGGCCCACGTGATCAGGTTCTGCGGGATATGGTGAAGAACCACACCGAAATTGTGAAAAGCGCAGGGCCAGGGGGCGTGTCGTGAGCAACGGAAGCAAGGGTCGGTCGGCCCGTCGGCATATCATTCTGGGCTATCTGGCGCTTTTTGTGCTGGTGGGCGGCTTTGGCGGCTGGGCGGTGTTCAGCAATATCGCGGGGGCTGTCGTCACCTCGGGCAAGTTGGAGGTGGAGCGCAACCGTCAGGTGGTGCAGCATCCTGATGGCGGGGTGGTGGCCGAGATTGCGGTGAAGGAAGGCGATACGGTCAAGGCGGGCGATGTGCTGCTGCGGCTGGATGGCACGATGCTGCGGTCGGAACTGGCGATTGTCGAAGGGCAATTGTTCGAACTGATGGCCCGCCGGGCGCGTTTGACGGCGGAACGGGACGATGCCGAAGCGCCAGTGTTCAATGAAGAGTTGTTGAAGATGGTGGCCGAACGTCCGGATGTGGCCGAGCAGGTGGACGGGCAACAGCGGCTGTTCGTGGCGCGACGCGACACTTTGGCGCAGCAGACAAAGCAGTTGGCGGAACAGAAAAAGCAGATTGAAAGCCAGATCAAGGGCATCGACGCGCAGATCACGGCGACAAAAGATCAGGTCGTGTTGATCGAACAGGAACTGGTGGATAAACAGGGTCTGCTGGAAAAAGGGCTGGCGCAAGCCAGTCAGGTTCTGGCCTTGCAGCGGGAAAAGGCGCGGCTGGATGGGCTAATCGGCGAATTGACCGCCAATCTGGGCCAAAGCGCCGAACGGATCACCGAAATCGAGATTCAAAGTCTGGGTCTGGCCGCGGCGCAGCGCGAAGAAGCCAGCACGCAGCTGCGCGACATCGGGTCGCAGGAGTTGGAATTGGCCGAACGCCGCCGGGCGCTGACCGAACAGATTGGGCGACTGGACGTGACCGCCCCGGTTTCGGGCATTGTGCTGGGAATGCAGGTAAATACGGTGAAATCGGTGGCGCGGCCGGCGGATCCGTTGCTGTATATTATCCCGCAAGACTTGCCCTTGGTGATCACCTCGCAAGTGCCGAACCACCACATTGATCAGGTGCATCCGGGGCAAGAGGTGGAGTTGGTCTTCTCGGCTTTCTCGACCCGCACCACGCCGCATCTGAAAGGGCATGTAAAGGTTGTCTCGGCGGATGCTTTCACCGACCAGAATTCGGGTGCATCCTTCTATCGCGCCGAAATCGAACTGGATCCGGGCGAGCAGGAAAAGCTGGAGGGGCTGGTTCTGGTGCCGGGGATGCCAGTCGAGGCTTTCATCAAGACAGATGACCGTTCGCCGATGGCCTATCTGGTGAAACCCTTCGCCGATTATTTCAACCACGCCTTCCGCGAAAGCTGATCCGATGCATGCGATTGACGCGAAACTGGCCGAACTGGGGATCAACCTGCCCGAGGCTCCACCACCCGCGGCCAACTATGTGCCTTGGGTGATTGCAGGCGGGCTGATCCATGTGTCGGGCCAGATCAGCCAGTATGAGGGCAACCTGATCAAGGGCCGTCTGGGGGCGGATTTCGACGTGGTCGAAGGCGCGCAGGCGGCGCGGTGCTGCGCGATCAGCATTCTGGCGCAAGCCAAGGCGGCGGTCGGGGGCGATTGGTCAAAGGTCAAGCGGTTGGTGCGGCTGGGTGGTTTTGTCTGCTCGACCGAAGATTTCACCGATCAGCCCAAGGTGATCAACGGCGCTTCGGACCTGATGGTCGAGGTTTTGGGCGAGGCGGGGCGTCATGCCCGCGCCGCCGTTTCGGTGCCCAGCCTGCCCTTGGGCGTGGCCGTTGAAATCGACGCGGTGTTTGAGCTGGTCTGATGATACCCAAACTTCCTGCGGCTTTCCTAAGTCGGCCCCTCGCCCATCGTGCGCTGCATGACCGGGCGGCGGGGCGGATCGAGAATTCGCTTTCGGCGGTGCAGGCGGCTGTCTTGGCGGGCTATGGCATTGAAATCGACGTGCAGTTGTCGCGCGACGGGCAGGCGATGGTGTTTCACGATGAAACCTTGGACCGGCTGACCGATGCAAAAGGCGCAGTCGCGGCGCGAGATGCGGCAGAACTGGGCCAGATTGCCTTGCGTGATGGCTTGGGCGATACGATCCCGACCTTGGCGCAGGTCTTGGCGGCGGTGGCCGGGCGTGTGCCCTTGCTGATCGAAATCAAAGACCAAAGCCTGACCCTGACCGAAACCGATGGGCGGTTGGAGACGGCGACGGTGGCCGCGCTGCAAGGCTATGCCGGTGATGTGGCGCTGATGTCCTTTAATCCACATGCCGTGGCGCATGTCGCGCGGTTGGCTCCGCATCTGCCGCGCGGGCTGACCACGGATGCTTTCGATGCCGATGAATGGCAGGGCGTGGCGGCGGAAACCTGTGCCCGGCTGCGCGCGATTCCCGACTATAATGCGGTAGGGGCCAGCTTTCTGTCGCATGACTGGCATGATCTGACCCGGCCCCGCGTGACCGAACTGGCACAGCAAGGCGCGGAGATTCTTTGCTGGACGGTGAAATCGCCCGAGGCCGAGGCGGTGGCGCGGCAGACTGCGCGGAACATCACCTTTGAAGGTTACGCCGCCCCCTTCCCGGCTTGACCTTTCCCGGCCCAGCGCCAAGTCTGGGTCAGGGAAACCCGCCCCAAAGGTGCCAAAATCGCCGAACTGACCCTGCAAGTCCACGACAGCCTGACCGCTATTTCGGCCCAGGATTGGGACGCGTTGGCCGCGCCCGGCACTGGCCGTCCGGTGAACCCGTTCCTGACCCATCGCTTTCTTTTGGCGCTGGAACAGTCGGGCTCCGTGGGCAGGGGCACGGGTTGGCAAAGCCTGCCCTTGACGGTGCATGACGGCGAAACCCTGATCGCCGCCGCACCCATGTATGCCAAAAGCCATTCCCAAGGCGAATATGTCTTTGACCACGGCTGGGCCGAGGCCTTTGAGCGCGCCGGTGGGCGCTATTACCCGAAACTGCAAATCGCCGTGCCTTTTACCCCCGTTCCCGGCCCAAGGCTTTTGACCCTTCCGGGCTATGAAGCGACGGGACGCGCGGCGCTGATCGAAGGCGCGACGCGGCTCGCGCGGCAGAACGGGCTTTCGTCGCTGCATGTCACCTTTTGCACAGACGATGAAACGCAGACCGATCTTCGCCTGATGCCACGAACAGGCCAACAATTTCATTGGCACAATGCGGGCTATGGCAGTTACGACGATTTTCTGGCCACCCTCGCCAGCCGCAAGCGGAAAACGCTGCGCAAGGAAAGGGCCGTGGCGCAAGGCTTTGGCGGCACGATCCGCAGCTTAACGGGGGATGATATCCGTCCCGAACATTGGGATGCCTTCTGGCATTTCTATCAGGACACTGGCAGCCGCAAATGGGGGCAGCCCTATCTGACGCGGGAATTCTTTGACCAAATTCATCAGACCATGCGCAACGACATGCTGCTGGTTCTGGCGGAACGAGACGGGCGGGCCATCGCCGGGGCTCTGAACTTTATCGGGTCCGAGGCGCTTTATGGCCGCTATTGGGGCTGCATCGAAGATCACCCCTGCCTGCATTTTGAACTGTGCTATCATCAGGCCATCGACTGGGCGATCGCCCATGACCTAAAGCGGGTGGAGGCGGGGGCGCAGGGCGAACACAAGCTGGCGCGGGGCTATCTGCCTGTGGCCACCCATTCACTGCATTGGATCGCCGATCCCGGCTTTGCCAAAGCGGTGGAACGATACCTAGTCGAAGAACGCGCGGCGGTGGACGAAGAGATCGAGGTGCTGACCGCCTATGGCCCCTTCCGCAGGGGCGCCTTGCAGCAGGAAAGGGAACAGGATGGTTGAGAAACTGACCGAGGCTGAACGCAAAGACGCCCTGCCCGGTTTGGGCGAAAAGGGTTGGCAGGCCGTCGATGAGCGTGATGCCATCCGCAAGGTCTGGAAATTTCGCAATTTCAGCGAGGCTTGGGGCTTCATGGCCCGCGCTGCACTGGAGGCGGAAAAGCTGAACCATCACCCGGAATGGAAGAACGCCTTCAATGTGGTCGATGTGACCCTGACCACACATTCCTGCAAGGGCCTGTCCAGCCTTGACCTGAAACTGGCCGCGAAGATGGACGCTTTCGCTGGGGCCGCCGAGGTTCATTCCGACCACGGCCAGCCCATTCAATGCCTTTGCGAGTTGCGCCCGCATCAATAGACGAAAAAGCTGTCCACCCAGATGTCGGGATCAGGCGTCAGGGTAAAGACCAAGACCTGCTTTTGCTTGCCCGACCCGTCCGCATCATACCAGACGCGGCCGGTCGCTTCGTCAAAGATGATCCGGTCCTTGGCATCCAGCGCCTTGGTGCCGCCGCAAAAGCGGTTGGCCTGCAAGCGCCCTTCTGGCCCCAGCCCTTGGAAAACATTGCCGTTCAACAGGATCGTATCCTGCTCATCGACAAAATCCACGATCACGTCCGCCTGCCCGCGCAGGGGTTTGGCCGAGAACACGAATTGATCTTCGCCACCGTTCCCGGTCAGGGAATCTTTGCCCAGACCGCCCGACAAAAGGTCATCCCCTTCGCCACCCAGCAGCGTGTCGTTGCCCTTGCCGCCATAAAGCTGGTCATTCTGAATGTCCCCGTTCAGAAAGTCCTGCCCATTGCCGCCAAACAACTCGTCATGGCCAAACTCGCCATACAGCTGATCGCTTCCACCCTTGCCCAGCAGCCTGTCGCTGCCCGTCCCGCCGGTCAGCGCATCGGCCTGTTTGCAGCCAGTGATCACGTCATTGCCGGTCATCAGCGCCATCCGGATGCCCGGCGCGAAGTCGCCTGCAAAGGCCCCCCAGAAGGTTTGCGCCCCGGCAGAAAGATCCCCGGCTTTCACCAGCACCTTACCGCCAACTTTCAACTCGATTCCCGTGATGGTGCCGGACTCCACATCCAGCGCTTCGCCGTTGCGAACATAGGTCAGGTCTTTGCCCGTGATCCGCAGTTCAGTGTTGCCCAGCTTTAGGACAAGGCCTTTCGCCGTATGGCTGACCATTTCCAGCCCGACCATCCGGGCAAAGATGGCATCCATGCTTTGCGGCCCAAGGCGCGGATTTTCAAAGATTGTCCAGTTCGGCATGATCTGCGGCTCCTGCGTTGCGATGGGCGGAACCTGCCGAAACGAGAGCGGGCGCGAAAGTCAGGGATACCCGACCTTCGCGCCCGATCAATGTCTTACAGCGGACTTAGATCGCGTCCAGCATAGCCTCGCCACCCGAAATGTCGCAGACGCCGGGGCTTTCTTCCAGGTTCAGAACCTTGACCACGCCATTGTCGGCCATCAAGGCGTAGCGCTTTGACCGACCAATCAGGCCCGCTGGCGGCGCATCAAAGTTCAGGCCGATTGCCTTGGTGAACGACCCATCCGCATCGCCCAGCATCGAAATGCCGGCCGCCGTCGCGCCCGTTGATTCGCCCCAGGCCTTCATCACAAAGGGATCGTTGACCGAAACGCAGATCACCTCATCGACGCCCTTGGCGGCCAGTTTGTCCTTGTTGCGCATGAAACTCGGCACATGCGCCGTCGTGCAGGTGCCGGTATAGGCCCCCGGCAGACCAAAGATCACGACCTTCTTGCCGGCCAGACGGTCGGCCAAAGCCACCGCCTCTGGCCCATTTTCGCCCATGCGCAGAAGGTTCGCGCCCGGCAGTTTGTCGCCCACGGAAATCGTCATTTTTCGGCCTCGTTGCGTTGCGTTGTGTTGGGGCCAGTTATAGTTTGCCGGGAACAAAGGGCCAGCAGAAAGGGCATTCGATGACGCATATCGTGGCAATCGGGGCCGGGCAGGCCGGGGCGGCCTTGGTCGCGCGCCTGCGTTCGCAGGGCTTTGACGGTCAGATCACCCTGATCGGCGAGGAACCCGTTGCCCCCTATCAGCGCCCCCCCCTGTCGAAAGGCTATCTGCTGGGCGAGATGGGCTTGGATCGTCTGATGCTGCGCAGCGATGAATGGTATGTCGAAAACAACATCACGCTGCGCTTGGGTCAGCCGGTGGAAAGCATCAACACCGACAGCCGCACGATCTGGTTTTCCGACAATGAGTCGCTGCACTATAACGAGTTGGTGCTGACCACCGGCTCCATCCCACGCCGCCTGCCTGCGGCCGTGGGTGGCGATCTGGCGGGGGTATACACGGTGCGGACCTTGGCCGACGTCGATGCGATGCGCGCGGAATTTCAGGCGGGCAAGCGGCTTTTGATCGTCGGCGGCGGCTATATCGGGCTTGAGGCCGCAGCGGTGGCGGCAAAACTGGGCGTCGATGTGACGCTGGTTGAAATGTCGCGGCGGATCCTTTCGCGCGTGGCGGCGGCGGAAACTTCGGACTATTTCCGCAATCTGCATATGTCGCAGGGCGTGATGATCCTAGAGGGCGTCGGTCTGGAAACCCTGCTGGGCGAGGGCCGGGTGAGCGGGGCGAAACTGTCCTCGGGCAAGGAAATCCCGGTCGATTTCGTCATCGCCGGGGTCGGCATCCTGCCCACGACGCGACTGGCCGAAGTGGCCGGGATCGAGATCGACAATGGCATCAAGACCGATGCCCAAGGGCGCTGTTCGGCGGACCATGTCTGGGCGGCAGGCGATTGTGCGTCCTTCCCGATGGGTGAGGGGCGGATGCGGCTGGAATCGGTGGGCAATGCCATTGATCAGGCCGAACTGGTGGCCGACAACCTGCTGGGAGCGGGTAAGGATTATGTGCCAGCGCCTTGGTTCTGGTCGGACCAGTATGACACGAAGTTGCAGATTGCGGGCCTCTCGACCGGGTATGACCATATCGTGACGCGCGGTCCTGCGGGGGATGCTGTGTCCTTCTGGTATTATCAGGGCGACAAGCTGATTGCCGTCGATGCGATGAACGATTCCCGCGCCTATATGGTCGGCAAGCGGCTGATTGAATCGGGCAAGACGGCGGATGCGGCCAAGGTCTCGGACCTGTCGGTCGAATTGAAAAGCCTGCTGAAATAATGCGGATCATCGGTGGGGCGCGGCGGGGGCTGCATCTGGCGGACGTAGGGGCAGGCGATCCCGCCGCCCATCTGCGCCCGACATCCGACCGGGTGCGCGAGGCGATGTTCAACCTGATCCAGAACGGCAAAGCCGCCGCCAAATCCGATCCGGTGCGGGGCAAACGGGTGCTGGACCTGTTCGCGGGCACGGGTGCGTTGGGATTGGAGGCGCTGTCGCGCGGCGCGTCGGATGTGACTTTTGTCGATGACGGCAAGGTCGCGCTGGCGCTTCTGAAGGCAAATATCGAAAAGATGCAGGCGCAAGAGACGACCGAGGTTCTGCGGCGGGATGCGACGAAACCGGCCACGAACACCGGGGCCGCGTTCGATTTGATCTTTCTGGACCCACCCTATGGGAAAGGGCTGGGGGAACTCGCACTGGCGGCGGCGCAGATTGGCGGTTGGATCGCAGCGAAGGCCTTGATCGTCTGGGAAGAAGGCAGCGAACCCACCCTTCCCGCCGGTTTCACCCTGATCGACCAGCGCCGCTATGGCGAAACTGTGGTCACCCTGCTGCGCGCGGCAGCCTAAGGTCGCAGTCGCGCCACTTGCTTCTGGCCTTGGCGCAAGCCCCCCGCTAGAACGCCCATGACTTCAGCCAAGGGAATCCCATGTCCGACATCCGCCCTCAGCCCGGCATCCTTGACATCGCCCTGTATCAGGGTGGCAAGGCCCATGTGGCGGGCGTGTCGAACATTGTGAAATTGTCGTCGAACGAAAACCCCTTTGGCCCTTCCGACAAGGCGCGTGAGGCTTTTTCGCGGGCGGTCCACAATCTGCACCGTTATCCGAACACCGACCACGCAAGCCTCCGCCAAGCCATCGGCGAAGTGCATGGGCTGGACCCCGCCCGCATTATCTGTGGGGTGGGTTCGGATGAGGTGATCACCTTCCTCTGCCAGGCCTATGCCGGGCCGGGGGATGAGGTGATTTATACTGAACACGGGTTCCTGATGTACCGCATCAGCGCCCTCGCTGTCGGGGCGACCCCTGTTGAGGTTGCCGAACGCGATCGCGTGGTCGATGTCGATGCCATTCTGGCGGCCTGTTCCCCCTTTACGAAGCTGGTGTTTCTGGCCAATCCGGCCAACCCGACCGGAACGATGATTTCGCTGGCCGAACTGGAGCGGCTGGCGAAAGGCCTGCCGCGTCAGGCGATGCTGGTGATCGATGGGGCCTATGCCGAATTCGTCGAAGGCTATGATGGCGGCGCGGAACTGGCGACGCGCCTGCCGAACGCGTTCATGACGCGGACCTTTTCCAAGATCTATGGTCTGGGCGGGCTGCGCATTGGCTGGGGCTATGGGGCGCAAGCCGTCATTGATGTGCTGAACCGCATTCGCGGGCCGTTCAACCTGTCCGCCGCCCAGCAAGAGGCCGCAGAGGCCGCCGTGCGCGACCGCGGCTTTGTCGATCATTGCCGCAGTGAAAACGCCCGCCTGCGGGTCTGGCTGGCCGAGGCTTTGGCCGAGATGGGCGTGCAATCCGATGTCTCGATGGCGAATTTCGTGCTGGCCCGCTTTGCTAGCGCCGAAGAAGCCACCGCTTGCGATGAATTCCTGCAATCGCAGGGCCTGATCGTGCGGCAGGTCTCGTCCTATAAGCTGCCGCACTGCCTGCGCATCACCGTGGGGGATGAGGCCGCCTGCCGCCGTGTGGCCCATGCCATTGGCCAATTCAAAGGGGCGCGCTGATGGCGGTCATTTACAACCGTGTCGCGTTGATCGGGCTGGGGCTGATTGCCTCGTCCATGGCCCATGCCCTGCGAGCAGGCGGTTTTGCGGGTGAAATCGTAGGCTATGCCAAAACCGCCGAGACGCGGGCGACGGCGCTTGAAATCGGTCTTTGCGACCGGGTTTTCGATACGGCGGCCAAGGCTGTGCAGGGCGCCGATCTGGTGGTTCTGGCGGTGCCCATTGGGGCAATGGGCGCACTGGCCCAAGAAATCGCGCCGCATCTGGCGGTGGGGGCTACGGTCACCGATGTTGGTTCAGTCAAGCAGGCGGTTATTGATGCTGTTGCCCCGCATATTCCGACTGGCGTTCACTTCATTCCCGGCCACCCCATGGCCGGCACCGAATATTCCGGGCCCCGTTCCGGCTTTGCCACCCTATTCCAGAACCGCTGGTGGTTGCTGACCCCCTTGCCCGAAACCGACGCCGCCGCCTTGGCCCGCTTTCGTGGCCTTTTGGAAAGCATCGGCGCCAAGGTCGATACGATGGACGCCCCTCACCACGATTTGGTCGTGGCCGTTGTCAGCCATACGCCTCATCTGATCGCCTATACCATGGTTGGCGTCGCCGATGACCTGCGCCGCGTCTCAAACTCCGAAGTCATCCAGTATTCGGCGGCGGGTTTCCGCGACTTTACGCGGATTGCCGCCAGTGACCCCACCATGTGGCGCGATGTGTTCTTGACGAACAAGGACGCAACGTTGGATATTCTCGGCCGGTTCACCGAGGAACTCTTCGCGCTGCAACGGGCGATCCGCCTGGGCGATGGGGACCACCTTCATGCGTATTTCACGCGGACAAGGGCCATTCGGCGGGGGATCATCGAAGCCGGACAGGATACCGCTGCCCCCGACTTTGGGCGCACGCCGAAAACCTGAAACGGCCCCAAGGGGGACGGACGATGCTGAAACAAACGGCGCTGGCGCTGCTCTGCGGGTCTTTGGCTTGGCCTGCGATGGCTGATCTGCGGCCCCTGCAACGTCCCCTTTCGGTCGAGGAAAAGGCCGATCCGTCCTTTGCCCCCGTTAACGATATCCAGCCCATCCCCCGCCCCTTGATCCGGCGTGAGGAATTTGCGGCAACCATCGCTCCGAACCAGAAGCCCCTACCCCGTCCCGGCAATCAGGATCTGTCGGACCCGCTGATGATGGTCGCCCGCGACGGCACCCCAGCACCGCAATGGCCCGCCCCCCGCCTCTTCGGCAAACCGCCCTTTGCATTGTCCGACATCGCCCCTCTGCCCGCCTCGCCCATTGCTGTGACGATGGCCCCGGAACTTCCCTCCTCACCCTTGGCGGTCAGCGTTTCGCCGGCCGCCGCGACCGCGCCTGAGATTTTGACCACTGCCTCCACCGCTGGTGCGGCAGCTTTGCCCGCGATGCGCCCATTGGCCCGTTCCCTGCCGCAGACGGTCGCCGCCATGCGGCCGAAATCCCGGCCCGAAGGGCTGGATCAGGCCGTGGTGGTAAAACCAGTCGTGGTGGCCACAGGACTTCAGGAATCCATTCGCCCCGAAGCGCGTCCCGTGCAAAAAAAGCGCAAAGTGAAACTGCAACCCGAGGCCGAGGTCATTCAGGCCGCCGTCGTGACGCCCGCCAAACCCGGCAAGACAGGCGTCGTGGGCAAGAAAGGTTCGGTCTGTGGCGATCCGGCGATCAAAGGCCAGACCTTGGCCCCGATCACATCCAAGGTCAGCGGTTGTGGGATTGCCGATCCTGTCCGCGTAACATCGGTGGCGGGGGTCAAACTGTCGCAACCCGCCGATCTGGATTGTGATACGGCGATTGCGTTGAAATCCTGGGTCGAGAATGGTCTGCAACCGCAGTTCGGCAAGAACGAGGTGGTGCAGTTGCAGGTGGCAGGGCACTACGTCTGCCGTCCGCGCAACAATGTGCGGGGCAATAAGATCAGCGAACACGGACGCGGCAACGCTATCGACATTTCTGGTCTGGTTCTGGCCGATGGGCAATTGCTGACCGTGCAAGGCGATTTCGGCCATAAGGGGCTGGGGGCGGCGATGAAGGCCGCACACAAAGCCGCCTGCGGGGTCTTTAACACGACGCTCGGGCCGGGTTCCGATGGCTATCACGAAGACCACATGCACTTTGACGTGGCCTCCGGTCGCGGTCCCTATTGCCGCTGATAATCCCGCGCGCCGAACAAGGCGCTGCCAACACGGATATGCGTGGCCCCACAGGCGATGGCCTGTTCGAAATCGCTGCTCATCCCCATGGAAAGCTGGCTCAGGCCGTTGTCTTGGGCCATCTTGGCCAGTTGCTGGAAATGCGGGATGGAATCTTCGCCTTCTGGCGGGATGCACATCAGACCCTTGGGATGCAGATCCATTGCAGCCAGCGTTTTCAGAAATGATTCAGTCTCGTCGGGCAGAATGCCTGCCTTTTGCGGCTCGGCCCCAGTATTGACCTGCACGAACAGTTCCGGGCAGCGCCCTTGGGCTTGCACCAGTCGCGCGATCTTTTCGGCAAGGGAAATACGGTCGACCGTCTGGATGGCATCGAACAGATCAAAAGCCTGTTTCGCCTTGTTGGTCTGCAAGGGGCCGATCAAGTGGACTTGCGTGCCGGGATAGCGCGCCCGCAGGTCGGGCCATTTGCCTGCGGCTTCCTGAACGTAGTTTTCGCCAAACACCCGCTGGCCTGCGTCCAGCGCGACAACGACCCGTTCCAATGGCTGCACCTTGGAAACCGCGATCAAGGTCACCGAATGGGGCGAACGCCCCGCCGCCAGTTCTGCCGCCCACACCCGCGCCAAAATATCTGCCAGCGCCATGCCCGCCTCCGAATCGCCTTGCCACAAATGGAAAGGGCGAGCCGAAGCCCGCCCCCCATCTTGTCTGATCCCTAAGGATTAGAACGTCATCGCGACGCCGAGGTCGAACGCGGTGTCGCCCAGATCGGTGTCAACGATACCGCCTTTAACCGAAGCGCCACCGCCCAGGTCATAGGCTGCACCGATGCCGAAACCGTCGTCCGTGCCGTGATCGGCGTAGAAAGCGGTGAAGGTCGTAGCACCAGCAACATAGTCGATCGAAACAGCAGCGCGGGTGTCAGCAGCGCTGTCTTGATCAGCAACGCGCACTTTTGCAGTGACGGCGCCAAACGTTGCATCAGCACCCAGCGTCAGCTGGTCGTCGCCGTCTGCATCTTCGTAACCCAGAGCAACCGAGAAGGTCTCTGCTGCGTATTTCACAGCGATCGAGACCGTCGCGTCAACGCCGTCATACTGCTGGCCAACCGACAGAGCGCCGGTGAATGCACCCGAGGTGTATTCATACTTGGCAGCAGTTTTATCGTTGCCCAGGTAACCCAGTTCGTTGTAGTCGCCCAGACCGGTCAAGCCAACGCCCGACACGTTGCCAACGATGTTGTCAGCAGCGGTGCCCACGTCGCCCATCGACAGCTTGCCGAAAGCGCCCGAAATGTAGACAACCGAATCACCATTGGTGGTGCCGGTGGTGCCGTTGTTGATCGTGGTGATCACTTCGGTAACGTTGCCGTCGCCGTCGATGTCGTTGGTGTCGACGATATCGATGGTGCCGCCGTTGCCGCTCGATTGGTCGTTACGGACTTCAGCGCCAAAAGCCAGACCGCCGTCGGTTTCGCCTTCCATGACGAATTTGACGCGAACGCGCGAGGTGAACTGTGCGCCGTTTACGCCGCCATCATCGATGATACCCATGCGGGCTTCACCGGTCACGGTCACTTCAGCGGCAGCAGCGCCTGCAAAGCCAGCGAGCATCGTCGTGGCAAGAAGAATCTTTTTCATGTTTTCCCTCTTTCTCAAGGTGCGGCCCGACCCAGGGGAATCCGGGGCGGGTATGGATGCCTTTATTCCATTCCAGCGCGGGGGATTGCAACCGCGACAGACCGACCAGGGGGAAGAACGTGGCCAATGGTGCAGCAATGTCACAGTCCGGTTTTCCCCACCCAAAGCCTAGGTCAGGTGGGGTAAGTGGGCTTTACCACTAGGGAATGTGGGCAATGGCCCACCTTCGCGCCAAAGGTCCGGGGGCATGGGAAAGTTCTTGTCGCCCCCCGGCCCACAGGCTAGACAACGGGAACCTTTCCGCCTTGGGGATCGAACATGCCTGTTGCCCGTTTCTTACTGCTTGGCACTGCTTTGCTGACGCTTTCGGCTTGCGGGGGCGGAATCGGATCAGGCAATCTGTTTGGTGGCAACCGCACGGGTATTCCCTCGGCTGAACAAGATGCCCGCAAGGCCGCGGCCGATGAACAACGTCGCAATCTGGCGCGGAACTTGGGCGAGGATGAGGACAAATCCACGATCTGGGACCTGTTCGGCAACCGCGATGACCCCAACACCACGGTCGAGGTCAACAAATACCTCTGGAACGCCTCGCTGGACGTGCTGAACTTCTTGCCGATCCAGTCCGTTGATCCCTTTACCGGCGTTATCGTGACGGGCTATGGCACCCCGCCCGGCGGAGGGCGCGCCTATCGCGCGACAATTTATGTGCAGGATCCGGCGCTGGATGCCCGCTCGTTGAAGGTCTCGCTGCAAGGCTCTGGCGGCCAAGCTGTTGCCCCCGCCGTAGCCCAAGCCGTCGAAGACGCCATTCTGACCCGTGCACGGGAACTGCGCGTGCAGGACAGCAAGCTGTAAGCCCCGACTGGACCTTTCCCGCGCCAAGGTTATAACCGCCCGGAACTGAATTTTCCGGATAGCCCCCTCATGTCGCGCTACAGCCCTGCCGAAATCGAACCGAAATGGCAAAAAGCCTGGGATCAGGCCGAAACCTTTAAAGCCAAGCGCGATCCGCAGAAGCCGAAGTATTACGTTTTGGAGATGTTCCCATACCCATCTGGCCGTATCCATATGGGCCATGTGCGCAACTATACGATGGGCGATGTCGTCGCGCGGACCAAGGCGGCGCAGGGGTTTTCGGTGCTGCACCCCATGGGCTGGGACGCTTTCGGGATGCCTGCCGAAAACGCGGCGATGGAGCGGGGGGGGCATCCGAAGGACTGGACCTATGGTAATATCGCCGACATGCGGGGGCAAATGAAGCCCTTGGGCCTGTCCATCGACTGGTCCCGCGAATTTGCCACCTGCGACCCGGAGTACTACGGCCAGCAGCAGGCCATGTTCATCGACATGATGGAAAAGGGGCTGGTCTATCGCAAGAACGCCGTGGTGAACTGGGATCCGGTCGATATGACGGTTCTGGCGAATGAACAGGTGATCGACGGACGCGGCTGGCGATCGAACGCCTTGGTCGAACGGCGGGAACTGACGCAGTGGTTCTTCAAGATCAGCGATTATTCGGCGGAATTGCTGTCGGCCCTGGACGGGTTGAAGGATTGGCCGGAAAAGGTGCGCCTGATGCAGGCGAACTGGATCGGCCAGTCGCGCGGCTTGCAATTTGCCTTTGCGACCAAGGGCGCACCGGCGGGTTTTGAGAAGATCGAGGTCTATACAACCCGGCCCGATACGTTGATGGGGGCATCATTCGCGGCGATCAGCCCGGACCATCCTTTGGCGAAAACCTTGGAGACGACGGACGCGAAAATTGCCGAATTCGTTGCGGAATGCCGTCGGGTGGGCACCAGTGCCGAGGCGCTGGAAACGGCCGAGAAAAAGGGCATGGATACGGGGATTCGCGTGGTGCATCCGCTGGACCCCGCATGGGAACTGCCGGTCTATATCGCGAACTTCATCCTGATGGACTACGGCACCGGCGCAATTTTCGGCTGCCCCGCACATGACGCGCGCGATTTTGAATTTGCGACGAAGTATGGGCTGGCGATTCCCCCTGTCTTTGTGGCCGAGGGCGCCGAAGAAGATGCGTTGACAGAACCGTTCGTGCCGATGAAATCGGAAAAGGTCCGATATATTCGCGGTTTCGCGGGGGAAGCCGTGCAAACCGGCGAGGCGGCCATCGCCGCCGCCATCACCCATGCCGAGGCGAATGGCTATGGCAAGGGCATGACCAACTATCGCCTGCGCGACTGGGGCATTTCCCGCCAGCGCTATTGGGGCTGTCCGATTCCCGTGGTCCATTGCCCGGAATGCGGCATTGTCCCCGAGAAGAAGGAAAACCTGCCCGTCCGACTGCCGGATGATGTGTCCTTTGACCAGCCCGGCAACCCCTTGGACCGCCACCCCACCTGGCGCGACACCCGTTGCCCGGCCTGCGGCATCCATGCGAAGCGCGAAACCGATACGATGGACACTTTTGTCGATTCGTCCTGGTATTACGCGCGTTTCACGTCCCCACATGCGGGCACGCCGACTGTGATGGAAGACGCCGATTACTGGATGAACGTTGACCAGTATATCGGCGGCATCGAGCATGCGATCCTGCACCTGCTGTATTCCCGCTTTTTCGCCCGTGCGATGTTCAAGACGGGCCATTTGCCCGGCAAAGCGATCGAGCCGTTCAATGCTCTGTTCACCCAAGGCATGGTGACGCATGAGATTTACATGACGCGGGATGCCAATGGCCGCCCCGTCTATCACCTGCCCGAGGATGTGACCGAAGGCAAATTGGCTGATGGGACGGCGGTCGAGGTTGTGCCTTCCGCCAAAATGTCCAAGTCCAAAAAGAACGTCGTCGACCCGATGAACATCATCGCGGCCTTTGGCGCTGACACCGCCCGCTGGTTCGTGCTGTCCGACAGCCCGCCGGAACGCGATGTGGAATGGACGGCCAGCGGCGCGGAAGCCTCCGCCAAACATCTGGGCCGCGTCTGGACCTTGGCGCATCGGGTTTCGGAAATGCCCGAAACCCACAAAGGCGCCGCCGATGACGACCTGCGCCGCGCGACGGCGCGGGCGGTGGCGGATGTGACGGCAGGGATCGAAGGCTTTGCCTTCAACAAATCCATCGCGAAACTGTATGAATTTACGGGCGTTCTGTCGCGCGCCGATGCCTCGCGCGATGTCTTGGCCGAATCGCTGCGCACACTCGCCCAACTGATGTCACCGATGACGCCCCACTTGGCGGAAGAGGTCTGGGCGATGCTGGGCGGCGTGGGGCTGGTCGCGAATGCGCCTTGGCCGAAACCCGATCCGGCGTTGTTGGTCGATGACAATGTAACCCTGCCGATCCAGATCAACGGCAAGCGGCGGGCGGAAATCAGCGTGCCGAAAGATATGCCTGCAGATCAGATTGAAAAGATCGCTCTGGCACAGGAAGATGTGGTGAAATTCCTGGCCGGGCAGCCGGTCAAGAAACTCATCGTCGTGCCGGGGCGGATCATCAATGTCGTCGTCTGACCAAGACCCTGTTCAAAAGCGCCGCACCTTGAAGGACGCGCCCCCCTCCCCCCCCGTGGGGGAGGGATGGGGTGGGGGGGGAACCCGCCGCGCTTTTTTAACCGCACTGCTGGCCCTGCCCGCCTGCACCTTTACCCCCGCCTATGCCCCCGGCGGCCCGGCGCAAAGCCTGCAAGGCTCCATCCGCGTCGATGATCCATCCGACAAGAACGGCTTTGACCTTGTCGAACGGCTGGAAGAACGCCTTGGCCGCCCCAACACCCCGCGCTATCGGCTGGCCTATAGCATCACCACCAAACCCGTTGGCGTCGGCATCACCCCCGATGCCGCCACCACCCGCTATAACCTGACCGGTCAGATCGACTGGTCCCTGACCGACCTGTCCGGCACCCGTGTCGCAGGCGGCACCGTCACGAACTTCACCTCTTATTCCGCCACAGGCAGCACCGTCGCAGGCCTTGCCGCCGAAGAAGACGCTGCCCTCCGCCTGATGCGCATTCTGGCCGATCAGATCGTCATGCGGCTGATCGCGGTTTCCGGAACCCTGCCGTGAAACTGGCCGGGGCCGAGGCTGTCCGCTATTTCAGCAAGCCCGACCCGGCCAAAGCGGGTATTCTGATCTTTGGCTCCGACGCCATGCGCGTCGCCTTGCGTCGCCAAGAGGTAATCGCCGCCCTTCTGGGCCCGAATGGCGAAGCCGAGATGCGGATGACCCGGATGTCGGGTGCTGATCTGCGCAAGAACGAGGGGCTGGCCTTGGACGCGATGCGCGAACAGGGGTTTTTCCCCGGCCAGCGGGTGGTTTTCGTCGAGGAAGCCACCGACACCGCCGCGCCCGGCCTGACCCATGCGCTGAAAGCCTGGCGTCCGGGCGATGCGCATATCGTGGTGACGGGGGGGGAGTTAAAGGGCAAGTCGGCGCTGAAATCGCTGTTTGAAGCCAATCCACTGACCTATGCCGTGGGGCTTTACGACGATCCGCCCAGCCGTGAGGAAATTGAATCCCTTTTGTCCCGCGCGGGCTTGCGGTCGATTGATCCACAAGCAATGACCGACCTGGTCGCCCTATCCCGTGCCATTGATCCGGGTGATTTTCGCCAGACCCTGGAAAAGATCAGCCTGTACAAACATGGCGATGCAACGCCCCTGACCGCCAGCGAAGTCGACTTGATGGCCCCGGCCACCATTGAGGCGGGGGTCGATGAAGTGCTGATGGCCGCCGCCGATGGCCGCGACGCCGATGTCGCCCGCCTGATGCGGCGGCTGGAAGGGCAGGGGGTAAACGCCGTGACGCTCTGCATCGGCGCTTTGCGGCATTTCCGCGTGCTGCACGGCGCGGCGGTCAGCCCCGACAGCCTACAAAAGGCCTGGGGCGTGCCGTTCAAGGCGAAAGAGGCGATGGGTCGGCAGGCTTCGCGTTGGGGCGAACGGCGGCTTGAGGATGCCCTGCGGCAGTTGATCGAGACGGATATGACTTTGAGGTCTTCGTCGAAAGCGCCGACCTTGGCGGTGATGGAGCGGACGTTGTTGCGGCTGGCGAAGATGGTTTGACGCGCCCTTGATTTGTGGACACAAATTGTGTATGTGTTCTGCGTGATCCAAAGGTAAACCACCATGGATTTCGAATTCGACGAAGAAAAGCGTCGTCAGAATTTAGAGAAGCATGGCGTTGATCTTTTGATCGGGGCGCTGATTTTTGAGGGCACAACGGTTGAGAGGCCTGACTTACGCCGTGACTACGGTGAAAACCGGATCGTCGCAGTGGGCTTTGTGGATGGCGAGTGCTTTGTAACCGTTTACGTGAAGCGGGGCGATGTGATCCGCCTTGTTTCGACCTGAAAAGGAGGTCGACGTGACCGTAGAAGCTATGAAAAAGCTGTCGCTCGCTGAGATCCGCGCCCAAAAGGATGCGGGCAAATTGCATGTTGCCCCGGATGCGCCGACAACGGACCTGCCCGACGAATTCTGGGCCCATGCTCAGGTCGTGGAACGCGAAAACAAGAAGTCCGTGCATCTGCGTTTAGAGCCAGAGGTCTTCCGCTATTTTCAGGAAACCGGGCAAGGCAAGGGCCATATCAAGCGGATGCAGGATGTTCTAGCCGCCTATGTGCGCGCCCAGCAGAAAGCCTCAACCCGCTAGATACGCAACCACCCGTCACCCCATTCCACCCCATTCACCCCCACAAACCGCCCCATCCGCTCCAACTCCGCCTCCAGCTTTTGCTGCCGGCCCTTCCCCCATTTCACCCCCGCCTCGGGCCAGAAGGCCCGCACCCGCAGAACGTCCGCATCCCGCGCCGCCTTCATGTCGATCCGCCCGATCAGATTTGCCCCCTCCAGCACCGGAAAGACGTAATAGCCGTATTGGCGCTTCGCCTCGGGCACGAAAATCTCGATCCGATAGTAAAAGCCGAACAGCCGTTCGGCGCGTCTGCGGTCGCGCAGGGCGGGGTCAAAGGGCGACAGGATCCGCAATCGGCTGGGCGGTTCGGGCGGCACCTCGTGCAGCGTTTCAGGGAAGCACAGCGATTTGCGCAAAGCTCTGTCATGGCCTTCGACCATCACCTCGACCACCTCTCCCCGCGCCAAGGCCGCCAAGGCCCAGCCCTTGGCCTGTTCCGGCGTGATCGCGCCCCAATAGGCGGCCAACTCGCCGCTAGTAGCAAAGCCCAGATGGCCCAAAGCGGAACGGCAGGCCCAATCGATGGTTTCATCCTCGCTCACCTGATGCACGCGCGCGGCCAAGGGAATGACCCGTTCCGTCAGGTCATAGACCTTTTGAAACCCATCCCGCCGGGTGATCGACAATTCCCCTACCCGCCACAGGTATTCCAGCGCCGCTTTTGACGGATGCCAATCCCACCAACCGCTGCTGCCGTTGTGTCCTTCGTCCAGAACGTCGGACGATGTCACCGGCCCCTCATCCGCCACCCGCTTCAGCACCTCGTCGAAGCGATCCGCAAAACCATCCCGCTGCCAGCCCGCCCAACGTTCCACCAGCCTTTCCCGTGCCCGATCAAACCGATGCTTCCAATGCGGAAAAACGGCCATCGGCAGGATCGAGGCATCATGCGTCCAATGTTCCCAAAGTCCCCGGTCCTTTTCCAGCAGGCGCTTCAGGGCGGGCGGGCGATAGGATTGCCGACGCGAAAACAGGATCATGTGATGCGCCCGTTCCACGGTGTTCACACTGTCCACCTGCACGAAACCGATGCGGCTAATCAGGTCATGCAAGGCTTGCCCCGTGGCCGCCCCTTCGGGCGCTTCGGCCAAGGCGTGGCGATGCAGGAACAGGCGGCGGGCCAAGGGATTGGGAAGAATGGGCAAGGACATATGCCAAGGGCTAACATGCAGCGGGCCCATATGCCTAGCCTGTTACAGGTCTGTAGGAACAACTGCCAAATCGTGATCAGCAGAGGTCTGTTTCGCAGTTGCGGTCGGGCGATGGACGCTTAGGTTCGAAACGGGTCTTTGGCCCCGATTTCCCAACATCCTATCTGCAAGGGCCACGATGCCGCACCATACTCCGCTGATTGCAACCATCGTTGCGGGCCTTGGTTTGGCCTTTCTGATGGGGCTGATCGCCCAGCGCCTGCGGCTGCCGGTTCTGGCCGGTTATCTGCTGGCGGGTGTTGTGATCGGCCCCTTCACGCCGGGCTATGTCGCCGATCAGGAACTGGCGACCCAGCTGGCCGAACTGGGGGTGATCCTGCTGATGTTCGGCGTCGGCCTGCATTTTTCGCTGCGCGAACTGCTGGCGGTGAAATGGATCGCTTTGCCCGGTGCCGTGGCGCAAATCGCGGTGGCAACGACGGTCGGCACAATGCTGGGCTGGGCCTTGGGGTGGAGCTTGGGTGCAGGGCTGATCTTTGGTCTGTCGCTGTCGGTTGCGTCGACCGTGGTGCTGTTGCGTGCCTTGCAAGACCGGGGGCTGGTCAGCAGCGGCAAGGGCAGGATCGCCGTCGGCTGGCTGATCGTCGAGGATCTGGCGATGGTGGTGGCGCTGGTGATGATCCCGCCGCTGTCGGGCGTTCTGGGCGGGCAAGCCCTGCCGATCGATGAGGGGGCTGCCGAAGTGGCCCGCATCGGTCTGGGCCCGGTGGCGGCGACATTGCTGATCACGGCAGTCAAGGTCGGGGCCTTCGTGGCCCTGATGCTGATCGTGGGGCGCAGGGTCATCCCTTGGCTCTTGGAATATGTCGCCAGTCTGGGAAATCGGGAACTGTTCCGTCTGGGCGTTCTGGCGATTGCCTTGGGCGTCGCCTTTGGCTCGTCGGTGATTTTTGGCGTGTCTTTCGCGCTGGGGGCCTTCTTTGCCGGGATGGTGATGGCAGGATCGACGCTGTCGGCGCAGGCGATGAAGGAAACCCTGCCGCTGCGCGATGCCTTTGCCGTGCTGTTCTTTGTCTCGGTCGGGATGCTGTTCGACCCTTGGGTCATTCTGGAACATCCCTTGCCGCTGATCACCACGGTTCTGGTGATTGTGGTGGTCAAATCGGCCGCAGCCTATGGCATCATGCGGGCCTTTGGTCATGGCCGGGAAACCGCGCTGACGATTGCAGCCAGTCTGGCGCAGATTGGTGAGTTTTCCTTTATCCTGATCGTGATGGGCGTGTCGCTGGACATCGTGCCGGTCGAAGGGCGCGATCTGGTGGTGGCGGGGGCGATGATTTCGATCCTGCTGAACCCGCTGATGTTCTGGGCGGTGGACCGCTGGGGGCTGGTGCGGGTCGGGCCGGTGATCAAAGGGCCATCGCTGGCAGAAACAGATAATGCATCTGACAAGGCCACACCGATGACCCCAAAATCCTAGAACCTGTATCTAACGAAAATCATTGATAATATTGCCGTATCGAATCTTGGTTTCTGCAATTTTTGGATGTATTTATCAAGATATTGGCGCGCTTTAGGAGAATGTGATGCGTTACTTTGCTGTTAGTCTGGCCACCCTGATCGCGTTGTCCGTGTCGGCACCGATCACTTTTGCGCAAGACTCGCCGACTGCGGTTGATCCCGCTGCCGATGCCGCCGCCTTGGAAGCAAAGTGGAAAGCCGTGCCCGAGCTTGATGGCTATTTTAACCGGATGAAAGAAATCGCCCGCGAGCGCAACGCAGATCATTTCCGCGCGATCATGCTTTCCGAATTGGGCATGGACAGCGATGCCAACAGCGACTTGAGCATTGATCTGGATATTCTGCCGCTGATCCAACCCGCCGCGGCGCGCGCGCGGGCTATCGGTGAACTGCTGGCGGCCGATCTGGACGGCGATTGGCAAATCTCAAAACAGGAGCTGCGCAGCGTGCTCAAGATCGGCAGCAATCCGGCGGCGGCTGAGGCCTTCTTTAACTATGATCTGAACGAAAACGACACCCTAGAGCAGGAAGAAATCAAGGCGGCAGCTGCGCGCCGCTCCGACAAATACGGCGGTCGGCGGTCGGATCGTCAAATCCTGCTGTTGGAAGCCTTTGATTTCGATGGCGATCGAGTCGTGACAAGCGCCGAAATCGAACGCGCCGCCAAGGCACTGCAACTTTAATCATGTGGCGCGGGGCGTTAGACCCCCGCCTCGACCGCCACCGCCGCGCGGTTTTTTCGGGCGCGTTCGGTGGCTGATTTCAGCTGCCCGCAGGCCGCCATGATATCCTCGCCCCGCGGCGTCCGCACGGGCGAGGCATAGCCGGCCTTGTAGACGATATCGGCAAAAGCCTCGATCCGGTCTTGATCGGAACGCTGATAAGGTGCCCCCGGCCATTCGTTGAAGGGGATCAGGTTGATCTTCGCCGGAATACCCGCGATCAGCTTCACCAGACGCCGCGCATCGGCATCGCTGTCGTTCACGCCTTTCAGCATCACATATTCAAAGGTGATACGTTCCGAATTCGACAGGCGAGGGTATTCGCGCAGCGTATCCAGCAGCGTCTTGATGTTCCATTTCTTGTTGATCGGCACCAGAACGTCGCGGACGGCATCGGTCGTCGCATGGAAGCTGACCGCCAGCATACAACCGATTTCCGTCGCCGCCCGCGCGATTTCGGGCACGACACCGCTGGTCGACAGCGTGATGCGGCGGCGCGAGAGGGTCAGGCCTTCGTTGTCCATGACCACAGCCATGGCATCGCGCACCGAGTCGAAGTTGTACAGCGGCTCGCCCATGCCCATCAGGACCAGATTCGACACCAAACGCGTTTCATCCTTGGGTGCCCCCGGAACCGGCCATTCGCCCAGATCATCCCGCGTCAGCATCAACTGGCCGACAATTTCCCCTGCCGTCAGGTTCCTGACCAACCTCTGGGTGCCCGTGTGGCAGAAGGAACAGGTCAACGTGCAGCCTACCTGAGAGGAGACGCAAAGCGTCCCCCGCCCCTCTTCGGGGATATAAACCGTCTCAACCTCATGCCCGCCCGCGATCCGCACCAGATACTTGCGCGTTCCGTCGGCGCTGATCTGGCGGCTCACCACTTCCGGCAATTCGATCTTGAAATGCGTCTCCAGCAGCGCGCGGTAATCCTTGGCCAGGTTCGTCATCCCGGCAAAGTCGCGCACGCCCCAGTGATAGATCCATTGCCAGACCTGCCCCAGCCGCATCTTGACCTGCTTTTCCGGCGTCCCGGCGGCAATCAGCGCCGCGCGCAGCTGGTCACGCGTCAGGCCCACAAGGTTCACCTTTTCCCCTTCAACCGGCTTGCGCGGCAGGGTCAGCACGTCTTGCGTGATCGGGGCGGTCGGTTCGATGTTCATCTGGGGCCTCATGGATTCCGGCCAATATAGGCCATCCGCCGGAAAAACGAAACGCCCCGGCTGGAACCGGGGCGCATAACTGCGATGCAGGCGCGGCTTACTTGCAGCGCGTACTGGCTTCTTCCAGCGCGGCGGTGAAGCCCCGCAGGCTGAACGTGTCTTCGGTTTGGGTGCCACGGCCCGAACGCCCGGTAAATTTCGCCGTCGTGCCTTTTTTCATCGCCTCAAGCAATGCCGCATCATCAGCAGCGCTGCCCGGCCAAGCCCATTCGCCTTCGGTGAACAGGTCAAACGCATTACCCTCAATCTCGACCTTCACGGTCGAATCGCCTGCAAAATTGTATCCGCCGGTAAAGCTGATTTCCGGCCCAGCCCCGCCCGGACGATAGGTCACGAACAGCCGGATTTCGCTGCGCTGCACCTGAACGGGCGCACCATCGCGGGTGTTCACCGTTTCGCGCGGGGCGGAAACCCCCCAGCATTCCTTGGGGTTTTCTTCGGTAAAAACGCTCCAATCGGTCTTGACGGCGACCTGATTGGAACTGTCCTGTGCAAAGGCCGGGGCATTCAGCCCAAGGCCCACGAAAGCCGCCAAGGCGATGCCCTGCGCAGTGGTCTGAAAGAACTGGGTCATATTGTCCTGCCGCTGTTGCCTCTGGCCCGCCCGCCCCATCCCCGTCTATGCTGGGCAGAGGCAAGGGGGCCGTGAACCCGATCATGGGCTTCATACCGCAACAAGCCCAAGGCGCGAAAGCCCCCTGGGCGGGAAATCGCGCATTTGTAAGGGGATTTGGGAATGAATGCAGTGCCAGTGGCCGAACTTTGGCGTGGAGGGCGGCTGGAAAGCGCGCATCTGGGCCATGCGGTGATCGTGGATGGGGCGGGGCAGGTAGTGCAGGCCTGGGGGGATCCGGGGCTGACAATCTATCCGCGTTCCGCCTGCAAGATGATTCAGGCACTACCTTTGGTGGAAAGCGGGGCGGCAGATCGGGCGGGGCTGACTAGCAGCCAATTGGCGCTGTCCTGCGCCAGCCATCAGGGGGCGGCGCTTCACCGGCAGGCGGTGGGGAATTGGTTGGAAGGTCTGGGCTTGGGCGAAAGCGATCTGCGCTGCGGCGCGCATGAACCCTATGATTTGGCGGAACGGAACCGGCTGATCAAGACGGATGAAAGCCCCTGCCAATATCACAACAATTGTTCAGGCAAACATGCGGGCTTTGTGACGCTGAATCAGCATTTGGGTGGGGGTTCGGAATATGTCGAACCGGATCATCCGGTGCAAAAGGCGGTGCGCGAGGCGTTTGAGGATGTGACGGGTGAGGTCAGCCCCGGCTTTGGCATCGACGGCTGTTCCGCGCCGAACTTCGCCACTTCACTGGTGGGATTGGCCCGGTCGATGGCCTATTTCGCCAAGGCGCGGGAAGATGGCCCTTCCGCGCGGGAAAAGGCGGCTTACAGGCTGACGCGGGCGATGGCGGCGCATCCGATGATGGTGGCGGGCGAAGGGCGGGCCTGCACCGAGTTGATGCAGGCCATGGCGGGCAAGGTTTCGATCAAGACCGGGGCCGAGGGGGTGTTCACCGCCATTCTGCCGGAGCAGGGTCTGGGCATCGCGTTGAAGGTGGTGGATGGGGCCAGCCGCGCCTCAGAAGCCGCGATTGCAGGACTTTTGGTCAAGCTTGGCGTGCTGGAGGCAGGCCATCCGGCGGCCCAAAAGCGGCTGAATGCCGTGCAAAGGAACTGCCGGGGGATTGAAGCAGCCTTTGTCCGGCCAGCGGCGGATTTTCCGGGCTAGGCTGCGTCACAAACTTGATTCATACCGGAAAGCCGCTAGACTTTCCGGTATGGAGACGCCGGTTCCTTTCCCGCTGCATGATCGCCTGACCGAACAGGTCAGTTTCGACCGCAAGGAATTGGGCGTTATCTTGGGGGTCTATGGCCGCATGGTCGCCAACGGGGAATGGCGCGACTATGGTCTGTCGTTTCTGCCCGAACTGGCGGTGTTTTCAATCTTTCGCCGCACTGCCGAACATCCGATCTATCGTGTCGAGAAACGGCCCAAGCTGCGGCAGCGTCAGGGGATGTATGCCGTTGTGGCGCAGAACGGCCAGATCCTGCGGCGGGGGCATGATCTGGCCGCTGTGTTGAAGGTGCTGGAGAAAAAGACCATCCGCCTTTTGGACTGACGGTCTTTGGGATGGATGGTCAGTCGCGGACCTTGACCACCACCGGGGCCATCACATCGCCCCAGCCGCCCTTGCCGCAATGATACCGCGAGGCGCGTTCCAGTTGGACGGAAACCCCGGCCTCCACCGCCTCGCGTATGGCGGTATTCAGGCTTTCCATCCGGGCCTGCACCATGCCCAAGGCGTGGATCTGTTCGATGTTCATCTGTTGTGAAGCGGTCATGGTCTTCTCCTTTCCGGGCGCTTAGGCCACTTTGTGAAATTGTGCGGTTTCGGTGGATTCTTTCATGGCTGTCGTCGCCGACTGGCCCGAGCTGATCGTCATCGCCACCTGATCGAAATAGCCCGTCCCCACCTCGCGCTGGTGTCGCACGGCGGTAAAGCCACGTTCCTGCGCCGCGAATTCCTGCTGCTGCATTTCGGAATAGGCCGCCATGCCCCGGTCGCGGTAACCATCCGCCAGATTGAACATGGACAGGTTCAGCGCATGGAAGCCCGCCAGCGTCACGAACTGGAACTTGTAGCCCATCGCCCCCAATTCGCGCTGGAACTTGGCAATCGTCGCTTCGTCCAGCTTGGCCCGCCAGTTGAACGACGGGGAACAGTTATAGGCCAAAAGCTTGCCCGGATGTTGCTTATGCACCGCTTCAGCAAAGCGGCGTGCGTCGTCCAGATCGGGGTGCGAGGTTTCCCACCATAGCACATCCGCAATATCCGCGTATGCCAACCCTCGCGCGATGCAATGGTCCAGCCCGGTGCCGGGTTTCAGGCGGTAGAACCCTTCGGCGGTGCGGCTGTCCAGGTCGATAAAGGGCCGGTCGCGTTCATCGACTTCGCTGGTGATCAGCTGCGCCGATTCGGCATCGGTGCGCGCCACCGTCAGCGTCGGCACGCCCAGCACATCGGCGGCCAGACGGGCGGCCACCAGATTGCGTTCATGCGCCGCTGTCGGGATCAACACCTTGCCGCCCAGATGACCGCATTTCTTTTCGCTGGCCAGCTGGTCTTCAAAATGCACTCCCGCCGCGCCAGCTTCGATGAACGCTTTCATGATTTCAAAGCTGTTCAGCGGCCCGCCAAAGCCCGCCTCGGCATCGGCGACGATGGGCAGATACCAATCGCGCGACACTTTGCCCTCGGCGGCCTCAATCTCATCCGCGCGGCGCAGGGTGCGGTTGATACGGCGGCACAGGTCGGGGGCGGCATTGGCCGGGTAAAGCGACTGGTCAGGATACATCGCCCCCGCGGTGTTGGCATCAGCAGCGACCTGCCAGCCTGACAGATAGATTGCCTTAAGCCCCGCGCGGGCCATCTGCATCGCCTGATTGCCCGTCATCGCGCCCAAGGCGTTGACGAACGGTTCGTCGTGCAGCATCTGCCAAAGACGGTTTGCGCCGCGTTCGGCCAGCGTCTGCGTGACGGTGATGGAGCCACGCAGTTTTTGCACGTCTTCGGGCGAATAGGGGCGATTGATGCCGTCAAAGCGGCCTTTGGGCGCGCTGGGGACGAGAGATTCAAAGCTGGTCATGGGCGCATTCCTTGCGTTGCGGATGCAGCAAGCCTGCGCCGCGATGCGGCATCTGGCTAGACAGACAAGCGGCAGGAAAGGAGCATTTGTAAAATAGTGACTGATGTAGTATTGTAAATTATTGACAAAACGACAGGCCCAGCGATGGATGAACGACGCAAGGTCATGGGTGGGGCGCAGCTGCGCAAACTGCGGGCCGATCTGGGGCTTTCGCAGGCCGCGATGGCGGATGAGTTGGGCGTTTCCGTCAGCTACGTGAACCTTGTGGAGCGGAATCAGCGGCCCCTGACCGCGCAACTGCTGATCCGGCTGGCAGAGGCCTATGGCATTGATCCACGAGATTTTTCCGGGGCTGAGGATGGGGCGGCACTGGCGGCGGTGGATGAGGTTTTGGCCGATCCACTGCTTGCTGGGCTCAAGGTGCCGAAGTCGGAGGTGAAGGCGGCGCTGGAATCAGCACCGACGCTTTTGGCAGCGTTGCGGCGTCTGCATGGGGCCTATGCGGGCCTGTCCGAGGCGCAAAGTGACGGGCCGCGTGATTCGCTGGGGCAGGCGGGCGAGGCGGTTGAGGAAGTGCGGGGTGTGATTGAGGCCGCGCACAATCATTTTCCGGGGCTGGATGAGGCGGGCGAAAGCATTGGTGAGGCTTTGCGAGAAAATGCGCTGGGGCCGGATTTGTTGACCGCTTTGGCGGAAAGGTTGAAAGCCGCGCATGGGGTGCGGGTGGTGATCTTGCCCGAGGTCGAGATGGGGGTAACCCTGCGGCACTATGACCGGCACCGGCGGCGGCTGATGCTGTCGGAGCGGCTTTCCCCACAGGCTTGGGCCTTTCAGGCGGCGGTGCAATTGGTGCTGTTTGATCTGCCGGGGGCTTTGGACAGCGCGGCGCATTTCAGCGCGGGCGCAGAAAAATTGGGGCGGATCGCGCTGGCGAACTATACGGCGGCGGCGGTCTTGATGCCCTATGCGCGCTATCTACGGGCAGCGCAAGATCTACGCTATGACGTGGATCGGTTGGCGGCGCGTTTCGGGGTCAGTTGGGAACAGGCAGCGCATCGGCTGACAACGCTGTCCCGGCCGCAGGCGCGCGGCGTGCCGTTCTTCCTGCTGCGTGTGGATCAGGCGGGGAATATCTCGAAACGCTTTTCGGCGGGCGCCTTCCCCTTTGCACGCCAAGGCGGCACTTGCCCGCGCTGGAACCTGCATGGGGCGTTTCTTCAGCCCGATAAAACGCTGCCGCAAATCATCGAACTGCCCGATGGCAAACGCTGGCTGTCCATGTCGCGTCAGGTGCGACGGCTGGTTCCGGGCCTTGGGGACATAGAGACCAGCCATTCCATCGCCTTGGGCTGCGAAATGCGTTTCGCAGGGCAAATCGCCCATGGTGACGGTCTGCAAAAAGCCACGCCCATCGGTATCACCTGCCGCCTCTGCCCGCGCCCCGCCTGCGCCAGCCGGTCCAGCCCGCCGCTGACCGGGCCGCTGGAGATCAGTGAGCAGACAAGGGGCCTTTCACCGTTCGGGATGTGATCAGGGGCGGATTTCCACCACCGTCCCGCCCGCCGTATGGGCCCAGATTTCATCCATCTCGGCGTTGGTCACGGCGATGCAGCCCAGCGTCCAGTCGCCCTTCATCACCCGCCCCGCAGGCAATTGGTTCGGCTGCGCATGGATCATGATGTCGCCACCGGGGTCGTATCCCCCTTTGCGGGCCTTGGCGACATGGCGGGCTTGCGGATAGTCGATGCCGAGCGACAGGTAGAACTGGCTTTTGTCGTTCCGGCTGTTCACCTTGAAAACGCCCTCGGGCGTCTTTGCATCGCCCTGCTTTACCTTATCGCCCTTGGGCGTCTTGCCCAAGGCGACGTGATAGACCCGCACCACCCAGCCGCGATGGCGCAGCTCCATCTTGCGTTCTGACTTGTCCACCACGATGCGGTCAATGGCACCGGGGATGGGGATCAGTTGCGGGCTGATGTCGGAAACCGTCGGTGCGTCTGGCCCTTGTGGCGCCAGTGGCGGTGCGATGCTGCCGGATAGGGATGCCAGTTCCACCACAGCAAATTCGGGTGCCGCCTCCAGCCTTTCCCGCTTTTTCCGTTCGGCACGGCTTTCTTTGACGGGGGCTGTCCAAGCTGGAGCATCCCCCATCGCGTCAGGCTGGCCCGGTTCTATCGCCATCGCGGAACCCGCGAAGGCGATCAGAAACAGACATGCCAGCCATTGCTTCATTGCAGATCCTTGAATGCCTCTTGCAGCCGTTCGACCGCTTGCAACACCATAGCCCTTGGGGCGGCAATGTTGAATCGCAAAAACGTCTCGCCGCCCAGACCAAAGCTGTCGCCGTGGTTTGCTGCGATTTTGGCCGCCTTTTCCACCCGCGACTTGAATTCGGCGGGGGCCATGCCGGTGCCACTGAAATCGACCCAAGCCAGATAGGTCGCCTCAAGCCCCATCGAGCGCACGCCGGGAATGGCGGCCAGCCCCTGATCAAAAATTGCCGCATTGCCCGCCAGATAGGCCATAAGCTGATCGACCCATGCGGCCCCTTCGGGCGAATAGGCGGCCGTCGCCATATGCATGCCAAAGGCATTCGGGGAAATGCCCAGTGCGTTGATCTTTTGCGCGAATTTGGCCCGCAAGGTTTCGTTCGGGATGATCACATTGCCAATATGGCTGCCCGCAATGTTGAAGGTTTTCGTCGTCGCCGTCATCATCACCAGCCGGTCCCGCACCTCGGGCGCGGCCAGGGGCATCGGGATGTGCTTTTGGCCCGGCATCACCAAATCATGGTGAATCTCGTCGGAAATCAGGATCAGGTCGTGCTTTTGGCAGAAGGCGGCCACTTGCTGCAATTCGGCAAGGCTCCAGACACGCCCCCCCGGATTGTGCGGCGAACACAGGATCAACATCCGCTCTTTCCCGGTCAGGCGGGTTTCCCAAGCGTCAAAATCCATCTTGTAACGCCCATCGACAAAGGCCAGCGGACATTCGGTGACCGTGCGCCCCGCCGCGCGGATCACCCGTGCAAAGGCGTGATAGACGGGGGTCATCAAGACCACCGCATCGCCCGGATTGGTGAAAGCATCGACGCAAAGCCCGGTGCCATTGACCAGTCCATGCGTGGTAAAGATCGCCTCACGCGGCACATCCCAGCCGTGCCGCGTTTTCATCCACCACTGGATCGCATCCAGATAGGCCCGGTCATCGCCGAAATAGCCATAGACCCCATGCGCGGCCATCTTTTCCACCGCGCGCTGCACCACAGCGGGCGGGGGGAATTCCATATCGGCCACCCACATGGCCAGCCCGTCCTGGGCCGAGACGCCAAACAGGCTCTCCATCATGTCCCATTTCACGCAATGGGTGTTGCGGCGGTCAATCTGTTGGTCAAACGTCATGGAATCCTCGGCTCTGTCGCGCAGCCTTGGGTTTAGGCGGCTGCGGTGGATGTGTCAAATTGATCCGATATTTTGGTATATCTTGGAAAGATATGCCACAGTATTCCACAAATTCGGAATAGTTATCTTGTATGGATGACAATTTTGGCAAACCTTCCCTCTCATTCTAGCGTTGCAGCAGGCTTGCGCGAAACTGCCACCTGCCCTAAATCAGCGGCATGATCCGCGAAATCCTGATCCACCCCGACCCCCGGCTGAAAAGGCCCTGCCCCCCGGTTGCCGAGATTACTCCGGAACTGGTGAAAATTGCGCAGGACATGCTGGAAACCATGTATGCTGCCCCCGGTGTTGGCCTTGCCGCGCCGCAGATTGGCGTCATGAAACGGCTGTTCGTCATGGATTGCGTGAAAGACCCTGAGGCAGCACCCCGCCCGCTGATCCTGTTCAACCCGGAAATCCTGTGGTCGTCAGAAGATCGTTTTCAGTATGAGGAAGGCTG
This sequence comes from Neogemmobacter tilapiae, assembly GCF_014652215.1. GTDB lineage: Bacteria > Pseudomonadota > Alphaproteobacteria > Rhodobacterales > Rhodobacteraceae > Neogemmobacter > Neogemmobacter tilapiae. The sequence continues at coordinate 62,899 of NZ_BMYJ01000005.1, read as the reverse complement.
CCTGTCGATCCCCGACGTCTATTACAATGTCGAACGTCCGGCGAAGGTGCGGGTGAAATGGACAGACGAAAAGGGCGAGCTACAGGAAGAGATGTTCGAAGACCTTTGGGCGACCTGCGCGCAGCACGAGATTGACCATCTGGATGGCAAGCTGTTCATCGACTACATCGGCCCGCTGAAGCGGCAGATGGTGACGCGCAAGATGGAAAAGCTGAAACGGGAACGGGCGCGGGAATAGGCGATGGCCATCCGCCCCTGCCTGCCATGGCCGCATAAATCCTTGCGCAGTCCGGCCGTTGCGGTCGAGGCCGTGACTGAGGACATCCGCGCGATCTGGGACGATATGATCGACACAATGGTCGCCATGCCGGGCGTCGGTCTTGCCGCGCCGCAGATTGGCTTGGGTCTGGCCTTGGCGATTGTCAGCGAAACGGGCACGCGGGAAGGGGCCATTCGTTTGGCCAATCCGGTGCTTTTGCGGGCGAGCGACGAGCTGCGCGAACACGATGAGGCCAGCCCGAACCTGCCCGGCGTCTGGGCAAGGCTGAAACGCCCGGCACAGGTCTGGGTGCGTTATCAGGATGAAACCGGGGCTTGGGTGGAAGGCGAATTCAACGGGTTGGCCTCGACCAGCGTTCAGCATCAGTTGGACCATCTGGCGGGGCGGATGTATTTCGACAATCTGTCGGCCCTGAAACGCAAGATGCTGCTGGCGAAAGCAGAAAAGCGGGGGCGGGAATAGATGCGCGTGATTTTCATGGGGACGCCCGACTTCTCGGTCCCCGCCTTGCAGGCGATTGCCGCCGTTCATGATGTCGTCGCCATCTATTCGCAACCACCACGCCCTGCCGGGCGCGGTCAGGCGGAACGCCCCGGCCCCGTGCATCAGGCAGCTTTGGCCTTGGGCCTGCCGGTCTTTCATCCCAAAAGCCTGAAATCCGCCGAAGCCCAAGCCGAATTCGCCGCCCATCAGGCCGATGTGGCCGTCGTCGTCGCCTATGGTCTGATCCTGCCGAAAGCGATCCTTGATGCCCCGAAACACGGTTGCGTCAACATCCACGCCTCGCTTTTGCCGCGCTGGCGGGGGGCGGCGCCGATCCATCGGGCAATCATGGCGGGGGATGCGGAAACCGGTGTCTGTATCATGCAGATGGAGGCGGGGTTGGACACGGGGCCGGTTCTGCTGCGCGAAAGGCTGGCGATTGGAGCGGGCGATACGACCGGCGATCTGCATGACCGGCTTTCGGATCTGGGCGCAAAGATGATCGTGCAGGCGTTGGGCGCATTGGGTTCCTGGGTGCCGGAGGTGCAGCCCGAAGAAGGCGTGACCTATGCCCACAAGATCGACAAGGCCGAGGCGCGGGTGGATTGGTCGTTGCCCGCCGAACAGGTGGATCGTCTGATCCGGGGCCTGTCGCCCTTTCCGGGGGCTTGGTGCATGGCGGGGGCGGAACGTCTAAAGCTGTTGCGCAGTGGTTTGGCCGAAGGGGCGGGGGAGCCGGGGCAAGTCCTGCCTGGCGCGGGCCTGCGCATCGCCTGCGGGCTGGGCGCGGTGGAGATCGTGATGGCGCAGCGCGAGGGGAAAAAACCCGCACAGACCGCAGACCTCCTGCGCGGCTTTGCGCTGCCCGCGCGGCTGGACTAGACGATTGTAAGGATCACAATACTTGAATTGACGATGTCCTGCCTTGGGCGCAGGTTCCCAGTCCAAGCCGAGGGAATGCGCCGATGCAAAAATCAAGCCTGTTCACGCCCGTTCTGATTTCGGGCTGCGTTATCCTGATGCTGTCTTTCGCGATCCGCGCCAGTTTCGGGGTTTTCCAGATCCCTGTGGCCAATGAATTCGGCTGGCCAAGGGCGGAGTTTTCGTTGGCCATTGCCATTCAGAACCTGGCTTGGGGCTTCGGGCAGCCGATTTTTGGCGCTTTGGCCGAACGTTTCGGCGACCGCCGGGCGATCATTCTGGGGGCCTTGGCCTATGCGGCGGGGCTGATCTTGTCGTCGATGGCCGTCACGCCGATTGCACATCAGACCTTGGCCATTCTGGTGGGTTTCGGCATTGCGGGCACCGGCTTTGGCGTGGTTCTGGCGGTGGTCGGGCGGGCCTCCAGCCCCGAAAACCGCAGCCTGACCTTGGGGATTGCCACGGCTGCGGGTTCGGCAGGGCAGGTCTTTGGTGCGCCCTTGGCAGAATTCCTGCTGCAATCCTATAGTTGGCAGATGGTTTTTGTGATCTTTGCCGGGATCATTCTGGCCTCGCTGTTCGCCCTGCCCTTCATGCGTTCGCCGCAACTGGCCAGCCGGGCCGAGCTGGAGGAAAGCCTTGGCACCGTGCTGAACCGCGCCTTCCGCGATCCGTCCTTTACGCTGATCTTCCTTGGGTTCTTTTCCTGTGGCTATCAACTGGCCTTTATCACGGCCCACTTCCCGGCCTTTGTGACCGAGCTTTGCGGGCCGATTGATCCGGGCGGGATGCTGGCGGGCATGGGCATCACCACGACAAGCGCCTTGGGGGCAGTGTCGATTTCGCTGATTGGGGTGTTCAACATCGTGGGCACGATCACGGCGGGTTGGCTGGGGAAAACCTATAGCAAGAAATACCTGCTGGCGGGAATCTATACGGCGCGGACGATTGCGGCGGCGTTGTTCATCATGAACCCGATCACGCCGGAATCGGTGCTGCTGTTTTCCGCCGTCATGGGCGCGCTGTGGTTGGCGACGGTGCCGCTGACCAGCGGTCTGGTCGCGCATATCTACGGTCTGCGCTATATGGGAACGCTCTATGGGTTGGTGTTCCTTTCGCACCAGATCGGTGGCTTCCTCGGCGTTTGGTTGGGCGGCAAGATGTATGACATCACTGGGGGCTATACCTTGGTCTGGTGGATTGGCGTGGGTGTTGGGGCTTTTTCAGCCATCGTCCATCTGCCCGTTCGGGAACGCCCGCTGATGGCGCAGGCGGCATGAGCGCGGGTGTCTGGGCGCTGATCGCGGCCTATGTGCTGTCGCAATTCACCCGCGCCTGTCTGGCGGTGCTGGCCCCCCTGTTGAAGACCGACCTTGGGGCGACGGCGGGGGATCTGGCCGATGCCTCGGGCCTGTGGTTCCTGACCTTTGCCGCGATGCAACTGCCGGTGGGCTGGGCCTTGGACCGTTTCGGGCCAAGGCGTGTGGCATCGGTTCTGATGGCCTTGGGCGGCGGGGGCGGCGCGGCGCTGTTCGCCTTGGCCGCGGGGCCGGGGCAGATCAAGCTGGCGATGGGATTGATTGGCGTCGGTTTCTCGCCTGTGCTGATGAGTTCGTATTTCATCTTTGCCCGCACCCAATCGCCCGCACGGTTCGGCACCTTGGCGGGCATCGTGGTGGGCATCGGCACCTTGGGCAATCTGGCGAGCGCCACGCCCTTGGCTTGGGCCGCCGAAACCTTGGGCTGGCGGGCCGCGATGGGCGGTATCGGGGCGGTCAGTCTGGTGCTGGCCGCTTTGGTCTTTGCCTTGGTGCGCGACCCGGAACGCAGCGCGGCGGGGGGGCAGGGTTCGCTGCTGACCCTGTTCAAGATGCCTGCACTTTGGCCGATTCTGGCGATGATGGCCGTTTGCTATACGCCCATAGCGGCGCTGCGAGGTTTCTGGATCGGCCCCTATTACGCCGATGTCTTTGGCTGGGGGACAGATCAGATCGGCACTGTGACGTTGATCGTAGGGGCCGCCATGGTCGCGGGCACCTTTGCCTTTGGCCCGTTGGAACGCGCCTTGGGCACAAGGAAGGGTCTGATCCTGCCGACGAACCTGATCGTCATGGCCTGCCTGTTTGCCCTTTGGGCCCTGCCTGCAACCCCGGGCACCACGACGCTGGTCCTGTTCGCCGCTATTGGCCTGTTTGGGGCCTCCTTTCCCATGGTCATCGCCCATGGCCGCGCCTTTATTCCCGCGCATCTGACGGGGCGAGGGGTGACACTGCTGAACCTGTTCGGCATCGCCCCCGTCGGCATCGCCCAATTCCTGACGGGCCGCTTGCATGGCGCGATTGCGCCGGTGCCGCCCGAGGCCCCTTTCAAGGCGGTGTTTCTAGCCCTGGCCATTCTGGTGGCTTTGGGCTGCCTAGCCTATGCCTTTTCCAAGGACAGGACCGACTGACCTATTGCCGAGGAATCGGCTGCATCAACAAAATCTCCAGATCGCGGTCTGGCGTGAAATTCGTCTGTTCCCAGACGAAGGTGGTCGGGCCGGTTTTCTTGATCCCGTCGGCACAAAGGGAAACGACATTTTCGGGCGCGGCCTTGTCCACGGTCAGCCTGAACTTCCCAATCGGCCCCGCCCAAGAATTGGCGGTGCGCAGGACGTAAGACATCATATAGGCGCTGCCCATCGAATAGCTGTTGCCATCGCTGTCGGTATAGGCCGTCGCCTTGGACATGGCCCGCGAGGTGCCCGCATCCACACAATAACGGTCTTCGTATTCCGCCATATAGTCGGGCAAGGGGTCTTCCCAACCCAGCAAGCCGCCTGAGGGCAGGTTGTCATAGTCATGCGCGATGGTCAGCTTTTGCCCCGCAGGAAAGGTCTGGGTCCAGTGATAGCGCATGACCACCGACCAGACTGGCACGATCTGTTCCGGGCTGTCACCTTCGGCCGGATAATATTCCAGCAGGCCCTTGGCCGTCAGCGCCTGAATGGTCGCTTGGCCCCCCGCCTGAATTGCCGCCGTCACCTCGTCCAGATCGACCGAAAGCGGGATGCTCAGCCCCGCCAGCTCTACCGTCACATCGCGCCCCGGCGTGTCATACTGTTCCGACGAGGGGCGGTTTTCCTCCCACGGCGGTTCGATCACGGCGATGCGGTCCAGCGTCACTGGAACCTCGACCCCATCGACCACCGCGTGAAAGTTCAGGAAATTCGCCCGCCGCACGTCTTCGGGCAGATTGAAGGGCGAATAATAGAGCCCCGCCAGACCGATGGGCGGCAGAGGAAAGATCACTTCGCCCGTCACATCTTGTGCGGTCTGGTTTTCAAAGACATAGGAAACCTTGACCTTGGTCGGGCTGATGAACAGGTCTTCCTCGACCATCGCCACCGCCTCGGTCTGGCCAAAGGTCAGGCCGGTGGCGGAAAGCCCGCCGAAACCGTCATTTGCCAAGGCCGGGCTGGCCAAAGCCAGCGAAAGCAACAGATTGCGCCACATGATTTGCCCCCAAGGGTGAATAGACCCCATCCTTAGCGGGTTTTCCGATCTGGGGAAGGGGGTTATGGTCAGCGTCGAAAGGAATGCCGATGATCGCCTATCCCGCCGAACGCAATGCCCGCAAGCGGGCGGTCTTTGCCGCGCTGGCCCAGGTGGCGGGCGGGGCGCGGGCTTTTCCCATCGGGCCGCTGTCATGGCGCGACTTTCCCGAAACGGCGGGTCGGGTAGATCAGGCGCTGTCGCGCGCGAAGCGGCCCCATAAGGGGTTGATGCGGCGGCTGAAACGCCTGTTGATCCGGCTGAAATACAACGGCGCGCGCCGCTGGTTTATGGGGAACCCCCATGTGGTGGCGGTGGCCTGGAACGGGCTTGGCGGCGCAAGGCAAGCGTTTCTGATGGGGGCAAAGGATGCCGGGGCGGCGGTTCTTTATGCCGAACTGGCCCCCCTGCCGGGAAAGATCACGCTTGACCCGCTCGGGGTGAATGCCGAAAGCGGCGTGCCACAAGAACCGGCCTATTATCAGGAATGGGCTCGGGATCACGATACCGCCGACTGGCGCCGTGCAGGCCAAGGCCTGACGGCCCGTCCCAGCCGCCGTGCGGATGTCGGGCAGTCGACGGGTGATTTGCCGGATACCCCCTTCCTGTTCTGTCCGCTACAAGTGCCGGGTGACAGTCAGGTGCAGCTTTTTGCCGGATGGGTTGGTGGGATGCAGGGCTATCTGGCAGCCCTTGACCAAGCCGCCCGCGCGCTTCCCGATGGCTGGCATCTGCGGATCAAGGAACACCCGTCCGCGCGCAAACCCCTGAGTCCGCAGATCGAGGCCTTAAAGAACCCTCGCCTGATCGTAGACAACGACAGCGACAGCTTTGCCCAGATCGCGGCCTCCAAGGCAGTTGTCACCCTCAACTCCTCAATGGGGTTGCAGGCGTTTTTCTATGACAAACCCGTGGTGGCGTTGGGTCGCGCCTTTTGGGCGTTGCCCGGTTTGGTTGAGGCCCCGCAAGACCAAGCCAGCCTAAACGCCCGTTTTGCCAGCGCGGCGGAATTGTCGTTTGATTCTGCCCTGCGCGCGGCCTTTATCCATTGGCTTGACCGCGCCTACTACCCTGATTTCGCCGCCGATCCCTTGCAATATGATCACGCCGCCTTTGCCGCGAAAATCGCACAGGCCAAAGCCCTTTCCCCTGCCCCCCCGTTGCGCTAGAAGGCCGCGTCTTTGACGTGAAGGAACCGGACATGGGATACAAAGTCGTTGTCGCCGGGGCCACCGGAAACGTGGGTCGCGAAATGCTGAACATCCTTGCCGAACGGGAATTCCCGGTCGACGAGATTGCTGCGCTGGCCAGCCGCCGGTCGCTGGGCACGGAAGTGTCGTTCGGTGACAAGACGTTGAAGACGAAAGATCTGGACACGTTCGATTTCACCGGCTGGGACATCGCCCTATTCGCCGTAGGTTCCGAAGCGACCAAGATCTATGCGCCCAAGGCCGCTGCGGCAGGCTGTGTCGTGATCGATAACTCGTCGCTTTACCGCTACGATCCCGACGTGCCGCTGATCGTGCCCGAAGTGAACGCCGATGCGGTGGTGGGCTATACCAAGAAGAACATCATCGCCAACCCGAACTGTTCGACCGCCCAAATGGTGGTTGCCCTGAAACCGTTGCATGACCGGGCGAAAATTACCCGTGTCGTGGTCAGCACCTATCAGTCAGTCTCGGGCGCTGGCAAGGAAGGCATGGACGAGCTGTGGAACCAGACCAAGGCCGTCTACAACCCGACCGACGACGTGCCGCCTGCAAAATTCTCCAAGCAGATCGCCTTCAACGTGATCCCGCATATCGATGTCTTCCTGGACGATGGTTACACCAAGGAAGAATGGAAGATGGTGGCGGAAACGAAAAAGATCCTGGATCCGAAGATCAAGGTGACGGCAACCTGCGTGCGCGTTCCGGTCTTTGTCGGCCATTCCGAGGCAATCAACGTCGAATTCGCGGACAATCTGGATTGGGAAGAAGCGACCGACATCCTGCGCGAGGCACCGGGGATTCTGGTTGTGGATAAGCGTGAGGCTGGTGGCTACATCACCCCCATCGAATGCGTCGGTGAATACGCCACCTATGTCAGCCGCATCCGGCAAGACCCGACGGTGGACAATGGCATCGCGATGTGGGTGGTCAGCGACAACCTGCGCAAAGGGGCCGCCCTGAACGCCGTGCAGATCGCCGAAGTGCTGGGCCAACGCTGCCTGAAAAAGGGCTGAAGGGCCGTAAGACTGGAATAGCACATAAAGGCCCGCCTTTTTGGCGGGCCTTTTGCTGTTCCGGCACGACCCTCGCTTCACAAGTGAAACATTCTGTGAATCGTCGCCGATTGCGGGTGGCTGCTAGTCCTTGGCACAGGCAAATGCCTTGAAAGGACATCATCTTGACTCTGCGCCCTTGGCTGGCCCTTTTTCTGATGGCCACGTTTCCTGCTCAGGCGGAAAATTTCTCTGCCACCGCGAACATCACCCATGTGACCCTTTACCCTGAGGGTGCGAGTGTCGAACGGGAGGTGACTGTGGATCTTCCTCTTGGCCGCCATGAATTGCTTATCGCTGACCTACCCTATGCGCTGGCCGCCAATGGGCTCAATCTCGAACTGCCCGACAACCTTGGCCTCGTGGCGCAGACCATTCATGTCGGTGCCTTGCCAGCAGGTCTGACAGTTGATCGCCCCGATCTATCGGCCCTGGACCGTGAAATTGTGCAACATCAAGCAGCCCTTCGTGCGGCATACGCGGAAATGGCCCAAATCGAAGCCCGGGCGGAAGCAGCACGTTCGAAAGCGCGCGCTTTGCAGTCCATGCTATCAGGTTCCGAACTGCCCAAAGACGCCGCCGAATTGGCGCGCGTGACGGACATGGTTCAGCACGAGACACTGAAGGCCCTCCAGACCGCCAAGTCTGACGAGGCCGAAATAGCCGAGAAACGGGCCGCCTTGCCCCGCTTGCAGCAAGCACTTGACGCGGCCTTGGCGCAGCGCGCGGCCGCTGATGAACGGATAGAAAAGCGCACGACATTGGCGCTGACACTCAACAGCGCCGGCGGTAAGGCAACCCTTCGGCTGCGCAATCAGACGCTTTATGAAACCGGAACGGGCTGGCAGCCAAAGTATGAGGTGTTCCTCAAAACCGGCGAAAATCCCAGCTTGGAATTCAAGCGCAGTGCCCATATTTCCCAATCGAGTGGCGAAGATTGGCAGGACGTCACCCTGACGCTTTCAACAGCTGAACCAACAAAACAGCCAAGCCCCCAGGGGCCCTATGTTCATCGCTACACGATAGCCCCAATCCCGACCCCCTCGGACGAATCCGACGCGGGCAACGAATGCGATCCCGGTTGCGGCGGCCCCGTGGTCGTGGCCGACAATCCCTTGCTCACCGCCGAACTGAAAGGCCAATCCCTGCAATACACCTTCCCGGAAAAAGTCTCGATCCGCAACAAGACCGACAGCCTCGTCTTGGCTTTGGCGGATTTGACAATACCCGCCCAGAATTTTGTTCTGGTCACAGACAGCTATCAAACACAGGCCCATTTGATGGCTGCATTCACCAACACTACCGACCAAGCCCTCTTGCCGGGGCAGGCCTTGGTCTACCGCGATGGCGTTCTAATGGGTGAACAAGGGCTGGATCTAGTCTTGCAGGGCCAGACAGGCGAGCTTGGCTTTGGCGTCCTGATGGACATCGTGGTCAAGAAGGATTGGCCTGACCGCATGGCCGGTTCCCGCGGTATTTTCGCCACCCAGACCGAACGCAGCGAAAAAATGGCGATCAGTGTTGAAAACCGCTCCAGCAGGGCGTGGCCCTTGGCCGTTCGCGTCGGCATACCCCAATCAGAGCACGAAGATCTGGTCATCACCTACACCGCCGACCCGGTGGAAACCCTGCATGACAAGGATGGCCGACCTGGACTGATGGAATGGCAGACCGATCTGCCGATCGGCGCCAGCTATCGTGTCGAGTACAGCTACAACATGCGCTGGCCCCAAGGCATGATCCTGCAATAGTGCCTTGGCGGCGACAGAATTTTCTATCGCCGCCAAGCCTTGCACGCTGCTATGCGTCTTATAAGCATCGAAGCCTTGGAAAGGATCTCTTTCATGACCCGCCATTTTATGGCCCTTCTGCTCCTGACAGCCGCCCCAGTACAGGCCGAAACCATCATGGCCCCTGCCAACCTGACCCATGTCACGCTTTACCCCCAAGGGGCCTCGGTCGAACGCGTGCTGACCATCGACTTGCCTCCCGGCCAGCATGACCTCCTGATCCCCGGCCTTCCCCTGGGCGTCGATTCACAGGCGCTGGATGTGCGCTTGTCAAAAGGGCTGGTCCTCGGCTCCTCCAGCCTGATGGACGGACGCTTGCCGCCGGATACATTGGAACCCTCGGCGCAGATCAAGGCGGCAGAAGAGGCCGTCAAAGCCGCCGAAGCCGATTTGCGTAAGGCTGATGCGGCCATTGCCACGATCCGAGCAAGGGGCGATGCCGCCCGTGAGCAAGTGGCGGCGCTGCGGTCCATGGTCTCGGGCGATGCGATGCCCGCCTCTCCCGAGGCGGCGGCGGCGATGGCCGCCATGGTCGGTCGGGAAAGCCTGATTGCGCTGGAAGCGGCGCAAAAGGCCGAGGCTGAGGCGGTGGAGGCCGAAGTGGCCCGGATGGTCCTGCAAGAGGCGCTGGATCAGGCCATTGCCGGGCTAGAGGCGCTGACCTTGGAACAAGAAGACGGCAAGACGCTGGCCCTGTCGGTGGAAAGCACCGGCGGGCCTGCCACCATTGAAATCGTGACCTTGGTGGCCGAGGCTGGCTGGCAACCGGCCTATGACTTCCGCCTGACGACCGAACCGGCGGCCATGACCGTTGAACGGGCAATGCTGGTCAGCCAGTATTCTGGCGAGGATTGGCGCGATGTGACCCTGACACTTTCGACGGCGACCCCCTATTCCGAAAGCGCTCCGGGGTCGGTCTGGCCTTGGCTTCTGTCCATCTACAAGGACGAACCGCAGCCCGAAGTCTTTGCCGCTGACCGGGCCTTGGGCGGGGCTTTGATGATGGAAGAACCCGCCCCCGTCGTCGCATCCGAGGCCGCAAGCCCAGGCATGGCGATGGATTGGAAAGGCGCGACCGTCGAATACACCTATCCCCGCAAGGTGACGGTCCGGGATCAATCCGATCAGCTTCGCCTGAACCTCGATCAGATCAGCATGGACCCGCAGGTATTCGCCCTCGCCGTGCCGATGAACAACGACCGGGGCTTTGTCATGGCCAAGGTCACGAACACGGGTAAGGAATCGTTACTGCCCGGAACGGCGCGTTACTACCGCGACGGGGCCTTGGTCGGCGGCGGATACCTTGATCTTCTGGCCGCTGGTGATGATGTTGAACTGGGCTTTGGCCCGCTGAACAGCCTGATCGTCACCCGTGAGATTCCGGCGCGCAACGAAGGCGAGCGCGGTGTCTTTACCACCGCCACCGAGCGCAGCGAAACGGCGGTCATCCGGGTGGAAAACCAGACTGGCCGTACCTGGCCCTTGGTCGTCCGCGACCGTGTGCCCTATTCCGAGCAGGAGGATCTGGAAATCAGCTATCAGGCAACCCCGGTAGAAACCCAGAAAGACATGGACGGGCAAAGGGGCGTCCTCGAATGGTCCACCGATCTGGAAAACGGGGCCAGCTTTGAAATCCAACTGGATCACACGGTTCGTTGGCCCGAAGGCATGATCCTGCAATGACAATCCGCGCCCCTGACCCCGGTTGGGGGCGCAACCCCTTGTGTTGAAAACCTCCTTCCGGCAGATCAGGGCAAGGGGGCGCTTTCCGATGAACAAGGACACGATGCAGCACATCCGCGATTGGTTTGTCACGGCCGCTGATACCGCGACCGGCTGGCTGACCAGCCCCGCCGCATGGTCGCAATTCATTCTGCTGGGCCTCGCTTGGATTGCTGCCTTGCAGATCGACCGGCGCATTAAACCGCACATCGCCCCACTGCTGACACCGTCCGAAGCCTCGACCACCATCCTTTCCCGCAGCCGCCGTTTTGCGCTGATCTTTCTGCCGCTGACCCTTCCGCTTTTGGCCTATGCCCTCACCTATATCGGCGAACAGGCGACCCGTGCCGCCTTTGGCTCGGGCGAGGTCATCGCCTTTGGCAAGCGCGTCTTTTTGTTTCTGGCCGCCCGCGCCCTTGTCGGCCAGATCCTGACCGACCCCTTCCTTCGCCTGCTGGGCCGCTATGTCCTGATCCCCATGGCCGCGCTCTATGTGCTGGGCCTTCTGGATGATGTGACAAACCACCTGGGCGAAACCGTTGTCGAACTGGGCAACATCCGCTTTTCAGTGCTGGCCCTGATCCGGGGCGCGATTGCGGGCAGTCTTTTGTTCTGGCTGGGCGCTTGGTCTAACCGCCAGTCGGCCAGCTATATTAAGGCGCAGGAAACCCTGCGCCCCGCCACCCGCGAACTGGCGATGAAGGCGGTAGAGATCGCCATCTTCGGCGCCGCCTTCCTGATGCTGATGTCCATCATGGGCATCGACCTCACCGCCGTCGCCCTGCTGGGGGGCGCCTTGGGTGTCGGGATCGGCCTTGGCTTGCAACAGATCGCCGCCAATTTCGTCTCAAGCATCATCCTGCTGCTGGAAGGCCAGACCACGGTGGGCGATTATGTCGAACTCGACGGCGGCGAAAAGGGGACCATCGTCAAAATGACCGCCCGCGCCTGCATTCTGGAAACCTTTGACGGCAAGTGGATCGTCGTTCCCAACGAACATTTCATCACCAGCCGAGTCGTCAACTATTCCGATCAAGGCAGCGCCAACCGCTATGAAGCGCTGTTTTCCGTCAGCTATGACACCGACATCAACAAGGTTCCTGCGATCATTGAAGAGGCGGTGGGGCGTCTGGACTTCGTGTTGCAGGCCCCGGACGGTCCCGATTGCGAATTGCGCGGCTTTGGGGAAAGCGCCGTCGATTTCGCGGTGGAATATTGGGTCAACGGGATTGATGACGGCAAGAACCGCTATGGCAGCCCGGTTTTGTTCGCGATCTGGAACGCGTTGAAAGAGGCGGGGATCGAGATGCCCTATCCTCACCGCGTGGTGGAACTGAAAGACAAGCGTGGCTAGGGCGCTGGTCATTGGGGCCGGGCCTGCGGGGCTCATGGCGGCGGAAGAGCTGGCCCGCGCCGGGCATCAGGTGACAGTGGCCGAGGCCAAGACCAGCCCCGCGCGCAAATTTCTGATGGCGGGTAAGTCGGGGCTGAACATCACCAAGGATGAACCTTTGGAGCAGTTCACGACGGCCTATGATCCGCCGGATTGGCTGACGGGAATGCTGGCCGACTTTGGGCCGGACCGGGTGCAGGATTGGTGCCGGGGTCTGGGGCAGCCGGTCTTTACGGGGTCGTCGGGGCGGGTGTTTCCCGCGGCGATGAAAGCCTCGCCCTTGCTACGTGCTTGGTTGGCCCGGTTGGAGGGGTTGGGCGTCACCTTGCGGACCCGTTGGCGGTGGGTGGGGTTTCAGGGGGATGGGTTCCACTTTGAAACGCCGGAAGGGCCGGTCGTTGAAAACCCGGATGTGACGGTTCTGGCGCTGGGTGGGGCCAGTTGGGCAAGGCTTGGGTCGGACGGGGCTTGGGCGCCGATCTTGGCGGCGAGGGGGGTTGGGATCACCCCGTTCCAGCCCGCCAATATGGGGTTCCGGGTGGATTGGTCGCCTCATATGGCCCCTTTCTTTGGCCAGCCCATCAAAGGGGCGCGGTTGATGGCGGGGGGGCAGGCGGTTCGGGCGGAGTTTGTTCTGTCGGAAAAGGGGATCGAGGGGGGCGCCATCTATGCCCTGTCCCGGGTTTTGCGGGGCGGGGCGGGGCTTTCGTTGAACCTGATGCCCGATCTTTCCGAGGCGGCGCTGAAAGACCGGCTCGCCAGCCAGCGGTCGGGGGAGACCCTCAAGAACCGGTTGCGAAAGCTGGGGCTGGCCCCGGCCAGCATCGCGCTGGTTCTGGAATTCGGCCGCCACCTGCCGCCCGATCAGGCTGTTCAGGCCCTGCCCATCCCTTTGCAGGGGCCCCGGCCCATGGATGAGGCGATCTCGACGGCCGGGGGGGTTGCCCGCGCTTCCCTGACCGGGGATCTGGAATTGCGGGCCCTTCCGGGGATTTTCGCCGCCGGAGAGATGCTGGATTGGGAGGCCCCGACGGGGGGGTATCTGCTGACGGCTTGCCTCGCGACCGGGCGGCATGCTGGGCGGGCGGCGGTGAGGCGGTTGGGGTGATTTCACGCGTGAAATGGGTGGTAGGGGGTTGGAATTGTTGTTATATCTGCTTTTTTGAATGTGACTGATGGAGGTTGATGCGCCATGAATGCGCACCCTACGGCACGCTGATCAGGCGTCAGCGAAGTTATGTGGCGACGAGTTCCTCATGCCCGTCTTTCGGCTTGGTCAAGACCTTCAGCTTTTCAATCGCGAAACCCTTCTTCCGTTTCAAATCAAGATGCGCGATCAGTTCTGGCCGAACGACAAGGCCGCCAAGTTGACTTTGCAGGATGACTGCATCCGGATTTGGCGCGGGGTAGAGGTAGTTCGGCGGATAGGCCGAGTATAACCTGTTGCCGCAGGCCTCGCAGGTTCTAGTGCCGACATAATGCTCAAACCCCTTCTTGAGACTGCCGCGCACGATCACGCGGTGCCGCCCGCGCACCGTCACCCAGCCCTCAATCGGGGCGCCGGACGGACCGTAGACCGTCCCCAGCATCAGATCGCGCGCGACATTATCTTCTCCCAGGAGAGAGAGAAAGTCACGGCGGGCAATGTGAGTGCCAGTATAGGCCACATAATCGAGCGGCGAATTCACCGGCTTCTTTTGATAAATCCGCATATCGACGGCACCTGTCCCGGGCTTAGGACGGTGACACGTGACACAATACCATGGTTCAGCGCTCAGCTCCGCTTCGCTCATGCCAGTATCAGTGGTATCTCCACCGATCGGACATAGGTGAACGTAGTAATCTGATGTCATGGGTGCACCTTGAACGCGCCTTCGATGATACTGTTCCAGACGGAGCTTGTCACTGTTGCGCCATGTTTAGCATCGAAAGCAAGCCGTAGGGTGCGCCATGAATGCGCACCCTACGGCACGCTGATCAGGCGTCAGCGCGGTTATGTGGCGACGAGTTCCTCAAGCCCGTCTTTCGGCTTGGTCAAGACCTTCAGCTTTTGGATTCCGAATCCCTTTTTCCGTTTCAAATCAAGATGCGCGATCAGTTCCGGGCGGACGACAAGGCCGCCAAGGTCGCTTTGCAAGATCACCGCGTCCGGATTTGGCGCGGGGTAGAGGTAGTTCGGCGGATAGGCCGAGTATAACCTGTTGCCGCAGGCCTCGCAGGTTCTAGTGCCGACATAATGCTCAAACCCCTTCTTGAGACTGCCGCGCACGATCACGCGGTGCCTTCCCCGCACGGTAACCCAGCCTTCGATCGGCGCGCCGGACGGACCGTAGACAGTTCCAAGCATCAGATCGCGCGCGACGTTCTCTTCCCCCAAGAGAGAGAGAAAGTCGCGATGGGCAATGTCAGTGCCAGTATGGGCGACACAATCGAGTGGAAAGTTTACCGGCTTCTTTTGACAAATCCGCATGTCGAAGGCACCTGTCCCGGGCTTCGGACGGTGACATGTGACACAATACCATGGTTCAGCGCTCAGCTCCGCTTCGCTCATGCCGGAGTCACTGGCATCACCAAACGGAACTAGATGAAGGTAGTGATCTGATGTCATGGGTACACCTTGAACGAGCCTTCGATGACACTGTTCCAGACGGAGCTTGTCAATGTTGTGCCATGTTTAGCATCGAAAGCAAGCTGTAGGATGTGCCTTCATGGCGCACCGATTTTGCGTGAAAAGGTGCGCCATGAAGGCGCACCCTACGGCTCGCTGATCGCATAGCGCGATCCGGTTGCCCGAGGCAGCATAATTATATTTTGGGAAGATACCAGCATCAGCGCAAGAAATGTTAACCACCAAAGTTGCCATCGGAATAGAACCACCAAAAAACGATTTGCGTAGTGAACGACATATTTGCATAACCAATGAGCACTGTCGAAAGCACTATCGATGAGACTAAAGTTATTGCAGAAAAACGACTGCACCAGATCGACCACGCTCCGCATAATATCCCTAAAATTAAGAAAGCCAGAAGACCGATATCACGCATTTCTCCAAAGTGCTGCGCAGAAAACCGGCGCGCCGCAAGACATGAAAGTACAAGTGGAACCCAAGCGATCAATGCTGATTTTATCATTAGTCCGCACTCCCAAATAGATTTATTGCACCATCTCGATAGGAATCTGCTGGCTCTTTAACACGCTGTAGGGTGCGCATTCATGGCGCACCGATTTTGCGTGAAAAGGTGCGCCATGAAGGCACATCCTACGAATCGCTTTATGACGGAAATATACGACTAAAAATCTGGATCACCTGATTGTGGAGGCGCAACTTCAACACTCATCCTAGTGTCCACATCAATTGCAACCACATCTACAAGGTCAAAGTCCGCTGACTTTGGCGGAAATACTTTAATGCCCCAAGAATGGTGCTCGATCATAAAGTCACTATCTGAATAGATTGTTCCTTCTCTGGAATTAAAAGTTACCCTAAACCAGATTTCTTGACCCGGTGCTATCACGTATCTTTCTGGATTTGGTTCAAAGTAGACTATTAGGTTACTATCTGAAAAGCTATTCTTGAGAAAAATTCCACGTGTCAAGACTTTCAATTCAAACACCATGCCGATGTAAGTTTGTTGATATACTCTATGCGCAGCAAGCTGTAGGGTGCGCCTTCATGGCGCACCGATTTTGCGTGAAAAGATGCGCCGTGAAGGCGCATCCTACGGCGCGCTGGGCCATATACAAGAGTCACTGCTTGCCCCCTTCCGCCCCTAGGTCCGCCGCCCTTCGCCATCGCCTGCCTTGGATGAAGGGTTGGTTGGACGATCTTAGGCGGATCTGGGCTGGGATTTCGAGAGGTTTTTTGGGGGCGGGGTGGAATATGGCTTGGTGGTGCGTGCGAGCACGCACCCTACAGCAATTTCAATTATTCTTATATTTTCAATATCTTAACCCTTCAAACCCCACACTGTTATCCCCTATCAACCGCCCGATTTTGCCTAGCATGCGGTGCTGCCCCATCTCGGGTTCAAGGCGATTGTGCCGAACGTCCGAACGAACCCGAAAGGATCACGACATGCTGCCCTCTGTCCTGAAGAACACCATTGCGGCCACCACGGCCCTGTCGATTGCGCTGGCCAGCACGAGTCCGGCGATGGCGATTGGCGACAAGGAAAAAGGCTTTTTGCAAGGCGTGGCGGCCACGCTGTTGCTGGGGGCGATCATCAAGGATGGCAACCGGCGTGCGGTGCAGCCAGCGCCGCAGCCGCAGCCCGTGCCGCAGCCGCAGCCGACTCCGGTGGGCGGGGGCTATGCGGTGCCGCTGTATCAGACGCCTGCGGCGGTGGCGTTCAATTCGTATTCGTCCAGCCAGCGGCGGGCGATCCAGCAGCGGCTGGCGGCCTATGGTTACTATCGGAGCGGGATTGATGGGGCCTTTGGGATGGGCACCTACAATGCGACGCTGGCCTATGCGCGGGACAGCGGGAACGCAGCGCAGATGCAAAGCCGGGCGGGGGCCTTCGGGATTTATGACTCGCTGCTTTACTAAAGGGCTATGAAGGTGGGGGCCGCGCCGGAGAGGGGCGGCCCTTGCTTGCGGCTGGCCCTTGGCGCGGGGTTCCGATATTCTGCACCGCAGTATTCAGCGATCCGGAGATGATCATGACCCAGCGGCTGCACCTTGTCTTTGGTGGCGAGCTCGTATCCCCCGACAAATCGGTGTTCAAAGATGTGGACGCGATTCATGTGGTGGGGATTTTCCCGAATTACGAAAGCGCGCATGCGGCGTGGAAAGCCGAGGCGCAGCGGACGGTGGACAATGCGCATATGCGGTATTTCATCGCGCATCTGCATCGGTTGCGGGAAGATGGGACGCCGGAACTGCCGGTCTGAGGAATGCGTTTCTGAGGAATGTGATGCCCCGTTCGTTGGGCCTGAGCCTTTACAATCTGTTCGGGGCAAGACCTGCGCCGATGCTGCCCCCTGGGGCGGAACAGCCTGTCCGGCCACCGGGCAGGCTGATCTGGTTGCATTCGTCGGATGGGGAGACGGCGGGAACGCTGGCAGAACTGGGGCGGCGTTTGGTGCGGGACGATGGGCACAATGTGCTGATGACGGGGGGGGAAGCGGGGGGGCTGCTGCATGATGTGGCACCGGAGGATGCGCCAGCGCCGATCAAGGCGTTTCTCGATCATTGGCGACCGGATACGCTGATCCTGTCGGGGGGGGAGGTGCGGGCGACCTTGCTGGCGGAGTTGGGGGCACGTGGGGTTCCGGTGGCCATGGTGAATGGGCGGGTGCCGCAGCTGGCGCGGGGGGGCTGGTGGCCGGGGCTGCTGCGGCAAAGTCTGGGGCATGTGAGCCAGGCCTTTGCGCTGGATGAAACGGCGGCGCGGGCGTTGCGGAAGGCGGGGCTGGAGGGGGTTCAGGTCGCGGGCCGGATGGAAGAGGCGAGTGCGGCGATTCCCGCGGTGGAGGCGGACCGGCAAGCGCTGGCCGAGGCGATTGGAACGCGGCCGATGTGGTTTGCGGCGGCGGTGCCAGAGGCGGAAGAGGGGGCGGTGATCGAGGCGCATCGGGCGGCGCAACGGCTGGCGCATCGGTTGCTGCTGATCCTGGCGCCGGCGGATCTGGAGCGGGCGGGGGCGTTGAAGGGGCGGCTGGCGGAGGCGGGGCTGGATGTGGCCTGCCGTATGTCGGGGGAAGAGCCGGACAGCGAGACGGAAGTCTATCTGGTGGGCGATCCGGGGGAATATGGGCTGTGGTATCGGCTGGCACCGATCAGCTGGCTGGGCGGCAGTCTTTCGGCGCAGGGTTGCCTGCGCAACCCGATGGAAGCGGCGGCCTTGGGGTCGGCGATCATTCATGGGCCGCGGCCGGGGGGTTATGGGGCGGCTTTCGGGCGGCTGGGGGCGGCCTTGGCGGCGCGTTCGGTGGCGAGCGGGGCCGATCTGGCGGAGGCTTTGGGGGATCTGTTGTCGCCGGACCGGACGGCGCGTCTGGCACAATCGGCCTGGGCTGTGGCGAGCGACGGGGCGGAAACGACGGAACGGGCCGTGCAGATGATCCGGGGGATGCTGGGGGAAGATCAATGAGAGCGCCGGGTTTCTGGCAGAACCCGCCGGAAGCGCCGGGATGGCAGGCGCGGCTGTTGGCCCCTTTGGGGTGGCTTTACGGCTGGGCAACGGCGCGGCGGGTGGGGCGGGTGGGTTATCGGGCAGGGGTGCCGGTGATCTGCGTGGGGAACCTGAACGTGGGGGGAACGGGAAAGACGCCAACGGCGATCTGGCTGGCGGGGCGGCTGGAAGGGGTGCATGTGGTCAGCCGGGGCTATGGCGGGCGGCTGGAAGGACCGGTGCTTGTGGACCCGAAGAGGCATCAGGCCGAGGATGTGGGGGATGAACCTTTGCTGCTGGCGGCGTTCTGTCCGGTTTGGGTGGCAAAGGACCGGGCGGCAGGGGTGATGGCGGCGGAAAAGGCGGGGGCCCGGGTGGTGCTGCTGGACGATGGGTTCCAGAATCCGGCGGTGATGAAGGATCTGTCCATCGTGGTGGTGGATGCGGAAATGGGCTGGGGGAACGGACGGTGTTTGCCAGCAGGGCCGCTGCGGGAAAGCGTGCGGCGTGGGCTGCGGCGCGCCGATCTGGTGCTGGTGATTGGGCCTGAGGGGGCGAGACAGCGGTTTGCGGCGGGCTATAGCGGGCCCATGCGGATCGAGGGGGCGCTGCGGCCGCTGCAAACGGGGATGGATTGGCAAGGCCAGCGGGTGTTGGCCTTTGCGGGCATCGGACGTCCCGAGAAATTCTTTGCGACCTTGCGGAATCTGGGGGCCGATGTGGCGCAGACGGTGGCGCTGGAAGACCATCAGCCTTTGGATGAGCGGCTGATGCGGCGATTGATGGCGGAAGCCAAAGCCTTGGGGGCCGAACTGGTGACAACGGAAAAGGACGCAACACGGCTGCCAACGGCCCTGCAAGGGCGGGTGCTGACATTGCCGGTGCGGTTGGAATTGGCTGACGATTCGGCCATGACCGTGGCCTTGGAGGATTTACTGCGCGCGGCAGATCCGGGTTCGACCTGAGGTTCGGCTTTAAGCTTTGGCGGGCGGGATGCGGCAGCGGCAGGTCGACCAGTAGGTAAAGCCAATAACCGGAAACAGGTCATGCTGCGGGGTTTTGCAAATCCGCCCGGAGCTTATGCCTCAAACGGGATAGCAGGACGATTGTCTGAAGGCTGATCGGACCGGTCAAACTTTGCGCCTTGGCGCCGACATGGCACCATTCTATTGGTCATGGGCTGCAAGGTTAGGAAGCCGTTTCTCACGCCTGTGGAAGGACCGCCTTGACCCAGCCTTGCCCGCCGCATTCCCCGCATTGATCCTGATCTGCCATTCCCAATTGGCCACAGTTGCGACAGCAAGACGGTTCATCGCGCCGTGCTACGGGGCCAGAGCCGGATTTGGCTGGATCGCGTTCCACGGGTGGCATGATGCAAAGCCCAGGTCGCGGAGGATCGGCACGAAAGATCGAAATATCACCCGAAGGTTCCAGATAGGCGCGTCGCAAGCTGCCCAGATTGTCGATGCCCTTCAAACGCAAAAGCTCCATCAATTCCAGCGTGCTGAGCCGCCGGGCGCGCAGCCCATCGCAGAGGATGCGTCCGTCGCGCAGCACCTCGACGGGTAGACCGTCAATCACCGCCTTGGCCTTGGGCCAGCGGCGAAGGGCCAGATCAACCGCCTTGTCCAGCAGCACGATGAGCAGAATGACCACCATCGCATGCAGCAGCGGCACCTCGGGGTAGAAAAGCGCGTCGCCAACAGCCGAGCCCAGCGCAATGACCAGCAGAAACTCGACGATGGACAACTGGGCAATGCTGCGCCCACCGATCCAACGCAGCAGGGCCGCGGTCCAAAGCCAGATAACCAGAACCCGAAAGGCGATTTCCAGCAGGAAAAGTGGCGGGGCCGTGCCCCAGAGCAGCCGGGGCCAATCAAAGGCGGTGATGTCTTGCACGGAACCCTCTTTGCCAAGCGGTGCCCGCAGCAACGCGCCAAAAGGCAAAAGGTTGCATGGCTGGTAGGCCAGTGTTTACTTGCATGATACGGCCACAGGGAAAGCCATGTTTCCGCCTTTCGACCCGGATCTGGATGTTGTGACGCTGGCGCGCGCCCTCATCGGGGCGCGATTGTTGGTTCGGGGAGCCGGTGGCCTGATCATCGAGACCGAGGCCTATGCCCTAGACGATCCCGCTTCGCACAGCTTCAGGGGGTTAACACCACGCAACGCAACGATGTTTGGTCCGGCAGGTCATGCCTATGTCTATCGGTCTTATGGGATCCATCTGTGCCTGAATGTGGTGGGTCGGCGGGGTGAAGCGGTGCTGATCCGCGCCTTGGCACCGGATGCGGGTCTGGAACAGATGCAGGCGCGGCGCGGCCAAGGTCCGCTTTGCGCGGGGCCGGGGCGGCTGGCGCAGGCTTTGGGCATTGAACCGGACGATGATGGAAAAGCCTTTGATGGGCGAGAGCTGCAACTGATCCCCTTTGCGGACACCGGGCCCGCGCTGTGGAGAGGGCCTCGGATCGGGATTTCGCAGGCGCAGGAACGGCCTTGGCGTTTTGGGCTGGCGGGGGCAAAGGGGTTAAGTCGCCCCTTTCCCCGCCAGCAGGGCTGATGACTTAGGCGGCGTCTGGCCAATCGGTCAGGCCCTTGGCGCCACCGCCATAATAGGCGTCGCGTGGGGCGTTGATGAGTGGCAGGTCGTGGCGCAGGCGGTTTACCAGATCGGGGTTGCCGATAAAGGGGCGACCAAAGGCCACGAGATCCAGTTTACCCGCAGCACGGCGTGTCTGGGCCAATTCCAGATCATAGCCGTTGTTGGCGATGTAAGGACCATCGAACAATTCGCGCAGCGGCTCTAGATCAATGCCGGGGGGAATGTCACGGGTGCCACCTGTGACGCCTTCGACCATGTGCATATAGGCCAGACCAAAGGCGTTCAAAGCACGGATCAGATGGCCGTAGGTCGCCATAACATCGCTGTCGAGGGGGGTATTGCCGACGCCAGTGGTGACC
This sequence comes from Neogemmobacter tilapiae, assembly GCF_014652215.1. Taxonomy (GTDB): domain Bacteria; phylum Pseudomonadota; class Alphaproteobacteria; order Rhodobacterales; family Rhodobacteraceae; genus Neogemmobacter; species Neogemmobacter tilapiae. Next base: position 41,437 of record NZ_BMYJ01000005.1, on the reverse strand, counting down.
GGTGAAAGGCGGATACCGACCCGACCGGGTTCCCAGACACCCAGCACGGCCTGAACGATTTCGAGGACAAGACGGGTCCGGTTTTCGATGGAGCCACCATAGGCATCCGTGCGCTGGTTGGTGGAATCGCGCAGAAACTGTTCCAGCAGGTAGCAATTGGCCGAATGCACCTCGACCCCATCAAAGCCAGCGGCGCGGGCATTCCGGGCCGCGCGAACATAGTCTGCGATCAAAGCGGGAATTTCGGCGGTTTCCAGGGCGCGGGGCATGGAAACATCCTTATTTCCCGTGTTGGTGTTCGTCTGCCCTTCGGCGCGGATGGCCGAGGGGGCAACGGGGGGCTGACCACCGGGTTGCAGATCATTGTGGCTATAGCGACCCACATGCCAAAGCTGGCAGATGATCTTGCCCCCAGCCGCGTGGACAGCATCGGTGACCAATTTCCAGCCCGCAACCTGTTCTTCGGACCAGATGCCGGGGGTGGCGCCATAACCGCGGGCCTGGGGAGAAATGTTTGTCGCCTCGGCGATGATCAGGCCGGCGGTGGCGCGTTGGGCGTAGTAGGTGGCCTGCAAGGGTCCGACAACGCCTTCGTCTGTGGCGCGGCTGCGGGTCAGTGGTGCCATGACGATGCGATTGGCAAGCTGCAATTCGCCAAGATCTAGAGGGGCGAAAAGATCGGTGTTCAGGCTGTTGTCGGTCACGGGATTTCCTTTGGGATGGCCAAGGCGGTCATGGCTTGACCGGCGCTGTGGTGGGCAAGATAGGTACGATTTTTCGCAGGGCAATGTCGATAGGCTGACCAAGGGCGGCTTTGGGTCAATCGGAGGGTTGGTCGGGGCGGATGCGGGCCGAAACATGGCGGAGAAGCCAAAGCACCATGACCGCCAGCACTGTGGCCATGATTGCCAAGGGCAGGCGGCCACTGCCGCAGGCAAGACCAATGGCCCCGGCCATCCACATACCGGCGCCCGTGGTCAAACCGTGCACCTTTGCGCCAGAGGTCATGATGGAACCGGCGGCAAGAAAGGCGACGCCGGCGGTGACGGCCTCAATCAGGCGGAGGGGGTCCGTGGTTTGCTGGATGCCACCAGACATTTCAGAGGCGATGATTTCCGCCGAGATGAGGGTGAAAAGGCAGGCCGCCATGGCAACAAGGATATGGGTGCGCAATCCGGCGGCGCTGGCGCGATACTCGCGTTCAATGCCGATAACCGCGCCCAAGGCTGCGGCGGCCAAAAGGCGGACAAGGGCCGTTTCGGCACGAACCGCCTGAAAAGGATCGCGGAAATCGGCAAGAAGGGCGGCAGAGACATCGGCAAGCATGGGGTTCCCCTGAACAAGGTTGCAGCGGGAAACGGTGAAAGGGCAATGGGGTTCCCCGCATGAGGGCGGGCGGGCGCAGAAAGGCGCTAGCCCGAGGCAAAAAGCGTATCATCCTCGGCCTCGGCCATCGCCAGATAGTCGCGGCGAAGGGCATCCGGGGTCAGGCCATAGGCTTGCCGGAACTGATGGTAGAACTGGCTGATCGAGGTGAAGCCGGATCTTTCGGCGACAGTGGCAATCGCCATGCGGCTTTCCACAAGCAAGGCGCGGGCGCGCATGAGCCGCATGCGGATGACAAACTGCTTGAGGGGAAGGCGCATGGTTTTGGCAAAGATCGAGAGGGCGTAGTTTTCGTGCAGGCCGGTGACCGCGGTGATGTCGGCGTTGCGAAGAGGTCGATCAAGGTTTTCCAGTGCGTGACGGACCATTGCGACGCTGTGTCGGATGTGAACCGAGGAGAGGGCGCGATCTTCGGCCGAATCGCGCCAAGGGGGGAGAAGGTAGTTGAAACCGTGAAGGGCAGCACGGCGGAACAGAGCATTCATTTCGGCCTTGGCAATTTCGGTTCGTTCAAAATCATTGCTGCGATAGTCGGCATACCAACGCTGGACATGGTCAAGGCCACACAATTCGGGGGGCAGAACGATGACGGCACCGCCCAAGAGGGCCAGTTGGAGGGGCACGATCTGGGGCATCATCAGAAAGGCGTCGAGCGGTAAGTAAATGTTGCTGAGGCGGGGGGTGGCCTCTGGCAGGGGGGTGATGCGGGTGAGTTGATGGGGCACACCGGCCCAGAACAGAATCAAGCGATCAGCGGGCAAAGTGATGGGGCGGCCATCGACTTGATAATCCATGACAAAGCCGCTGGTGAAATTGGCCTCAATATGGCCGTGCCAATGGGGGGCTGGCATAAGTTCGGGGTAGAACTGGCGAATGCCAAAGCGACCGAAGGCGCGGTTGGCGGCATAGAAGCGGCGTTCGTGTTTTGGGGCGGGTCGGGCCATGCCGCTATATTGGCGAAAGCCGGGGCGATGGAAAAGGGCGAAGGGGGTTTTGCCCGTGGCAAGGGCGGGCTAATCAGGCGAAATGCAGGACAGTTTGATTCAGATCTACGATTCACGGGTGGCCGAAGGGGTCATCAAGCCTGATCCGGCCCAGAGGGCCTTGCTGCCGGTGCTGGAAAACCTGCGGCAATGGCTGCAAGACAATCCGCCGCGCAAGGCGGGGCTTTTGTCGGGTCTGTTTGCAAAACCGATAACGCCACCGAAGGGGCTTTATCTTTGGGGCGGGGTGGGTCGGGGCAAGTCGATGCTGATGGACCTGTTCACCGATCAGGTGGCGATTGCGGGCAAGCGGCGGGTGCATTTCCACGCCTTCATGCAAGAGGTGCATCGCGGGATGCATGCCGCCCGGCAAAAGGGGGTGGATGACGCGCTTGCCCCGGTCGCCGCCGATCTGGGGCGGGGGCTGCAATTGCTGGCCTTTGACGAAATGCAGATCACCGACATCACCGATGCGATGATCGTGGGGCGGTTGTTCCAGATGCTGATGGATCAGGGGGTGGTGATCGTTGCCACCTCGAACCGCCCGCCCGAGGATTTGTATAAGAATGGGTTGAACCGGGCCTTGTTTGTGCCCTTCATCGATTATTTGCGCGACAGGATGCAGGTGCATCATCTGGAAAGCCCGAATGACTATCGCCAGCATAGGCTGCAAGGTGCGCAGGTCTATTTCGCGCCCGCAGGGCCGGGGACGCAGGCGGCGTTGGATGGGGTTTTCGAGGATCTGACGGGCGGGCAAAAGCCCGCTCCCTTGGAACTGGTGGTGACAGGCCGCAAGGTGGTGGTGCCGGCCTTTGCCAATGGGGTGGGAAGGGCGACATTCTGGGATCTTTGCGCGCGGGCCTTGGGCCCGGCGGATTATCTGGCGATCGCGGGGGCCCTACGGGTGTTGGTGCTGGAGGATATCCCTCGGCTTTCGTCCAGCAATTATAACGAGGCGAAGCGTTTCGTGACGCTGATTGATGCGCTTTATGAGGGCAAGGTGCGGCTGATCTGTTCCGCCGCCGATATTCCTGAACGGCTTTATGCTGAAGGGGAGGGTTCGTTCGAGTTTGAGCGGACGGCCAGCCGCTTGCGGGAAATGCAGGGGGCGGATTGGGGGCTTCAGCCGGAATAGGCCTGCCAGATCAGTCGCAGGGCCATGCCGGTGGAGGTGAGGACGAGCAGCGGCTTGATCAGCCCCGCCCCGATCCGCATGGCGAGCCTTGCCCCGATGGCCGCCCCTGCAATCTGGGCCAGGGCCATGCAGCCGCCGGTCATCCACCAGACATGGCCCGAGGGGATGAAAACCAGCAGCGAGCCGATATTCGAGGCCAGATTGGCGACCTTGGTATGGGCGGTGGCTTTCAAAAGGCCCATGCCTGCCAGCAGAACGAAGGCCAGCATGAAGAACGACCCCGTTCCCGGCCCGAACAACCCGTCATAGGCGGCGATCAGGGGGACGGCGGTGAAGGTGAAGACGGGTTTGGACAGCCTTTGATGCCGGTCGGCATCGGTCAGGCCGGGTTTGAAGGCGAAGAACAGGGCGATGGCGATCAGAATGACGGGCATCACCATCCGCAGGATTTCGGCAGGGATCAGATAGGCAAAGAAGGCCCCGCAGGCCCCGGCCAGCAGGGCGGTGGCGGCCACAAAACCCTGTTCCCGCAGGTTCACATGCCCGGCGCGGGCGTAGGTGATCATCGCGGTGCCCGCCCCGAAACTGCCCTGGAGTTTGTTGGTCGCCAAGGTTTCCAAGGGAGAGGCCCCGGCCAGCAGCAGGGCCGGCACGGAAATCAGACCCCCACCCCCCGCGATGGCGTCGACGAAACCGGCAATGAAAGCGGCAAGGATGAGGAGAAGGGCGAGGTGGGTGGCGAGTTCGAACATGGGCCCGGGTTTAGAGGAGATTTGGTGGCTGGGAAAGTGGGTGCATTTTGGGATTTCACGCGTGAAATGCTTGGCAAATAATTGAAAATAATAGACAAAAACAAATTTGGTTGTCGTCGAAAACAAAAGCTGAAACCACCGCCCGCCGCTTTAACGCCCATCCGCCGCTGCGAAATGCGCCATCTGATCGGCATGTGCTTTGACAAAGGCCGGGCGGGCCGTGCCCCGCGCGACATAGGCGCGGCATTCCGGATAATCACCCAAGCCTTTCAAACGATCCACCAGACGCAGCACATCGACCATCAGAATATCTGCCACCGAAAACGCCCCGGCCAGCCATTCGCGCGCTTGCAACACAGTTTCCAGATGTGTCAGCCGCGCCTTGAGAAAAGCGTCCAGCGGCGCGCGGCCCGGTTGATCCGCGCAAATGCCGGAAAAGACCAGAATCGACCAGGGCAGGCTGGCCGCCTCGACCGAGTTCAGTGCCGCAAAGACCCATTCGGTGACAAGACTGCGCCCCGCCACATCGTGCGGCATCAGCGCCGGGCTTTGTTGTGCCAGATGCAAAAGGATCGCGCCGCTTTCAAAGATCGACAGCGGGCCATCGGTCAACCAAGGCACTTGGCCAAAGGGTTGATGGGCGAAATGTTCGGCCCTGCGGTCGCCAAAGGCCACTCTTTCCACGCGGTAAGGCAGCCCAGCCTCTTCCAAAGCCCAACGCACGCGCAGGTCACGCACATAGCCGCGCGGTAGGTCGGGCACCCAATCAAAGGTGGTCAGGATCAGGTCGGTCAAAGCGATTTCCCCATAAAGATGTCCAAGCGGTTCAAAAGGCCGTTCCAGCCGCGTTCGTGGCTGATCTGAGCCTCGGCGTCGGGTAGTTGTTCATGCGTCAGGATCAGTTCCGTGCCACCGTCTTTCGCGGCCAGCCGGAAGGTGACGAGCGATTCCTTTTCCGCGCTTCCGGGCCATTCCCATGTGAAGACCAGTTTCTGATCGGGAAGGATTTCCTGATAAACGCCTTGCGGATTGTGTTCCTGCCCGTTTGCCATGCGAAAGACGATGCTGAAACGCCCGCCGGGCCGAACATCGGCCATCACGCTGACGGTTGGCCCGGTATCCGGGCTCCACCATTTGATCATCAGGTCGGGTTGGGTCAGGGCGGCAAAGACCCTTGCGGGTGGGGCCTTGATCTGGCGAATGATTGTCAGGCTGGGCCGTGTGTTCATGGTTCTTCCTGCGCTTCGACAAAGGCGGTCAGTTGATCAAGGCTGGCCGACCAGAAGCGTTGATATTGGTTCAGCCATTCCATCGCCTGCTGCATCGGTTCGGCGGCAAGACGGACCTGCACAGTCCGCCCGGTTTTCGTGCGGCGGATCAGACCGGCATCAGACAGCACATCCAGATGTTTCATCAGGCCCGGCAGTTTAAGGGATAGGGGTCTTGCCAGATCGCTGACCGAAAGATCAGGTTCATCCATCAGCCGTTGCAGCACATAGCGCCGAGTGGGGTCGGCAAGGGCGGCAAAGGTGCGGTCAATGGGGTTGTTTTGATAGTTTGCCATATGGTGAAGTATTCGGGCAAACTTTGCCGCTGTCAAGCGGGCAGGTTTCTTTCAGACCAGATCGAACCGCTTGGACACGCGCCCCACGATGCACCCGTCTTTCAGCGCCCAGTCGGGGTTCTGCGCGTAATCGACAAAGCCCCGGCGGCTGTAGAAACCAAGGCCCGGTGCATTGTCGGCGCGGATGGTGGCGTTCAGCGTGGTCAGGCCCTTGGCTTTCGCCGCGGTGCTTGTGGCGTCAAAAAGCGCGGCCCCGACGCCGCCACGTTGCAGGGTGGGATCGACAAAGGTGCCGATGTCACCCCAGCCTTGGGGCAGGTCAGGGTTGGTGTCGGTGGCCTGAAAGCCCAGAATACGACCGTCTTCGACCGCGACAAAGGCGGTCAGGGCGTCTTGGATATAGTGGTGCAGCACCTGTTCGGGGGTGAAGGGGTTCTGATGGGCGGTGGTGCCGCCGATGGTGATGATGCGGTTCAGCAGGTCGCACATGGCAGGGGCGTCGTCGGGTTGGGCTTGGCGTACGATCATTCCACAAAATCCCCGCGACCATAGCCTTGAATATATAGCAAAGCGGTTAAGTCGCCATGATTGATCCGCATATCGCATTCGGCCGCGACCACAGGCTTGGCGTGCAAAGCGACGCCTGCCCCGGCGTGTTTCAGCATCGCCAGATCGTTCGCGCCGTCGCCGACGGCCATGGCGTCGTCGGGCGTGATGCCCAGCCGGGCGCTGATTTCCTGCAACGCCGTCAGCTTGGCGGCCTTGCCCAGAATGGGCATTCCGACCTTGCCCGTCAGTGTGCCCCCCTCGGCCAGCAGCGTGTTGGCGCGGTTTTCATCAAAGCCCAGACGGTCGGCAATCACCCCGGTAAAGGCGGTGAATCCGCCGGAAACAAGGGCGGCATAGGCCCCGTTTGCCTTCATCGTGGCCAGCAGGGCGGGGCCACCGGGCATGAGGGTGATGCGGTCGCGGATCACCTCGGCGATCACGCTTTCGGGCAGACCGGCCAAAAGGCCGACGCGTTCGCGCAAAGCCTCTTCAAAATCCAGCTCGCCGTTCATGGCCCGTGCGGTGATGCCTGCAACATGGGGCCCAACACCGGCGGCATCGGCCAGTTCGTCGATACATTCCTGCTGGATCATGGTGCTGTCCATATCGGCCAGCAGCAGTTTCTTGCGACGGCCTTGGGCATTTTGCACCACCAGATCGACGCCGATGCCTTGCAGGCTGGCCCAGACATCCCAGCGGTTTGCGGGCACGTCCGCGAGCGCAAATTCGGCGGCAATCCCGGTATCCAGCCAGATGGCATCGCCCCCACCCCAGGCATCGCGGAGGGATTCCACCGTGACGCGGTCAAGGGCGGGTTTGGCGGGATTGGTGATCAGGGTGGCGATGAACATCGGGGCCTTCATGTCGCAAATCAGGGGTCATGTGCCGTTTACGCACAAATTCCATCTTGCGCCAGTCTGGGGCGGCCTGTATTGGCGGCGGTGGGACACCCTTCCCCACCGAAGGGCATTTATCTGGAAGGATACCATGTCTGACTTGTCGACACCGGCCACGCGCCCGGCCAATCCGCGTTTCTCCTCTGGCCCCTGTGCCAAGGTTCCTGGTTTCTCTCTTGATATGCTGGCTGATGCGCCCTTGGGGCGTTCGCACCGCGCGGCGGTGGGCAAGGCCAAGCTGAAAGAGGCGATCGACTTGACCCGTGAAATTCTGAACGTGCCAGCGGATTACCGCATTGGCATCGTGCCCGCCTCGGACACTGGGGCTGTGGAAATGGCGCTGTGGTCCCTGCTGGGGGCGCGGGGCGTGGATATGGTGGCTTGGGAAAGCTTTGGCGAAGGCTGGGTGACGGATGTCGTCAAGCAGTTGAAGCTGAAGGCGAATGTGCATGTGGCCCCCTATGGCGAGATTGTGGATTTCGCCAAGGTCAACTTTGACAATGACGTGGTGTTCACCTGGAACGGCACGACGAGCGGTGTGCGGCTTCCGAATGCGGAGGTTATTCCGGCGGATCGTCAGGGTTTGACGATTTGCGACGCGACCTCGGCGGCTTTTGCGATGGAGCTGGACTGGGCGAAGCTGGATGTGGTGACGTTTAGCTGGCAGAAAGTGCTGGGAGGCGAAGGGGCGCATGGGATGCTGATCCTGTCGCCGCGCGCCGTGGAGCGGTTGGAAAGCTATGTTCCGGCCTGGCCCCTGCCCAAGATTTTCCGGCTGACGAGCAAGGGCAAGCTGATCGAAGGCATTTTCGTGGGCGAGACGATCAACACGCCGTCGATGCTGGCGGTAGAAGATTATCTGGTGGCGCTGAAATGGGCGAAATCGGTGGGTGGTCTGGCGGGGCTGGTGGGCCGGGCGCAGGCGAATGCGCAGGTGGTCTGGGATTTCTGCGCTGCGAATGCGTGGCTGGTGAATTTGGCGGTCGATCCGGCGACGGCCAGCACGACGAGCGTTTGCGTGAAGTTCAACGATGCGCGGATCGCGGATGGTGAGGCGTTTGCGAAAGCGGTGGCCAAGCGGCTGGAAAAGGCGGGCGTGGCGCTGGATGTGGGGGCTTACCGCGATGCGCCGGCAGGTCTGCGGATCTGGTGCGGATCGACGGTGGAAACCAGCGATGTGCAGGCGTTGATGCCGTGGATTGCGCATGCGTTCTACGCGGAAATTGCGGAAATCGCCAAGGCGGCGTGATCCCCGAAGATGGGCCGATGGCCCATCCTACCCCCCGAATATGCGTAGGATGGGCCATCGGCCCATCTTCCCCAAAACCAAAATCATAGGAGCCCATCATGGCCCCCCGCGTTCTTGTCTCTGACGAACTGTCCGAAACCGCCGTGCAAATCTTCCGCGACCGTGGGGTCGAGGTGGATTACATGCCCAAGCTGGGCAAGGATAAGGAAGAACTGGCCCGCATCATCGGGCAGTATGATGGTCTGGCGATCCGTTCGGCGACCAAAGTCACCGAAAAGCTGCTGGAAAATGCGACCAAGCTGAAGGTCGTGGGGCGTGCGGGGATTGGGGTTGATAACGTCGACATTCCGAACGCCTCGAAAAAGGGCGTCATCGTGATGAACACGCCGTTCGGCAATTCGATCACCACGGCCGAACATGCCATTGCGATGATGTTTTCTGTGGCGCGGCAGATCCCCGAGGCGAATGCCTCCACCCAAGCCGGGAAATGGGAAAAGTCGCGCTTTATGGGCGTTGAACTGTTCAACAAGACCTTGGGCGTCATCGGGGCGGGCAACATCGGTGGCATCGTCTGTGACCGGGCTGTGGGCTTGAAGATGAAAGTCGTGGCTTATGACCCCTTCCTGTCGGAAGAACGTGCCAAACATCTGGGTGTGACCAAGGTTGAACTCGATGAACTTTTGGCCCGCGCCGATTTCATCACCCTGCATGTGCCCTTGACCGACAAGACGCGCAACATCCTGTCGGCGGAATCGCTGGCGAAAACCAAGCGCGGCGTGCGGATCATCAACTGCGCCCGTGGCGGGTTGATCGACGAAGCGGCGCTGTTGGACGCGCTGAACAGCGGTCAGGTTGCAGCGGCGGCCTTGGACGTGTTCGAGGTGGAACCGGCCAACGAAAACCCGCTGTTCGGCCATCCGAACGTCGTCTGCACCCCGCATCTGGGCGCTTCCACCACCGAAGCGCAGGAAAACGTGGCGCTGCAAGTGGCCGAGCAGATGTCGGACTATCTGCTGACCGGCGCTGTGTCGAATGCGCTGAACATGCCTTCGGTGACGGCGGAAGAGGCGGCCGTGATGGGGCCGTGGATCAAGCTGGCGGGGCATCTGGGGGCCTTTATCGGCCAGATGACGGACGAGCCGATCAAGGCGATCAACATCCTGTACGATGGCGTTGTGGCCGACATGAACCTGCAAGCGCTGAACTGTGCCGTGATTGCGGGCGTGATGAAACAGCAGAACCCAGACGTGAATCTGGTGTCGGCCCCCATCGTGGCCAAGGAACGTGGCATTCAGGTTTCGACCACGCGCCAAGACAAGTCGGGCGTGTTTGATGCCTATATCAAGGTGACGATGGTCACGGACAAGCGCGAGCGTTCGGTCGCGGGCACCTGTTTCAGCGACGGGAAACCGCGTTTCATCCAGATCAAAGGCATCAACATCGACGCCGAGATTGGCGAACACATGCTTTACACGACGAACGAGGACGTGCCGGGCATCATCGGCTTGTTGGGCATGACGATGGGCAAGAACAACGTGAACATCGCCAACTTTACCTTGGGCCGCTCGGGCGTGGGGCAGGATGCGATTGCGATCCTGTATCTGGATCAGGCGATTGACCCGAAAGTGGTCGATACGCTGGAATCGACCGGGCTGTTCCAACAGGTCAAGGCGCTGTCCTTCGAGGTGTAAGGGCGGCGGGAATGGGGAAGGGGCGGCCTGCGGGCCGCCCTTTTTTATTTCTCGATGTCATTTGTAGGAAAGCAGCGCTCTTCGTAATCGACAACCATGTCCACAAGCGCATCGAGCGAATCACCTTCTGAGGTGCCGATTGGCGCACCCCAAAGTTGGCTGATTTTAAGCATTGCGTCCCTGTGATCATCGGGAGTTTTCAGTGGATTTATCCACATAGTAGTCCCCAATATTGCGCATTTTCACTTCAAGCCGCGATGGAGGTGGCAAGTCGAATTGCCTTATTTTTCTGAAATTTGCACTGCCTTTAGTGCCTAGTTTTGTGCCAACCACAAAATGTTCGGCGATGTCAGATATTCAGACTCGACTCATCACAGACCAAGGCGGCATAATAATGGCACCCACAAGCGCTAACTTGTGGGTGCCGATCTACCTGTTTTGGCAGAGTGTCCTACAACACGAGTTGAGAGTCTCACGGAGGCTCCACGCTCGTCAAGCCGGAAGAGGTGGATAAATCCAAACCGCTACAAAGCGGGCAATCTTCTGCGCTCGAAGGGAGCACATAATGTACTATAATCTCTATACTGATGTGTCAGGTTATTGGCGCTGGACGCTTTACGCTGCCAATAACCGAAAAATCGCAAACTCAGGCGAAGGCTATGTGAACAAGGCCGATGCTCAGAGCGCGATCAATTTGGTCAAGGCCTCGGCTACTGCGCCTGTGAGGTGAGCTTCGCAATACAGTGTGCTGGCTGGAGCGATGCTTCGCTCCAGCCAAACAATCTATCTCACATCGCCCAAGGCCCGTGCTTGCCAGCCCCGCCATCAACCCGCTCAAACCCATGCGCGCCAAAGAAGTCGCGTTGGGCTTGGATCATGTTGGCCGTGCCGCGCGCGGTGCGCATGGCGTCGAACCAGGCCAGACCGGCCGACAGGGCCGGGGCGGCGTGGCCGCCCAAGGCGGCTGCGGCCACGACGCGGCGCAGGGCGTTGTGGGTTTTTTCCAGATGGGCGGCAAAGGCCGGGGCGAAGATCAGGTTGCGCTTGTCGTCCTGGGTCAGCGCCTCGGCCATGTCGCCCAGCATGTCCGACCGAATGATGCAGCCTTCGCGCCAGACCTTTGCAGCCTCGGGCAGGGGGACGCCCCAGCCAAAGGTTTCGGACGCCGCCGCCAGCATGGTGAAGCCCTGTGCATAGCAGAGGATCTTGCCCGCCATCAGCGCCTGTTCCAGATCGGTCTGGGTCAGGCCATCCACCTTTTGCGGGCCAGCGCCAAAGCGGGCCTCACCGGCCTTGCGTTCGGCCAGACGCGACGACACGTTGCGCGCCCCAACGGCGGCCTCGATCACCGGGACGGGGGTGCCCAGATGCTGCGCCTCAATCGCGGTCCAGCGGCCTGTGCCTTTCTGGCCCGCGCTGTCGAGGATGACGTCGAGCATGGCGGCCCCGGAATCCGGGTCCACGGCGCGGGCGACTTTGCCCGAGATTTCGACCAGATAAGACCGCAGCGGGCCTTGGTTCCAGCTTTCAAAGACACCCGCAATCGCTTGGGCGTCCAGGCCCAGACCGTCGCGCATGATGCCGTAAACCTCGGCGATCATTTGCATATCGGCATATTCGATGCCGTTGTGGACGGTTTTCACGAAATGGCCAGCGCCCGCCGGACCCATCCAAGTGGCGCAGGGGATGCCTTGGTATTTCGCGGAAATCGCCTCCATCACCGGGGCGACGCGGTCCCAGGCCGCTTTCGGCCCGCCGCCCATGATGGCCGGGCCATGGCGGGCGCCTTCCTCACCGCCCGAAACGCCCATGCCGACGAAGGGCACGCCTGCGGCCTCGGCCTCGGCGGAACGGCGTTGGGTGTCGTGGAAGTTCGCGTTGCCGGCGTCGATGATCAGGTCATCCTTGCCCATCAGCGGGCGCAGGGCGGCAATCTGGTCATCGACGGCTTGGCCTGCCGGGACCATCAGGATGATGGCGCGGGGTTCGCGGATCGCCTGCACCAGTTCGGCCAGCGTTTGCGTCGGCACAACATTGGCGGCCAAAGCCCCCGCCGTGGCATGAAATTCCGTCGTCACGCTGCCGGTGCGGTTCCAAACCGCAATCCGGTGGCCCTTTTCCGCGATGTTGAGCGCGAGCGCGGCCCCCATCGTTCCTAGCCCGATCAGACCGATTTCTGCTTGAGTCATCTGCTGTCCCTCCGTAAGCCCGTTATCGCTAGCATGTTACAAAGCGGGGGGAAACTCCCCGCGAAGGGGCGGATGATGCGAACCTATGCGATTGGCGACATTCATGGGCAGTTGGGAAAGTTGCAGGCGGCGCATGGGTTGATTGCGGCGGATGGGGCGGGGCCTGAGGATGTGATCGTGCATGTGGGTGATCTGGTGGACCGGGGGCCGGACAGCCGGGGGGTGATCGACTGGCTGATGGCAGGGCAGGCGGGGGGCGCGCCTTGGGTGGTTCTGAAGGGGAACCATGACCGGATGTTCGTGGGCTTTGTGGGCGATGCGGGGCATGTGGATCCGGGGCTGCGGGCGGATTTGTCTTATCTGCATCCGAAAATCGGCGGGGGGGCGACTTTGGCGTCCTATGGGGTGCTGAACGCGGCGGATCGGCCTTTGGGGCCGGTCTGGGCTGAGGTGCAAGAGGCCGTGCCCCCGGCGCATGTGGCTTGGTTGGCAGAACTGCCGAGCCGTTTTGCGCGGGATGAGGCGCTGTTTGTGCATGCGGGGATCGATCCGGATGTGGCCTTGGCGGAGCAGGTGGAGGATGCGCTGTTGTGGATCAGGGAGCCGTTTTTGTCAGACAAGCGGGACCATGGGCCGCTGATCGTGCATGGGCATACGGTGGTGGAACAGGCGACGCATTACGGCAATCGGCTGAACATTGATTCGGGTGCCGCTTATGGCGGGCCTTTGTCGGCGGTGGTGATTGAGGGGCGGGAGGCTTGGCTGCTGACGCCTGCGGGGCGTCAGCCGATTTTGCCCTAATTTTCAGCCGATCGTTCGGGGTTTTCTCATTTGCAGTACGGTCATTTCAAGGCCACCGCGCGATTCCCACGATTTTTCCTGCACTGAGCTATAACCGTGCTTGCGGTAAAAACCCTTGGCCGAAAGCGCTGCTGTCAGGTCAATCTTATCGTGGCCCAAAGCAAAGATTTCGGTCTCGGCTTTTTCAAGCAATCGGGTGCCAATCCCCATCCGGGCGACATCGGCATGGACATACAGCCCTTTGACTTCATTCCCCAGATAGGAACAAAAGCCACAGATGAACCCATTCATTTCGGCGACCCAATAGGTTTCACCCAAGGCCTTCATCGCTTGCACATACTGTTTCGCGTGCAGGCCGAACGCCCAGCTTAGGCACTCGGCTTCGCTATAAGCCAGGGACCCCAACCGCAGGATCGAACCGCGGTGAACTTCCAGTATACCAAAAGCATCGTCCGCGACCCCTTGTCGCAGGTGGCATTCAACCCGATTGGTCTTTGGCTCGCCCATAACGCAAGGATGCCTGTTACGGGAACGCCCGACAAGTGGGGCGATCAGGCATCCCGCTTGGCGATCCAGTCGTGGTCCGGGTGGTTCTGGAAGCGCCAGTTGCGGCGGGGGCCGGCCATGACGTTCAGATAATACATCTGATAGCCATAGGGTGCGCCGCAGGGGTGGTGGCCTTTCGGAACCAGCACGACGTCGTGGTTCGACACGGCCATGGTTTCGTCCAGCGAACCGTCTTCCGTCCAGACCCTTTGCACCCCAAAGCCTTGGGCGGGGTTCAGGCGGTGGTAATAGGTTTCCTCCAGATAGGTCATGCGGGGGAAGTCATCCTCGTCATGGCGGTGCGGCGGATAGCTGGACCAATGGCCTGCGGGGGTGAACACTTCCGTCACCAGCAAAGACCCCGCCACATCGCGTTCTTCCATCGCGATGGCGTTGATCGTCCGCGTGTTGGTGCCCTTGCCGCGCGTGAGGCCCGGCACCCCATCCGGCCCCACCCGTGCCGCTTTATGCCCCTGCCCCATGCCGGGAGCGGAACAGACGGCGAGGGTGCATGCGGTGGTGGCCACCGCTTCCCAATCCGATCCTTCCGGCAAATACAGACAATGCGGCGCGGTGCCTTCAAACACATCCATCCGGTCGCCCAGAACGCCCCAGTCCTGCCCCGCGCCGGTGATCTGGGCCTTACCCTCAACCATCACAAGAATGACCTCGCGTGACCCCGTCGCTTCGGCGACGCGCTCACCCGGTTGCAGCCGATAAAGCCCAAAGCCGACATAGCCCCAGCCCGCGCTTTCGGGGGTGATGTCATGGACCTTGCCGGTCTCTCCCAACGGTTTCCGCAGCAGGTCCGCCATCGCTTGCCCTTTCATCTTGCCATAAATACCTCGGGGGGTCCGGGGGGCGGCTGCCCCCCGGCTTTGATCAAAGACCCGCCGCCTTGGCCAAGTCCTTCAACGCCTTCAACCCCATCGTCTGATACTTCACTGGATCGCGCACCACCGGATCCTGTTCCGCTTCGATCACGATCCAGCCCTGATAGCCGTGATCCGCCGCAGTTTTCAGCACCGGGGCAAAATCCACGCCGCCTTCGCTGTCGCCCGGCACGGTAAAGACGCCTTGGCGCACGCCTTCAAGAAAGCTCCAGCCTTCGGCCACCAGCTTTTCCCGCACGGCAGGACGCACGTTTTTCGCGTGCAGGTGCCGCACGCGGCCCATGTGTTTCGCCGCCACTTCCGCCGGGTTCCCACCGCCGAAATAGCAATGGCCCGTGTCGAACAGCAGTTTCGTGGCTGGCCCGGTATGGGCCATGAACAGGTCGATTTCTTCCGGGGTTTCGACGATGGTTCCCATGTGGTGATGGTAGACCAGCGTCAGCCCTTGGGCGGCGACATATTCGGCAATCGCTTCAACATCCGCGCCAAATTTGGCCCATTGGTCGGCGGGCAAAACCGGGCTGGCCGAAAGCGGCGTGTCATCCGCGCCGTGGATGGCGTTGGAGGTTTCGCAGACGATACAGACCGTGCAGCCCATGGCTTTCAGCAGGTCCAGATGCGGCTGGATGGCCTTTTTTTCATCCTCTACCGAATGGGCCAGCAGGTTCAGCGAATGCCAGCCCGACACGAATTTGAGACCGTGGGGGGCCAAAGCCGCCTTCAACGCCGCCGGATCGGTGGGCATCTTGTGGCCCTTTTCGATGCCGTCAAAGCCGATCTGGCCGGCCTCGGTCAGGCATTGTTCTAGGCTGGTATGCGCGCCAAGGGTCTGGTCGTCGTCGTTGGACCACGCGATGGGGTTGGTTCCGAAATAGATCATGTTGTCCTCAATTCGCCCGCTGGCGCAGCAGCGCCGCTTCGTATTTCTCGCGCGCCGCGCGCACCTGTTCACGGTCCGACACTTCTGGGACCGCGACATCCCACCATGTGCTGCCATGGGGGGTGGATGGATAGGGGTCGGTGTCGATCACCACGACAAAGGGGCCTTGGACGGTTTTGCCCTGTGCCAAGGCGGATTCGAGTTCCGCAATCGTCGAAACCTTGACCGCCGTCGCCCCCATCGCCGCCGCATGGGCGCGGAAGTCGATGTTGGAGGCGTTCACAGCCCATGCGTCTTTCAGCAGGTTGTTGAACTCGGCCCCGCCGGTCGCCATTTGCAGGCGGTTGATGCAGCCATAGCCGCGGTTGTCGGTGATAACGACGGTGATCTTGACGCCCATCATGCAGGCGGTGGCGAGTTCGGAATTGGCCATCATATAGCTGCCGTCGCCCAACATGCAGATGACGTCGCGGTCAGGCTGGGCCATCTTGATGCCCATCGCCCCGGCGATTTCATAGCCCATACAGGAAAAGCCGTATTCCATGTGGTAAGACATGGGGCGCTGCGATTTCCACAGTTTGTGGAGCTCGCCGGGCATGGTGCCTGCGGCGCACATGACCACGGCGTCCGGGCCGGACCCGCGCTGGACGGCCCCGATCACCTGCATGTCGGTGGGCAAGGCGTTGCCCGTTGCAGGGGCGTCGGTGAGGGGATCGACAGCGGCGAACCAATCGGCTTTGAGGCTGGCCTCGGGTGCGGCGAATTTCTTTGCGCCCAGTTTGGCAGAGATTGCGCCAAGGCCGACCAAGGCATCGGCGCAAAGCGGTTCAGCGCCGTGCTTCATCGCGTCATAGGCGGCGACGTTCAGGCTGATCAGGCGGCGTTCGGGGTTGGCGAACAAGGCCCATGATCCCGTGGTGAAATCCTGAAAACGGGTGCCGACGCCAATGACGAGATCGGCCCGGGCGCAGACGGTGTTGGCGCTGGCCGCGCCGGTCACACCAACCGGGCCAAGGTTCATCGGATGATCCCAAGGCAGGGCGGATTTGCCTGCTTGGGTTTCCACCACGGGAATGCCGTGCTTTTCGGCAAAGTCGCGCAGGGCATCTGTGGCAAAGGCATAGTGGATGCCACCGCCTGCGACGATCACGGGGGCCTTTGCCCCGGCGATCAGGGCCGCGACGGTTTCCAGTTCGACCGGATCAGGTTGAACGCGGCGCAGACGCCAGACTTTGGGGGCAAAGAAGGCCTCGGGCCAATCGAAGGCCTCGGCCTGAACATCCTGGCAGAAGGCCAGCGTCACCGGGCCGCAATCGGCGGGGTCGGTCATCGTGCGCAGGGCGCGGGGAAGCGCGGTCAGCAGTTGTTCGGGGCGCGTGATGCGGTCGAAATAGCGGCTGACGGGTTTGAAGGCGTCATTGGCGCTGATCGTGCCATCGCCGAAATCTTCGACCTGTTGCAGCACGGGGTCCGGCCCCCGGTTGGCGAAGACATCGCCGGGGACGAACAGCACGGGGATGCGGTTGACATGGGCGACGCCCGCTGCCGTGACCATGTTCAGGGCACCGGGACCGATGGAGGAGGTGACCATCATCGCATGGGCGCGGCCCAGTTGCTTGGCATAGGCAATGGCGGCATGGGCCATGGTTTGTTCATTGTGGCCGCGATAGGTGGGGAAAGTGTCCTTGATGCCGTGCAGCGCCTCGCCCAGACCAGCCACGTTGCCATGGCCGAAAATGCCCCAGCAGCCCGCCAGAAAGGGTTTGCCGTCTTCGGCCATCTGGACCGACAGATAGCGGACCATGGCTTGGGCGGCGGTCAGTCGGATCGTGTTCATGCCGCTTGTCCTTTCAAAGCGCGGGCGCTGTCCCAGACGGCGCAGAGTTCGGTGTAACGGCGGGCCATTTCGGCGACGGCGGCCTGATCGTCGATCTGTCCGGCCATCCATTGGCGGGCGGGATCGGCAAAGATGGTGCGGCCGACGGCGAAACCCTTCACAAGGTCATGGCTGGCGGCGAGGTTCAGGCTTTCGGCCAGTTGCTCGGCGGGGGCATCAAGGCCCAGCACGACGATGCCCCGGCAATAGGGGTCGTTGACCTTGATCGCAGCGCAGGCCTTTTCCCAGGCGGCATGGGTGCGGAAGGGTTCGAGTTTCCACCAGTCGGGGAAGATGCCGATGTCATAGAAGCGCTGGATCAGGTTGGCGGAGGTGTCGTCGGTGACGGTGGCCACCTTCGATGGGATGATTTCCAGCAGGAATTCCAGCCGGTTGCGGCGGGCGGCGTGGTAGAGGCGGGTGATCGTCGCCTCTTGATCGGCCTGCATTTCGGGCGTGTCGTCGGGGTGGCAGAAGCAGAGAACCTTGACGACATGTTCGAGGGGCCATTCGGCCAGACCGCCGAAGTCGGGGCCGAGTTCGGGCTCCAAGGTCAGGGGGCGGGAGCCGGGCCATTCGACGGGATGGCCGATCCAAAGGCCTTGGCCAGCGGCTTTGAACAGCGCGTCGCGGCCGACGCGGCTGTCGCACAAAAGGCCATAGCCGGGGCGGCCTCGGGCGACCTGTTCGACGGCACTCAGGCAGAGAAGCTTGAATTCGCCAATCTTGTTGCGGGAAACACCGGCCTGATCGGCGATGTCCTCCAACTGCATGCGGTGGTCAAAGGCAAAGACCCGCAGTTCGGGCCAATCGCGGTTGCGGTTGGTGGACCAGTGGATTTGCTCCAAGGCCTGATCATGCCGCAGGGCGGGGTTCACGACACCGCGTTTGAGGAAGAATTCAAGTTCGGTCCAGCTGGGATAGGCAGGTGTGCAGCCGTGGCGGCTGACGGCGAAGGCGCCGCAGGCGTTGGCATATTTGAGCGATGTGGCCCAGTCCTGATCGGTCAGCCAGCCTTTCAGCAGGCCCGACATGAAACCATCGCCCGCGCCCAGAACGTTGAACACTTCGATGGGGAAGCCTTGGCCGCGGATGCCCTGATCCCAATCGGTGATGCCCCCGGTAAAGGCCACCGCCCCGGCAGCGCCGCGCTTGCAGACCAGCGTTGCGCCCGAGACGGCGCGCACGCGGCGCAAAGCCTCCAGCGTGTCGGTGGTGCCGCCCGCGATGTGGAATTCCTCTTCCGTCCCCACGATCAGATCGAACAGATGCAGGCTGGCCTGCAATTTCGCCGTGACCTTGGCGCTTTCGATAAAGCGGCTTTCGCCGTCACCATGCCCGGCCAGACCCCAGAGGTTCGGTCTATAATCAATGTCCAGCGCCGTCCGCTTGCCACCTTCGCGGGCCAGACGCAGGGCTTTCAGCACGGCTGCCTCGGTCCGGGGATGGGAAAGATGGGTGCCGGTGGCCACCACCGAGCGCGATTCGGCGATGAAGGCGGGGTCGATATCCTCTTCGCACAGGGCCATATCGGCGCAGTTTTCGCGATAGAAGATCAGGGGAAACTGTTCCTGATCGCGGATGCCCAGCAGCACCAGCGCCGTCAGCCGTTCCATATCGGTGACGACGCCGCGCACATCGACGCCTTCACGCGCCAATTCCTCGCGGATGAAACGGCCCATATGTTCGTTGCCAACGCGGGTGATCAGCGCCGATTTCAGCCCCAGCCGCGCCGTGCCCGCCGCCATATTGGTGGGTGAGCCGCCGATGTATTTCTGGAACGAGGCCATATCCTCAAGCCTGCCACCGACCTGTTGGCCGTAAAGGTCCACCGATGACCGTCCGATGGTGATCACATCCAGCATGTCGTCCTCCCGCGCTTATGGAATATTTATTCCACTTTGTGGAAAACGCAACAGGGAAATTCCATCACCGCCGTTTCGCCCCCACCGCCACGGAAAGCGTCAGGGCAAGGGTCAGGGCCGCCGAAAGCGTGCGGAAAGCGCCCACGTCCAGCTCGCTGACCACCAAAGTCGTGGCCCCGATTCGATGCAAGGGGCTGTTCAGCGCATCGGTGATGGCGACGACGGGATGGCCCGCATGGGCGGCATGGCGGGCCATGTCGATGGTGTCTTGGGTATAGGGCGCAAAGGTGATGGCCAGCACAGCATCGCCGGGGCGCAGCGCATGGCGGTGGTTCAAATTGCCGACCCCATCATGCAGCATGGCGGGGATGCCCATCTTTTCGAAGGCATAGGTCAGATAGCAGGCGATGGGAAAGGCGCGGCGCAGGCCGATCAGATGGATCATCTGGGCTCCGGCCAGAACATCGACGGCGGCCTCAAGCGCTTGTTCATCCACGGTGGCCGCGAGATTGCCCAGCGAGGCACGGCCCGCCTCGACAAATTCGGCGAGCAGGGCGGTGGGGCTGTCGGCCCCGCCCGCCCGCAGGTTTTCCAGCCTTGTGGAATAGTCGGGCCAGCGCGGGCCATAGTTTTCGCGGAACATGCGCTGCATGTCGGAAAAGCCCTGAAATCCCATCAACTGACAGAATCGCATGAAGGCCGAGGGTTGCACCCCTGCCCCCGTCGCCAGTTCGGCCACGGTAGAGACGGCGATACGGTCGGTGTTCTGGGCAATATAGTCAGCGCATTGCAAAAGGCGTTTCGGCAGGCTTTCGGAAACCTGAACCAGTCTTGCTTGAAATTCGTCAATGGTGGCGGGTGCGGACATCGGGCCTCTCTTGACAAGCGGTGTTCCATGAACGACCTGTAAATGGAATATATGTTCTATTTCGGCGCAGGGCCTTCTGTAAACAGCCAAATGCGCCCCAGAGGAGGCAAAGATGACGGTCAGATTCGGGCTATTGGGTGCGGGGCGGATTGGCAAGGTCCATGCCAAGGCGATCACGGGCGATGCGAACGCGAAACTTGTGGCGGTGGCCGATGCGATGGCCCCGGCGGCGCAGGCGATTGCAGATCAATATGGCTGCGCGGTGCGGACGATTGAAGAAATCGAGGCGGCCAGCGACATTGACGCCGTGGTGATCTGCACGCCGACGACGACCCATGCCGACTTGATCGAGCGTTTCGCGAAAGCGGGCAAGGCGATCTTCTGTGAAAAGCCGGTCGATCTGTCGCTGGACCGGGTCAAGGCCTGTCTGGCGGTGGTGGAGCAGACCAAGGCCAAGCTGATGGTGGGTTTCAACCGCCGCTTTGACCCGCATTTCCGGGCGGTGCGCGCGGCGATTGATGCGGGGCAGATTGGCGCGGTGGAGATGGTGACCATCACCTCACGCGATCCGGGGGCGCCGCCGGTGTCTTACATCCAGCAATCGGGCGGGATTTTCCGCGACATGACGATCCATGATTTCGACATGGCGCGTTTCCTGCTGGGCGAAGAGATCGAAACGGTGTTCGCCACAGCAGCGGTTCTGGTGGATCCCGAGATTGGCAAAGCGGGCGATTTTGACAGCGTGAGCCTGATCCTGAAGACGGCCAGCGGCAAGCAGGCGGTCATTTCCAACTCGCGCCGGGCAACCTATGGTTATGATCAGCGGATCGAGGTGCATGGGGCAACGGGCATGGTGGCGGCCGAAAACCAGCGGCCGGTCAGCATCGAAGTGGCGAATGCCCAGGGCTATACCCGCCCGCCGCTGCATGATTTCTTTATGACCCGCTATACCGAGGCCTATGCGGCCGAGATTGCGCATTTCATCAAGGTCGTGACCGAAGGCGCGGCCCCCAAGCCCGATGGGCGCGATGGGATGATCGCGCTGGCCTTGGCCGATGCGGCGGTGAGATCGGTGGCCGAAGGCCGCGCGGTGAAGATGTCGGAACTGCTGGGCTAAACCTTCTGCGTCAGCAGCAAGGGCTCGGTTGGGATGGGCGGCAGGATCATGTCGGCCATCCTTTGCGCGGCAGGCGTCAGCGACATGCCACGGCCGGTGATCAGGCCATAGGGTTCGACCTCGATCCCCAGATCCAGTTTTAGCATCTGATAGGGCGCATCGGTGCCTTTGGCGAAAGTGTCGGCGACGGCGCTGGCCAGGGGGGCGATGGCATTCGATTGTTGAAGCAGCGCCAGCGTCAGCAGGAAGGACGATGTGGACAGGCGCTGGGGCGGCTGCGGCAGGCCTAGGGCGCGCAGACGGGCCAGCACGGTGCGGCCCAGAATCGAATCGGGGCCGGGCATGACCCAGTCAAAGGCCAAAAGATCCTGGGCCGCGAGATCGGGTTTGAATTGCAGGGGATGCCCCCGGCGCGTCATCAATTGCACGGGTTCCCCAGCAATGGCGCGGAAATCCATAAGCGCGCGGTCGGGGTTGTCGGGCAGACGCGCGATGGCGAAATCCAGACGGCCCGCCAGCAGTTGTTCGCAGAGCAGGTCTGAGGGGGAAACGGTCACTTCGACCGTGACGCCGGGATGCGACATGCGGGCGGCGCGCAGCATGGGCAGCACGCGTTCCAGCGCCGGGCCGGTCACAGCCCCGATGCGGACATGGCCGCTGGCCCCGCCCGCCACCTCGGCCAATTCCCGTGCAGCGTCACGCAGTTCCATCTGGACGCGCTGGGCGCGGCGGGCCAAAGCTTCGCCAACGGGGGTCAAACGAATACCGCGGCCGGTGCGTTCATGCACGGGGCCGTTGATGATCCGCTCTACCTCGGCCAAAAGGCGGCTGGCGGCGGGCTGGGCAATGCCGATGCGATCGGCCGCAGCCCCGATCTGGCCGGTTTCCGCAAGGGCAGCCAACATGCGCAGGTGACTAAGCTTGAGACCGCGCTGCTGGAGGTTGTCCGAAATCGTTGTCATATCGTCCTGGCCATATTTTCATCACAATATATAATTTGACGGATATGTAAAAGCATTGCAACCGTCGCGGCACGACTTCCACCCGCCATGATCGGGTCGGACATGTCGGGATTTGCCCGCAAGGGCCATGGGGAGGAACACCATGCAAATCTCAAGAAGGGCGCTTCTGGCGCTCGCAACTGCTGCATCCGTGATCGGCGCGCCGGCCTTTGCACAAGACAAGGGCACTGTCGGGATCGCGATGCCGACCCAATCGTCGACCCGCTGGATTTCGGACGGCAATTCGATGGTGGAACAGTTCACCGCCGCTGGTTATGGCACCGACCTGCAATATGCCGAGGATGATATTCCGACGCAGTTGGCGCAGATCGAAAACATGATCACCAAAGGCGTGGACGTTCTGGTCATTGCGGCCATTGACGGCACGACCCTGTCGAATGCGCTGGAAAACGCCCAAGCTGCCGGGATCAAGGTCATCGCTTATGACCGTCTGATCCGCGACAGCGGTGCGGTCGATTACTATGCGACCTTTGACAACTTCAAAGTCGGCGTGCAGCAAGCGGAATCGCTGGTGGCGGGCCTGAAAGAGCGTTTCCCGGATGCCAAACCGTGGAACATCGAACTGTTCGGTGGCTCGCCGGACGACAACAACGCCTTCTTCTTCTATGACGGCGCGATGTCGGTTCTTCAGCCGCTGATCGATTCGGGCGACATCGTTGTCGGCTCGGGCCAGGTGGGCATGGATGTTGTGGGCACGCTGCGTTGGGATGGTGCCGTGGCCCAGGCCCGCATGGATAACCTGCTGTCGGCCAACTATGGCGACAAGGTTCTGCATGGCGCGCTGTCGCCCTATGACGGGCTGTCGATCGGCATCCTGTCGTCGGTCAAAGGCGTGGGCTATGGCTCGGGCGATCTGCTGATGCCGATCGTGACGGGTCAGGACGCGGAACTGGCATCGGTGAAATCGATGCTGGCAGGCGAGCAATATTCGACCGTGTTCAAGGACACCCGGACGCTGGCTGGTGTGACCGTGAAAATGGTGGACGCGATCCTTGCGGGTGGCGAGCCGGAAATCAACGACACGAAAACCTATGACAACGGCGTGAAAGTGGTTCCGTCCTATCTGCTGGAGCCGGTTTCGGTGGGCGTTGCGAACATTGAAGAAATTCTGGTGGGTTCGGGCTATTATACGGCTGACCAACTGAAATAATCTTCGGTCTGGCCCGCCGGACCATCCGGCGGGCCAGTGCATTCAGGAAAGGAAGGGGTGACGATGGCCGCACTTCTGGAAATGCGGGGGATCGGCAAGGTCTTTCCGGGCGTCCGTGCGCTGGATCAGGTCAACCTGTCCGTCGAACAAGGCGAAATTCACGCGATCTGCGGGGAAAACGGGGCGGGGAAATCCACCCTGATGAAGGTTCTGTCGGGAGTTTACCCGCATGGCACCTATGAAGGCGATATTTTCTATGATGGCGCGCTGCTGACCAACAAGTCGATCTCGGACAGCGAGAAGAAGGGCATCATCATCATCCATCAGGAACTGGCGCTGGTGCCGTTGCTGTCGATTGCGGAGAACCTGTTTCTGGGGAACGAGGTGGCGCAGGGCGGGCGGATCAACTGGGCGTCGACCTTTCAAAAGACGCGAAACCTGCTGCAAAAGGTGGGCTTGGACGAAGCCCCCGCAACGCCGGTGGAAAAGCTGGGCGTGGGCAAGCAACAGTTGATCGAGATTGCGAAGGCCTTGGCGAAAGACGTGCGGCTGCTGATTCTAGACGAGCCGACAGCGGCTTTGCAGGAAAACGACAGCCAGAAACTGCTGGACCTGATGCTGGAGTTGAAGGCGCAGGGGGTCACGCAGATCATCATCAGCCACAAGCTGAACGAAATCCGGCGGGTGGCGGACCGGGTGACGATCATCCGGGATGGGTCAACAGTCTCCACGCTGACGCGGGATGAGGTGAACGAGGATCGGATCATCCGCGACATGGTGGGGCGCGATATGGCGCATCGCTATCCGGAACGGACACCCGATATCGGCGATGTGCTGATGGAGGTGAAGGGCTGGAACGTCTGGCATCAGGAAGACCACAGCCGCCAGATGATCAAGGATGTGAACCTGACGGTGCGCAAGGGCGAGATCGTGGGGATCGCGGGCCTGATGGGCACGGGGCGCACCGAACTGGCGATGAGCCTGTTCGGGCGGTCCTGGGGGCGGAATGCCAGCGGCGAGGTGCGGATGCACGGGCGAACGGTGGATACCTCGACCGTGCCCAAGGCGGTGGCGGCGGGTCTGGCCTATGTGACCGAGGACCGCAAGGCGCTGGGTCTGGTGCTGGAAGAGCCGATCGTGACGAATGTGACTTTGGCCAACCTGCCCGGCGTGTCGAAAAACGGCATTCTGAACAAGGCACAGGAAACAAAGGTGGCCGAAGGCTATCGGCAGGCGATGGCGATCCGGACGCCCAGCGTGCAGCAGCGGGTGATGAACCTGTCAGGCGGCAACCAGCAAAAGGTGGTTCTGTCGAAATGGCTGTTCACCGAACCCGAGGTGCTGATCCTGGATGAACCGACGCGGGGCATCGACGTGGGGGCCAAGTTCGAAATCTATGGGATCATGAACAAGCTGGCCGCCGAAGGGCGGGGGGTTGTGATGATCTCGTCTGAAATGCCGGAGCTTCTGGGCATGTGCGACCGGATTTATGTGATGAACGAGGGGCGGATCATGGGGGAACTGAGCCGCGAAGAAGCGAGCCAGGAAAAAATCATGGCCCTGATCCTGAAGAACGAAAGCAAGGTGGCGTGATGACCGAAGCCAAAAAATCCAGCGCCACGGGCGGCGCCAATCTGCGCGAATACGGGATGCTGATCGCCTTGGCGGCGATTGTAGTGTTCTTTACCGTGATCCTGCGTTGGCGTGACGGCGTCGATTTCCTGTCGGCACAGAACATCACCAACGTTTTCCTGCAAAACGCCCATATCATCATCATGGCCTTGGGCATGTTGCTGGTCATTGTGGCGGGGCATATCGACCTTTCGGTGGGTTCGATTGCGGCCTTTGTCGGGGCCGTCTCGGCGGCAATGACGGTTGAAATGGGGATTCCCGTTTTTCTGGTGATTCCCGCCTGTCTGATCGTTGGCGGTATCATCGGCGCGGCGCAGGGCTATTGGATCGCCTATTGGCGAATTCCGTCCTTTATCGTGACGCTGTCGGGGATGCTGGTGTTCCGCGGCCTGACGATGTGGATGCTGCAAGGCAAGACCATCGGGCAATTCCCCAAATCGTTCCAAGGCATGTCGACCGGGTTCATCCCCGATCTCGCCGGGACGGCGGATGAGACTTTGCTGGGGATGCAGCGGATGAACGTGACGGCGATGGCTATCGTGCTGATCGCGGTGCTGTTGATGATCTGGCAGGGCAGCCGCAAGCGCCGTCAGGATGCCAGCTTTGGCATTCAGGGCGAGACGCATTCGGTCTTTATGCTGCGCAACGCGATTGTCGCGGCGGGGCTGATGTTCGTGGCCTATAAGCTGTCGATCTTTCGCGGCCTGCCGAACGTGCTGATCGTGATGTCGGTGCTGATCGTGCTGTATGCCTTTTTCACCGAAAACACGACGATGGGCCGGCGGGTTTATGCCATCGGGGGCAACCTGAAAGCGGCGCGTTTGTCGGGGATCAATGCGGATCGACTGACATTCCTGACCTTTGTGAACATGGGTGTTCTGGCGGCCCTTGCGGGGATGATCGTGACCGCGCGCCTGAATTCGGCCACGCCGAAGGCGGGGGTTGGGTTTGAACTGGACGTGATCGCCGCCGTGTTTATCGGCGGGGCGTCGATGACGGGCGGTTCGGGCAAGATCGTGGGGGTCGTGGTCGGGGCCTTCATCATGGGGGTGATGAACAACGGCATGTCGCTGTTGGGCATCGGCATCGACTATCAGCAGGTGATCAAGGGGCTGGTGCTTTTGGCCGCTGTCATCTTCGACGTCTACAACAAATCGAAATAAGGTCTTTGGAAATGCTTCTCTCGCAGTTCAAACGCGCTGACGGCAGCGTGGCAGTCGTCTGCCGTGAAGGCACCGAGGCGGCAGTGGTGAAAGGTGCGGAAAGCACCTATGCGCTGGCGCAAAAGGCGGCCAACACGGGGCGCAGCCTGTCGGCGGTCATCGCGGAACATGGTCTGGGCGAGGCGGTCGATCTGCCGCGTCTGGCGGCCGAGGGGCGGCTGATCCTGCCGATCCACCATCCCGATCCGGCGCATCTGCATGTGACGGGCACGGGGCTGACCCATCTGGGATCAGCGGCGGCACGGGATGCGATGCACCAGAACATGGGGGCCCCGACCGAAAACCTGACGGACAGCATGAAGATGTTCCGCATGGGTCTGGAAGGCGGGCGCCCGGTGGCGGGCCAGCCGGGTGTGCAGCCGGAATGGTTCTACAAGGGCAATGGTCATGCTTTGGTCCATCCGGGGCAGGCCTTGGTTGCGCCCGGCTTTGCCGAGGATGGTGGCGAGGAACCGGAAATCGCAGGGATCTATGTGATCAGCGACAAGGGTCAGGCGGCGCGGGTCGGCTGGGCTTTGGCGAATGAATTTTCGGATCATATCACCGAAAGGGTGAACTATCTGTTCCTGGCGCATTCGAAACTGCGGCAGGCGTCCTATGGCCCCGAAATCCTGGTGGGCGATCTGCCGCGCGACATTCGCGGCACCAGCCGGATCAAACGCGGCGGTAAGTTGCTGTGGGAAAAGCCTTTCCTGTCGGGCGAAGAAAACATGTCCCACACCTTTGCCAATCTGGAACACCACCATTTCAAGTATGACCTGTTCCGTCAGCCCGGCGATCTGCATGTGCATTGCTTTGGCACCGCAACCCTGTCTTTCGCCGACGGCATCCACACCGAAGCCGGGGATGTCTTTGAAATCGAAGCGGCGCCCTTTGGCCTGCCGCTGATCAACCCGCTGGCCTTTGCCCAAAAGCAAAGCGCTGCCGTCACTGTGCAAGCCCTGTGAGGACGAAATGACCTTCAAGCCCGCCAAATGGCCCCGCAAACTGCGTTCGCAGGAATGGTTCGGGGGGATGTCGAAAGACGCGATCTATCACCGGGGCTGGATGAAGAACCAGGGCTTCCCCGCCGATATGTTCGATGGGCGTCCGGTGATCGGCATCCTGAACACTTATTCCGAACTGAACCCCTGCAACGCCCATCTGAATGATCTGGCGCAGCGGGTGAAACACGGGATTTATGAGGCCGGGGGTTTCCCGGTCGATGTTCCGGTGTTTTCGGTCAGCGAAAGCGGGTTTCGTCCGACGGCCATGATGTTCCGCAATCTGGCGGCGATGGCGGTTGAGGAAACCATTCGCGGGCAGCAGATGGACGGCGTGGTTTGTCTGGTCGGTTGCGACAAGACAACGCCCAGCTTGTTGATGGGCGCAGCCTCGGTCGATCTGCCGACGATCATGGTGACGGGCGGGCCGATGCTGAACGGCTATTACAAAGGCGAACGGGTCGGGTCGGGCACGCATCTTTGGAAATTCAGTGAGGCCGTTAAGGCGGGCGAAATGTCGGCCGAGGAGTTTGTGGAGGCTGAGGCCAGCATGAGCCGCAGCCCCGGTTCCTGCAACACGATGGGCACGGCATCGACGATGGCCTCGATGGCCGAGGCGCTGGGGATGACCCTTTCGGGCAACGCGGCGATCCCAGCCGTGGACAGCCGCCGCCGTGTGATGGCGCAGATGTCGGGTCGGCGGATTGTGCAGATGGTGAAGGACGATCTGAAACCGTCCGACATTCTGACGCGGGATGCTTTCCAGAACGCGATCCGCACCAATGCGGCGATTGGCGGCTCGACCAACGCGGTAATCCACCTGCTGGCGATTGCAGGGCGTGTGGGCATTGATCTGACGCTGAACGATTGGGACGAATGGGGACGCAATGTGCCGACCATCGTGAACCTGATGCCTTCGGGCAAATACCTGATGGAAGAGTTCTTTTATGCCGGCGGTCTGCCGGTCGTCATCAAACGGCTGGGCGAGGCTGGGCTGTTGAAGAATGATGCGCTGACGGTGTCGGGTCAGTCGATGTGGGACGAGGTGAAGAACGTCCAGAACCACAATGACGATGTGATCCTGCCTGCCGAAAAGGCGCTGACCCAATCGGGCGGGATTGTCGTGGTCAAAGGCAACCTTGCGCCGAATGGCGCGGTTCTGAAGCCTTCGGCGGCCAGCCCGCATCTGATGCAGCACCGGGGCCGGGCGGTCGTGTTCGAGGACATCGACGACTATAAGGCGCGGATCGAGGACGAAGATCTGGATATCGACGAAACCTGCATCATGGTGATGAAGAACTGCGGGCCCAAGGGCTATCCCGGCATGGCCGAGGTGGGGAATATGGGTCTTCCGCCCAAGGTTCTGCGCAAGGGGATCACCGATATGGTGCGGATTTCCGATGCGCGGATGTCGGGCACGGCCTATGGCACGGTGGTTCTGCATACCAGCCCTGAGGCCGCCGCTGGCGGGCCTTTGGCGGTGGTGCGTTCGGGCGATATGATTGAACTGGACGTGAAGAACCGCCGCCTGCATGTGGACATTTCCGACGAAGAAATGGCCGCGCGTCTGGCGGAATGGAAACCACTGACCGCGCCGCCGATGGGGGGCTATGCGCAGCTGTTCCATGAACGGGTGGAACAGGCCCATACCGGGGCGGACTTTGACTTCCTGAAAGGCTGCCGGGGCAATGCCGTTGGCCGGGAAAGCCACTAAGATGACGGGCACCAAGATCGCCCTTGTGGGCATTGGCAAGATTGCCGTTGATCAGCATGTTCCGGCGCTAAACGCATCGGACGCGTGGGACTTGTCAGCGACCGTTTCGCGCAAAGGTTCGGTCGAAGGCGTCCCCGCCTTTACCGATTTTCACCAGATGCTGGCGGAACGGCCCGACATTGGGGTGATCTCACTGTGCCTGCCGCCCGTGCCGCGCTTTGAATATGCGCAAGCGGCGCTGTTGGCGGGCCGTCATGTGATGCTGGAAAAACCGCCGGGGGCGACCTTGGCCGAGGTGATCACCCTGCAAAAGCTGGCCGCCGAACGGGGGCTGACGCTTTACACTACATGGCACAGCCGCATGGCCCATGCCGTTGCCCCGGCACGGGATTGGCTGGCGGATAAGGTGATCCGCAAAGCGCATATCACCTGGCGTGAGGATGTGCGGAAATGGCATCCGGGGCAAGATTGGGTGTTTGAACCGGGTGGGATGGGCGTTTTCGATCCGGGGATCAACGCCCTATCAATCATGACCCATATCCTGCCCGAAGCCGTGCATCTGCAATCGGCGACGCTGGAATTCCCGGCGAACCGCCAGACGGCGATTGCGGCGCAGTTGCAGTTCAGCGGGAATGTCAGCGCCGATTTCGACTGGCGTCAGACCGGCCCGCAGACCTGGGACATTGAAATTGAGACCGATGGTGGCCATCTTGCCTTGCGGATGGGTGGCAACGTTCTGGAGTTGAACGGCCAGCCCACCGCTGGCGAAAACACCATCATGGGCGAGTATCCGGCGCTGTATGCGCGCATGGCGGAATTGCTGGAAATGGGCCAGTCCGAGGTGGACCTGGCCCCGATGATCCACGTCTCGGACGCGCTGACCCTGGGTCGGCGCAAGGAAACCGAGGCTTTCTTCTTTTAAGGAACGGCAGATGCTAAGCGGAAAACACCTGATTGCGGGCGAATGGGTCGCCTCGGCCAACACGTTCAAATCCTCGCCCGCGACGGGCGAGGCGCATGAATTCGGCGTCGGCACCCCGGCGCTGGTCGATCAAGCGGTAAAGGCGGCGGAGGCGGCCTTCCCGGCCTATGCGGCGACGACGCGGGAACAGCGGGCGGCGTTTCTGGACAAGATCGCGGATGAGATCGAGGCGCTTGGGGCTGAGATTACGGCGGTTGGTTCGTCGGAAACCGGGCTGCCCACAGCACGGCTGGAAGGCGAACGGGGGCGGACAACGGGCCAGTTGCGCCTGTTCGCCAGCCATATCCGCAAGGGCGACTATCTGGACCGCCGCTTTGATGCAGCCCTGCCCGACCGCAAGCCGCTGCCCCGTCCTGACATCCGCCTGATCCAGCGCCCGGTGGGGCCGGTCGCCGTGTTCGGCGCGTCGAACTTTCCCTTGGCGTTTTCGGTGGCTGGCGGCGATACCGCCAGCGCCTTGGCGGCGGGTTGCCCGGTTGTCGTGAAGGGTCATTCGGCGCATCCCGGCACAGGCGAAATCGTGGCGCAAGCGATTGATGCGGCTGTCAAAGCCTGCGGAATGCCTGCGGGGGTGTTCAGCCTTGTCCAAGGCGGCAAGCGTGACGTGGGCGAGGCGCTGGTGCAGCATCCGCTGATCCGCGCGGTGGGCTTTACTGGGTCTTTGGTCGGGGGTCGTGCGCTTTTCGATCTGTGCGCCCGGCGCCCCGATCCGATCCCGTTCTTTGGCGAACTCGGTTCGGTGAACCCGATGTTCCTGCTGCCGCAGGCCGTGGCGGCCCGTGGAGCGGCCTTGGCGCAGGGTTGGGCTGGGTCGCTGACGATGGGCGCGGGGCAGTTCTGTACCAATCCCGGCATTGCCGTGGTGATCGACGGGCCGGAGGCGGATGCTTTCGTGGCGACCGCGAAAGAGGCGGTTGGGGCTGTGGGGCCGCAGGTCATGCTGACGGATGGGATGGCCGAGGCCTATCGTTCGGGTCGTGACCGGATTGCCGCGGGCAAAGGCGTGCGTGAGGTGCTGACGACCTCTTGTGATCTGCGCAACGCGACGCCCTATCTGTTCGAGGTTTCGGCCGATGACTGGCTGGCGAACCATCTGTTGGCGGAAGAGGTCTTTGGCCCCTTGGGCCTGATCGTCCGCGCCAAAGATGCCGCCCAGATGCTGGAGATTGCCCATTCGCTGGCAGGCCAGTTGACGGTGACGCTGCATGTCGATGCGGGGGATTATCCGCAGGCACAAACCCTGCTGCCCGTGCTGGAACGCAAGGCGGGGCGGGTTCTGGCGAATGGCTTCCCGACGGGGGTCGAGGTGTGTGACGCGATGGTGCATGGCGGGCCCTATCCGGCCAGCACCAACTTTGGTGCCACCAGCGTCGGCACCATGTCGATCCGCCGCTGGCTGCGGCCGGTGTCGTTCCAGAACATCCCCGAGGCGCTGCTGCCAGAAGATCTGCGCGGATGATCACAGCGGAAACCTTTGGTCGCGTGGACGGGCAATCCGTCCGCGCCTTTACCCTGCAAAACACCAATGGCCTGCGCGCCAAGGTTCTGACCTATGGGGCGCGGCTGGCCGAACTGTGGGTGCCAGATCGGGCCGGAACGCTGGCCAACATCGTTTTGGGCCATGACCGGGTCGAGGACTACGTCAACGGCACCGCCTATTTCGGGGCGACATGTGGGCGCTATGCCAACCGCATCCGCGACGGGCGGTTTTCGCTGGATGGGGTGCAGCACCAGTTGGACCTGAACGAAGGCGGCAATACGCTGCATGGCGGTCCCCAAGGTTTTGACCAAAAGCTATGGGAGGTGGAGCGGGCCGAAGGGTGCAGCATCACCTTCCGCACGAACAGCCCCGATGGCGAAATGGGCTTTCCCGGCGATTGCGTGCTGCGCTGCACCTATAGCTTGGGCGAAGACGACCGTCTGACGGTGGTGATGCAGGCCGAAACCGATGCGGCGACGGTGATCAACATCGTGAACCACGCCTATTTCAATCTGGCGGGGGCGGGTTCGGGCGATTGTCTGGGGCAGCTTTTGCGCGTTGATGCCGATCATTATACCCCTGTCGGCCCCGGCCTTTTGCCCACGGGCGAGCTGGCCCCGGTGGCGGGCACGCCCTTTGATTTTCGCACCCTGCGCCCCATCGGGCAGGGGATGGAGGCGGTGGCGGCAGGCTATGACCACAACTGGTGCCTGAATGGCAGCGGAATGCGCGACGTGGTGGAAGCGGTTGATCCGAAGTCGGGTCGGCGGATGGTGCTGGCCACGAACGAGCCGGGCGTGCAGCTTTATGTGGGGGGCTATATCCCCGAAGGGCTGGCGGGTTCGGGCGGCAAGACCTATGGCCGGTTTGAAGGGTTTACCTTGGAAACCCAGAAATACCCCGACAGCCCGAACCAACCACATTTCCCCAGCGCCCGGCTGAATTCGGGGCAGGAATATCGGCATGAGATGGTGTTCAGCTTTTCGGTGGAGTGATCAGGGGGCGGGGAGGCAAGCCTCAGCCTCGGCCTGAAAGATCGCGGCAAGGGGGGTGGCCAAACCAAGGCCGTCCCCCTTTTCCATACAGCCCACCAGTTCGGCGAAATGCGACTGCGCGGGGCTGGCGAAGTCGCTTACCCCCGCCGCCATCCGTGCCTGAAAGGCCGCTGCGATGGCAAATTCCGGCAGGGCGGTGGCGGCGCGCAGCATGGGGTTTTGGCTCGCCTCATGCAAAATCCGCTGCAATTCAAATTCCGCCAAGGCGCAGTTTTCCGGCATCCCCGCACAGGCCTGACGTTGGTTCAGCCAATAGCCCAGCATCCGCATATGATCCGACGTCCGCAATTCTGCCGCCGCCCTTGCGGCCTGCAAGGTCAGGCTTTGCCGCACGGGCAGCAGCGCCCGCACAAAGCCCGCATCCGGCCCCGCCTCAAACATCCAGGTCAGCACCTGCCGGTCAAACAGGTTCCAGCGGTTGCGCGGCAGGACTTTCGTCCCCACTTTGGCCCGTGCCTCGACCAGACCCTTTGCCTCTAACGTCTTCATCGCCTCGCGCAGAACCGTCCGCGACACGTCGTAACGTTCCATAATCTCCGCCTCATTCGGCAGGGGCACGTCAACGGGAAAGGCGCCGGTGACAATCCCGGCGCCCAGTTCGTTGATCACAAACGTATGGAAGTTGCGCGCCGCCTGCCGCCCCGACAAGGCACGGATCAGGCTTCCCGGTTCACTCATCTTACACTTTCCAGAACGCTTTCTTCCTTGGGGCCGAGGCTGCGAAGACGATCCTTTGCAGCAAGATGAACATAAACAGAAGCACGCCGATGACAATCTTTGTCCACCAGGAGGACAGCGTGCCATCAAAGATGATGTAGGTCTGGACCAGCCCCATCAGCATGACGCCGATGAAGGTGCCCGCGACAAAGCCGTAACCGCCCGTCAAAAGCGTGCCGCCAATGACGACCGCGCCGATGGCGTCGAGTTCGACACCGACAGCGGCCAGCGAGTATCCGGCCGAGGTGTAAAGCGAGAAGATGACGCCCGATAGGCCCGCGAGGAACGATGACAGCGTGTAGATCAGAATGGTGGTGCGGGCGACAGGCACACCCATCAGGGCGGCGGATGTGGTGTTGCCGCCAAGGGCATAGACATAGGAACCAAACCGCGTGCGGTGGGCGACCAAGGCCCCGACGACAAAGACCAGCACCATGATTCCGCCGATCAGCGACAGGCGACCGCCGCCGGGCATCAACAGATAGGCCTGAGAAACCGAGGTGTAGAAGTCATGGTTGATCGGGATGGAATCGGGCGAAATGACCGAGGCGGCACCGCGGGCCAGAAACATGCCCGCCAGCGTCACGATGAAACTGGGCACCTGCATGTAATGGATCGCAGCCCCCATCGCCGCCCCGAACAGCGCGGCGATGGTCAGGGTGACGGCAAAGGCGGCCAGCGGGTGCATGCCGAAATGGCTGATCAAGACGGCGATCAGCACGCCGGTAAAGCCGATGACCGCCCCCACCGAAAGGTCGATCCCGCCCGAGAGGATGACAAAGGTCATGCCGACAGCAGTGATGCCCAAAAAGGCGTTGTCGGTCAGAAAGTTGCCCAGAACGCGGGTGGAAAGCATCGAGGGGAACTGAATGACCGCCGCCAGATAGCACAGCAGAAAGATGATGGCGGTGGCCGCCAGCGGGCGCAAGGAACGGTTCATTTCGACGCTCCGGTCTTGGCCTTGGGCGCACGCAGGAACAGGGTGGCCGAGAGGGGCGATTGCAGGACAAGGATCAGGATGATGACCCCGGATTTGACGACAAGGTTGAATTCAGGCGGGAACCCCGAGACCAGAATCCCGGTGTTCATCGCCTGAATGATGACGGCCCCCAGAACCGACATAAGGATGGAAAAACGCCCCCCCAGCAGCGAGGTACCTCCAATGACGACCGCCAGAATGGCGTCCAGCTCCAGCCAAAGACCCGCGTTATTGGCATCGGCTCCACGAATGTCGCCCGCGACGATCATGCCCGCGATGGCGGCGCAGAAGCCGCAAAAGACATAGACCGCCAACAGCAGCACATTCGCCGAAATCCCGGCATAGCGCGCAGCGGAACGGTTGACGCCCACCGCCTCGACCAGCAGGCCCAGCGCCGTGCGGCGGACAAGCAGCGTGGCGAGAACGGCCAAGGTTGCGGCAATGACCACGGGCATCGGCAGACCTAGGAAAGAGCCTGTGCCGATGAAGATCAGGGTCGGATCGCTGAAGGTGACGATGCTGCCTTCGGTGATCAACTGGGCAATGCCGCGCCCCGCCACCATGATGACAAGGGTTGCAATGATCGGCTGGATGTCCAGCAGGGCCACCAGAACCCCATTCCAAAGCCCGCAGGCCAGACCGGCCAGTAGGGCCACCGCAACGGCGGTATGGGCGGGCCAACCGGCCTCGACCATGGTGGCGGCGGTCGCCCCGGCAATGGCCATGACGGCCCCCACCGACAGGTCAACGCCTTTGGTCGCAATGACGGCGGTCATGCCGATCGCAAGGATTGCCACGGGTGCCCCCCGGTTCAGCACGTCGATCAGGCTGCCAAACAGCCGCCCATCTTTCCATTCGATGTCGAAAAAGCCGGGAAACAAGATCCAGTTGACCAGCAGCACCGCTGCCAAGGCCATGGTTTGCGGCGAAATCAGCCGCGACAGAACGCGGGTTTTCATCACTCCGCTGCCTCCTGATGCTGGGCCGCGATGGCCTGCACGATGATTTTGGGCGAGATGTCTTGCCCGTGAAGTTCTGCGACCATCTGCCGGTCGCGCATGACGACGACCCGGCTGGAATAGGCCACGATTTCATCGAGTTCGGATGAAATGACCAGTAAACCAAGCCCATCTTCGCGCAAGCGGTTGATGGTGCGCACGATTTCTGCATGGGCGCCGACGTCGATGCCCCGCGTCGGTTCGTCCAGAATCAGGAAATTCGGATCAATCGCCAGCCAGCGGCCCAGGATCACCTTTTGCTGATTCCCCCCCGACAACAGCTTGATCGGCATGTCGTGGTTTGCGGCACGAATATCCAGCGCCTCGGCATAGCGTCCGGCGATTTCAAGCTGTTCGTCGCGGTTCAGCGCCTTGAACCAACCGAGTTTCGCCTGCAACGCGATGATCAGGTTTTCCCGCACCGACAGATCACCGAAAATGCCATCGGCCTTGCGATCCTCGGGGCAGAAACCAAAGCCCGCCTGCACCGCCTGAACGGGCGAGCGCAGCGAGATTTCCTTGCCATTCATTGTGACCTTGCCGCTTTCGGCGGTATCGACCCCAAACATCAGCCGCGCCAGTTCTGTCCGGCCGGACCCCAACAGACCCGCAACCCCCACAACCTCGCCACGATGAATATCCAGTGTCACCGGGGCCACCTTGCCCGGCTTGCCGAAACCGTCAAAGGACAGCATCACCGGCCCCGACGCGCCTTCGGCGGCCGTGCTGACGGGGTGTAAAATCTCAAGATCCTTGCCCAGCATCATCCGCACCACATCGGTCGGGCTGACGTCTTTCAGGCTGGAAGTGCCGATCAGCTTGCCATTCCGCAGCACCGTCATGCGGTCGGAAATGGCGAAAACCTGATCCAGAAAATGCGTGATGAAGATAATCGCCAGACCACGGGCTTTCAGTTGGCGGATGATGTCGAACAGACGGTCCACTTCATTGCGATCAAGGCTGGCGGTCGGTTCATCCAGAACCAGCACCTTGCCCGACAGTTCCACCGCGCGGGCAATCGCCACGATCTGCTGCACGGCCACGGAATAGCTGCCGAGTTCCGCGCGCACGTCCACATCCAGCCCATAGGTCGCCAGAACGGCGCGTGCCTTGGCGTAGATCACCTTTTTCTGCACAAAGCCAAAGCGTGTGGGCTGATGCCCCAGAAACAGGTTTTCGGCCACCGAACGGTTCGGCAGCAGGTTCACCTCTTGATAGACCGTGCCAATCCCTGCGGCCTGTGCCTGCAACGGGTCGGCAAAGCGCACCGGCTGACCCTCTAGCAGAACCTCGCCCTCGGTCGCCTGATAGGCCCCGGTCAGGATCTTGATTAGCGTGGATTTCCCTGCGCCGTTTTCCCCCAAAAGCGCGTGAACCTCACCCGCCCGCAGGTCGATGCTGACATCATCCAGTGCCCGGTGCTGGCCGAAAACCTTGACCACCCCCCGCGCCTGCAACACCGTTGCCGGTTCTGTCATGTCACCCTCCCCCTCGTCCGTTATCGGACTGTTTTCCGCTTATTCATCGCATGCAACAACAATCCGCCGGCCAGCATGAAACCGGCCGGCGGAACGCTTAGGTCTAGGGGAGGAAATCAGTAACCAAGACCTTTGCGCGTGTCGTATTCACCCTGCGGATTGTCAGCCGGGGTATACAGCTTTGATTCCGTGATGATGAATTTTTCCGGCACCGTGCCGCCGTTCAGATAGGCGTCCAGCGCGTCAAAGGCCGGGCCTGCCATGTTCGGGGTCAGTTCGACCGTGGCGTTGGCTTCACCAGCGACCATCGCGGCGAAGATATCGGGCACAGCGTCGATCGACACGACGAGGATATCGGTCCCCGGCTTCAGGCCCGCATCCTTGATCGCCTGAATGGCACCGACGGCCATGTCGTCGTTGTGCGCGTAAACAGCGCAGATGTCTTTGCCGCCGTTTTCGGCCTTGATGAAGCCTTCCATGACTTCTTTGCCCTTGGAGCGGGTAAAGTCGCCGGTCTGGCTGCGGGCGATGGTCAGGTTCGCCTTGCCAGCAATCGCTTCTTCAAAGCCTTGCTTGCGGTTGATGGCCGGGGTCGAGCCCACGGTGCCTTGCAGTTCAACGATCTTGCAGTCTTTGTCGCCAACCGTGTTCACCAGCCATTCGCCAGCCACGCGGCCCTCTTTCACCTGATCCGAAGCGACCGAGGTCAGATACAGATCTTCCGAGGCGTCCACGCCACGGTCCAGCAAGATGACCGGGATGTTGGCGTCTTTGGCTTCTTGCAGAACGGCATCCCAGCCGGTTGCGACGACCGGGGCCACCAGAATGGCATCCACGCCCTGCGCGATGAAACCACGGATCGCCTTGATCTGGTTTTCCTGCTTTTGCTGGGCGTCGGCGAATTTCAGGTCAATGCCGCGCTCTTCGGCTTGCAGTTTCGTCACCGAGGTTTCCGCCGCGCGCCAGCCCGATTCCGAACCGATCTGCGAGAAACCGACGACTTTGCCTTGCAGCCCGTCCGCCTGGGCCACGCCAGCGAACAAGGCAACGGTGCTTGCGGCCAGCGCAAGCTGCTTCAAAACTTTCATGTTTCCTCCCAAGGATGTTCGCCGCTCTCCCGACGACGATGCCCAAACGCTAGCAAAAGTCATACGATATGTAAATAAAACTGTTGCCTAGGGATTGGGCAAGCAAAGTGTTGAAAAGTATGACGATTGACGTGCTGCACTGCGGAATATCCAATGCTGCACTTGCGCAGTCAGGTCAGAATTTCCCCACTAGGCAGTTTCACAAAGCTGTGATTCTATCCGCCCATCATGACCCAAAATCGCACCCCCTATCTGATCACCGTCCTGACCATCCTGATCGCCGCCGCTTGGCTGCTGATCATCGGGCAGGAACCCATCTGCAAATGCGGCTATGTCAAACTGTGGCATGGTGTGGTGTTCAGTAGCGAAAACAGCCAGCATCTGAGCGATTGGTATACCCCGTCCCATCTGCTGCACGGCTTTCTGTTCTTTGGCCTGCTGTGGCTGACCGCCCGTCGCCTGTCGTTCGGCTGGCGGCTGGTCATTGCGACAGTGATCGAATGCGCCTGGGAGATTTTGGAAAACTCGCCGATGATCATCGAACGCTATCGGGCGGTGACGATCAGTCTGGATTACTTTGGCGACAGCGTCATCAACTCGGTCGCCGATATTCTGGCGATGGTGTTGGGCTTTTTCCTTGCCGCCCGCCTGCCCGTTTGGGCCAGCGTGGCGATTGTCGTGGGGTTTGAGGCGCTGACCATCTGGCTGATCCGCGACGGGCTGGCGCTGAACATCTTGATGCTGCTTTACCCGCTGGACGCCGTCCGCGAATGGCAGGCGGCGCTTTAGACGCGATAGCGCGGCAGGCTTATCAGGCTGCCCAAGGTCAGGATCAGGCCCAGCACGGCCACCGTATAGAAAAACGCCAGCCCTTCGGTCTGCGTCAGGGGGGCCAGCATTAGCGGCATGGAAATGCCGCCGACCAGCCCCGCCCCGATGATCACCGAAGGCACGCGCGGGTCGCTGCCCATGGCGCGGGTGGCAGTCACGTAAAAGGCCGGGAAATACAGGCTGGCGCTGATGCCCATAGCGACAAAGAACAGCCCCGGTGACAGGAACACCGCCCCTAGGCCAAAGATCAAGGCCGAGGCGGCGGCGAACAGATAGATCCAGAACGACGGGATCAGATGGGCGGTAAAGATCAACAAGATCCGCGCGCCCAGAAAGGCCGCAAAGAACACCGACAACAACTCCGCCGCCCGAACATCCGTGACCCCCGCCGCCATCAAGGCGGCCGGCCCAAGGCCCACCAGACAAGCCTCGAGCCCCACGCCCAAAGCGCCAAAGCCCAGAATCACCGGATCCACCCGAAAGCCGATGCGCGGGGCGGATTGCGTGCTTTTCCCACCCGGCTTCAGCGTCAAAGCCGTGCCGACCGAGGCCGCCGCGCAGATCACCGCCAGCCCGCCAAAGACCGTTCCGGCATTCTGCCCCAGTTGCACATAGATCAGCGGCCCGGCAATCGCCCCAATGCCATACATCGCGTTCAACAGGCTGAGCATCCCGGTGCCCCGTGCGCCAAAGGCCGTCAGCATGGCGGGGTTGAACACCGCCGTCACCATGCCGTAACCCGCACCAAAGACAAAGGCCGCTGCCAGCGTCGGGGCCCAGCCGGGGGCCAAGGCCAGGGCCGCAGCGCCTGCCGCCATGATCGCCAGCGCCAGACCGCTGGGCACTTTTTCCGCCAGAAAATACATCGTCGCAATGCCGACAGCATTGCCGATCCAATGCGCCGAAATCAGCCATCCGGCCTCGCCCAGCGTCAGGGTATAGCGTTCCGCCATGCCGGGCAGGACGGGGCCATAGACGGCGGAGCCAACCCCCATCAGGACAAAGGCCACCATTCCGGCGACCAGCAGGGCCAAATGCGCGCGTATCTGGGAAATCATGATGTCGGGCTTGCTTCTGTCCGGCAGCCCGGCACTGATATTTGGGATGGCAGGGGCAGCAGGGCTTGAACCCGCGACCTACGGTTTTGGAGACCGTCGCTCTACCAACTGAGCTATACCCCTACTGCGCGTCGGGTTACGGCAGCCATCCGGGGAAATCAAGGGGGATTCGGGTCAAAGATGCCGGGTTTCCGCCGCCGGATTCCACCAATTGTCGTGCAGCCCGTCGCACCAGAAGACCGGGGCCGCGATCAGCTCCGCTTCGGTCGCATCCTCCAGCGCCGGAAGATAGACGCTGGCAAAGCGGCCACCCAGTTCGGCAATGTCGCCAGTGGTAAACAGCTTGGTCCCACAATGGCTGCAAAAGGCATGGGCAATGGGCGCGTCCGGTCCACCATCGCGGCCATTGTAGGTGCTGATCGCCGCTTGGCCGTTCGTCACCCGCAGCGTCGTGGGGTCCGCCACCGCCGCCCCCCAATGCCGCGTTTTGCGGCAATAGGTGCAATTGCAGCGGTTGGTGCCTTGGCTCAGGTCCAGCGGCACCTCAAACTCCACTGCGCCACAATGGCAGGTGCCGTGATAGGTCTTTAGCATCGGGTCTCTCCTTCGATTGACCCGATGTTAGGCTTTATGTCCTGCCAGATCCTGTCAGGATCAGCCCATGCGCTCGCTGGCGTAAGATCCCGGCGACGGCGGGAAAACCACCGTCTTGTGCCCGTTGATGAACACCCGGCCATGCACATGCGCATGGATCGCCCGCGCCAGAACCTGCGCCTCCACATCCCGGCCCATCGAGACGTAATCCTCGTTCGACTGGGCATGGGTCACGCGGATGATGTCCTGTTCGATGATCGGGCCTTCGTCCAGATCGGCGGTGACGTAATGGCTGGTCGCCCCGATCAGCTTCACGCCCTTTTCAAAGGCCTGTTTATAGGGGTTCGC
Source organism: Neogemmobacter tilapiae (assembly GCF_014652215.1). Taxonomy (GTDB): domain Bacteria; phylum Pseudomonadota; class Alphaproteobacteria; order Rhodobacterales; family Rhodobacteraceae; genus Neogemmobacter; species Neogemmobacter tilapiae. The sequence continues at coordinate 865 of NZ_BMYJ01000005.1, read as the reverse complement.
GCCCTTGAAGCTGGGCAGGAAAGAATGGTGGATGTTGATGATCCGCCCCGACATTTCGCGGCACATTTCATCTGACAGCACCTGCATGTAACGCGCCAAAACGATCAGTTCCGCCCCGGTATCCCGCACGATCCGCATCTGTTCGGCTTCGGCCTGCGGCTTGTTCTCTTTCGTGACCTTGATGCAGTAATAGGGGATGTCCTGGTTCACCACGACCTTTTGGTAATCCATGTGGTTGGAGATCACGCCGACGATTTCCACCGGCAAGGCCCCGATGCGCGAGCGATACAGCAGATCGTTCAGGCAATGGCCAAAGCGGCTGACCATGACGATCACCTTGCGCTTGGCCGCCTCGTCAAAGAATTCGGCTTGCATGGCGAATTTTTCGGCAATCGGCGCAAAAGCCTCGCGCAGGTCGGTCAGCGATTTGCCGTCTTCGGAACGAAAAGAGATGCGGGTAAAGAACTGGCCCGTGCCATCATCGTCGAACTGAGCACTGTCGGTGATGTTGCAACCATGATCGGCCAGACAGGTCGAAATCGCCGCGACGATCCCACGGGTCGAGGCACATTGAACGCGCAGGGCGTAGGAGGTCATTCCAGCAATCCTTTCGGCTTTCGGGCCTTGGCCCGGTCAAGGCCAAGCTGTCAGGGGAAGGCAGGGCAGGCAAGGCGGCAAGCGGCATCCAGTGACGAATTCGCGGCAAGGCCACCGCATTTTCTGTGCGACAGCAAAAGGGCCGCCCCGAAGGACGGCCCTGATTGCGTTCCCGATGGGCCGATGGCCCTGTCGATTACTCGATGATTTTCGACACGACGCCAGCGCCGACGGTGCGGCCGCCTTCGCGGATGGCGAAGCGGAGCTT
>NZ_BMYJ01000004.1 GCF_014652215.1 Neogemmobacter tilapiae | reverse complement strand
CGTTGGACCGCAGCGCAGGGGCAAACCTTAACACAAAACAAACACACAAGGTCGGGGCCCGTCCCGACTCTTGCCCCCAAACCCATCCAAAGGCCCCCTATGCGTGCCCTGATCGTCGCCCTCCTCCTCGCCTCCCCCCTCCATGCCCAAACCAAAATCTTCCGCGATGATTTTGCGGGCACTTCCGGCCCGGTGAACGCCGCCGTCTGGCAGGGTGAGGGCCATGCCCAAGGCTCGGGCCAGTTCACCGGCGCAGGCGAAAAGAACGGCAACGGCAAGGCGGTGCTGGCCGTCACCAACCCGCACCCGGACGACGCCGAAACCTTTGCCCAACAGGTGATGCGCACCAAGCGGACCTTCCTGCCGCAGCCCGGCGAAACGCTGATCTTTCGCACAAGGCTTGCGATGCCGCATGATCAATCGGGACTGGTGCATTCCATCTTTCTTTATTCCTCCTTCATGGATGGCAGCACCCTGCGCTCCAACGAGATTGACTTTGAATGGATGACGAACCAGACGGCGGGCAGCACGAAAGACAAGGTTCTGCTGACCACCTGGGTCGATTGGAACAACAATGCCGACACTTACAATGTGGTGGGCAGCCCGCTTTACGGCACCCATGCAGCGCTGAACCCGCCCAACCGGGGCGATGCGGGCGAGTTTGCGGTCTATGAAATCGAATGGTCGCTGAAACGGGTGGCTTGGTACAAGGTCAGTCCAAAGGGCAAGCGGCAGCTTTTGGGCGAACGCAAGGGGCGGGCCTATGCGCCGCAAAGGCCGATGCATCTTTATTTCAACACCTGGGTTCCGGGGCCGGGCTGGGTGGAGGCGTTTGACCCTTCCTTGGTGCCCAGCGTGGGGCAAGCGCCAGTGCGTTGGCGGATGGTGGTGGACTGGGTCGAGGTGCTGCGGCGCAAGGACAAACAGGGTTAAGAAACTCTTTAGAGAAATTGAAATATCTTTTTTATTCATATATTTAGCTTGCTTTTCACGCGTGAAAAGCAAGAAGGGGGTCATATTTTCCTGACTATCGCCAAGGATCGAACCGTGGTCTGCGTTTCAAAGAAAACCAACCGAGAAAGGACAGACCATGCGCCGCCTCCTTGCCCCCGTTTTCACCCTGACCTTCACCGCCCAAGCCACCCTCGCCTGCGTCCTGCCCCCGCCGATGATCGGGGCGGTTTTCGTGGATCCGGCGGCGAAAGGGGGAGAGTGGCGGTTCCTTGAAATCGGCAGCCTGCCCCTGCCCGAGCAACCCCTGATGCTGACCCTGAACGAAGACGGCCAATTCCGGGCCCGCGGCTGGTGCAACGATCTGACCGGCCCCTACCAAGGCGACCCCGTGATGCTGGACCTCGATCCCGTGGTGGAACCCGTCGCCCATTGCGACGCGGAACTCGAAGACTTCGACAACCAGATGCAGGCCCTGCTGCAAAACGTGACCCTCTACAGCCTGTCCAACGAGGGTCAGACCCTACACCTGACCACCGCCGACAGCCAACAGATCACGCTGGAACGGCTGACCGACAGCTAATCCTTGCCCACGATGCGATAGCTGCCCTCAGGCAGGTTCAAGGCCGCCGCCAGATCGCGCAACTGGGCCTGCGACAGGGTGATCCGGACCGGTTCACCCGTTTCATCCTCCTGTTCCAGCGTCACACATTCCTCGAACGCCAGAATCGTGATGTCTTCCTGCAAGGGAAGCGCACTCCCCTCCTCCCCCTCATCGATCAGGGTGATCACGGTCGCGTCGAATTCGTGTTCGATTGTAAACATGGGCTCAGGTTAGGCGGGGAAACGGCCCGGCGCAATCCCGCTGAAATCCCTGTGATCGGCCTGTTCGGTCGGCCTGCAACCGCCTATCATTGGGAAAAAAGGCAGGCAGCGCATGATGTATCGATTCCTTTCCGTTGGCTTGGCGGTTCTTTTGTCGGCCTGTGTGCCCACAACCGAATTGCCCGGCCCGGAACAGACCCCGCGCACCACAGGCCCCATGCCTTCGCCCGCCGTTCAGCGCCAATTTGTGCAGGTCGTGAACCGGATCGAGCCCATCGCCGAACAGCTTTGCCGCGAAACGACGCGCGGCGTGAATTGCGATATCCAGATCGTGGTGGACACCCGCCCCGACCTGCCCCCGAACGCCTTTCAGACGCTGGACGAAAGCGGCCGGCCGATCGTGGGCTTTACCCTCGCCCTGATCGCCGACGCACGGAATGCCGACGAACTGGCCTTTGTCATGGGGCACGAGACAGCCCACCATATTGCGGGACACATTCCCCGTCAGGAACAATCCGCGATGGCCGGCGCCATGATGGGGGCCGTCCTCGCCAGCATGTCTGGCGCGGATGAGGCCGGTATCGCCCAAGCCCGCGATGCAGGGGCGGTTCTGGCGGTGCGAAATTACTCGAAAGACTTTGAGCTGGAGGCCGATGCCTTGGGCACGCAAATCGCTTGGGCCGCGGGCTATGATCCGGTGCGCGGCGCGCAGTTCTTCAATCGCCTACCAGATCCGGGCGACCGCTTTCTGGGTAGCCACCCACCGAATGCCCAAAGGATCGCTTTGGTGCAGAAAACGGTCGCGCGGCTGGAGGCTGGCCAATAGGCCAGCCCAACGCTAGGCTTTGACCAAACGGGGGCGAGGCATGATCGAGGATTTCAAGCGCTGGGGCAAAACCGCGCGCTACAGTTGGCAGGGATGGCGGGCAACCTGGGCGCGAGAGAAATCTTTGCGGCAATGGGCGGGCCTGAACGCCGTCTCGGCGCTTGCGGCTTGCCTGATGGATCTTTCGGGCGGTGAGCGCGCCTTGATCCTGGCGCTTGGTATTCTGATTCTGGTGGTGGAGCTTTTGAACACCGCCATCGAGGAAACGGTGGATTTCGTTTCCGAAGCGCATGATCCACGCGCGGGGCGGGCCAAGGATGCCGGGTCAGCGGCGGTGGCGGTGACGGCTTTGGCCTGGCTTGTGGCTTGGGTGGCGCTGCTCCTCGGCTAGTTTCGGCTTGGTTGCGCAATCAGCCTTGCACGCGCAGCATTCGCCCCCGTAATCGTTGTGCAGACGGGGGAGGAAACCATGTCCTACAACAAGGTCTATGCCGAATGGCAGGCCGCGCCGGAGCAATTCTGGCTGAACGCTGCGCGGGAAATTGATTGGGTGAAACCGCCCAGTCAGGCGCTCCAGGCCGACCGCGCACCGCTTTACGAATGGTTTCCCGATGCATTGGTGAACACCTGCCATAATGCCGTCGACCGGCATGTTCTGGCGGGTCACGGCGATCGGGTCGCAATCATCCATGACAGCCCGGTGACGGGCCGCAAGGAACAGATCACCTACGCCAATCTGCAAGACCGCGTGGCCCGTCTGGCGGGGGCCTTGGCGGCGCGGGGTGTGGGCAAGGGTGACCGGGTGGTGATCTACATGCCCATGGTGCCCGAGGCTTTGGTCGCGATGCTGGCCGTGGTGCGGTTGGGGGCAGTGCATTCGGTGGTGTTCGGTGGATTTGCGGCGCATGAACTGGCGGTTCGGATCGACGATTGCACACCAAAAGCGGTGATCGCCGCCACCTGCGGAATCGAACCCGCGCGGATCGTGCCCTACAAGCATCTGCTGGACGATGCCCTGTCTCAGGCCAAGCACAAGCCCGATTTCCAGATCATCCTGCGCCGCCCGGAACATCCCGGCGACATGCGCCCCGGCGATGTTGAATGGAACGAGGCGCAGCGGGGGGTCGAGCCCGCCCCCTGCACCCCCGTCCGCGGCACTGATCCGGCCTATATCCTTTACACCTCGGGCACCACCGGCGCACCGAAAGGCGTGGTTCGCCCCACGGGCGGCCATCTGGTCGCGCTGAATTGGACGATGCGGCATATCTACAATGTCGGGCCGGGGGATGTGTTCTGGGCGGCGTCTGATGTCGGTTGGGTCGTTGGCCATTCTTACATCTGTTACGGCCCGCTGATCGCGGGTTGCACCACCGTCGTTTACGAAGGCAAACCCGTGGGCACCCCGGATGCAGGGGCCTTCTGGCGGGTGATCAGCGAACACAAGGTGCGCACCTTCTTTACCGCCCCCACCGCCCTGCGCGCCATCAAGCGGGACGATCCCGAAGGGCTTTTGCCCGGCCACTATGACCTAACCGCCTTGCAAGCCGTGTTTCTGGCGGGGGAAAGGGCCGATCCCGATACGATCCACTGGGCCACGCGGCATCTGCATGTGCCGGTGATCGACCATTGGTGGCAAACGGAAACCGGCTATGCCATCGCCGCCAACCCCTTGGGGATCGAGGAATTGGCGATCAAGGTCGGCAGCCCCACCCGGGCCATGCCCGGCTATGACATCCGCGTGCTGGATGAGGGTGGGTATGAGGTTCCGCCCGGCACCTTGGGGGCCATTGCCCTGCGCCTGCCACTGCCCCCGGGCACGCTGCCCACGCTTTGGAATGCCGAGGATCGGTTCGCAAAGGGCTATCTGTCCCATTTCCCCGGCTTTTATGAGACCGGCGATGCGGGCTTTGTCGATGATGATGGCTATGTCTTTATCATGGCCCGGACCGATGATGTGATCAACGTCGCGGGCCACAGGCTTTCCACCGGAGCCATCGAAGAGGTTCTGGCCGCGCACAAGGACGTGGCCGAATGTGCGGTGATCGGTATCAGCGATGCTTTGAAGGGGCAGGCCCCTTTGGGCTTTGTCTGCCTGAACAAGGGCTGCAACCGTGACCATGCGGAAATCGCACGTGAATGCGTGGGGTTGGTCCGCGACCAGATCGGCCCCGTGGCCGATTTCAAACGCGCGCTGGTGGTGGACCGCCTGCCGAAAACGCGGTCGGGCAAGATCTTGCGGGCGACCATGGTCAAGATCGCGGATGGGCAGGACTTCAAGATGCCCGCGACGATTGACGACCCGGCCGTGCTGGAAGAGATCAGGGCGGCATTGAAGGGGGTGGGGTTGGGTTAAAGCGCCTTGGGCGGAAGTTGCCGATTGTGGGCGACGGTGATCACTTCGATCCGTTGGTTGCGCACCACACGATAGTGGATCCGATAAGGCAGCCCCGGCACCGACAGGGCGCGCGTTGGGCCGTTTTGCCAAAGCATACCCAATTCAGGGTGATCCCCCAGCATTTCCGCGGCAGCCAGAATGCACGCCATCACCCGTTCCGCGGCCCGAATGTTGTGAAAAGCAATGTGACCTTGAATGGCGCGAAGCCGATCACGGCTGCGGTCGGAGAAAACGACCGGCAAGGTTCCGGTCATTCCAACCCGAGATCTTTGCGCAAATCCGCAAGCGCAACCGTCTTGCCTGCGTCCAAGTCAGCCTCGCCTTGTACCAGTTCGGCCTGCAACCAAGCCTCGTACCCCGCAACAGACGGGGCCACCGCAGCAGCGGCCTCGGTCCATTCTTCAACGGCATTCAGGGGAGCTTGCTTGTTCATGCGCCGAAGATAGCGCGAGAGATTGAGAAATTCAACGCCATCCCGCGGTGGGCTTCCCCGGCCCTACCCCCAAACCGCCTCAAACTCCCGCCATTCGCCCTTGCTCAGCCCGCTGGTTTCCTGCGTCACCACTTCCCCCGCCAGACGGCGTTTTAGCACCGCAATCGCCTTGCCCGACAACGTCACGCCGCCCATCCGGTAATCCTCGAACGCGGCAAAGGCCAAGGGCACCCAGTCCTTCACGCAGGCGGCAATCGCTTCGGCATAGACCCGGATTTCGTATTGCGCATGGGCATCGGCCCGCAGGCGCAGGAAATGGAACAGGTTGTGCAGGTCCACCTTCCAATACCATTGCGTATAGATGTTCGCAGGCAGGTTCATCCGCGCCAGTTCCCGCGCCAGCCCCTGCTGCCCATCCTGTGACAGCATCGATTCGTAGTGGTCATAGGCCCGGTTCGCATCGGATTTCAGCAGATCCAGCACCCGTGCCGCCTCGGCCCCCTCCAACACCGCCCCCCGGCCCTGATTGTTCACCGTCGACTGCGCGGCCAGTTGTTCGGGTGCCGGGATATAGAACTCCCGGTCCAGAATCGAATAACGCCCCGAATATTCGTTCACATTCGCCGTCCGGTGCCGGATCCACTGCCGCGCCACAAAGACCGGCAGTTTCACATGCAGTTTCACTTCGCACATCTCGAACGGTGTCGAATGCCAATGCCGCATCAGATAGCGGATCAGCCCCTCATCATTCGACACATGTTTCGTGCCCGCCCCGTAAGACACCCGCGCCGCCTGCACGATGGCACTGTCATCCCCCATATAGTCCACCACCCGGATAAAGCCGTGGTCCAGCACCGGATGGGCGCGGTACAAATGCGCCTCCATACCCGGGCTGGTGGCGCGCAAGGTGGGTTGCGCCTGTGCCCGCAATGCATCGATTTCGGCCTGTTGTTCGGGGGTCACGGTCATGGCGGGAATCTATCCTGTGGGGCTGCGGGAACTCTGTCCACTCTATCTGGTGTCAGCCCTGCGGTGAAGAGAGCAGGCGGCAAAAGTTGTCCACATGAACCTTGTGACGCAAGCCTGCAACGAGCAAGGAAAATTCCCAAAGACGGTTGACTTGAATGGCCGAAATAACCGACAGTTGCGCGGAATAAGGCCGCAAGGGCCATGGCGGAGAGATGGACATGTGGAAACAATTTGCAGTGCTGGCGATGGTATCCTCGCTGGCCGCATGCTCGGGCGACACGCCGGGCTCGAATGGCGGCGGCGGCTCGTCGGGGAGCAACATGTTGCCTTCGGCGATCAAGGGCGGTGTGAACCAAGCCAGCTACAATGCGGCCTCCAATTCACTATCGGTCAATTTTGATGTGCTCGACGCCTCGTCGGTTGAGGCAACTTTCCGTCGGGCATCGCAGTTGGACGTGCCGGGCTACAAGGCCTTTACGCTTCAAGAATCAAAGACGCAGCGGAGGCTGACAGCCTATTTCTCAGAGAAGGAAGGCGTCACCGCAGGCATCGTGGCGGACGGTTATCAATTCGTGAACCATGTGGGCGGCGCATCTGTCCAGCGGACTGGCAGCTATTCGCAGCCTTCCTCGGGGCTGGCGACCTATGAAGGGCGCTATGTTGGCCTGATCAACGCGGCTTCGAACAATGGCGGGAACCTTGATCCGAGGTCTCCGGTGCGTGTTGTGGGCGTGGTCCGGATCAACGCCGACTTTACGAACGGCGCGATCAACGGCGGCGTGGACAACCGCCGCGTTGTCGGTCCGGCACCGTTTACCACCACGGAAGATTTCCGTTTTATCGGGCTCGAGATCACAAAGATTAAGTCCGATGGCAGCTTTGTCGGGAAAGTCACCGATCCAACCGGCTCGGCGATTGGGGATTATGCTGGTCTGTTCGGCGGTCAGAACGCCAAGAATGTTGCGGTCGGTCTGGATTTCGATCCGGGTGTCGGCGGCAACGGCAAGGAACACGGTGTGATCGTGATCGGCTGCAAGAAGATTAAGAAGGGCGTGCCCTGCAATTGAGAGGCCTGCTGGTCATCTTTTTTCTGGCCCTGGGGGTTCTCCCGGGGCCAGTTTTGTCTGAGCAACCTGCGGATCAACGGGTTGATCTTACCATCGATGAAGCCAGGGCCTTGGCGCTTCAGTTTCTTGAGGCGGGCGATTCTTATCGTGCAACGGTCTTGGCTGACGGGTTGTTGCAGCGCGACCCAAATGACATGCAGGCCCTGCATGTGAAAGCCTGGGCCGCCGTATTGGCCGGGGCCCCTGTGCAGGCCCGGCCCTCAGCTTGGAAATTGTATCAGGTTAGCCGCAACGATCCCGCCATGCGGCAAGAGGCGGCCAAATTGCTGGCCAAAGTGGCTTATGACCGGCAGAATTATGGTGTCGCCATGTGGTGGTTGCGGCGGGCAAGCGATTTTGCGACCCATCCCGAAGAACTGGCCGAAATCGCGGACAGCATCGGCAACATTCGCAGCCAATCGCCATGGCGTATCAATCTGGCGTTTAGCGCCACGCCATCCAGCAATGTGAACGGCGGCAGCAGCGAAACCGGGGGATCGGGCGAGTGGTTCGGCATCCCCATCGAGCTGCGCTATGATGATTCGGCCCAAGCCATTTCTGGCATCGAAATTGGTGGGCAGTTGGACGTCGCCTATCGGGTGGCCCGATCAGACAAATCACAAACAATGCTGGGCGTTCGCGGTTTGGGCAGCAGCGCGTTCCTGACCGAAGACGCCTTTCGCGAAGTGATGAGCGCCGATGGCGATCGCGAGCAGATCAAGGTTAGGGGCCGCGACTTTTCCTATCAGGCGGTCGAAATTTATCTGGCCCATAGCATGCGGCCCGCCTCGGGCAACGGCCTTTATGTCCTTTCGGGTCGATTGGGGCACAGTTGGTCGGCGGGTTCACCCTATACGGCCTATAGTCAGATCGAAGTGACCCGCTATCTGCGTTTTGGCGACAAGATGACGGCGACTTTGGGCGCGGACATCCGGCAGGTCGATTATTTCGACAGCGACATCCGGGACTTGACACCCAGCCTGCAAGGCGAATTGGCCTTCGACTTGCCGTCGGGCGATGGTTTGGCGGTTGGTCTTTCAATCAGCGATACCCGATCCAACAATGCACCGAACGAAAGCCAAGAGGCGGAACTGAGCCTGAACTACAGCTTGGGCAAGCCGGTGGGCGCTTTCGAGATCAGCGGTGGCATCAGCGCGAATGTCGAAATTTTTGACGTGGCCAATCTGGGGGGGACACGCTTTGGCGAGCGGAAAGATTATGGTGTGAATGGACAACTGACGCTGGGCCTGCCCGAGGCGCAGGTGATGGGTTTTACGCCGAACTTTACCATCTCGGCGGGGAAAACCTGGTCGAACGTGAATCGGTTCAAGACGGTTGACCTTGGCGTTGGTTTCGGGTGGGAGTCGCGGTTCTAGGGCCAAAACGGCCGAAACCTGCGAGGATGACATGCCCCTAAAATATCTGCACACGATGGTGCGCGTGCTGGACTTGGAAAAATCCATGGCGTTTTACCGGCTGCTGGGGCTGGAGGAAACGCGGCGGATCGATAACGAAGGCGGGCGTTTCACACTGGTCTTTATGGCCGCCCCTGGCCAGCCGGAATGCCCGGTGGAACTGACCTACAACTGGGATGGCGATGATGGGCTGCCCTCGGACAGTCGCCATTTCGGCCATCTGGCCTATGAAGTGGACAATATCTATGAAACCTGCGCCTTCCTGCAAGCGAATGGCGTGGTGATCAACCGTCCGCCGCGCGATGGGCGGATGGCCTTTGTCCGCAGCCCTGACAATGTTTCCATCGAAATTCTGCAAGCGAACGGTTCGCTGGCCCCGATGGAGCCTTGGGCCAGCATGGGCAACACTGGCCATTGGTAAGGTGAAAGGCCCCTTTGGGGGCCTTTCTTTCAGAGACCCTTTGACTGATAGGTCTGCGCGACCCGGCCAATCGACACAAGATAGGCCGCGACGCGCAGATCTTCCACATCGCCCCGGCTGTGCCAGACCTCGCGCATGGCGCGGTAGGCCCCGCGCATCGTGTCATCCAGCCCCGACCGCACCAGCGCCAATTCGTCCGATCCCGTCAGGAATTTCTGCTTGAAGTCGGGGGCCAGCGTCCAGCCGAGGCCCTTGTCCGATGAAAGCCGCTCCAACTCTTCCACAATCAGGGCGGATCGTGCCTCTTCCGCGCGGCGCTGCATGCGGCCAAAGCGAATATGCGACAGGTTCTTGACCCATTCAAAATAAGACACGGTGACGCCGCCCGCATTGGCGAACATGTCGGGGATGATCACCACGCCCTTTTGCCGCAGGATTTCATCGGCGCCAAAGGTGATCGGCCCATTCGCCGCCTCGATGATCAGCCGCGCCTTGACGCCCGCCGCATTGCCCTTGTGGATCACCCCTTCCATCGCAGCCGGGATCAGGATGTCGCATTCGCCTTCCAACGCCTTGGCCCCTTCGGCCAGATGATTGCCGCCGGTAAAGCCCAGAATGCTGCCCTTGTTGGCATTCATATGCTGGCGCAACGCCTCGACATCCAGACCATTGTCATTCAGCACCGCGCCATCCCGTTCGATGATGCCGACGATCTTTGCGCCATCCTCCTCAGACAGGAATTTGGCGGCATGATAGCCCACATTACCCAAACCCTGCACGATGATCCGCTTACCGGCGATGCTGCCTGAAAGCCCCGCCTTGGCCATGTCTTCGGGATGCCGGAAAAATTCCCGCAGCGCGAATTGCACCCCCCGGCCCGTCGCCTCGACCCTGCCCTGAATGCCCCCCGCATGCGGCGGTTTGCCGGTGACGCAGGCTTTGGCATTGATGTCGGTCGTGTTCATCCGCGCGTATTGGTCGGCGATCCAGGCCATTTCGCGTTCGCCCGTGCCCATGTCGGGGGCAGGCACGTTTTGCGCTGGATGGATCAGGTCGCGCTTGATCAGCTCATAGGCAAAGCGGCGGGTGATCTGTTCCAGCTCGTGCTCGTCCCACTGTCGCGGGTCAATGCAAAGACCGCCTTTCGATCCGCCGAACGGCGTTTCCACCAACGCACATTTATAGGTCATCAGCGCGGCCAGCGCCTCCACCTCATCTTGGTTCACCGACAGGGCATAGCGGATGCCGCCCTTGACCGGTTCCATATGTTCGGAATGCACCGACCGATAGCCGGTGAAGGTTTCGATCTTGCCCCGCAGCCGAACTCCAAAACGCACGGTATAGGTCGAATTGCAGACCCGGATCTTCTGCTCCAACCCAGGGGAGAGGTTCATCAAACGCGCCGCCCTGTCGAACATCAGATCAACGGATTGGCGGAAGCTGGGTTCACCTGTGGCCTGCATCATCGTTCCTTCCCTGTTTGTCGCAGATTGCACGCGAATCGTTACCCTTTGGTGTAGCCGTTTTTGCGGAAGGATGCGTAATATTTGGGCACTCGAAGAAGCGGGGCAGACACGATTCGCGCAACACTGGCCCTGCAAACGTTGCCGCTACGGAAACATTCATCGCCAAAATCGACAAATAGCGGCAAAATTACACTGTTTTTCCACGACTTACGACCAAAGCGCCATATTTCCGCCCCAAAGCTTGCGGTATCTGATTGATGGGGAATAGTCTGCGCCATCGGGCGCCGGGTACGTCTGCTTTGAAAACATTTTCCGCCGCGGGGGTGGTGACCATGATCATCGAAAGTCTGTGCCGTTTTGTAGGTAGTAAATCGGAAACAAAAGGCCGCTTGCGGCAGCTTGTCCACAACTATCGGCGCGACGAAAGCGGCGCGATGCTGATCTTCGGGCTGATGCTCTTGATCTGCATGTTGATCATCGGTGGCTTTGCCGTGAACATGATGCGCTATGAGCGTGTCCGTGTCGACTTGGCCCAGACGCTCGACCGTGCCGCCTTGGCCGCGGCCAGCCTTTCACAGACCCTGAACCCCGAGGATGTGGTGAAGGACTACATGAAAAAGGCCGATATGCTTCCCCTGCTGAAAGAGGTGAAGGTGACCGCAACGGCCAATGGTCGGATTGTGGAGGCGAATGCGCGTGTGGACGTGCCTTTCTTCATGGCCAAAATGATTGGCGTCGATGATTTGCCCGCCTATGCAGGGTCTAAAGCCCGCCAGGACATCACCGATCTGGAAATCATGCTGGTGCTCGATATTTCGGGTTCGATGGGTGAAACGGATGGCAATGGATCGACAAAGATTGCTGCCCTTCGCAAAGCCGCGAAAGAGTTCGTGGCTCAAATGATCACGGCAGATTCCAAAGATCACATTAGCATCGGCATCGTTCCCTACAACGCACAGGTTAATTTGGGCCCGAAGCTGATTTCGCGCTACACAGTTGATGCATCTGCGGCGGTTCCGAATGGCGGAACTTTGCCGCATGGTCGTAATGACATTCACTGCCTTGATTTGCCGGATGCGGCCTTCGCTCAGCGCGGCATTTCGCGAACAGATTTGATGTACCGGATGGCCCGTTCTGACACGTTGAGCGGCATTTCCGATACAGGCATGGACGAAAAGCGGTCGGCGGACCTGACCAACGACCAATTCTTTTGCGGCCCCTACAACACCAGCGAATTGGCGACAAAGCCGCCGTCGGCAGGCTATGTTATGATGCCGACCAGCGATACAACGGTTTTGAACAACAAGATCAACTCGCTGTGGGCTTCAGGCAATACATCCATTACCTTGGGCATGAAGTGGGGTGTTGCGCTGATCGACCCGAGCGCTGAAACAATCTACGACTACTTTGTCGGAACGGGTGACATCCCTTCAGTGTTCGCCGACCGTCCCTTTGCTTACGACAAGGAAGACTCGCTAAAGGTTATCGTTCTGATGACCGACGGTACCCACGTGGCGCACAGTCGCATCAAATCACCATTCAACGCAGGTATGTCCCCTATCTACAAAGATAGCAGCGGGAACTACGCCTTGCGCGTCGAGTGGTCGGCAATTAATGGCAATACCAACTTGCGGAATAGGACCGGTGGTGCAGCTTGGTCGCCGGCGAACGTTCCGTGGTACTTCTTGCCACACCTACAATCGTCTTGGTCCAATAGCCCGACAACCATCCGTTCGCAGGCATGGAGAACGTCGCCGGGGACGGGGGCAAAGCAATTGTCTTGGGCAGAAGTCTGGGCCGAACTGACCCCACAATGGGTGGCTTGGCATCTGTATGCTCGGGGCTTTGGCGGGAACGATTCAGCGGCGCGCAGCAATACTTACAACGACGCTCGTTGGACACAGATGGTTGGTGAGTGGAAATCCGTCGGTCAAATGGACGCTCAGCTTCAGGCGACTTGCACTTTGGCGAAGACAGCTTTTGACTCCAATTCGAACCCCGTCGTCGTCTTTGGCATCGCCTTCAATGCGCCCTCCGCTGGCGAAACGCAGATCAAGAACTGTGCCACTAAGCCGACAGAACCCTATTTCTTCAAGGTTGAGCCGGGTGGCATGACGATCTCGGAGGCTTTCTCGACCATTGGCTCGACCATCAACAACCTGAGGCTGACCCAATGATCCGGGCCAGCAAAAATCCAGTCGCGCAGTTTCTGCGCGACGAACGGGGAACGGCCAGCGTGGAATTCGTGCTGGTCGTTCCCTTCATGCTGTATTTGTTCATCATGGCCTTTGAATCCGGCATGTTGATGATCCGCAACGTGATGCTAGAGCGGGCGTTGGATATCACCATGCGCGAAATTCGCGTGAACATCCTGCCCAACCCGACCTTTGCCGAAGTCAAAGCCAAGATCTGCGAAAGGGCGGTGGTGTTTTCCAGCTGCACCTCGACACTGGTCGTGAATATGGAAACCGTCGACATGGACACTTGGATCATGCCGGCAGGAAGCATTCCCTGTATGAACCGGCCCGTGCCGATCAAGCCACCGGAAGAGCTGTATAAGAACCCAACCGATCCGAACGAAGTCGTTATCGTGCGGGCCTGTATCCAGGCGAAAATCATTGTGGCAAACACCTTTGGCTATCTGGGCCGGATGTTGCCGCATGATGCGCAAGGCCGCTATTGGCTGACCTCGGTTTCAGCCTTTGTGAACGAACCTAGCTAGGAAGGCAGCCAAGATGGAAGTCATGAAAAGGGCTGTCCTGCGTTTCCTTCGGGACGAAAAGGGCTTGGTTCTTGTCGAATTTGTGCTGATCCTGCCGTTGCTGATCTGGACAGTCGTTGCAATGTATTCCTTCTGGGACACTTTCCGGGTGCGGAACCAGTTTCAAAAGGCGACGCATACGATTTCCAACATCATCTCGCGCACAAAAAAAGCGACGCCTCTGGGTCCGGACGACATCACGGGCTATCACAGCCTGATGAACTATCTGATCCTGAACGACACCCCTGTCAGCGTTCGGATCACCGAATATAAGTATTTCCAAGCCCCGACGGATGCTTATCAGGTGCAGTGGTCTTGTCGTCGGGGCTCGGCCTTTGGCGGCGGTTTGACAAATGCCGATCTTGCCTCCATGCGGAACACCACCCTGCCGATCATGGCGAATGGCGATACGCATATTCTGCTGGAAACCCGTATGAGCTATTCGGCCCCCTTTGCGGTGAACTTCAGCGGTTTTGGTGGAACGTCGACACAGGCCATGACCAACTCTTACGTTTTCCACGAAATCGTGTCCGAGCGGCCGCGCGATGGTGACTTTACACTTTCGTCCTGCAACTAGGCTCGGTGCATCCTCTCACAATCAATCTGCGCGAACGGGCCTTTTCCGTTGGCGCAGATTGCCCACATGATGGTCTTATCAAAACAGGAGGCCGCCATGTCGATCCGTCCCGTCCTTTCCGAAACCCGTGCCATGCCCGCCGTCGAAGGTGCTGGGGTGCAGTTGCACCGGGCCTTTGGCTTTCGCAATCCGGACGAGCTTGACCCGTTCCTGATGTTTGACGATTTCCGCAACGACCGCGTGCAGGATTTCATCAAGGGCTTCCCTTGGCATCCGCATCGCGGCATCGAAACCATCACCTATGTTCTGGCGGGTTCGGTGGAGCATGGCGATTCTCTGGGCAACCGGGGTGTGCTGAAGGGCGGGGATGTGCAGTGGATGACCGCAGGGTCGGGGATCCTGCATCAAGAAATGCCCTTGGGCAATGCCAAGGGTCAGATGCATGGGTTCCAGCTTTGGGCGAACCTGCCCGCCAGCCTGAAGATGACCGCGCCGCGTTATCAGGATGTGAAGGGGCGGGATATCCCCGAGATCATGGATGATGACGGAACGGTGGTGAAGGTCATCGTCGGGTCTTTCTGGGGCAAGACGGGTCCGGTCGATGGCATTGCCGCCGACCCGCAGTATCTGGATATCTATGTGCCGCCGGGTCGCCGCAAGACGTTCAAGGTGGACACCTATCGCAAGGCTTTTGCCTATATCTTTGACGGCAAAGGCACCTTCCGCGACGCCAGCAATCCGCAAGGTGTACTGTTGGAAAAGGAAGTGCGGGGTGAAGAGGTCAACATCCGCGACATGTCGGGCAACCGAACGCTTGTGAAATTCGGCACGGGGGATGAGGTGACGGTGCAGGCCGGGCCGGATGGGATTCGCTTTCTGCTGATTTCCGGCGCGCCTATACAGGAGCCTGTGGCTTGGCACGGGCCGATTGTGATGAACACCGATGCGGAAATCCGGCAAGCGATGGCCGATCTGAAGAACGGCACCTTCATACGGCCGGCGCATTGATGCGGCTGCTGCTGATCTGTCTGGCTTTGGCGGGGTGCGGGGCGCAAAGCGGCCCCGCCCTTCTGCCGATCGAAGACGTTCTGGCGGGGGTCGAAGCACCGCCACCGCCCAGCGCCGAGGCCTTGGCCAGTCGGGCCGCCGCCTTGCGGGCACGGGCGGCAGGTCTTTAGGCGCGTTGCAACGGGCGGGGCAACGGGCTAACAGTCTGTCCGACAAATTCCGAAGGAGCCTGCCCCATGTCCGATCCCGCCAAGAAACCGCTGCGTCTGGGCATTGCCGGTTTGGGCACGGTGGGGATTGGCACGGTTCAGATGATTCAGCGCCACAGCGCCATGATCGCAGCGCGGGCGGGGCGTCCGGTTGTGATCACCGCCGTTTCTGCGCGGGACCGCGGCAAGAACCGCGATGCGGATCTTTCGGGTTTTGCGTGGGAGAATGACCCGGTCGATCTGGCGAAACGCGAGGATGTGGATGTTTTTGTCGAGGTGATGGGTGGCCATGACGGCCCCGCGAAAGCGGCGACCGAGGCGGCGCTGGCCGCTGGTAAAGACGTGGTGACGGCGAACAAGGCGCTTCTCGCCCATCATGGCCATGCATTGGCCCTTGCCGCCGAAGCGGCAGGCCGGGTTATCCGGTTCGAAGCCGCCGTCGCGGGCGGTATCCCGGTGATCAAGGCCCTGACCGAAGGGCTTGCGGGCAACCAGATCCGCCGCGTCATGGGCGTGATGAATGGCACCTGCAATTACATCCTGACGCGGATGCAATCGGCGGGCCTGCCCTATGACGTGGTCTTTGAAGAGGCCCGGCAGTTGGGCTATCTTGAGGCCGACCCGAACCTAGACGTGGGCGGCATTGACGCAGGCCACAAGCTGTCCCTGCTGGCCGCCATCGCCTTTGGCACGCAGGTCAGCTTTGACGCGGTGGAACTGGAAGGCATCGGGGCCATCTCGATCGACGATATCCGCCATGCCGCTGATATGGGTTTCCGCATCAAGCTGCTGGGCGTGGCGCAGATGACGGGTCGGGGTCTGGAACAGCGCATGACCCCCTGCCTTGTGCCCGCCGATCACCCCCTGGGCCAGTTGCAGGGCGGCACCAATATGGTTGTAGTCGAGGGCGATGCCGTGGGCCAGATCGTGCTGCGCGGGGCGGGCGCCGGGGCTGGCCCGACAGCCAGCGCCGTGATGGGCGATGTGATCGACATTGCCCGCGGCTTCCGCCTGCCGGTCTTTGGTCAGCCCGCCGCCAGCCTTGCCACGCCTGTGGCGGCCCAGTCGGCGGCCCCTGCCCCATGGTATATGCGGATGGTGCTGGTCGATAAGCCCGGTGCTTTGGCGAAAATTGCCACCTGTCTGGGTGAGGCGGGCGTGTCCATCGACCGGATGCGCCAATATGGCCATCAGGATGACCACGCCCCCGTGCTGATTGTCACGCACAAGGCCACGCGGCAGGATATCGCCCATGCCATGGGCCTGTTTGCGGGCACGGGCGTGGTTGTCGGTGACCCTGTCGCCATCCGCATCGAAGAAGTCTGACGCCGTTAGCGCCACCAGTCTTGCCGCTGTCACGCCCCTTCGCTAGGGGCGGATCAACAGTGGAGGGATCACATGGCGGATGCAGCAGAATTTCAGGACCGGCTTTTGTCGCTGGGGCTGGCACGGGTGTCAGAGGCGGCGGCCTTGGCCAGTGCGCGACTGATAGGCCGGGGCGATGAAAAGGCCGCCGATCTGGCCGCCGTCAACGCCATGCGCGAGCAGTTGAACCTGCTGGACATTGCGGGCGTGGTGGTCATCGGCGAAGGGGAACGCGACGAGGCCCCGATGCTCTTCATCGGCGAAGAGGTGGGCACGGGCAACGGCCCCTCGGTCGATATCGCGCTGGACCCGCTGGAAGGCACGACGCTGACAGCAAAAGACATGCCGAATGCCCTGACTGTCATCGCCATGGCTCCGCGCGGCAGCCTGCTGCATGCGCCGGATGTGTATATGGACAAGTTGGCGGTCGGGCCGGGCTATGCGCCGGGGGTGGTGCATCTGGGGATGAGCGCCACCGAACGCGTTCTGGCGCTGGCCAAGGCCAAGGGCGGCACCGCAGCCGACATCACCGTCTGCGTGCTGGAACGGCCCCGGCACGAGGCGATGATTGCCGAAATCCGCGCCACAGGTGCGGCGATCCGGCTGATCACCGATGGCGATGTGGCGGGCATCATCCATTGTGCTGAACCGGGGATCACCGGCATCGACATGTATATGGGCCAAGGCGGTGCCCCCGAAGGCGTGCTGGCCGCAGCGGCGCTGAAATGCATGGGCGGCCAGTTGCAGGGGCGGCTGATGTTCCGCAATGACGATGAACGGGCGCGGGCGCGGCGGGCGGGGATCACTGATTTCGACCGGATCTATGAACGCGACGATCTGGTGCGTGGCGAGGTGATTTTTGCGGCAACGGGCGTGACTTCAGGCTCCATGCTGCCGGGGATCAAGCGCGAGCCGGGCTTTGTCGAAACCGAGACCATCCTGATGCGGTCGAAAACCGGTTCTGTGCGACGGATGCGCTATCGCTCGCCGGTGGCTTGATCCCATCGCGCGCCTTCGGCGCAAGCCAGTTCTTGGCTCTGCTGCGCTGCGCGGTGGGAGGACAGCCGTCCTCCCACACCCTCCTAAGGTATTTTGGGCAAGATGAATGCGCAGGGAAGACTTGCTTCGCTGACGGAAGCGGGGCAGTTGCTGTCTATGACCTATCGCGCATTCCTGAATGTTGAAGCCTCGCTGACCGGACGCCGCTGGATGGGGCCGGACCCGGCCGAAGAACGTCTGGCCGAGGGCATGATGCAGGTGACGCGCCTGCCGATGGCGGTCTGCCAGACGCTGGTTTCGCGCGGCATCGGGCCAGATCAGGCGGCGGGGTTTCTGGAACCGACGCTGAAGGATCTGTTGCCGGATCCGATGGTTTTGCGGGATATGGGGAAAGCGACGGAACGGTTTCTGGCGGCCGTGGCCAAGGGCGAAAGGATCGCCGTCTTTGGCGATTATGACGTGGATGGGGGGGCCTCATCCGCCTTGCTGCTGTGCTGGCTGCGCGCCATGGGGCGGCAGGCGACGCTGTATATCCCCGACCGGATCGACGAAGGCTATGGGCCGAACGAGGCGGCGATGGAGGGACTGGCCGCAGCGCATGATCTGATCCTTTGCGTGGACTGCGGGACGCTGTCGCATGGGCCGATTGCGGCAGCCCAAGGGGCCGATGTGGTGGTGTTGGACCATCACCTGGGGGGGGAGACGCTGCCCGAGGCGTTGGCCGTGGTGAACCCAAACCGGCAGGATGAGGATGGTTCGCTGGGCCATCTGTGCGCGGCGGGGGTGGTGTTCCTGATGCTGGTGGAGGCGAATCGGCGGCTCAAGGCGCAGGGGCAGCAGGGGCCGGACCTGATGGCGATGCTGGATCTGGTGGCCTTGGCGACCGTGGCGGATGTGGCGCCGTTGACCGGGGTGAACCGGGCCTTTGTCCGGCAAGGGCTGAAGGTGATGGCCCGACGTGAGCGCGAGGGGCTAAAGGCCCTGGCCGATCTGGCGCGGATGGATCAAGCCCCCAGCACCTATGCCTTGGGCTTTATTCTGGGGCCCAGAGTGAATGCGGGCGGCCGCATCGGGCGGGCCGATCTGGGGGCGCAGCTTTTGGCGACGGATGATGCGGCCAAGGCGATGCTGCTGGCCGCCGAGTTGGACCGCCTGAACGACGAACGCCGCGCGATCGAGGCTGCCGTGCGGGATGAGGCCTTGGCGCAGGCCGAAGCGCGGGGAATTGGGGCCTTGGCCTGGGCCGCGGCCGAGGGTTGGCATCCGGGCGTTGTGGGCATCGTGGCAGCCCGGCTGAAAGAGGCGGTGCATCGGCCCTCGGTCGTGATCGGATTCGAAAATGGCATCGGCAAAGGCTCGGCCCGGTCGATTCCCGGTGTCGATCTGGGGGCCGCGATTCAGCGGGTGGCGGCCGAGGGTTTGCTGCTAAAGGGCGGGGGCCACCGGATGGCGGCGGGGCTGACCGTGGCGCGGGAACATCTGGAGGCGGCGATGGCGCGGCTTTCCGAACTGCTGGAACGCCAGGGGGCCGCGGATGAAGCCCCGCGCGACCTGCGGATCGATGCCTTGCTGGCGCCGCAAGGGGCCACGCAGGCGCTGATCGAACAGGTGGAAAAGGCCGGGCCTTTCGGGCAGGCGAGCCCCGCCCCGCGCTTTGCCTTTGCCAATCAGGCAGTGCATGCCCGCAAGATGGGTGAAAAGCATCTGAAATTGAGCCTGCCCGATGCCGCGCCGAACCGGATCGAGGCGGTGGCTTTCAACGCCTTTGACGGGCCTTTGGGGCCAGCCCTGATGCAGGCGGGCCATCAGCGCTTTCATCTGGCGGGACGGCTGGAGTTGAACCACTGGAACGGGCGAACGACCGTGCAACTGCGACTGGAGGATGCATCTGTCGCCTGATGCAAAAAACCTGCAAATACCCTCTTGCGCATCCGGCACACTGGAATTAGACACCGCTCCACTGACTGCGGCCCGTTCGTCTATCGGTTAGGACACCAGGTTTTCAACCTGGGAAGAGGGGTTCGACTCCCCTACGGGCTGCCACAGTTTCCCCGAAGTTCTACAAAGAATGCCGCGCTCCGCGGGCCTTTGGGTGATGTGAAAAGGGGCAGCCTTGGCTGCCCCTTTCGCGTTTATTCTTTCACCCGTGCGGCCACCGCATCGGCAAAGGTTTCCACCATCGCCTTGTAGAAATCCGCCGTGTCGGCCTTCAGCACCACGACATCCACCCCCGCGGGCAGATAGGCTTTGGCGGCGTTCACATCGACCATCAGCTCATAATTCTTGAACAGGCTGTTGTCGGTCGGGTGCGTCTGCACCACGTTCGCCGCCAGTTTCGTATCGGCGATGCCCAGATCCTCTTGCAGCCCGTTCGACAGTTCCACCTCGGTAATGTCGATGTTCAGATCGGCCCCCTCTTCCGACAGCTGATCCGCCACGCGCGCCGCAATGGCCGCTTCCAGATCCACCTCCAGCGCGCCCCAATAGGCCGCCGCCTGGGCATTTTCGATGGCGGCCAAGTCAACCGTCACATCAATCTTGCGCACGCCTTCGGCCAGCACCATCGACGGCACAAAGCTTGTGAAACCGGCAGCCGCGATCAGGGCCGCAAGACCCGTTTTCTGGATATTCATTTCTGATCTCCTTGATTTTGCACAGCAGGCGCTGCCCGCTGCTTCAAAAAGAAAACGCGGAAACCGGCATCCGGTTCCCGCGCTTTCAGTAGGCCTAGCGCAAAGCTCAGGCGTGCAGTGTCTCGGTCGAGGCAAAGAACATCGCCTGGCTGACCGCCGAACGCACCTGTTCTTCGGTATAGGGCTTGTTGATCATAAAGGCCGGTTCGGGTCGATCCCCGGTCAACAGGCGTTCGGGGAAGGCGGTGATAAAGATCACCGGCAGATCATCGAACTGCGCCAGAATGTCGTTGACCGCATCAATCCCCGAGGAATTGTCGGCCAATTGGATATCCGCCAGAATCAGATCAGGCCGGTCGGCGCTGGCCATCGCCACCGCCTCGGCCCGAGTCCGCGCCACGCCCGTCACCTGATGGCCCATGCTTTCGACGATGGCCGAGATGTCCATCGCGATGATCGCCTCATCTTCGATCACCAGCACCCGGCCTGCCACCGAACTTTCCATCTCGCGGATCGCCAGATCGACCAACTGCCCGGCCTCGGCCTCTTCCACCTGCATGATCGAACCGATCTGCGCATGGGAAAAGCCCTCGATCGCGTGCAAAAGCAGGGCTTCGCGTGTGTTGGGCGTCAGATGGGCCATATGGGCTTGGGCCGCTGCCGAGACACGGTCTTCCGGCTCTTCCACCGGTGCGCCCGAACTGGACCAGACGGAATGAAAGACGTGAAACAGACCCACTTTCGGATCATGCGCCTTTCGCAGAACCGACGGATCGGTCAGAACGGTTTCAAGCGTGGC
The DNA here is from genome assembly GCF_014652215.1 of Neogemmobacter tilapiae. Taxonomy (GTDB): domain Bacteria; phylum Pseudomonadota; class Alphaproteobacteria; order Rhodobacterales; family Rhodobacteraceae; genus Neogemmobacter; species Neogemmobacter tilapiae. The sequence continues at coordinate 339,157 of NZ_BMYJ01000004.1, read as the reverse complement.
CACAGCATAGCGGTCGCCGCTGGACTGGCTGCCGGTCAGCGCCCGGGCGTAACGGCGCAGATAAGGCAGGTGACGCGCAACGCTGTCAGCCAGATCCATCGTCGGTGTTGCAGTCATGGTCTTCTCCCAAGGGAAAGTTTTTTGCATTTTCTGGGGAACCTAACGCGGTGCGTGGCGTTTGGTTCCCAACAAAGTGACGGGTATTGAAATGACAGAGCAGAACAAGCCCCCAAGGGCCCGGGCACAGATGCGGGCCCAGATCGATGAGAATCTGAAACGGGTGTACGAGGCTTCGCTGTCCGAAGACCTGCCTGACCGCTTCAAGGATTTGCTATCGCAATTGCGCGCGGTGGATCAGCAGCAATCGGTGGACAAATGACCGACCATCCCGATCCGCGGGCCGATCTGGCCAACCATCTGCGCCCCCTGCGCGCTTTTGCCATCAGCCTGACGCGGAACGTCGCGGCGGCGGACGATCTGGTTCAGGAAACGGTGCTGAAGGCTTGGTCGAACTTGGATAAGTTCGATCCGGCCACGAACATGCAGGCCTGGCTGTTCACCATCCTGCGGAACACTTTTTATTCCACCCTGCGCAAGACGCGGCGCGAAGTGGCCGATCCCGAAGGCATCCACGCCCAGACGCTTGTCACCGCCCCCGCGCATGACGGCAAGCTGGCGATGAATGATTTCGAACGCGCCTTCGACCAGCTTTCCCCCGAACATCGGGAAGTGCTGGTTCTGGTGGGGGCTTCGGGCTTTTCCTGTGAAGAGGCGGCCGAAACCATGGGCGTGGCCGTGGGCACGGTGAAAAGCCGCGCCAGCCGAGCCCGCAAAAGGCTGGCCGAACTTTTGGGCTTGGCCGAAGGCGAAAGCATGTTCGGTGGGCGCGACGGTGGAACCTCGGCCGTGATCAGCCGCTCCATTTCGGCAGCCGCGTAACCCTTCATGCAAGACAGCAAGGACAGTTCCGACCCCACAGCGGATCGGCCCCACAAAGGGGCCGGTCGTTTGGGGCGTCGGCTGGCGCTTTTGGTCGCAGCGGCCATGCTGCCCTTGGGTGCTTTGTCCTTTGTGCAGACACAAGCCATGCAGACAGAGGTGGACGCCCGCAGCGAACTCGCCCTGCGGGGCCAGACCTTGCAAGCGGCGGAACCGCTGATCCAGATGATCCGTCGGGCCGAGGCGACCGCTGAAACGCTCGCCCTTACGATGAACGGCTTGGCCAAGGATACGCTGGCCTGCCGCGACCGGATGGCCGACATTCAGGCGGCCCATCCCGAATATTCCTTGGTCGCCTACATTCCCGTCACCGGGCTGATGACCTGTTCCTCCAACGGCACGGCCTATGATTTCACCAATCATCTCCTGTTTGACCGGCTGATCGGCCCCGACGGCCCCAGCTTTCTGGTCAACCGCGCAGGCCCCATCTCGGGCACCTCTATCTTGGGTATGGTGCATCCGGTGCGCGACGCGGCGGGCACAAAGGTCGGCGTCGTCTCGATCTCCATTCCCCACCATGATCTGGCCGCGTTGCAACCGGCCCCGACCGTCTCTCGGGATGATCCGATCATCCTCGCCACTTTTGACTCCAGCGGCACGCTTTTGGCCTCCACCAGCGACTTCAATGAGGTGCCGCGCCGCCTGCCTTCGGACCGCAGCCCGGAAGAGATGATCGCAGCCGCGCCCATCACCTTTACCGCCGTGTCAAACAGCAACTACCGACGCAACTATTCCGTCATTCCCCTGGCTGATGGCCTGTTCCTCATGGGCAGTTGGCGCACCGACCAGCAGGCCTATGTCAACGACATCGCCCTGTCCGCCTATCTGATGCCGGTCCTCATGTGGCTGTCGGGCATGCTCGTGGCGCTTCTTGCTGCGGACCGCCTTGTCGTCCGTCACATCAGCCGCCTTGGTCGCGCCATGACCGATTTCGCCGGCGGCAACCGCATTCCACAGGATCTGTCGCTGCAACAGGCCCCGCAGGAAATCAGCCAATTGGGCCGCGCCTATCAGGACATGATCGACATCATCCTGCGGGACGAGGCCGAGCTGGAAAATCTGCTGCGCCAAAAACAGATGCTTCTGCGTGAGGTTCACCACCGCACCGGCAATAGCCTGCAACTCATCGCCTCGATCATTCGCATGCACATGCGGCAAAGCCCGTCCGAAGAGGTTCAGGAAATGCTGGCCAGCCTGCATGACCGAGTCATGTCGCTGGCGACCGTTCACCTTGGCCTTTACCAGACCGCCGATCAGGCCGAGGTGCAGATGGACCAACTGCTGACCCGCGTGGCGACGCAGATGATGACCGTCGCCACTCAGGCCGGTCGGCAATTGCAGATCAAGACCGACATCGACCCGATCCGCCTTGGCCCCGATCAGGCCGTCCCCTTGTCCCTGTTGCTGGCCGAATTGCTGTCGGGCCTGTCCGAACAGCGGCGCGGTCAAGACGATGGACAGGCGCAGGCCACCGTCGAACTGCGGCGTTGCATCGACAACCGCGCCGTGCTGCGCATGATCACCCCGGCGCATGATCCGGGGCAAGGGTTGGCCCGCGGCGGACAGGCGGGGGCCCGCATCGGGGCGCAACTGATCCACGGATTTACCCAGCAATTGCAGGGCCAGGTCAGTCATGAAACCCAAGATGGCGAAGACATTTTCCAGATGGCTTTCCACATCCGCCAGACGGACACTGCGACTTTATGATCACAAACCCGTTCCAGCCCGGGCAAAATGGGAACCGTTGGCGCGAATGGGGCGTTCGCGACCGAACCAGTTGATTATGTATCGGTCTGCCCATGCCCTTTTCCGCCTTTCAGCCCCACGCGCCCACACGCATTCTTCTCACCGCCGCCGAGGCTTATCCGGCGCTGGAACAGCTTTTCCTCTCGGCCCGGCAAGAGATCTGGGCGAGTTTTCTGGTCTTTGATCTGACAACCGAACTCCGCTCCACCGAAGGGCGGCGCGTGGGGCAAACGTGGTTCGACCTGATGGTCCATACCCTGCGGCGCGGCGTGGCCGTGCATATGGTCATTTCCGATTTTGATCCCATCGTCCGGCCCGACCTGCACCGCAATTCCTGGCGTTCCGCCCGCATGTTCTGGTCAGCCGCCGAAATGGCGGGGCCGGCGGCGAAGTTGGATATGAAGGTGGCGCTGCACCCTTCCGAAACCGGCCTTTTGCCGCGTCTGGCGGTCTGGCCCTTGGCGATGCACAAGGTGCATTGTCTGGCCAAAGGGTTGAACGCCAAAGAACCCGCCCTGCGCGCCAACGCGCTGCGCGACATGCCCTTGGCCCGCAAGGCGCTGACAGAACGCGCCGACGGCACGCTGCGCCCCCGCTGGGCGCAATTGCCCCGACTTTACCCCGGCGTGCATCATCAGAAACTGGCGGTCTTTGACCGTGCCCGTCTTTACATCGGCGGGCTGGATCTGGACGAGCGCCGCTATGACACGCCCGATCACAAACGCCCCGGCAGCGACACTTGGCATGACGTGCAGTTGATCAGCGAAGGCCCCGTGGTGGCCGAAGCGCAGGCGCATCTAGAAAGCTTTCTTGCGGTAACGGCGGGCCAGACCCCGCCGCCCCGCCAACGCCGTTTCCTGCGCACTCTGTCGCGGCAAAGACGGCTGCAACTGCCCTTCTTCGGCCCGCGCCCCGTCTTGCAGGAAATCGCAACCGCGCATGAGGCGCTGACGGCACGGGCCGAACGGCTGATTTATGTCGAAAGCCAATATTTCCGCGACACCGACTATGCGCATTATCTGGCCGCTGCGGCGATCCGCAATCCGCGGCTGACGATGATCCTGACCCTGCCCGCCGCCCCGGAAGAGGTGGCCTTTGAAAAGGCGCGGGGTCTGGATGACCGCTATGGCGAATATCTTCAGGCCCGTGCCCTGCGCATCCTGCAAAAGGGCTTTGGCCCCCGCCTGTTTGTCGGCGGGGCCGCACAACCGCGCCGCACGCTGGAAAAGGGTCGCGCCCAGATGCTGGGCGCCCCCTTGGTCTATATCCACGCCAAGGTTTCCATCTTTGATGGCCGTTCTGCCATCGTCTCATCCGCCAATATGAACGGTCGTTCGCTTCGTTGGGATACCGAGGCAGGGGTCTTTCTGAACAAGGCGGCCGAGGTCGCTGATTTGCACCGCCGCATCCTGGGCCATTGGCTGCCGAAAGACGCGGGCGAGGCCTATTTCAAACTGGAAACCGCCCAGCAGGCTTGGGCGCAACTGGCGCTGTCGAATGCCCGCAAACCGGCCGAACAACGGCGCGGATTCATCCTGCCCTATGACATCCGCATCGCCGAGAAATTCGGCCAGATGCTGCCCGGCATTCCCGAAGAAATGTGCTGAACAACAAAAGGCCACTGCAATCGCAGCGGCCTTTTCCGTTTCATGGGCCTCGGTTCAGAACACTGGCTGACCCGCCTTTGGCGAGGTTTCGCCATGCGTCACCGCCTGCTGCGCCGTCTGCGCCACGCCGTCATGCAGCGCCACATGCACAGCCCGCACCGCCCGCGCTTTTTCATCGGCCAAGGCTTGGCGCGCCATCGCCAGCAGCCGGTCACGCTCCGGCCCCAGATAACGGTTTTCCGTCTCGGTCGGCGCAAAGGCCGCGCCCACCGCCGCCCCAGCCGCCAAGGCGATCAGACCGCTGGCATAGGGATGCCGCTCGATCCCGGCGCTTGCCGCTGCTCCGGCGGCCACACGCGCCTCCCAGGCCTTTTCGCGCGCGGCCAGAATCTTGGCCTGTGCGGCCTCGGTCAGACCCGAAAGCCCACGCCCCATCGCGCCTTTCAGATCATCGGCCAGATCGGCCAGAACCCGGCCCTTGGCCCGCGCCACCTCTTCGACCGAGGCAAGGCGCGACCGCGCGGCATTGTCCAGACGGCCCAGACTTGCCAAGGCCCGCTGGCGCAGCGCCTCGGCCTCATCCATCCAGTCGTCTTGATCATCCACCACCGGCGGCGGCGGGCCACCCTCATCTTCCCAACGCACCAGCTCATCCCGCTTCAGCATCAGCTTTTCGGCCTTGGCCTCCGCAGGCTCGCCCTTGCGGCCCAGCAACAGCCAAACCAGACCTGCGCCCGCCAAAGCCACCGCCATCGGGTTTCGCCGCACCGCGCGGTCAATGGCCTCGACCGGCAGATGCAGGTTTTCCTGCAACAAAGTCACCGGAGAGATCCGCTCTTGCAGCGCCTCCAGCGCCTTGGCCAGCCGGGTGCGTTCCACCTCCAGCTCGTTTTCAATCCGCGTTGCCGCGTGCATCTGAGGATCATGCATGTGCATTGTCGCCTCCTGCTTGTTTCAGAGTTTCCACATCCCGGCGCAGGCCACGGCCCGCACGCCGAAAGGGCGAGCGAATTTTCAGCATCGACAGCCCATATTGCGCATAGCCCAAGGCGATCAACGCCAGAACCACGCCCACAATCAGCGCCGCCCAATGCGGCCCGACGCCCAAGGCCGCGACACCGGCCACGGCGGCCCCGGCCAGAACATTCAGCGCCACCATGCCCGCGACCAAAGCCACCAGCAGATGCACCACGCCCTGACCAGCCCGCCGGGCGGCTTCTTCCGCCTCGGTCCGGGCCAAGGCCAACTCGCCCCGGATCAACCGGGACAAGCTGGCCAGAACGTCATTCAGCGGGTTCACGACCGCCCTCCATCCTTGGGCCAGTGCCGCGCCAGATCGGCGTTGTCGACATTCCGCGCGATCCGCGCATTGCGCGCCGACGACCGCACGAAACGGGCCAGGGCAAAACCCAGCACCGCCGCACCTGCCGCAAAGGCCCCCGGATGTTTCCGCGCCAAGGCCTTCACATCCTCGGCCAGATCGGTCAATTTGCGGTCGCGCAGGCTGTCAGTCGCCGCCGAAACACCATCCGCCGCCTTACCCAGCAGCCGGGCCTGAAGGCTTTCGTCTTCCGAAGCCATGTCCCGCAGCCGGTTTTCCAGACGATCCGCGCCGTCCACCAGCTTGTCCTTGGCGACATCGGCGCGCGATGCGGCGGCATCCAGAACAGCGCTGGCCGTTTCACCCGCCTTTTCCTTCACCGTCACGCCCATGCTGCGCGCGCTGTCGCTTGCTTGGCCCAGCTTTTCGCGGGCCGCGTCTTTCAGGTTCTCTGCCGCTTCCGCCGCACGGTCTTTGATCGTTGTCGCGTTCATGGCCTTCTCCTTCGTCAAAAGTTCACCATCCCGCCCCAAGGCAGGTTCAAAGTGAACGGTTGTTAGGTTTTCTCAAAACGGGCGACCTATCGCCCGTCCGTCTGTCAGATCAACGCCGGTCGCGCGATCGGGTTCCCTGCGGCTTTCAGGAAATTCAGCGCCGAAAACGCAGGCTCATGTGCGGTGTCACCATCAAAGCAGAAAGCGGGCATCCGGCGGCCTTTCAACCGCGCCGCCAGCGTGTTCAGCGAGGCCAGCATCGCCGCATTCGACCCCACCACCTGCACCTTGGCCCCCGCCGAAAGGTTCGGCAGGAACGCCAGGATCAAGCCGATGACCACCATCGTCTCACGCGCCGTATCGGCACCCGGCGCCACCAGATGCAGAAACCCATCACAAGGCCCGACCTGTGCCGCCAAAGCATTCACCTGCGCCGAGGACGAAAGGTTCGTCCAGACCCGACCGGCCTGCGGGAACAAGGCCCCCGCCAGCGACATGCGGATCGGATCATCCCCCGCCACCACCAGCCGCCCGCCCCGCGCCACATGCGCCTCGACCGCCGGATGCGCGATGGCAGCGGCAGTGACGACCAACAGCGGGCCCTTTTGCGATGTTCCTGCGTTTTTCATCGGAAGCACCTTTCATCTGATGCGCCGACAACGCCCAAACCGCCCAGCGGTTCCCCGCCGCGCCTTTCACAACACTTGGAACCCGTCCCACATCCCCGCGTTGTGTCCCCATCGCGGCCAACCGCCGCCCTGATGGGAGAAATGACATGACCACCAAGACCAAGGAAACGATGGGTCTGGACGCCCTGTTCGAACATGCCCTGAAAGACATGTATTACGCCGAAAAGAAAATCTATCGTTCGCTGCCCAAGATGATCAAGGCGGCCAACGACCCGGCGCTGAAAGACGCGCTAACCGCCCACCGCGATGAAACCCAAAGCCAGATCGAGGTACTGGAGCAGGTCTTTGAACTTTTGGGCAAACGCCCCAAGGCCGAAAAATGCGACGCGATGGACGGCATTCTGGAAGAGGCGACCAGCCTGCTGGAAGATTTTCAGGATGGCGCCGCCAACGACTCGGCCATCATCTTTTCGGCCCAGGCGGTGGAGCATTATGAGATCAGCCGCTACGGTTCGATGCATGCCTATGCGGTGCAGTTGAAAATGAAAGAGGCCGCCAAGCTGATCAAGGGAATCCTCGATCAGGAATACGCGGCGGACAAGTCGCTCTCGGCCTTGGCCGAGGGGCAGTTGAACGCCAAGGCTGCGTAAACATCCACGTTTCAACCCCAGACAGCCGCGCTCGCAAGGCGCGGCTGTTTTGGTATCTTGTTCTCTTGCTGTTCCCAGCCAAACCGATGTTAATGTCCATATAGATCGGGCCGCGAATCATGACGCGCCAAGGAGTGCGGATGGAACGACTCGAACGGCGGCGCGGATTGGCTTTAAAGCGCCGCAATGGAAAACCCGACTTTCTGGGCGAGCTGGGCGAACTGATCCTGACGCCCCGCAGTCCGGCCTTCCGCTATGCTTTTGCGGTGCTGTGTTTTGCCACGGCCCTTGCCGTGCGGTTCATCTTTGATGAACAACTGCCCCCCGGTTTTCCGTTTCTGACCTTCTTCCCCGCAGTCCTGATCACTTCGGTATTTTCCGGCATGCGCTTGGGCATCGCGGTGGCCGTCGTCAGCGGCCTTTCGTCGTGGTTCTTCTTCATCCCACCGGTCTGGAGCTTTCACATCAACGGCGGCTCCATCGTCGCCATGATGTTCTACACCCTTGTCGTGACGACCGAACTTACCTTCATCGCCGCCACCGGTGTCGCCCTCCGCCGCCTCGCGCGCGAAGAAAAGCGCAGTTTTGAACTCGCCCATGCACGGGAGTTGATGTTCAACGAATTGCAGCATCGCGTGTCGAACAATCTGGCCACCGTCGCCGCCCTGCTGCGGATGCAGGCCAGCCGGGTTGAGGATGCCGATGGCAAAAAGGCCCTGTCCGAAGCGCAGCTTCGGATCAGCACCATTTCACGCCTGCAACGGCGGCTGCATTCGCCCAACATCCAAAGCATCGACATCGGCGCTTTCCTGCAAGACTTGGTCGACGACTGCCTCGATGCCGCCGGCGCCGCCGAGGCGCAGAAGGTCACGCTGTCAACGCAGTCCTTTGCGCTGGCGCATGACAAGGCCATTCCCTTGGGCCTGATCGTCAGCGAAGTGTTGATGAATGCCGTCGAACACGGGGCCGAGGCTGGGCCAGACAAGCCCATCGAAATCACCATGCAGGTCGCCCCCTCGCCCGAGGAAGAAGGGGCCTTCCATGTCGTCATCGCCGTCCGTGATCATGGCGCAGGCGTGCCCGAAGGTTTCGCCGTCGAAAAAAGCCGCAGTCTGGGTCTGGGCATCGCCCGCCAATTCGCTGCGCAATTGGGCGGTCAGTTGACCATCACCAACGCGCCGGGTGGCGGCGCGCTGTCAACCTTGGCCTTTGACGCGGTGCCGGTTCGTTAAGACGCCCGCGCCTCAGCCGACTCCCAGTTCCACCATCACCCCGTCCAGACTGCACACCACAAAATCCGCGCCCAGACTGCCCGCTTCGGCCAGTTTGGCCTCCACCGGGCTGCGGATGCCGTTCTTGTCCAGGCCCTCGGGCACGCCCCAGATCATCACCCCCACGCGCAGCCCCGGATGCGACCGCTTGATCCGCCGGATATGCAGCAAGGACGCCCGTGACGGGGCCGGATCCAGAAAGCACAGCACAACCGCCTGCCCCCCATCGGCCAAGGCCCCCAGCCGCGCGGGCATCAGATCGGCATGGGTCAAGGCCCGCACCTTCTGCCCCCGCGCCTCCAACATCTGCCCCAACATCACCGCCGACACATCATCCAGCGAGGTCCGCCCCCCGACCAGCGTCACGCCCGGCCCGGCCTCGGCCCCCTGCCCCTCATCCTCGGCCACCGCTGCCATATCATTCACCAACTGGCCCGCCACCTCGGCCACCCGGTCCTCTTGCGCCGCACTCAGCACGCCCCGGTCATAGTCCGACTGCGCCAACAACAGCGCGGGAATCCCGGTATCGCGATAGTAATCCTCCAGCTTCTGCGCCCGCAAAGCCTCATCTGCCCGCGCCGCCGCCTCCACCGCGTCGCCTGCCAACAACCGCTGATACAGCCGCGCATGCGGTGGCAAGACTGGCTCATCCCCGAACAGGATATCGAACAACTTAAACTGCGGAATATGCCGCCCCAACACCACCAAACAGACCGTCAGGGGCGTGGACAGCACCAGACCCAACGGCCCCCAGATCCAGGTCCAGAAAATCGCCGCCACAATGATCGCCAAGGGCGAGGCCCCCGTCCGCGATCCGTAAAGCCAAGGCTCGATCACATTCGAGGTCAGCGCCTCCACCCCCGCGAACAGCGCCCCGGTCCACAACACCGCCGACCAATCGGGCGACACCGCAAAGGAAAGGAACAGCGGAAAGGCCGCCGCCAGCACCGACCCGATATAGGGCACGAAACGCAAGACCAGCGTCAGCATCCCCCAAAGCAGCGCATTCGGCACCCCGATCATCCACAGGCCCAACCCAACCGGCACCGCATAGATCGTGTTCACCAACAACTGCATCAGCAGATATTGCCCGACCCGCGCCCCCGCATCCTCCAGCAGTTCCGTCGTCCGGTGCAGGTCATTCGCCCCAATCAACCGAATGAAACGATCCCGCAGTTCCTCCCGCTCCAGCAGCATGAAGATCACGACCACCATCACCAGCCCCGTCGTCGCCACCGGGCTGATCAAGGGCAGCACCAGATCGCGCAACATATCGACGGCGCTTTGCTTTTCCACCACCTCCACCGGCATCGGCTGTTGCGTCTCGGGCCCCGGCACGGCTGCAGAAATCCGTTCGTTGATCACGGTCAGCATATCCGCCAACCGCGCCATCAACCCACTTCCTTCGCCTTGCAACGCCTCCAGCTTGGTCAGGATATTCGCCTGAAAGGTCGGCAGGTTCTGCGCCAACAGGCCCAGCTGCGACACGACCAGCAACAGAAAGGCCCCGATCAGCAGAAAGGCAAAGGTCACCACAGCCAGCACCGACAGAAGCATCGGCAGGCCCAATTTGCGCAGCATCGTCACCAAGGGCGACAGCGCAAAGGTGATCAGCAAGGCAATCGCCAGCGGCAGGAACACCTCTTGCCCGACATGCAGCACGGCCACCGCGACAATCGTGCTGATCACCACCGTCGGCGTGATCGCCCCCCCCTGCGTCGGGGGCTGCACCCAATACCTGCCGTCCTTGCCCGCCGGAATGTAACCCATGACGCCCCCCTGACTGATCCTCATGAACAACGGCCACCCCCCGCCGGTTCCCTGCACCTTTCGGGAACCAACCGCGCCGCCGGGCGTTTGTGGTGCAGATGTAACATGAAAGGATCGACCATGAACTGGGATCAGATCGAAGGCGGCTGGAAACAATTCGCCGGCAAAGCCCAACAGACCTGGGGCGACATCACCGGCGACGATTGGGCCAAGATCAAAGGCAAGCGCGAAGAGATCGTGGGCCTTGTCCAAAGCCGCTATGGCCGCGCCAAGGAAGAGGCCGAGCGCGAGGTTGAAAACTGGATGCGCACCCTCTAACCGCGCCCCAGTCCAGAAAGGCCCGCCCCCAAGGCGGGCCTTTTTCTTTGCGCCCCGATTTTCTTTGCATCGCTTGGAACCGCCCGCAGACCATCGCGTTAACGGTTCAATCGGCGCGACACCGCGCCTTCTGTCACAAAGGAGACCATCATGCTGGGTTGGGCACTGACCTTCCTTGTTGTCGCTTTGATCGCCGCCGCCTTGGGCTTTGGCGGCATCGCCGGCACTTCCGCCGGGATCGCACAGATCCTGTTCTTCATCTTTATCGTTCTGTTCGTGGTGGCGATGATCGCCCGCGCGATTCAGGGACGCCCCCCGGTCTGATCCCCTGCCAGACCAAAGGGCAAAAGCCGCCAGAGAAATCTGGCGGCTTTTCCCTTGCGATCAGCGCGGATCGGACAAAACCCGCCGCACCCGCAATTGCGGCACCCCGTCCGAGGTTTTCTCAGCCGAATTTCCCCAGGCATCAATCACCCCCCGCACCTGCCGCCGCAGGTTGGAAAAGCTGTCGAAACGCACCACATCCACCGCCTCGTCAAAGCGTATCTCCACCGCGCGCCCGTCGCCCTCGGCGGCAAGCGCCATGATCCGCCCGGTGAAATCCTGTCCCAGATACTGCCCCCGCACCGCATCGCCCAAGGCCAGCTCCACCCGAGCTTGCCCCTTGGCCAGCCGCGCGTGCAGCGTGTTCCAGTCCCGCGCCCCCGCCAAATGCGCCACCCGCTCCAACGCCTCCGAGTGGCTGATCACCTGCCCCTCCGCCAGCAGCCTGCTGCGCAGCAATTTCGCCTGCGCCTTCGCCTCTCCAACAGTTTCCAGCATCACGCCCCCTTCCGAACCCACCGCAGCAACCAAAGCGCAGCCATCACCATCCCCCCATCCGCCAGCGGATAGGCCCACCAGATCCCGCCAGCCCCCCACAAGAAACCAGCCAACAGCACCAAAATAGGCGTCAGCAGCCAAGGCTTGACCAAGGTCAGCAAAGCCGTTGCCGCAGGCCGCCCCACCGCCTGAAAATACAGCGCCAGAACCAAAACGGGGCCGGAAAACGCATAAAGCCCCATCATCGGCCGCAGCATTCCGCTCACCGCCTCGCCCAAGGCCGCATCATTGGCAAAGATCGTGCCCACCCTTGGCCCCAACCCCACCAACACCACCGCCACCATCAGGCACCAGACAAAGGCGCAGACCATCGCCAACCGCAGCACCGCCACAGCCCGATCCTGCAACCCCGCCCCGTGGTTGTTCCCCACGATGCTTTGCATCGCCAAGGCCATTGCCATCTGCGGCAGAAAAGCAAAACCCAGCAGCCGCGTCACCACCCCATAGCCCGCCACCAGCACGCCATAGTCCGCCCCCGCCACCATCCGCAGGGTCACGATCACCGCCATCGCCACCACAGCGATCCCGATGAACCCCAGACAAAGCGGCGCGCCCAACAGCAGCATAGGCCCCCAGCCCCCCGTCCAGCGATGCCGCCACAGCATCGCCAAGGGCAGGCCCTGCCCCGCCCGCGCCCGCACAAGGATCAGCAGCCCCAACCCCAAAACCTGTGCCAGCACTGTGCCCAAGGCAGATCCGGCAAGGCCCAGATCACACCAGACGATCAGCGCATAATTGCCCGCCATATTCGCTAGGTTTACGAAAAACGACAGCAGCGCCACCAGCCCCGCCCGCCCCTCATTGCGAAAGGCATCGGCGTGCAGGCCCAAGATCAACTGCACCGGCATCGCCAAAATCAGGATCAGCAGATAGCCATAGGCCATCGCCGCAACCGGCCCGTCCTCCGGCGCGAGGGCCCCCAGCATCGCCCTGCCCCCCATCAGGAACAACCCGATACCCAAGCCCGACAGAACCAGCGCCAGCCCATGCGCCCGCGCAAAACTGGCCCCTGCGGCCTCCCTATCCCCCGCCCCCAACTGCCGCGCCATCAGGCTAGACATACCCCCGCCGATCAGCGTGGACAGCGCCGTCAGGATCATCACCACCGGAAAGCCAAGGCTCACCGCTGCCAAGGCCTCGGCCCCGACAAAATGGCCAACAAAGACCCCATCCACCACACTCAGAATCCCGCCCATCGACAGGACCACCGTCATCGGCAAAGCGTTGGACATAAAAAGCCGACCCACCGGGGCCGACAAAAACGCATTGTTCGCAGCGTGCCCTTTTGACATCGCTCACTCCTCTTTCAAGGCATTTCAGGATGGATGGGAGCCTGCATTGCCCACCTGCGAAATGCTTCGAGGGTGAGTTGTCATTCCTCGGGCTTCACCGTGACTTGCGTCGCAGGCGGCCGGTGCCCGATACCGGCGGTCTGCTTAGGGGCTTTGCGGGGGGGTGTCAAGGCCGTGGGCAACGGCTGACTTCGCTCTGGCCAAGTCGCAGCTTTGCTTGCTACGCTCAGATCTCGATTTTGAATTTTCTTTTAGGAGCATTCTGATGCGCAAACTTAGTCTTTGCATCCTTGCGGCAACCATCCTCGCAAGCCCCGGTTTCGCCAAATCCGCCAAATGCCAACTGACTGTTGAAGGGACCACCTATATGGACGGTCCCTGTGAATTCAGCCCGATGGGCGATGGCGGCGATTTTCAGATCAGCGCGCCCGACAACCCGTGGTTCGCCTATGTCTATGTTGATCCCGATGGCACAGCCATGGGCCATTGGAACGCCGATCAAGACAGCGGCGGGGCCTATGTTCCAACCTCCCGCGCCCATGCGCCCTTGGGCACTTTGCGCCGGAATGAGGCCTGTTGGCAGAACGAAACCGTCTCGGTCTGCGCTTGGTAGTCATGGAAAAAGGCCCGCCAACCGGCGGGCCTTTCCCCTCTTGCGACGAAGCTTAGCCTTCAAAGCGCGGCAGCGCCTCCAGCTGTTCCTTCGTCATCGCCACTTCGATGCGCAGCTCTGACCCATCGGCATCCCGCACGATGTTCATCTCGCCCAGTTCCAAGGCAACCGGCTTTTCGCCAATCCCCAGAAACCCACCGACATCGACCACCGCGTTGGCAATTTGGCCTTCGTCCGTCAGCACCAGTTCCGACACTTCGCCGATCCATTCGTCATTCGCGTCATAGACCCGCGCGCCGGTCAGTTCTTCGCTGGTCAGCGCTGCCGTATCAACAGCCTCATAGTCCTCGACCGGGGTCGCGTCGGCCACGGCAGGTGCTTCTTCGGTCGCCTCCGGCATCACTTCCGGCGCCACCGCCACATCGCCCGTGCCCGCATCCGGGGCCACGATTTCGGGGGCGGTTTCCGCAGGCAAGGTCGTGTCCTGCGCCATCACTGCAAAGGTCGAACCGGCCAAAAGCGCCGTGGAAAGCATAAGATGTTTCATAACATTTCTCCATCTTTTCCGATATTTGGCGTGTCATCACGCTTGCCCAACCAATGCACGGCGGTCGATATGGTTCCGACATTTCTGCCCTTTCCACCCTTTCGGCGGAATGCGGCCCATCCTCATGCTGCTTGCGCAGAAACCCGCCAAGGTTGCGGAACCAAACCGCCCCCAGCCGCGTTCCACCCGCATCAATAAAAGACGGGAGAGGACGATGAACATCGCGGTTCAGCGGCAACAGTCGCATGTTTCGATGAAAGGTGTGACGGCCGTTTTGCTGGCCGGGGGTCAGGGCACGCGGCTGCATGAACTGACCAAGGCCGAGGCGAAACCGGCGGTGTTCTTCGGCGGCAACCGGCGGATCATCGACTTTACCTTGGCCAATGCCGTGCAGGCGGGCATCGAAAACCTGATCGTCGCCACCCAGTATCGCCCAGAAACGCTGCACGCGCATATCCCCGCGCAATGGGGCCGCCATTTCCCCAGCGACGGGCTGATCCTGCGCGAAGGCATGGCCACCACCGCGCGCGGCTATCTGGGCACCGCCGATGCCGTCTGGGCCAATGCAGCACAACTGGATGCCTTGGGCACGGAACAGGTCATCGTTCTGTCAGGCGATCATGTCTATCAAATGGACTATGCCGCGATGATTGACGCCCATCGGGCCAGCGGGGCCGATGTCACCTTGGCGGCGACCACCGTCCCCATGGCCGAAGCGCGCGGTTTCGGCGTGATCGAGGCGGATGCCACAGGCCGCGTCACCGGCTTTGTCGAAAAGCCGCTGCATCCGCCAACCTTGGCCGATGCGCCGGGGCGTTCGCTGGTGAACATGGGCATCTATGTCTTTGACTGGCGCTGGCTGCGCGCGGTTCTGGCCACCGATGCCGCCGATCCGCTGTCCAGCCATGATTTCGGCAAGGACATTCTGCCCGTGGCGGTGCATTCGACCCAAATGCAGGTCTGGCGCAGCGGCGCAGCCGGGGCCGAGCCTTATTGGCGCGATGTCGGCACCCTCGACGCCTATCGCACCGCGCAACTGGATTTCCAGTCCGGACAGCCGCCCTTTGCCCTGCCTGGCCTTGGCGCACCCTCCGCCCATGACGCGCTGCAATTCGGCTTTTCCCTGGGCATCGCCGGTCTGTCGCTGCGCGCCCCCCGCCACCGCCCCGACGCCGCCCACCGCTGGACCCTGCTCGAAAACAGCGTGATCCTCCCCGGCGCGCGTCTGGGCACCGGCGTTCGCCTCAGCAATGTCATCGTCGCCCCCGGCACCAATGTTCCTGCGGGCCTTGTCGTCGGCGAAGACCCCGAGGAAGACGCCCGCTGGTTCCGCCGCACCGAAGGCGGCACCACACTGATCACCACCCAAATGATCGTGCGCCGCGCGATGAGTCGCCCAAGCCGTCTGCCCCTTTCCGGCCTTGCCCCGAAATTCGCGCCGCTGCGCGCCTGACCCAAAGGTTCCCCATGTTCGACGTGAAAAAACAGACGCTGACCCTTGTCCCCGAAAAGGGCCGCCCCGAAACCTTGGGCGCGGAATGCGATGCCGAAGGCACCAATTTTGCCCTGTTCAGCGACCATGCCGAACGGTTGGAACTTTGCCTTTACGACGACGAAGGCCGCAACGAAATCGCCCGCTTTGACCTGCCCCAGATGGAAGGCGGCATCTGGTTCGGCTATGTCCAAGGGGCCGGGCCGGGGCAGGTTTACGGCTACCGCGTCCACGGCCCCTATGCGCCGGAACAGGGCCACCGCTTCAACCCCGCCAAGCTGCTGCTCGACCCTTACGCCCGCGAAATTCGCGGGCCGCTGCAATGGGATGATGCGCTGTTCGGCTATCCGGTCGGCGGCTTGGATCTGGAACGCGACGACCGTGACAGCGCCCCTTTCATGCCCAAGGCCGTGGTCGCCGACCCCGCCTTTGACTGGGACGCCGACCGCACCCTTTCCCACCCATGGGAAAAAACCGTGATCTATGAGGCCCATGTCAAGGGCCTGACCATGCGCCACCCGGATATCCCCGAAGATGACCGTGGCACCTTTCAAGGCCTCGCCAGCCAACCCGTGCTGGACCATCTGACAAAGCTGGGCGTCACCGCCATCGAACTCTTGCCCATCCATTTCTTCGCCCAAGACCGCCATTTGATCGAAAAGGGCCTGTCGAACTATTGGGGTTACAATTCCTTGGGCTTTTTCGCCCCCAACGCCCCCTATCTGAAAACCGGCCGCATCCGCGAGGTGAAAGAGGCGGTGAAACGCTTCCACGCCGCGGGGATCGAGGTGATCTTGGATGTCGTCTACAACCACACCGCCGAGGGCAGCGAACTGGGCCCCACCCTGTCCTTCCGGGGCATCGACAATGCCAGCTATTACATGCTGGCCGAAAATCCCCGCCATTGCTTTGACACCACGGGCTGCGGCAACACGCTCAACATCGCCCATCCGATGGTCCTGCGCATGGTGCTGGATTCCTTGCGCTATTGGGTGCAGGTCTGCCATGTCGATGGCTTCCGCTTTGACCTTGCCTCAACCCTTGGCCGGGAATCGAGCGGCTTTGAACGCGAAGGCGCGTTCTTCAACGCCATCCGCCAAGACCCGGTCCTGTCCCAAGTGAAACTGATCGCCGAACCTTGGGACATCGGCGACGGCGGCTATCAGGTCGGCGGCTTTCCCTGGCCCTTCCGCGAATGGAACGACAAATTCCGCGACGACACCCGTGCCTTCTGGCGGCGCGATGATGCCTTGGCCCCCCGCCTTTCGCAGCGCCTGCTCGGCTCGCCCACCCAATTCGACCATTCCCGCCGCCCGGCCACCTCGTCCATCAATTTCCTCGCCGCCCATGACGGCTTTACCCTTTGGGACACGGTTTCCTACAACGAAAAGCACAACGACGCGAACAGCGAGAATGGGGCCGATGGCCACAGCAACAACCTATCGCACAATCTGGGGGCCGAAGGCCCGACCGACGACCAAGGCATCAACACCGCCCGCATCCGCCGCGCCAAGGCTATGCTGGCAACCCTGATCTTGTCGCAAGGCGTGCCCATGCTGCTGGCGGGCGATGAAATCGGCCAGTCCCAGCAGGGCAACAACAACGCCTATGCCCAAGACAATGAACTCGCCTGGATCGACTGGTCCAACCCGCGCACCGAACTGGCCGATACCGTCGCGGCCCTCATCGCGCTCCGTCAGGAACTCGCACTCTCAACCGCCGACTTCGCCGGGGGCGAAAGCCTAAAAGCCGGGTGGTGGCACCCCGAAGGCCGCTGGATGGAGGATGCCGATTGGCACGATCCGCAGGCAGGCACCCTTGCGCTGCACATGGAACGGGCAGAACGCCCTGCCCTTTTGATCGTGCTGAACCGGGGCGATGATGCCACCTTGACCCTGCCCGAGGGCGATTGGCACCGTCGGGCCGACACCAGCACCGAACAAGGCCGCTTGGCCGATGGGACAGAGCATGGCAAGGTGGGTCTTGGCTGGCAAAGCGTCACTCTCTTTGAAAAGGCCTGATCCTTCGGGCCGTGTCTTCTCACAGCGAAAGGAATCCTCATGACCGCCCATCAGGAACAACTGATCCGCGAACGCGCCTATGACATGTGGGAGGCCGAGGGCCGCCCCGAAGGCGCCAGCGAACGCCATTGGCAGCAGGCCCAGGACGACATCGCCCGCGCCAATGAACCCGCCGTGAAGCCCAAACGCAGCCGTGGCAAGGGCAGCCCCGCGCAGGTGGCCTTGGCCGATGCCTCGGCCACCACCGAAACAAAGGCCCCGCCCCGCAGCCGCCGCAAGGCAAGCTAAGCCCAGCGCGACCCGGCCCTTTGCTTGGCCCACAGACCCAAAGATCCCGGCCCTTCCGCCGGGATCATCGCATTTTCCACGGCCACCGCCGCCGCCACCCTGGCCGCCAAGTCACGGCTGGCCCCAATGCCCTGCACGAAAGGGTTCCGCTCCAGCAGCCAAGGCAGCGCCAGCACATGCACCCGCCCCATCCCCTTGGGCCGGAACGCCCCGTCCAGATCCATCGGCCCCGCCCCGCGCCCCAGCATCGCCCGCATCGTCGGGAAGGGCCATTGCCCCTGCCCCCGCTTGCCCTGCCCCCGCGCGTCGACAAAGACCGAAAAGCGGAACCGCCCCGCCTTGCAGGCCAGCGTCACGCCCGAAGACGCAGGCCGCAGCCGATAATTCTCCCCCATCGCCAAAACCCGAAGCCGCCCCGCCCGATGCAGCGCCAACAGCCGTTCAATCGACAAGGGCGGCACTGCCGCGTAATTGTCGGTAAAGACCGGCTTTAAAAACCGCTCAAACCGCGTCCGGTCCGCCGCCGTCATCGCTGGCAGCAAGGCCCCCACCTCTTCATGCAGCCGCAGGATCGCATAGCGCCAACCCACCACCTTTTGCGCCTTATGGTTCGCCAAAGTCTCGGCCAGATTGGCCTCGGCCCAATCAAACGCGTCCATCTTCTTGCGCCGCCCAAAGACCAGCGCCGGAAAATCCTCCACCCGCGCCTTGCCCAGATAGCGCCGCGCCGCAAAGCCCGGATCGGCCAGGGTGATTTCCGCCTTCATCAGCGCAAAGACCCGGTCCAGCAAACCCTTGCTGCCCAAACCCCGTGCCTTGGCCAAAGCCTCATCCGTGCAAACCACCAAGGGTTCATAGGGCAAGGGGCACCAGAAATCCGCCTCGGGCAGCAGCCCGTTCCGCGACAGCATCACCATCCGCAGCCCCTCGCTGCCCGGATCGCCAATATAGTCCAACTCCCCCTTCACCCGCTCAAACCGCCCTTGCGCACAGGCCAAGGCCAGCGCCGCATCAATCGCCGAAAGCGAACTGCCCAGAATGCCCACGGTCTCGGCCCCAACATCGCCCAGCGCCATCGCAGGCCAGGGCGAGGTGAAACGCCCCACCGCCGCCTGATCCTGCTCGGGCCAGACATGCCCCGTCGCCAGCACCACCCGGTCAAACTCCGCCTCATGCAGCGCGCCATCCTGCCGCCAGACCAGCCGCACCTCGCCTGCCCCCGGCTTCACATCCACCACCTCGGCTCCGGTCAACACCCGCGCACCCGTCGCCTGCACCAGCCCCGCCAATTCATCGGCAAACCAATCGCCCAGCAAAAGGCGCGGCAGAAAGGCCCGCTCATCCACAACCTCTGGCCCCAGCCCATAATCCGCCAACCGCCCCGCGCCCGCTCCTTCCAGCCAATCCAGATAGCTTTGCCCCAAGGGCGGAATCTCAATACTGCCGATATTCGCCAGCATTTCCGGCGTGTTCTGCCCCGGTGCATAGGGCATCCCCCGCCCCGCCTGCGGCCCGCCTTCGAACAAGGTCACAGCCCGCGCCAACCCCAGATCGGCCAAGGCCTTCAGCGTGTAAATCCCCGTCGGCCCTGTTCCTACAATCGCAATCCGCTGCGGCATCACGCTCTCCTCTTGACGCAGAACAACCCCCGCCTCACCCCTTGGGTTCCGTGCTGCAAATGTCCCTGATCACGGCAAGTTTTGGCCAGCAACTTGCGATTATCCACAAATAACCTACACTGCGGGAAATATTTCGCAGGATGGAGCCGCGAGCGTGCTGACGAAGATTTCGATTGTTTCCTTGTCCCTCAGTCTGGCCGCCTTTGGCGCCGTACAAGCCGCCCCCTGTGGCAATGACAGTTCGGGGTATGAGGCCTGGAAACCCGTCGCCGCCGCAGAAGCCAAGGCTGCCGGTGTGGGCAAACGCGGGATCGAGGCGCTACTGGGTACCTCCTACTCCACCCAGACGATCAAGGCCGACCGTGGCCAAAAATCCTTCAAATACTCGCTGGAAAAATTCATGGAGGTGCGCGGGGCCGAAGCCATCGTCAGCCAAGGCCGCAAGCGCAAGGCCAAATCCGCCGATTTCTATGCCGGGCTCGAGGCCCGCTATGGCGTGCCTGCGGGCGTGATCATCGCCATTCACGGCATGGAAACCGGCTTTGGCAATTTCATGGGCGACACCAATGTCGTCTCGGCCATCGCCACCCTGTCCTATGATTGCCGCCGTTCCGAATTCTTCACCGGCCATATGCAAGCCGCTTTGAAACTGGTCGATCAGGGTGTGATCACCACCCAGACCATCGGCGCCCGCCATGGTGAGGTCGGCCATACCCAATTCCTGCCGGGCAATGTCTTAGCCTATGCCGTCGATGGCAATGGCGACGGCGCTGTCGATCTGGCCAATCAGGCCGATGCCTTGGCCTCCACCGCGAATTTTCTGGCGCAAAAGGGCTGGCAGCCGGGCAAGGGCTATCAAGAGGGCGAGCCGAACTTTGCCGTGATCAAGCAATGGAATGCGGCCACCGTCTATCAGCAGGCCATCGCCATCATGGGCGGCCGCATCGACGGCTAGGCCTCTGCACGGGGTCTGTTGCGGCAGGCCCCAATCTAGGCCGGTTTCGGGATCAAAGACTGAAACATCCGCGCCCGGCCACGCCCTGCGCGTTTTGCCGCATAAAGCGCCATATCGGCATCAGCCAACATTTCCGCGGCCTTTGGGCTGGTGTAATGGTTTGATACCGTCATGCCGATGCTGGCCGAAACGGTGCATGGCCGCCCCTCATAAACCATCGGGCGCAGGATTTGTCCGATGATCCTTTGCGCGACCGCACGCAACTTGGCCACCGCCACAAGGCCCGGCAGCACAGTCACGAATTCATCCCCCCCCACCCTTGCGACGATATCGCTTTCGCGCATTTCACGGCGCAGGGCTGCAGCCACTTCGCGCAACACATAGTCTCCGGCCGCATGGCCCAAGGTGTCATTCACGCTCTTAAAGAAATCCAGATCCAGATGCATCAGCGCAAAGGGTGTCTGCGTCGCAATGAACTGGTCCAGCGCCTGATCCAAGGCCCGCCGATTGTACAGCCCTGTCAGCGGATCGGTCTGCGCCTCGGCTTTGGCTTGTGTCTTTTCCCCCTCCAACCGCGCGTTCTTTTGCCGCAGATCTTCGGTCAGCACGCTTTTGACCTCGACCAGATAAAGCATTTCCATCGCCAGATCGGTTGGCGCGAAATCAGCCTCCGTCAGCGCATACCGTCGCACGGCCTCCAACACTCCGGCCCCGAACGACAGGTTCAACAACACTCCACCACCCGCCAAGGGCACCACCGCCCCCCGAAAGCTGGCATGCCCCCGTTCGGACAGGGCCACAGCCACCTTCTGCCCCTTGCCGGGACACAACTGCGCCATCGAATGCACCCGGCCGGGGCGGCGCACGGTAAAAAGATCAAAGAAGAATGCCCCCTGTCGAACCGACTTTGGCAGGATTTTCTGCAACGTCGATCCCAGCGAAATGATCCGTCCCACCGCATCCAGCGCCATATACATCGGCATCAGACACTCCAAGGCATCCATCTCCAAGGCCAGAACATCGCAGCGTTCCCCCGTCACGACAGGGCCCCTGCCGTTGCCAGGTCGAAATGGCGCCCCTCGGCAAACCCCTGTTCCAAAACGCGGACACCCACCACCTCACCCCCTTGGCCATCGCCGTGATGTTCGATGACAGCCAAGGTGCCATAGTCATCCGCCAAGGCTCGTAGCAACCCGACCAGCACATAAGCGCAGCCCGGCAGGGCTCCCTGCACCCGCACAACGAAATGATCGTCACCCATTTGCGTCAAGACCATTTGCGGCAGATCAAGATCTGCTAAAGCCAGCCGCGCCCGCTCCGGCAGTTCATCCAGCGAAAACAGAAAATCGACAAAACCCGCGCCCCCGAACCGCAGCAATCGACGCAAGGCCTGACAGTTCGGATGGCAGATCAGATAATTCCCCATATCCTCAAACAGGGTTTCGCGAGGGCGGTTCAACACCACCACCATCGCATCAACAACCCGCCCAGTCAGCGTCGGATCATAGTGGGTCAGGCTCTCGAAACCTTCAAAACCCAGTTCGGCGTGGCGGGCGATACTGATCCAAGCCGCCACACCAAAGGTGTCGCGCACAAAAGATTGGAAAGCCTTATTGACCAGACCGTGCATGAATGCCCCCAAAACTGCATTCAGCCTAGCGGCCCAGCGTTAACAATTGCCTTCCAAAACTGGCCTCAATTTTGCGGAACGAAAAGAATTTCGTTTTGCCCAACCACCAGCGCCTGAAGCGTCACGGGCCGCAGCTTGGGTTCTCCCGCCTGAAGTTGCGCAATCAGCGCCTCACCCACGGCCCTCTCCCACATCTGCGGCCCGTCGATCTGAAGACTTTGCCAAACCCAGGTCGCGCCATCGTCTGTCGTGCCATAGCCTTCGACCCGCAGATCCCCAGACTTGCCGCGATACAGCAGCAAGGCTTCTTCCCCCGGCTCTTCAGGCAGGGCATCATAGAACATCGCCACACAGCCCGGCGTCCCCCCCGGCAGCGGCGTCGTGCAGGCTTCATGCAGCGCCATCACCTGGTAATCGTCCATCCAAGCCACCAGCCCGTCTCGCATCGCGCCCGAACGCGCGGGCTGCGCTGGCAAAATCGCCTTCAACTCGGCCTTCATTTCCGGCGTCGGCCCATAGCTGATCGTCGTCCCCTCACTCCGCGCCGCCCCTGTCGCCTCGGCCAATTTGGGCAAAGCCAACGCCTTCGCCTGTCCCTCCAACGCCGTCAAAGCCGCCGCCCCCGCCCGGCCCCAGCGGTTCAGCGCCCGCAGATCGGCCACCTCGCCCTGTTCCGCCAAGGCAATCGCCCGCCGCATCTGACTGTTCGCCGACAGCCGTTCGGCATCCAAAACCGGCGTCAGCGTCAGCGCGGCCATTGCCCCCATCCCCAAGGCCATCCAGACATTCGTCTGCCGGATACCCTGCATCCAGGCCGCCCCACGCGCCACCGACACGGCATAGCCAAGCCCATAGCCCAAGGCCACCACGGCCGCCAGCAAGGCCAACACCCGTTCCGGCGAAAGCCCATATTGCCCCACCCGCAGCCAGACGGCCCAAGCGCCAAACCCCGCCAAAAGCAGCACACAAACCGCCAGACCCCGCGCCGATTGCCGGATCACGGGACTTGCCGCCGCCTGATCATCCGCCCGGTCAATCGCCATGCTGACCATCGCCGCGCCCACGGCCGCCATCGCCAAAAGCACCCCCGCTGCCGAAAGCCCCCCAAACAGGTTCGACAAGCCCTTCACCGGCAAGGCCAGCAGGAAAACCGCCGTCACCAGCAAAACCAACGGGGCCAGCAACCGCAAAAGCCGGATCAGCAGATCGGGCGACACATAGTCGCCAAGGTCGGAAATCACCGCCAGCGATAGACCAATCGCCGTGCCCGTCAGCACAAAGCCCACCGCCTCTTCGCGCAGCAATTCCTCGATCAGCGTGATGCCCACCAGCGACAACAGCGCATCCGACAGAAACACCAGAACCCAGACGACGCCGACAAAGACCAGCGCCGCAAGGGCACGGATGGTCAGCCCCCAAGCATGGTTGAAAAGCGCGCCATAGTCCCGCCAATGCGGACCAGACGCCCGCGCCAAAAGAAACGGCAGCGGGATCAGCCCCAGAACAAAGGCCGCCAGAAAGCCGAAACCCTGATCGAACAGATCATAGGGGTCGTCATGCCGCAGGCTGACCCATGTCAGCAAGGCCGCAGGCGGCAGCGCCGCCAGCAAGGCCCCGGTCAAAGCCTGCCCCCAACGCATCTGCCCGGCCAAGGCCAGCAGCGCCGCAAAGAACCCCGCCGTCAGCGTGCAGATGAAAATCGCCCAGCGCCCCGTCAGCCAATCGGCCTCCACCACCTCGGCCAAAGCCCAGATCGACAGCCCCGCCGCCGCCCCCAGGCCCGCCATGATCCAGCGATGGCGCAATTGATCGGTCAACATAGCAAGGCCCCCAAAGGAATTTCCGGCAGGCTATCCCGTTGGCGGCACTTGGGGAAGTGCGGCAAACCTCACCCTCAGAAATCGGTCGGGGCCCCGCCCTCTTGCTTGCGCTTGGCCACAAACCGCGCCAGTTCCTCCTGCGCCACATGGTCCATCGCCGGGGCCTCAAACTCGGCCAAGATCTGCTTGTACAGCCGATGCGCCCGCTCGGCCGTCCAGACCGCCCCGTCCTGCTGCCAGGCCTCATAGTTCCGCCAGTCGCTGACGAAGGGCGCATAAAAGGCCGTCGAATACCGCGCTTGGGTATGCGCACAGCCAAAGTAATGCCCCCCCGCCCCCACTTCGCGGATCGCGTCCAAGGCAATGTCATCGTCCGTCGTGGCCCAAGTCGGCTGTTCGAAATAGCGCTGCATCATCTGCAACACTTCGCAATCCATCACGAATTTCTCAGGCGACGCAATCAACCCGCCCTCCAACCAGCCCGCTGCATGAAAGATCATATGGCTGCCCGATTGCACCCCCGCCCAAAGCGAATTGCAGGTCTCCCACATCGCCTGCGCATCCGGCACATTGCCCGCACAAACGCCAGACGACCGCATTGGCAGCCCATAAAACCGCGCCATCTGCCCCGTCATCTGGGTCGCCCGCATATATTCCGGCGTCCCAAACGCCGGCGCACCCGTCCGCATATCGACGTTCGAGGTAAAAGTTCCGATCATCACCGGACAGCCCGGTTTGATATATTGCAGCAGCGCAATCGCCGACAAAGCCTCGGCCAGCGACAAAGCCACCGCCCCCGCCATCGTCACCGGGGCCATCGCCCCCGCCAGCGTAAAGGGCGTCACCACCACCGGCTGGCCCCGCCGCGCCATCCGCATCGCCCCGTCCAGCATCGGATGGTCATGTTTCAGGGGCGAGACGGAGTTGATGTTGGTGAACATCCGGGGTGCCGCCTCAAATTCCGAATGCGACAGGCCCCCCGCCAGACGCACCATCTCCATCGCGTCTTCAATCCGTTCCGTGCCCAGCGAATAGGCGTGAACGACCTTATCCGTTTGCGTCAGCAGTTCCTGCAAGCAATCCAGATGCCGCACGCTGGCATGGATATCCACCGGCTCCACCGGATAGCCGCCGTTGATGTGGATGCAGTTGAAATATTGGGAAAGTTTGACGAATTCCTGAAAGCTGGTGAAATCCCCCGACCGTTTCCCCCGCTCCAGATCCCAGGCATTCGGCGGCGAGGCGACCGCCCCGAAGACCATCGACTTGCCGCCCATCGTGATCATCCGCTCTGGATTGCGCGGGGTCACGTTGAACGGCCCCGGCGCATGGCCCAGCATTTCCATCACAAAGGCCTCATCGAACCGCACATTCGTGCCGTTCACAAGGCAACCCGCCTGTTTCAGGATCGTTATCGCCTCGGGGTTCAGCATCTCGATGCCGATCTCCGACAGGATCCGCATCGCCCCCCGATGCAGCGCGGCCACCCCGTCCGCATCCAAAGGCTCGGTCGGTCGGTCGCTGTTTTCCACCCGCCGCCAAGGCATCTGGTCGATCGCCGCCGTCCCCGCCCGTTCCTTCATGCCCGCCCGGCCCCCGGCCCGACGCTTGCGGCCCTGTTCTTCGGTCATGATCGCCCCTTGCCTTGCGTTTCCCCAAGGATGCCTAGGCGCAGAACGAAAACCCCTTCCACAGCCGACCCAAATCTGTCGTTTTCAGGCCGCCCGCCCCGCGATCCATGCGGGAAGCGCCCCTATATCGGCCAAAACCACATCCGCATGCGGCGCCAGCTCGTCTTTCTTGGCGATTCCCGTCAGCACACCCACACAGGCCATGCCCGCCGCCCGCCCCGCCGTCAGGTCGTGCCGGCTGTCGCCCACCATCGCCACCTGCTCCGCCGCAAGCCCCGTATGCGCCAGAAACGCGTTCAGCATCCCCGGCCCCGGCTTGCCCCCGAAACCAGAATCATATCCCGCCACGAAATCGAACAGATGCAACACCCCGAACCGCGCCAGATGCTCCCGCGCCGGTTCTTCCGTGTCATTCGTCGCCAGACCGACCTTGATCCCCCGATCCCGCAGCCCTTGCAGGAAATCGACCAAAGGCACCGTTTCGACCAAAGTCACGGCCATTGAGGCGGCGTCCAACTCGTCCGACAATTCGTCCAATTCCCGCCCCGGCAGGAAATCCAGCAGAATCCGCGCCGAATCCCGCACGGTGGCTGCAATCACCGGGCTGTCGGGCGCAAAGCTATGCGTCGGCAGGTCAAACCCAATCGCCCGCCCCATCGCCACGGCCTCGGCCTCGTCCTTGGCCAGACCCCGCACCACGGTCTCGACCCAAGGCCCCCAAGCCTTGCGAAAGTCGAACAGCGTCCCGTCCTTGTCGAAAACCACGCCCCGGATCATGCCCTGCCCCTTTTGCCTGCGACCAAGGCCTAACCCGTCCCGTGCCTCAGGTCCAGTCGGGCACAAAGCCCCCCGGCAGGCTGATCCTTGCCCGCAGCAGACTGTCATTCGGCAGGTTCAGTGCCGAACAGCAGGCAATCACCACATCATCATCCAGCATCAGAAAATCCAGAACCGAGGCCAGAAACTCCGGTTCCTTGATCCCTTCCTTCAGATCCTGGGCGCTGGCCCCGGTCTCATTCAAAAAGATCTGCAAAACCTCGGTCTCGCTCACCATCCAAGTCAACGCCTGAACCGCCACGGTTTCTGCCACTTCGCGCTTAATCATCACTGCACCTGCAATCGACAGCCTGAAATCGGAACTTCCTGCCAGTATGACGGGAAACTGGAAAGGAATTGTTAACCAGTATGCGCGAAGATTGAAGCAGGAATTGGGAAGGGCTGCAAACCGGGCCATGACGGGCAAGATCCTCATCGTTGATGACGTTGCGACCAATCGCATCGTGCTCCGGGCCAAGTTGGCCGCGGCTTGGTATCGCCCGCTTCTGGCCTCCGATGGCGCCACGGGCCTGCATATCGCAAAAACCGAACAGCCTGATCTTATCCTGATCGCCGATCAATTGGCCGATATGGATGGGCTGACGGCCCTGGCCCTGCTCCGCGCCGACCCCGGTCTTTCGGCCATTCCCATCCTCTATCTCGCCTCTTGCGGTGACCCCGATCTCCGCTTTCGGGCCTTGCAGGCCGGGGCCGATGATTTCATCGCCAAACCCATTGACGATCAATTGCTTATCGCCCGTCTTCGCAATCTGGTCGGCAGCAGCGCAGGGGGGGCCGAACCCGCCGCTCTGACCGGCCTCGCCGAAGAACCCACCATCTTCGAAACCCCGGGCTTGATTGCGATGATCGCCGGTGCGGAACAGACAACCCTTCGCTGGCAGCAAGACCTGACCCCTTTCTTGGCGGCTCGGCTGCAACCCGTGACCGCCAATCAGGCCTTGGGTATCAGCGGCCCCGCTGGCCCGGCTCCGGATGTCATCCTGCTTCAGGCGGATTGCAGTCAGGGTCAGGCGGGGCTGCAACTTTTGTCGGAACTGCGCAGCCGACCGACCACCCGCCATGCCGCAATCTGTGTCATCTGCACCGGCAACAGCGCGGCGGGCGTCGCTATGGCCTATGATCTGGGCGCGAATCAGGTGATTCCCGCCGATTTTGATCCGGCGGAACTCGCCCTGCGCCTGACCAAACTGATTCGCCGCAAACAACATGCCGACCGTATCCGCGCCTCGGTCGCCGATAGCATGCGCGCCGCTGTCACCGACGACCTCACCGGTCTCTGGAACCGTCGCCATGCGCTCGCCCACATGCCCGGCATTGTCAGCCGCTCCCACGCAGCAGGCCTGCCCTATTCCGTGCTTGTCGTGGATCTCGACCGATTCAAATTAGTGAATGACCGATATGGCCATGCCGCGGGTGATCAGGTGCTGATCAAGGTCGCCCGCCGCCTCACCGCCAACCTGCGCGAAGGCGATCTTCTGGCCCGCATGGGGGGCGAAGAATTTCTGGTGGGCCTGCCTGACACCGATGCCGATCAGGCCCACCGGATTGCCGAACGCTTGTGTGACACCGTGAATGTCCGGCCTTGCCTCCTGCCCGATGGCACCAGCCTTCCGGTCACCGTCTCGATTGGTCTGGCCACTGGCCTTCCGGGCTTGCTGATCCCCGAAACGCTGGCCGATGTCATTGAACGCGCCGATCAGGCGCTTTTGCGCGCCAAGACCGCAGGCCGCAACCGCGTCACCTCGGCGCAGAACGCCGCCTAGTCGCCCTTCTTGCCCCCACCATGCCGCAGCCCCGCTTCCAGCCGGTCGGCAAAGGCCTGACGCGCCGCCACATCCATCGCATCAATCCGCTCCAGCAGCAGGTCACGCCCCACCGCCACCCGCGACTGCATCCGCCCCTGCACCTGATCCAAAGCCGCCCGCAGCGCCGCCGGATCATAGGGATCCGCCCGCAGCACCCCGATCAAGGCCAAAGCATCCGCCCGCATCGCCATCCGATCCGCCCGGAAATCCGGCAGTTTCCGCAAAAATCCCTGCCGCAATTCCTTGCGATCCTCTTCCGACAAAGCCTCGGTGAACGGACCAAAGGCCAGATCCTTGATCATCCTTTCCCGCGGCCCGCCATCCCGCATCACCGCCCCCGCCATCAGGCCCATCACCCCAAGGTTCACCGCCAGCAGCGTAAAGAACGCCATCCGCCAACGGTTGCGCGGCGGTTTTGCGACCGGATCCACAGATTGCTCGCTCATCACATCAACCCTCGCTCAGGATGACATCCGCCGTGTCATAGCCCGGAAACATTTCCACCGTCTGCGCCGCTTCGACCAAGCCCAAACCGCCCGCCACATCCGCCACGCCCGGCCCCGCAAAGCCCAGCCACAGCCCGCTCAACGCCGCCGTCGTCAGCCCCGCAGGCCAGCCCACCAGCCACGACCGCCAGCCGCTTTTCTGCACCACAACCGCCCGCTGCGGCACCACCGCCACCGGCTGCGCCGCATAGGCCTGATCCAGCATCCGTGCCATGAAATCCACCGAAGGGTCGGCTTTCGCTATCCGCGCTTCGCTGAACAGGGCGTCCAATTCTTTGTCCGTCATCATCCCCTAGACCCCTTCATCTTCAAAACCCAAAGCCGCCTTCTGTCCCGCCAGCACAGCGGCCAAGGCCCGCTTTCCCCGTGCCGTCAGGCTTTCCACCGCTTCCACACCAATCTCCATCGCCACCGCAATCTCGGGGTTCGACAGCCCCTCGATATGCCGCAGGATCACCGCCTGTCGCTGCCGTTCCGGCAAGGCATCAAGCCCCGCCTGCAAGGCCGCCATCCGATCGCGCTCCAGCATCTGCGCCGCGGCCGAAGCCCCGCCATCCGCCACCTCTTCGCCTGCTTCCATCGGCTGATGCCGCCGCCGCGACTGCACCCGCAGCCGGTCGGTGCAAAGGTTCCCCGCCACCCGGTAAATCCAGGCCCGCACCTGCATCTCGCCCGGCCGCCAGCCCGGTGCCGCCTTCCACAGACGCAGCAGCGTTTCCTGCACCACGTCCTCGGCTTCGGCCCCGTCGCCCCCCAGCATCCGCCGCGCAAAGCCCAAAAGCCTTGGCACCAGCCGCAGCGTCAGCAACCGCGCCGCCACCCGGTCGCCCGCCGCATAGCGCGCCACCAGAACCTCGTCGCTTTCGCCCGCCTCGCCCGTGTCCAAAGCCATCGTCATCCGCAACAGTCTAAAGGTTTCTCCCCCGCCCGCAATCACGCGGGCGGGGGCCATTCCTCAGCGCAGGCTCAGTTGTCGCCGCCCATCATGCCACGCATCCAGCCGCCGCGCTCACCCCGTTTGCCGTGATGGTCCATCGCCGCATCCGCCTCGGCCTTGCTGACGGCCCCATCTCCATCCGCATCCAGCCGCTCAAACAAAGATTTCGGTTGCGGCCCCGCCGCCAGTTCTTCGGCCGTCAGCGCGCCATCCGCATCCGTATCCATCCGCTCGATCATCTTGCCCGCCATCTCGGTCTTCCGCGCCGCTTCCTGCGCCTCATGGAAGGCCACCAGTTCCTCGGCCGTCACCTTCCCGTCGCTGTTCGCGTCGATCTTGGCAAACTGCGCCGCCTTGAAAGCCTCCACCTCGGCCTCGGTGACCTTGCCATCCTTGTCCGCGTCAAAATCCTCGAACTTCAACATCATCCCCGGACCGCCCATCGGCCCACCCATCCCCATCGGCCCGCCTTTGGCCAAGGCCGGCACCACGCCCAGACCCATCACGGTCACGCTGGCAATCAACAGGGCTTTCAACTCGCTGTGCATTCTCTGCTCCATTTTCTGCTCGGCCACGGGTCTTTCCCGTCGCTCTGCATTGAAAACGTCGCATCTGTGCGGTTCCGTCGCAGCGGATTGCACTTTTCTGCAATGGTCCTGCCCGCCCCAATCGCCTATATCTTCGGCAACAAGGAATCTGTCATGACCGATATTGCCCTGCACGATCCCGATGACCGCCCGATGGGCCAGGCCCTGCGCCGTGGCTGGCGCTGCCGCTGCCCCGCCTGTGGCGAGGGGAAATTGCTGCAAGGCTATCTCAAGGTCCGCGACAATTGCCCAAAATGCGGCGAGGCGCTGCACCACCAGCGCGCCGATGATGGCCCCGCCTATCTGACCATCATGATCGTAGGCCATATCCTCGCCCCCGTCCTGCTGTTCGTCTATATGAAATGGCGGCTAGAGCCGATGACGATGATCTGGGTCTTTGGCTTGGGCTGCGTCGCCCTGTCCCTGTTCCTGCTGCCCCGCATGAAGGGCATCATGGTCGCCATCCAATGGTCCAAACGGATGCACGGCTTTGGCCATCAGCCGGAACCCGTTTCGGACTGATTACCCTTTTCCAGCCCGCCTTTTTCAACGGGCCAGATCGGATGCGCCACCGGGTCTTTCGCCCGCAACAGGTGCTGCCGGAAAATCTGCCCGTAAGACCGATAGACGTAATTGTCGTTCCGCTTTTGATAATGGTCCCGCCGGCCCGCATAGGTCGCGGGCAGATCATACCAAGGCAGGCCCGGATGCATGTGATGCACCGCATGCAGGTTGTTGTTCAGAAACAGCAGCGCCAAAGGCCCCTTATCCTCAATAATCACCGTCCGCCCCCGCGCCAGATCATGCGCCCGGTGTTCCAGAAAGGTCCGGATTTTCAGCAAAGCATGGCCCAGATAGCAGGCCAGCAGATAGCCCCACCACGGCATCGCCGCGAACCACAGCCATAGGATCACAGGCACCAGCCCCACCAGATGCAGCCCCCAGGCCAGCCGAACCCCACGCTTGCCAATCCAGATAAGCCGCGCCTCATTCCCCAGCCAGAAAAGATTGCCGATCAGCGGCCCCAGCAGCACCCGCCCCAGCAAAGTGTTGTTCACCCGCAGGATCAACCGCAGCCCGTTCGGCAAGCCCGACCAGACCGCCGGATCAAAGTAATTCGACTCCGGGTCGTCATAGGGGTCGGTCAAAATCGGATCATGGTGATGCGCCAGATGCGTCGCCCGAAACCGCCGATAGGGCACCGTCAGCGTCAGCGCAGGAAACACCAGCGCCTCATTCACCCGCCGCGACCGGAAAGGATGGTCATGCAGCGCCTCATGTTGCAAGGATGAAAACTGCGCGATGGCGATCCCCGTCAGCACAATCGCCAGAACCGGAACACCCCAGGCCCAGGTCGTCCCCAAGGCCCAAAGCCCATAGCTCGCCCCAAGCATCGCCAATGTCGGCCATTCGGCCCTTTGCCCCATCACAAGCATCCTTTTTTCAACAGGATACGCCCGGTCGCAAAAGGCTGGAATTCCGGGCTTTGGCAACGTAAACTCAACTTTGTTGATTTTCATCACCATAGGCTGGCTATGATCGACAAACGCGACCGCGCCCCCCTGTTCCGCCAGCGTCTGGCCCAAGCGATGGCGCAGAAATCCGTCACCCAAAGCGGCTTGGCCCGCGCCACCGGGGTTGACCGTTCCACCATTTCCCAGCTTCTGACCCCCGACAGCCAGCGCCTGCCCAACGCCCAACTTGCCGCCGACTGCGCGCAGGCCTTGGGCACCAGCGCCGATTGGCTTTTGGGCCTGACCGACCGCCCCGGTACGATGGCGGAACTTCTGGCGGCCTCTCTGACACTGACCGAAGCCCCCCGCGCCCTGTTTGACGAGGCGATCATCGGCTGGCACCGTGAGGCCGCGGGTTACAAAATCCGCCATGTCCCCGCCACCCTGCCCGACATGCTGAAAACCCGCGCCATGGTCGAATGGGAATATCGCCCCCAACTGGGCCGCACCGCCGAACAGGCCTTGGGTGCGTTCGAGGATCAGTTGCAATGGATGCGCGGTGCGCGCTCTGATTATGAAATCGCTTTGCCCCTGCATGAACTGGAGGCTTTCGCCACCGCGACGGGCTATTATCACGGCCTGCCTTTGGACATCCGCCGCGATCAGATCGACCGGCTTCTGGCGCTTTATGACCAGCTTTACCCCTCGCTCCGCGTCTATCTGTTTGATGCCCGCCGCCTGTTTTCCGCCCCGGTCACAATCTTTGGCCCGCTGCTCGCCGTCGTCTACCTTGGCCGCCACTACATCGCCTTCCGCGACAGCGCCCGCGTCGCCGCCGTTAGCCAGCACTTTGACGGATTGGTCCGCGAATCCGCCTTGGGCGCAAGGGATTTTGCCGCCCATCTGCAAGGCCTGCGCGACAGACTGGTTTAGTTGAACTGAACCACGCGCGCCACAAACCCCGTCCGGCGACCAGCCGGACCGCACCCGCCGCCCCCCCGGGCGGGCGCGATTGCAAGGTTGGCTGCAAGCGCAAGGTCGTCCGGGTTTGAACCATAAATCAAGGGAAACAGCCGTTGCAGCGCCCCCCCCGCGGCGGGCACGGCCCTCACCGCGATGTCGGCCTGCTCAAAGACATAGCCTTCAGAAAACCCGCAACTTCGTCAAATCATAGCCGTTGAAATCCAGCACCTCCCGCGCCGCATTCAAACGGTCCACCGGCAAGGCCCCGCCCCGGTTCAGCACAAAGCCGAAATCGCCCGAAGGCGTCCCCACCGCCAGCGTCCGCATGTCGATGTCGGCCCACAGGATCCACCATTCCTGCCCAATCCCCTGCGGATCCGCCCCCGAAAGACGCAGCCGCCCCGGCCCCGTCACATCGGCCAGCCCCCGATAGCTGACACTCCGCCCCGAAAGGCACAGGTTCAAAGCCACCGGCACACGGCCCGCCGCATCCACCGCGCCGAACTGCACCTGCCCGCCACCGCAATTCTGGTTGTTCGGCCGCTGAAACCCCGCCGCCTGCTGCCAGTTCCCCGCCAAGGCCCCCGGCTGCACGATGGTTGAGGAATAGACCGAAAGCCCCGCATCCCGGAACGACTCCCGCGACCCTTTGCCGCCACAGGCCGCAAGGGCCAGCAGGCACAGACCGACAAGGAAACGGATCACTGCACGCATTCCCGCAGCACTAGCCCATAGTCGTTAAGAATGTCGTTACACCCCAGCAAAGGATCAATCGGCGCGCAGGTCCGCGACCGCGCCAGACATTTGCCCTGACAATCGCTGTCCGCATCGCAGGATTTGTTCGCATCCCGCGTCCGCTTCACGCAGGTCCGCATGTCCTTGTTGCCGCCCACAGCCACATAGCTGCCATCGCCCCTTTCACATTTCTTCTGCGCCGCTGATTTCAGCGCGGGGGGCAGTTCCGGCTCGGCTTCTTCCACCGCCACCGCATCATCCAGACTGTCGTCCGGCTCGGCAGTCTCGGGCACGGGCGACAGCGGTGCATCTTCCGCCGGGGTCTCGGCCACAGGTTCGGCCACCGGTTTGCCCTTGGTCTTTTCCACCGGCAAGGCTGCCGTCCCCGTCTCCATGCTCGCGTCCACCATCCCCCCCGCCACCGGGTCCGGCAGTTTCACCGCAGGTTTTGCCCCCCCCTTCGGAGCCTCCAGCGCCGTCGTCGCCACTTCAGGCCCCGCAATCGCCCCCGTGATGGGCGCGGTTTCCGCCGCCGCATTCGGCTTGCCCCCCGTTTGACAGGCAGCAAGCAACAGGAACAGGGCAGGGATCAGGCGGCGCATGGGCGTTCCATCCGGCAGGGATTGTTTCGCCAGATGGCCCAAACCCATGCGTCGGGTCAATAGGGCTGGGGGTGTTCCCGCCTGACCTCCGCTATATCTGCGAGAACTTCCGCCGAAAGCACCAGATCCGCCGCCCCCAGATTGACCCGCAACTGGTCCAGCGTGGTCGCCCCAATGATCGGGATCACCGGATAGGGCCGCGATTTCAGAAAGGCGATTGCCATCTGGCACGGGTCCAGATGATGCCGCGCCGCCACCTGCAAGTAGGCCGCCACCGCTGGGAACACCTGCGGCGTCACCCGCCCGCTCAGGTCGTTGTTCAACTCTCGCCGCGTCCCGGTCGGGATCACATCCCCCGCATATTTCCCCGACAGCAACCCACAGGCCAAGGGCGAGAATGCCAGCAAAGGCATATCCTCATAGGCCGACAATTCCGCCCAATCGCTGTCAAACTGCCGACACAGCAGCGAATACTCATTCTGCACTGTCATCATCCGCGGCAGGCCCAGGCTTTCCGCCAGCGACAACCAGTTCGCCGCCCCCCAGACGCTTTCATTCGACAGGCCGAAATGCCGCACCTTGCCTTCGCGCCGCAGATCGTCCGCCACCCGCAGCACATCCTCCATATTCGCCCGGATCGCCGCCGCATCCCCCTTCGGCGCATAGCGCCAGGACTGCCGGAAATGATAGGAACCCCGGTTCGGCCAGTGCAGTTGATAGAGGTCCAGATAATCCGTCTGCAACCGCCGCAAACTGCCTTCCAAAGCCGCCCGCAGGCTTGCCCCCGTGATCGGCGCACCGGGCCGCACCACCTGTCCCTGCCCCGTGATCTTGCTGGCCAGAACCACCCGGTCCCGCCCGCCATGGGCGGCAAACCATGTGCCGATAATCTCTTCCGTCCGGCCCACCGTCTCGGCGCTGACCGGGTTCACCGGATACATTTCCGCCGTGTCCCAGAAGTTCACCCCGTGATCCGTCGCCATCGACATCTGCGCATGGCCATCGGATTCAGAGTTCTGCGTGCCCCAGGTCATCGTCCCCAGGCAAAGATTGGAAACCATCAGGCCGGTCCGGCCAAGCGGGATCAAAGGCATAGCGATTCCTTTACTTGTTGCGCCGCAGATTAACCTTCATCCCCGTCGCCACAAGACCAGCTGTCAGAAACGGATCAGAAAGGCTGCGCCGGGCCGTTCCGGCAGAAGAATGATCTCGGCCCCCTGCGCCTGAAGAATGGCCTGCGCGATGTTCAGCCCCATCCCCGTGCCGCCCGTCTCGCGCCGCGTGGTGAAAAACGGTGCAAAAATCCGGTCCCGGTTGCCTTCGGAAATGCCCGGCCCGTCGTCCTCGACAATCAGTTCCGGCGTCTCACCCGCCACCATCACCACCCGCCCCGCCCCATGCTGCGCCGCATTCGCCAGCAGTTGCGTCAACGCCGCCTCCAGCCTTGCTGGCGCGATTGGCAGCGCCACCTGCCCCCCGTCAATCACCAGTTCCAACCCCGGATGCGCCGCCCGCAGATCCGCCGCCAGATCGTCCAGCGTCGCACGCCCCCCCGCCATCGGTTCCCGCGCCGCCGCCACCCGCCGCAGCGCCACCAACTGCCGTTCCATCTGCGCCACCGCCGCCCGGATCGTCGCCAGCAAACGCGGGTCCGCAGGCTCCCCATCCTCCAGCATTTCCCCCGCCCCCTTGATCGCGGTCAGCGGCGTTTTCAATTCATGCGTCACATGGTCGGTGAAACTGCGGATCGTCGATTCCCGGTTTTGCAGCGTCGCCCCCATGTCCAGCACGCTTTGCCCCAGATCGCGCAATTCCTGCGTTCCGAAATGCTTCAGCACCTGATCGCCCACCGCATGACCCGCGCGGATCCGTGCCGCCCGCCGCGCCAAGGCTTGAATCGGCCGCAGCAACAGCCGCCACAGCAGAAAGGCCAGCACCGCCGTCGCCAGCAGAACCACTGCCCCGATGGTCAGCGCCGCCAGCCGAAAGCCCCAATCCGGGGCCAGCATCCGCAAGGCAAACAACCCAAGGATCGGCAGCGTCAAAACCGCCGCCAAGGCCCCGCCCAGCACCAACAGCAGCGGCGGCCGCCATTTCCGGTCTAGGCGTCGCGCCATTGCTTCATCCGCAGCCCGACCCCATGCAGGGTTTCCACCGGGTCTTCCCCGCCCAGCGCCTCGGCCAGCTTGGCCCGCAGATTGCGCAGATGGCTGTCCACCGTCCGGTCCGACACCGGGCTATGCGCCCCGTAAACCGCATTCACCAATTGCACCCGGCTGACCACCAGATCGGGAGCCTGCATCAGCCGTGCCAGCATCGCCATTTCCGTGGCTGTCAAACTCACCGCCTGCCCTGAAACCGAACACTCATGCCGCGCCCGGTCCAGCCGGATCGCCCCACATTCCAGCGCCCGCGGCACGGGGCTAGAGGGTGCCGCCGAACGTTTCAAAATCGCCTTGATCCGGGCCACCAATTCACGCGGTGAAAAGGGCTTGGTCACATAGTCATCCGCCCCCAGCTCCAGCCCAATGATCCGGTCCACCTCATCATCCCGCGCCGTCAGGAACAGGATCGGCACGTCTGAACTGGCGCGTAACTTCCGGCAAACCTCCAGCCCGTCCATTTCCGGCAGGCCCACGTCCAAGACGATCAGATCAGGATTGTCCCGCCGCGCATTGCGCAGGGCCGATTGCCCGTCATTCGCCGTGATCACCTGAAACCCCGCCCGTTCCAGGGCAATGGTCAGAACCTCGCGGATCCGCGGATCGTCATCAACGGTCAGAATTTTCACGGCGGGCCTGTTCTTGCGATTGCTCGGGCAGGTTAAGCGCAAGGGGGGCCAAAGGCAAAGCCCCCACTGTTTCCCCCAACCACCAACCATCCTGCAAGATCGACCGCGGCACCCCGCGCAAAATCAGTTTCTTCATGTCCTGCCCCTTTTGCTTTGGGCCTTTCTGCGGGGCCGCAAGGGCAAGCCATGGGCAGAGGATGTGCAGATTTTGATGAGGGCCGCCAATCAACACTCATTCATCGCGGTAAGGACCGGGTCCACCCATGGCGGCGGCGGGCACGGCCCAGCTGGTCTCAGGGCGGGAACCCTACTTCCGCACCCCCGCAAACCGCACCTGCCAATCCGCCCGTTCCTCATCCGTGATCTTGCGGAACAGGTTCTCCGGCACGTCATAGGCATCGCCCGCTTTCAGCAGGTCCAAAGCCGCCGAGGCATCCCCCGGCCAGGACCAATCGTCACAATGCAGCGCCTTCATCATCACCTCGGCCGCATCCGGGATGAACGGCCGCGAGATCACCGCGTAAAGCCGGATCAGGTTGAACGCCAAGCGGATCATCCCCGCCGCCTGCTCCGGGTCGGTCTTGAACACCGTCCAAGGCGCCGCCGCCTGCAGATATTCGTTCCCCGCCACCCAGATGGCCCGCAATTCGCCCGAGGCTTTGCGCACCTCCATCGCGTCCATCGCCGCCTCATAGGCCCGCAGCTTTGCGCCAATATCCGCGATCAGCGCCGTTTCCAGCGGCCCATGCGAACCGCCTGCCGGAATACCCGCGCCAAATTTCGACGCTGCGAATTTCGTGACGCGGCTGACCAGGTTCCCCAGCACATCCGCCAGATCCTTGTTCACCGAAACCTGGAAATTCTCCCATGTGAACTCGCTGTCGCTGCTCTCCGGCGCATGCGACAACAGCCACCAGCGCCAATAATCCGCAGGCAGGATCGACAAAGCCTGATCCATGAACACGCCCCGCCCTTGCGAGGTCGAAAACTGCCCACCATCATAATTCAGATAGTTGAAGGATTTCAGGTAATCGACCATCTTCCACGGCTCGCCCGAACCTAAGATCGTCGCGGGGAAAGACAGCGTGTGGAAGGGCACATTGTCCTTGCCCATGAACTGGAAATAGGTGACGTCCGCCGCCCCCTTGTCCGTCCGCCACCAGCGCTGCCACGCCGCATCATCCTTGCCGTTTGCATCCGCCCATTCGGCGGTCGCCGCGATATATTCGATGGGCGCGTCGAACCAGACGTAAAAGACCTTGCCCTCCATCCCCGGCCAAGGCTGATCGCCCCGCCGCACCGGAACGCCCCAATGCAAATCGCGCGTGATGCCCCGGTCTTGCAACCCCTCGCCGTCATCTAGCCACTTCCGGGCAATCGAGGTCGTCAGGATCGGCCAATCCGTCTTGCTGTCGATCCAGTCCGAAATCCGCCCCTTCAGCGCCTTTTGCCGCAGATACAGATGCTTCGTCTTCCGCACCTCCAGCCGGGTCGAGCCGCTGATCGCCGAACGCGGGTTCACCAGATCGGTCGGGTCTAACTGTTTCGTGCAATTCTCGCACTGATCCCCACGCGCCTTGTCATAGCCGCAGTTCGGGCAGGTGCCTTCGATATAGCGATCCGGCAGGAAACGCCCATCGTCGATGGAATAGACCTGCTCTTCCTCCACCTCCTCGATAAACCCGTTGTCCGCCAGAACCCCCGCAAAATGCTGGGTCAGTTTGTGGTTCCGCTGGCTGGAAGACCGCCCGAAATGGTCAAACGACAGCCGGAACCCCGCCGCAATCTCTTTCTGAACCTCATGCATTTCCGCGCAGAACACATCCACCGGCTGCCCCGCCTTGGCCGCCGCCAGTTCCGCAGGCGTCCCATGCTCATCCGTGGCGCAGATGAACATCACCTCATCGCCACGGCCCCTTTTGTAGCGGGCGAACAGGTCGGCGGGCAGTTGGCTGCCCACAAGGTTGCCCAGGTGCTTGATCCCGTTGATATAGGGAATTGCCGAGGTGATCAGAATCCGTGCCATATGTGCCGCCCGCGCCTAGGTTTGCAGGCGGTTTACCGCCCTTCCGATGGCAAGGCCAGAGCCTGCTTACGGTTGCCGCGCAATTGCCGCCCGGATGTCCAGCCGCACCGCCCCCACCTTCGCCGCTAAACCAAAATCGCGGTATCGGATCGTTCCCGTCAACCCTCCCCTCCGATGATCTCGATCGTGTTCCGGCTGATCCCTTTCCGACAAGGACTGACCTTCTGCACCACCTTCCGCTTCACATTCGCCAAAACACGCCCCGGTGGTGTTATTCATTCATTAATCAATTGGGCAGCAACTCTCTGCAAATGCCGCTTTTTGAACATCGACTGGCCTTGGCTGCATTTTAGGCAAATTCAAATAATCCAAAGAACCTTCAGGTGTTGCCATGACAGCCATGCTGTCGGATCCTATTTTTACCGTCCAAAGTGACCCGATCGGGGCGCAGAAGTCGCCGGTCACCCTTGCCCTTGCGGATGGCGGTTTTGCAGTTTGCTGGCTGACGGGTTCACAACTGATGACCCGCCTTTTCAGCGCCGATGGCCAACCCCGCAGCGGCGATATCCTTTTGGCCAGCGGCGTTGCAGGCTATACTGGCGCCTTGGGCGCCGATGGCCAGATGCGGTTGGTCTGGGCCACCGGAACACCCGCCGGCTGGGGCATCAAAAGCCTCACCCTCGCCCCGGACGGCACCTCCAGTCCCGGCGCTACCCTGACCGCCGACCGCCCAGGCCCCGCATCCACGCCGCAGATCCTCGGCCTGACCGACGGATTTTATGTCGCCTGGTCCGAAGCGAACGGCGACCAAAAGCAGTTGATGCAACTCCGCCTCGACGATCAGGGCATCCCATCGGATCCTGTCCCTCTCCTCGCCCAACCGGCGCTGCTCCAAGGCAATGTCCGCCTCACCCCCACCAGCCATGGCGGCTTTCTCGCCTGCTGGGAACAAGTCAACCCGCTAGGCTATGACGTCGTTGCCGCCCGCTTCGATGCCAGTGGCACCCCCTTAGGCCCCCCTTTCGCCCTGAACCAGAATCTCACGGGCTGGCAAGGCAGCCCCGCGGTCACTGAACTGGCCGATGGTGATCTTCTGGCGGCTTGGGCCGATGAAAGCACGGGGACCGCCGTCCTTTGGGCCCGACGATTTTCGGCCGATGGCACCGCCAAAAGTGACGCCTTTATGGTCGATCCGGCCCAAATGGGCTCAACACAAATCCGCCTCGTCGCCCTGTCTGACGGCGGCTATGCCGTCCTTTGGGATAAGGCGGCGGGCGAATACGGCGATCTTTGGATACAGCGCTTTGACGCACAGGATCAGATACTCGGCGCCGCCACGTGCCTCCACGACCCCGACCCTACCCAGCAAGCCCATCTGTCCGTTACGCTGCTCGCCGATGGGCGGCTTCTGGCCGCCTGGACACAGGGCACCAATCCCAACACCGATATAATGGCCCGCATTCTGGATCTGCGCGTGTCACAGGTCAACGATGCGGCGACCCTTACGGGCGCGCAACATCTGACGCAATTGATGGCCCAGGGGGCCAGTCTGACCATCGCTGAAGATG
The DNA here is from genome assembly GCF_014652215.1 of Neogemmobacter tilapiae. GTDB lineage: Bacteria > Pseudomonadota > Alphaproteobacteria > Rhodobacterales > Rhodobacteraceae > Neogemmobacter > Neogemmobacter tilapiae. The sequence continues at coordinate 298,751 of NZ_BMYJ01000004.1, read as the reverse complement.
CGGCTCTGACCCTGCTCAATCAGCATGGAATCCAGTCCACCGGGCCCGACAGCGCGGGCGTCACGGTCGCTGGCCGGATTGAGGTTTCGGCGAGCTTCGGTGACTTTGCCGCGATCCGCCTCCTCGGGCAGGACGGCAGCAATTGGATCAGCGTCGCCGCCACGGGGCAGGTCGTCGCCAAGCGCGGCGCCGCGGTCGAATTGGCGGGCGACCTCAACGCCCTCACCAATGCCGGCCTCATTGACGGCAGTCGCGCCGCCCTCATCGGGGCCGAGGGGCGCGACTCTGTCGTCAACACGGGGCTCATGCGCGGCAGCGTCCAGTTGATGGCCGGGGATGACACCTTCGATTGCCGCTTGGGCCGCTTGGAAGGGATCGTCGAAGGCGGCCTCGGGAATGACCTCTATTTGATTGGGGCTAACGGCCTCAGCATCACCGAACGCGCAGGCGAAGGCCAGGACAGGGTTCAAACCCTCAAATCCCTCACCCTTGCCAACCACATCGAACGGCTTGACCTGCTGGGCTCCGCCCATCTTTGGGCCACCGGCAATGCCCAGGCCAATCTGATCAAGGGCAACACCGGCAACAACCGCCTGATCGGGTTTGGCGGCGCCGACAGCCTGCAAGGCGGTGCTGGCAACGACCGCCTGACAGGCGGCCAAGGCATTGATCAACTGACCGGTGGTCAGGGCGCCGATCGCTTTGTCTTTGCCACCAAAGCCGACAGCAACCTGCGCCAGCCCGATACGATCACCGATTTCCGCCCCGGTCAGGACAAGATCGACGTCTCGACCCTCACCGGCCCCAAACTCCGCTTCTTCGGCACTGACGCCTTCGATGGCGAACACGCCGGGGTTCGGCTGATCAAAGCCCAAGGCTGGCGGGTCGAGATTGACCTGAACGCCGACGGCCGTGCCGACTTGGCCCTTCAGATCAACCTCACCAAACCCCTGACCGAGGCGGATTTTATCCTTTAGCGGCCGCCGCCTCTTCCAGCGCCTTCAGCAGCGCCACATCGGCATAGCCATCCGCCGGAAGCCCGACCGACACCTGCCAATTCTGGATCGCCGCCTTGCTGTTCTGCCCGATCCGCCCGTCAATCCCGCCCGGATCCTGCCCCAGCTCGGTCAGCAGACGCTGCACTTCGAACCGCTCGTTCTGCGCCAACCCACGCCCCGCCCTTGGCCAGTCCTTCTGCACCGCAGGCCGCCCGCACAGCGAATCCGACATCATCCCCACGGCCAGCACATAGCTTTCCGCCGGGTTATACCGCGCCAGAACCCGTGCATTCTCGCCAATCCAGAAAGCCGGCCCCTTGATCCCCGCAGGCAGGATCACCGCCACATCCCCCGTCACGGGCAAATCACCCTGAACGCCCATCGCCACCCAATCGGCCACAGGCCGCGTTCCGGCCCAGCCGGTCTGCCGCAGATCCATCCCCTCGGGCAGCGTCACCTCGCCCCCCCAGACCTTGTCCGCCTGCCAGCCGATCCCCGCCAGATAGGTCGCGCATGAGGCCAAAGCATCCGAGGGATCCTCCCCCCAAATGTCCGACCGCCCGTCGCCATCCGCATCCACCCCATGCGCCAAATAGGTGCTGGGCAGGAACTGCATATGCCCCATCGCCCCCGCCCAACTGCCGCGCAGGTCCGACACCACACCGCTGGCCAAAATCCGCAGCGCCGCGATCAATTCGGCCTCAAAGAACGCGCCCCGCCGCCCCTCATGCGCCAAAGTCGCCAGCGAACGGATCGTGTCGAACTCCCCCATGATCTCGCCGCACTGGGTTTCAATCGCCCAGATCGCCGCCAGAACCGCCCGATCCACGCCCCAGCCCGCATCAATGCTGTCAAACAGCCGTTCTTTGCGTTCCAATCCGGCCTTTGCCGCCTCGCGCCGCGTCTCGGACACCGCCTTGTCCAGATAGAACCAGATCGGCATCCCGAATTCCCGCTGGCGCTGATCCTTCACGATCACCTCATGGTCTGACGACACGCTTTTCAAGGCCGCCGCCACCACGTCAGAAGGCAGCCCAGCCGCCTCGGCCCGCTCTGCAAAACCCGCTTTCCAGCTCTCAAAATCCGACATCTTATCCCTTCCGCCGCCGCACAACGCGCCGCTTTGTCCCGCCATCCGGCCGCCCCCGCCCCGCAGGCGCACGCCGTCCCTTGATCATTCCGGCCCGCCGCAGATGGGCCCCGTCCACTGCCAGCAGTTCCAGCGTCAGCCCCCCCGTCACCGGAACCGCCTCGGCCAATTTCACCGTCACCTTTTGCCCAAGCCCCAGAATCTGCCCGGTTTCCTCGCCCGTCAGGGTCTGCGTCCCCTCGTCATAGCGGAAAAACTCGCGCCCCAGCGACCGCACCGGAATCAGCCCATCCGCCCCGGTTTCCAGCAACCGCACGAAAAGCCCGAACTTCTGCACCCCAGAAATCCGCCCCTCGAAAGAGGCCCCCACCCGATCCGACAGATAAGCGGCCAGATAGCGGTCGTTTGTGTCGCGTTCGGCGGCCATCGACCGCCGCTCGCTATCGCTGATCAGCTTGCCGGTTTCCGGCAGCTTTTCGATATCGGCAGGCGTCAGCCCATCCTTACCCCAATCATGCGCCGCAATCAGCGCGCGGTGGACGATCAGGTCGGAATAGCGCCGGATCGGAGAGGTGAAATGCGCATAGTTCCGCAAGGCCAGTCCGAAATGCCCAAGGTTTTCCGGCGCGTAATAGGCCTGCGTCATCGACCGCAACGTGCTGATGTTCATCAGCTCGTCAAATTCCGTCCCCTGCGACTGCGCCAGCAGATTGTTCAGATGCCGCGTTTTCAGCACCTGCCCCTTGGCCAGCGTGAACCCCGCCCCTTCCGCCACTTCGCGCAAAGCGTCCAGCTTTTCCGGGCTCGGCTCTTCATGCACCCGGAACAACAGCGGTGTCCGCCGCGCGTTCAATTCCTCGGCGGCGGCCACATTCGCCAGCACCATGAATTCCTCGATCAAACGGTGCGCATCCAGCCGTTCCGGGAAAGACACCGACAGAACCTTGCCATCCTCACCCAGCACAATCTTGCGTTCCGGCAGGTCCAGCTCCAGCGGCTGCCGATCCGCCCGCGCCGCCTTCAACGCGCCGTAGGCCGCCCAAAGGGGTTTCAGCACGGGTTCCAGCAAAGGCCCGGTCTGATCATCCGGCGCACCATCAATCGCCGCCTGCGCCTGCGCATAATGCAGACTGCCCTGCGACCGCATCAGCCCCCGCATAAACTTATGCCCGATCTTTTGCCCCTCGGCATTGATCACCATCCGCACCGCCAGACAGGCCCGGTCCACATGTTCATGCAAGGAACACAGATCGCCCGACAGAACGTCCGGCAGCATCGGCACCACCCGGTCGGGGAAATAGGTCGAATTCCCCCGCTTGCGCGCCTCGGCGTCCAGCGCACTGCCCGGCCGCACATAATGCGCCACATCCGCAATCGCGACCCAAAGGATATGCCCACCGGGGTTCTTTGGGTCGCTGTCCGCCTCGGCCAGCACCGCATCATCCCGGTCCCGCGCATCCACCGGGTCAATCGTGACCAAGGGAATGTCCCGCAGATCTGTCCGCTTGCCCAAAGCCGTGGGCTTCGCCGCCTCCGCCTCGGCCATGGCCGCATCGGGGAAACGGTCGGGAATACCATGCTGATGGATCGCAATCAGGCTGATGGCCTTAGGCCCCCCCGGATCGCCCAGCCGCGCCGTGATCCGCGCCGCAGGCAGACCCATCCGCTTTGGCCCCGCCAATTCCGCCTCGACCAGCTCTCCATCCCGCGCGTCATTCGTGGCATCCGCCGCCACCCGCCATTCCTTATCCGCGCCCTTGTCGATGGGCACGATCCGCCCCCCATCGCCCTGCTTGCGGAAGATCCCCAGAATTTTCAGCGGATTGTGCCCGATCCGCCGGATCAGCCGCGCGGTGTAATCCGCCCCCTCCCCCGGCGTCGCCGTCAACCGCGCCAGAATCCGGTCCCCCGCGCCCAGCGCCGGATCGCCCTTTTGCGGACTAACCAAGATTCGAGGCGAAGGCCCCTCACCAATATCTTCCCCCGTCGCTTCCGCGAACAGATCGCCCTGCCCATCCGGCCCGATCACCCGCAACAAGGCCACCGGCGGCAAAGCCCCAAAGGCCCGCATCCGACGCGCCTTGCGCGTCAGGGCCCCTTCGGCCTCCATCTCTTTCAAAAGCCGCTTCAACTCCATCCGCAGGCCAGCACCCTTGATGCCAAAAGCCTTTGCAATGTCGCGCTTGGCCGAAAGGCCGGGATTTTCCCGCAGGAAATTCAGGATCTCGTCTTTGCTGGGCAGGTTTTCCATAGCTATTGGCCTAACATGCCAAGTCCAGCCAAGAAAGCCGCTTAACCAAAGTAATCCCGCAAGACCCGGCCATAGATCGCCTTCAACTGCCCGATCTGCGCCACTTCGACCCGTTCATCCACCTGATGCATCGTCTTGCCCACCAGCCCGAATTCCACCACCGGGCAATGGTTCTTCACAAACCGCGCATCCGACGTCCCGCCGCTTGTGCTGTATTCCGGCACCACGCCCGTTTCCGCCTGCACCGCTCCCGCCACCAGCGCCACGAACTCCCCCGGTTCGGTCAGGAAACTTTCCCCCGACACCGACAGCCGCATGTCCAGCCGCACCCCGGTTTCCAGATGCACCTCGCCCGCCAGTTCCGTCAGCCAGCGCCCCAGAGATTCCCCCGAATGCAGATCGTTGAACCTTATGTTCACCGTCGCCCGCGCCTTTTCCGGGATCACATTGTTCGCCGGATTGCCGCAATCAATCGTCGTGATTTGCAGGGTCGAGGCATCGAAATGATCGCTCCCTTGATCCAAAGGTTCCGCCGTCAGCCGCGAAAGCAACGTCACCAAAGCATGCAGCGGGTTCTTCGCCCGGTGCGGATAGGCCGAATGCCCCTGCACACCGACGGCGGTGAAATAGGCCGTCATGCTGCCCCGCCGCCCGATCTTCATCATCTCGCCCATTGTGTTCGGGCAGGTCGGCTCCCCCACCAGACAATGGCTCATCTTTTCGCCGTTCGCCGCCATCCAGTCCAGCAAGGCGACGGTCCCATCCTTCGCCTCGCCTTCCTCATCCCCCGTAATGGTCAACACAATCGCCCCATCCGGCGGCGTGTCCTTCACGAAATCACAGGCCGCCGCCACAAAGGCCGCCACGCCCGACTTCATATCGGTCGCCCCGCGCCCGTACATCCAGCCATCCACCACCGCCGCCCCGAACGGGTCTTGCGTCCAGGCCCCAGCATCCCCCACCGGCACCACATCGGTATGCCCGTTGAAGCCGAACGTCTTGTTCGCCCCCCGAACACCCCAGCGCGCAAACAGGTTCGCCGTCCCGTTCCGGTCCACCCGCGCGCAGGTAAAGCCCGCCCCTTCCAGCACCTCGGCCAACAGCACCAAAGCGCCGCCTTCCTCGGGCGTCACCGAAGGGCAGCGGATCAACCGCGCCGTCAGATCCACCGCATCAATCATAGAAAGGCGTCATCTGGGCCACGACGACCGAGTTTTCATCCAAGGCCCGCTGCATCAGTTCCCGCTCCTCCTCGGGCACCTCGTCGCCCTCGGCCAAACGTTCCTCCAGCGTGCCATAGCCCGACACATCCAACGGGGCCAGATCGGCGACCTTCAGCACTGCGACGGTTTCCCGCACCGCTTCGGCTTCATCCACGCCGCTGGCATAGATCACTAGCGCCGCCCCGGTCGCCTTGTCCGGCAAACCATCCCCTGCCTTGCGGCCCACCTCGACCACCAGCGTATAGACTTTCTGTTTCGAGACGGGTTTTTCGGGTTCTTGTTCCATGCCGTTTGGATGGCGCGCGGGGGCATGGCTGTCAAGGGCAGCACCACGCAGCAATTCTGCAACAGCCATGTTGCCCTCATAGAAAAGCCCTTGCACCGAATCAACCAACAGTCGTATCGCCCCCCTCTCGCAACAACACCCCCGCAGGAAAGGAGGGCTTGATGACTTCGACGCTGAACCAACCCTCGCTTTACCTGCCGGTCTGACCGAAACTGACGGTCCATCCTCCGGCATTGCTTTGACCGAAACGGCCCCGCGCCGGATGGATGCTATCCTATGTTTGACCAGATTGCGCTTTATCTGACCCAAGCCACCGCCAGCGATTTCTTTGCCGGCGGCCTTGTTTTGGGCTGTCTCGGCCTGTTTCTCCGTTCCGCCCAACTCGGCCTCTTAGCCGCGCAACGCCTTCTTGCGCGCCGCTGCATTGCGCGACTGACGGTTGACAACCGCAGCCACGCCTATCGCCAGATCTATGCTTGGCTCGAAAACTCCCGCGTCTTGGCCCACGTCCGGCAAGTGCGCGTCACCGACCTGCGCGACGGTCGCGGCCCGCGCTTTGGCCCCGAACCGGGCACGCATTGGTTCCGCCTTGGCGGCGTGATCTGCCGCTTTGAACGCGCCATCAGCGACCGCAGGCAGGTCGGCCAAGGCCAGTCCAGCCGCATGGAAGAAACGCTCACCCTGTCCATCTTGGGCGGCGGGTTGGCCACCATCCATCAATGGCTGGATCAGGGGGCCCATCTTCTGGCCAATGCCGAGGCCAAAGGCCCCGAGGTCTATGTGCTGGATGACGGCTATTGGGAAAGCCTCGGCCATGTCAGTGGACGCCCCTTGGCCAGTGTGATCACCGAAGACGACCGGCTGGACCTATTGGCCTCCGATCTGCGTCATTTTCTGGCCAGCGAAGATTGGTATCTGCAACGCGGTGTGCCCTGGCGGCGCGGCTACCTCCTTTATGGTCCACCGGGCACGGGCAAATCCTCGGCCATCCGGGCCTTGGCCAGCGAATTGCGTCTGGCCGTCGCCTCTATTGATCTGGGAAGGCCAGGATTGACCGACGACGGGCTTGTGCGCGCCTTCAATCAGGCCCCGCAGCGGGCGTTGATCACGCTCGAAGATGTCGATGCGCTTTTCCGCCAGCGCGAAGTGGGCGCGAAGGCGGCGGGGATCAGCTTTTCCGGGCTGCTGAACGCGATTGACGGGGTCGGCGCACAAGAGGGCCGCGCGCTGATCATGACAACGAACCACATCGAACGGCTGGACCCGGCCTTGATCCGTCCGGGCCGCGCCGATCTGCATGTGGAACTGGGCAGGGTGGGTGCGGTCGCGGCCGGGCGGCTTTTTGCGCGGTTCTTTCCCAACGATCCGCAGATGGCCGAAAGCTTTGTGCGACGGCTGGGCGCGGCGCGTTTCACCCCGGCAGAATTGCAAGGCTGGCTTCTGGCCAACGCCCACGATCCTGCCCAAGCCGCCCAAGCCGAGGGTCTTTTACAAAGGGCCCTGCTTGCGGCGGCCTAGGTTGGCTCATCGGGCGGAAAATTGGTCAAGGCGTGCCCGCATCCCCGCACGAGCGGCCACGATAAATCATTCAACTTTATGAATATAAATTATCTATCAGATGGTTGAATGCCATTTCACGCGTGAAAAACCCTTCACAAATCCCGCATCCAAAACTGCAACCGCTTCCGCGTTTCGCCCGCCTCACCCAAATCTTTCCACCCAAACTCCGCCACCAGCCCCGGCACCGGCGCATAGCCTCTGGCCTGCCAGAACCCGTCCAAGGGCCGATAATCCGCCGGTCGCGCCGGATGCTCCGCAGGGCGGATCACCGCACAAAAGGCCATCGCTTTCCGCCCCTGCAACCGGGCCTCCTCTTCCCGCAGATCAAAGAAACGATGCCCGATCCCCCGCCCCCGGTATTCCGGCAGCAGCACCGATTCCGCCGCATAATAGACCTGCCCCAGATCAATCCCCGCCGCCCGAAACGGGGCCCCGAAATCGCTGGCGTGATCCTCCATCCGCGCCGCCGTCGCCGCCCCCACCAGACGCGGCCCGTCAAAGGCCCCCACAACCAAAGCCCCCGGCGCAGCATAGGCTGTCAGATACTGCCGCTCATATTCCAGATCGCCGTCATAAAGATAGGGCCAGTCGCGGAACACGCGGATCCGCAAAGCCGCCACATCCCCTAGCGCCGCCCCCAAGGCCTCGCCCCGCAGGGCGCGGATGATCATGCCGAAACCTGCGCCACCCAGTCGCGCAGATTGTAAAAGGTCGTCACCCGGCTGATCAGCCCATCCCGCAGATCAAAGAACGCGCCCGCCGGCAAAACATAGACCTGCCCCCGCGCCTCGGGCAGGCCCGGATCGGTTTGCAGATAGCGCCCATGCACCACAAACTCCGCCGCGCCCCGCGCGCCGTTCTGAAAGATCACCATGTCGCGCAATTCCTCGGCATAGCTGACGCCCATATGCCCGCAGAATTCGGCAAACAGCGCCTTGCCCCGCCGGATGCCGCCCTCATTGACGCGGTGTTCCACATCCTCGGTCACGCAATCCAGCATCCCCGCCGCATCCCCCGCGTTGAAAGCCGCGTAATAGCGCGCGATCACATCACTCATCCGACCCGTTCCTTCTGCCCCAAATCACGCCCCAGATTGCTGGCATTCCCCGCGCCAAGCAAGGGGCCCAAAGCCTGCGCATAGCTGCGGCTGACCGGCAGCCGCGCCCCGTCGCGCAGCACCACCCACAGCTTGCCACCCTGCCGTTCACGGCCGACCACTGCCCGCGCGGCCACCCAATGCGAACGGTGAATCTGCGCGCCCAAGCCTTCCACCTGCGCCAAGGCATCGGCAAAGCGATAGAGGATCAGATCACGGCCCAGATCCGTCACCACCTCCACATAATGATCCCGCGCCGTCAGCGACACGAGGTTCCGCCCCATCCCCGGCCGCAACCGTTCCAGCAGGGGCGCAGGCGTCAGCAGCCGAGCCTCCACCGATTGCCGCGCCAAAGGCGTCTGCCCCAGCAGCCAGCACAGCACCAGAACAAAGGGCGTCAGATGCAGCCAATCCGCCACCGCCCGCTCCAACGTCATCGGCACCGCGACAAACAGATTGTCCACCCAAAGCGCGGTCAGCGTGACGGGAACCGAGGCCGCCAGCGCCGCCACCCATCCCTGCAAGGGATGTCGCGGCAACAGCGCCAGCGTCCCGAAAAACGCCAGCACCCCCGCCAGAAAGGCCGCCAGCCCCACCAAGGCCCACATCGCCAAGCGCATGGGAAAACCCAAAACCCCATAAGACCCGAACGGCCCCGCCAAGGCGAACAGCAGGATCGCCACCGCCAGCACGGCCCAAACCCGCCCCTGCCCCAAAAAGGCGCGCAGATCGACCGACAGATGTTCCAAGACCCTATGCATGGCGTCACTCTATCCCGCCGGAAACCCAAGCGCCCAGCCCATCCCCCTGCATTTCGCGCAACGCCAAGTGCATTTCACGAAATTCCCGCGCCCTTTCACGCCATTCCCCTTGGCTCGCCCCGCAAAAGCCGCCTCATGCGCCGACAGTAACCGGAGGATCCCATGCTCAAATCCATCGCCTTCCTGACCCTTCTCGCCCTTCCCGTCCAAGCCCAAGACGCCCAAAGCTTCGCCCAAAACCTTTACGCCACCATGCAGGCCCAGCCCTTTGACCCCGCCGCCCTTTCTGCGCTTTATGCCGAGGATTACACCGACCACGACCGCATCCCCGGCCCGCCCGAGGCGTCAGACCGTGATCTCATCCTTGGCCTTGTCGCCGCCCTCAACACCGGACTGCCCGACGGGAAACGCCAGTTGAATACTGTCGAAACCCTCTCCGACGGCCGCATCATGGTGCATTTCACCTTCACCGGAACACAGACCGGCCCCTTCCTCAACTATCCCCCCGCCGGAAAACCGGTCGAATTCGACGGCGTGGACATTTTCCGCCTGCACGACGGAAGGATCACCGAACAATGGCATGTCGAAGAAGTCGCCGCCCTGATGGCGCAATTGGGTGAATAATCTGTCGGCGCAGGGGCCGGGCGGCAACACCAAAACCGCGGCGTTTTTGCCTTGACCTGCGCCAGACACCGCAAGACCTTGGGCCAACCTCTTTTGCCGTTGCCAAAGGCCCCAGCATGCCACCCGTCACCTGCATCGACGATCTGAAACAACTGCACCGCCGCCGTGCGCCGCGGATGTTCTATGACTATTGTGAAAGCGGCAGTTACACTGAACAGACCTTTCGTGAGAATGTGTCCGACTTTGCCAAGGTCCGTTTCCGTCAGCGCGTCGCTGTCGATATGTCGGGCCGCAGCACCGCCAGCACGATGCTGGGCCAGCCGGTTTCCATGCCTGTCGCGCTGGCCCCCATCGGGATGCTGGGGATGCAGCATGCCGATGGTGAGATTCTGGCGGCCCGCGCCGCACGCGATTTCGGCGTGCCCTATACCCTTTCCACCATGTCGATCTGTTCAATCGAGGACGTGGCAGAGGCGACAGGCGCGCCCTTCTGGTTCCAGCTTTATGTGATGCGCGATCAGGACTATACGGCCGCGCTGATCGAGAGGGCACGGGCGGCGCAATGCTCGGCCTTGGTGCTGACGCTGGACCTGCAAATTCTGGGCCAGCGGCACAAGGACATCAAAAACGACCTGACCGCCCCCCCGCGCCTGACGGTCAAGAACCTGATCAATCTGGCCACGAAGCCGCGCTGGTGCTGGAACATGGCCCAGACCAAACGGCGCACCTTCCGCAACATCGTGGGCCACGCCAAGGGTGTCGATGATTTGCATTCGCTCATGCGCTGGACGGATGAACAGTTCGATCCGAAACTCGATTGGGCCAAGGTCGCACGCATCCGCGACCAATGGGGCGGCAAACTGATCCTGAAAGGCATCTTGGACGAAGAAGACGCCCGAATCGCCGCCGATTTCGGCGCGGATGCAATCATCGTGTCAAATCACGGCGGGCGGCAGTTGGACGGCGCCCTCTCCACCATCCGCATGCTGCCCCGCATTGTGGCGGCGGTGGGGGATCGGGTGGAGGTCTGGATGGACAGCGGCATCCGCTCGGGCCAAGACGTGCTGAAAGCCCTGGCCCTGGGGGCCAAGGGCACGATGATCGGGCGCAGTTACGTCTATGGTTTGGGCGCAATGGGCGGGCCGGGGGTGACAAAAGCGCTTCAGGTGATCCAAAGGGAAATCGACGTGACCATGGCGCTGCTCGGGGAACGGTCGGTTCAGGATGTGGGGCGGCAGAATTTGGTGGACGGGGGCTAAAGGCCCCCTCGCACCGGGGATGGCGCTATCCTCTCCCCAAATCCTCCATCACCAATGACCGATGGCAAGCGGGCCCTGCCATCGCACCATCGGCCACCGCAAAGGCCGCGCCATACATGGGTCGGATCAGATCACCCGCCGCAAAGACGCCCTTGCGGCTGGTTTGTTTCATCTCGTCCACCTTCACATAGGCCCCTGCTGGACCCTCGACCATCTCTAGCCCCAGTTGCGCGGCCAGATCACTGGCGGGTTCACTGCGGGGCATCATATACAGCACCTCGGCGGGCAATTCCCCACTGTCCAGCACAAGACCCACCATTTGTCCGTCCCGCAGGGAAACCCCTTGCAGCCGCCCGGTTTCTACCCCGATCCCCGCAGCCGCCAGCCGCTCTGCCCCCTCAGGCACCGCCGCGCCATTGGTCAAAAGCGTCAACTCACGCCCCGCCCATTGCCGTAGGAACAGCGCATGATCCACGCCCATATGCGCGTTCATCCAGATCGCTGTCGGCCGATCCGCCGCCTCATATCCATGGCAATAGGGGCATTGAAACGCTTGTTTCCCCCAGACCTGATCCAGCCCCGGCAGGTCGGGCAAGATGTCCCGCATCCCATGCGCCAGAATGATCCGCCGCGCCCGCAAGGCCACGCCCTGCCCTTTCACATCAAACACCCCCGCATTTTCCGTGATCGTCGCCACCCGCCCCTGCACCACACGGGCAGTCGGATAGGCCAGCAAATCCCGCATCCCCGCCGCCCGGATTTCCGCCGGGGGACGACCATCAAAGCCAAACAGCGAATGCCCTGCCGGGGCGAACCTGTTCCGCGTCAGCCCTTCGTCCACCACAACCACCCGACGCCGCCCCCGCGCCAAATATATTGCCGCTGACAGCCCTGCAAAACTGCCACCGACCACCACAACGTCAACAAACTCTGGTCTTTCCACTGCCATATCCATAGCCTTGCCTCATGATAACGATTCTCGTAACCAATATAGTTACATGAAACAGAACAGCAAGCTCTCCCTCGCCCTGCACGCGCTTGGCCATATGGCCCGTGCGCCGGGCACGCCCATGACCTCGGACCTGATTGCCCAGCACAACGCCACGAATCCCGTTGTTGTGCGCCGCGTCTTGGGCCTGCTGCGCGAACAGGGGGTCGTGCGGTCGGACAAGGGCCATGCGGGCGGCTGGCAACTGGCGCGGCCCGCCGATCAGATCACCGTCGCCGATGTCTATACGGCCATCGCCGAGCCCTTTGTCAGCCCCGTCGAACTTGGTCCCACCACCTGCGCCATTCAGCGCGCCATGTTCGAAACCGTCCAGGCCGCGCAAACCGAGGCCGAACAGGTCATCCTGCGGCATTTCCGCGAGCGATCCTTGCAGGATCTGGCCGATGCGATGGATGGGGCAATTTCCCCTTTGCATCCCACCAAAACCCCGCTATAGCCCCCCGGTCGCGCCGCGCACCCTTGGAGGGCGGCGGACTTATACATTGGAGAAGAACTATGGCGCGTGAGATCCCGGATCTGAACGCTGTGGTACGGACGGGGACAGGCAAGGGGGCCGCCCGTCAAGCCCGTCGTGATGGCTACGTACCCGGCATTATCTATGGTGGGGGCACCGATCCCCAGCCGATCAACCTGAAATACTATGAACTGCTGAAAAAGCTGAAAGCTGGCCGTTTCAAGCAAACCCTGATCAACCTCAAGGTCGAAGGCCAAAAGGATGTTCATGTGGTGTGCCGCGCCGTTCAGCGCGACATCGTGAAAGACCTGCCGACGCATGTCGATTTCCTGCGTCTGAGCGATGATTCGCGGATCGAGCTGTTCATCCATGTCACCTTCATCAACCACGAAGCCGCCCCCGGCCTGAAACGTGGCGGCACACTGACGATTGTGCGCCCCGAAGTGGAACTGGAAGTGCTGGCAAGCGATATCCCGGACCACATCACCGTGGACCTGACCGGCAAGCAAATCGGCGATGTGATTCACATCAATGATGTGACGCTGCCTTCGGGCGCAAAGCCGACCATCGACCGGAACTTTGTGATTGCGAACATCGCAGCACCGTCGGGTCTGGTGGCCGAGGCTGACGCCGAATAATCGCCTTTGCGATGACGAATCGAAACGCGCGGCGGGGAAACCTGCCGCGCGTTTTGTTTTAGGTGATCCACGCCGAAACCAGCCGCGCCAAGAGGTCGCGCGCCGCTTGCTGGCGCGCCAGACGATCCGGCGCGCTGATAGGGCATTGGGCGCTGGCTGCGGCATGCAGCAAAAAGGCAAAGACCCCTTCGGCCAAGGTGGCCGGGTCGGGCGACGGGCGCACCAACCCCAGTCCCTGCAACGCCCCCAATTGCCCCGCCTGCGCCGCGATCAGATCGCAGATCACCACATCCAGCCCCGCCGCCTGGCCCGCAGGCCCGGCAAAGCGGGCCAGAATGTCCAAGACTTCGGCCTCAGCCGTCATCAGCGCGAACAGCGGTTCCAGCCCCGCCAGAAAGCCCGCCACATTCGGCGCATCCGTCGGGATCAGCCCGGCCATCCGCCGCGCCACGAGTTCCGCCACCAGATGATCCTTGTCAGGGAAATGCGCAAAGAACGTGCCCTTGGCCACCCCCGCCCTTTCGACAATCGCCTCGGTGCGCAGCCCCGCTAGCCCCTGATCCAAGGCCATAGCCCCCGCCACCTGCAAAAGCCGGTCGCGGGTCTGGATGCTGCGCTGTTGCACGGGGCGGGCCATGTCCCCTTATGGCGCAAAACGTGACCTTGGTCAATTTCATGCTTGCAATATGACCACGGTCAATATTTATGTGACTGCGGTCATATTTGAAAGAATCACCATGTCCCGCAAGATCCTGATCCTGAATCTTCATCCCGCCGCTCAGTCGCTGAACCGCGCCTTGGCCGAAAGCTATGCCCAGGCCGCGCGTGAGGCGGGGCATGAAACGCGCATCCGCCATCTGCATGACTTGGCCTTTGACATGGATTTCGGGCAGGCGGGCTTCAAAGGGGCCAAGGCGCTGGAGCCTGACCTTGAAACCTTCATGGCGCATTTGGAATGGGCCGAACACCTGCTGATCACCACGCCGATGTGGTGGGGCGGTCTGCCCGGCAAGGCCAAGGCGCTGTTCGACCGCGCCTTCCTGCCCGGCCGCACCTTTGACCCGCGCATCAAGAAACTGGGCCTGCCCAAGCCCCTGCTGACAGGCCGCACCGCGCGGCTGATCCTGACCTCGGACACGCCGCAATGGTATTTCCGCTGGGCGATGGGCAGCCCGATGAAGCGGCAGGTCACGCGCCAGATCCTGCGCTATGTCGGCATTGGCCCCACGGCCTTTACCCATTTCTCTCCCGTCGAACATTCCACCGATGTCCTGCGCCAAAAATGGCTGGAACAGGTCGCCGCCTTGGGACGCCAAGCCGCCTGATTGCGGTTTGCCCGCTTTCCCCCTATTTCAGGGGGAAAGGAGAGTGTGATGAAGCTGTTTGTGGGGCTGGGCAATCCCGGTGCGAAATATGCGGGCAACCGCCACAACATCGGCTTCATGGCGCTGGAGCGTATCGCCGCAGATCATGGCTTTGGCCCTTGGCAGGCCAAGTTCAAAGGGCAGATCAGCGAAGGGCGGTTGGGCGCGGAAAAGGTGCTGCTGCTGAAACCGCAGACCTTCATGAACCTGTCCGGCGAAAGCGTGCAAGCCGCCGTGGCGTTCTACAAGATCGACATTGGTGACATCACCGTCTTTCACGACGAACTCGACCTTGCCCCCGGCAAATGCCGGGTCAAGACGGGCGGCGGTCATGCGGGCCATAACGGATTGCGATCCATCCATGCCCATCTGGGCGAGGCTTATCACCGCGTCCGTCTGGGCATTGGCCATCCCGGTCACAAGGATGCCGTTGCCGCCTATGTGCTGAACGATTTCGCCAAGGTCGAACAGGATTGGCTGGACGACCTGCTGCGCGGCATTTCGGATGGGGCCGTTTCACTGGCCAGCGGTGATGCCAGCCGCTTCCAGAACGCCGTGGCCCTGCGGACCAACCCGCCGCGTTCGTCGGACAAGGCCGAGGCCAAACCTGAACGAGAGCCCGCCGCCACAATCCCCAAGGCCGAGCCAAAAGACGAAGACAACCGCAGTTCCTTGCAAAGATTGATGGATCGGTTTCGCTGATGGGCCAATCTGTCCGCGAGCAGTTCTTACAACAGTCGCGGTCCTGTTTGGCGATGGGTTCGCCGCTAACAGCACGCATTCTCTCATTGCTTGCCTCGGATATCGCTCTTGGCAATCCACTGACAGAACGTGTTCTGGGCTGGCCTGGCCCCGCCAGCGACGCTCTTCCTTTGCGGCTCGCTGGCGGGCTTCACAGCCTTGTTCGATCCGGTAATGCGACCGATTTGCAAAATTTCTATAGATCGAACCAGAAATTTGACGACCAGCAAGCAATCACCATCCTCCGGGCCGCCCTTGCAGAACATGCAATATATCTGAACGCGTGGCTGGACAGTCCGCCCCAGACCAATGAATTGCGACGTTCGGCAGTTTTGATTGCGGCAGCCCATTGGCTCAGCGACCGTTTCAAACTTCCATTGGAACTGTCTGAAATTGGTGCCTCGGCTGGCCTGAACATGATCTGGGATCACTATGCCCTTCACCTCGGGGGCCAAACCTACGGCCCAAACGACGCGCCCCTAACGCTATCCCCTCAATGGGAAGGCGATTTTCCACCGACAGTTAGCCCCGTGGTCCTGTCCCGCGCGGGTGTCGACCGCTCGCCGATTGATCCGACCCGAGACCGCGAACGCTTGCTTTCCTATATATGGGCTGACCAGGCCGACAGGCTTGCTCGCACGGAAAAGGCTCTTGATCTCGTAGCTTTTCTTGGGGTCCGGCCCGAAAAAGGAGAGGCTTTGCCGTGGATCAGAAAACGCTTGGCGATAGCCTATCCGGGACGTCTGCACCTGCTCTATCACACCATAGTCTGGCAATATCTGACCCCTACAGAGCGCGCCGAGGGTGAGGGATTGATCGCACAGGCCGGGGCCAAAGCCACGGTTGACGCACCTTTGGCGCATTTAGCGATGGAAGAAGATGGACGAAAGCCGGGTGTCGGCCTGCGCATCACGCTCTGGCCGGGAATGCTGCAATTGCAACTAGGGCGTGCGGATGCTCACGGTCGGTGGATAATATGGAGTCCCGAAATCGTTTAAGCATCTGATCAACCTAAAGAATCAGATTGTTAACCTGTGGCGATTGTTTACGATTTAACCTGTATTGTAGGAGGTCCGCATGTCCAGCGAACGTTACCCTTCCCTCAACGTTCTTGGTGGGCGGCTGGAGCTTTGTTCGCAGGATCCCCTGACCGGCTATTTCCGCAATGGCCGCTGCGACAGCGGGCCGATGGACGCGGGGCAGCACACGGTTTGCGCGGTCATGACCGATGAATTTCTGGCGATGTCAAAATATCTGGGCAACGATCTTTCAACCCCCCGCCCCGAATACGGCTTTGCCGGGCTCAAGGCCGGAGATCAGTGGTGCCTTTGCGCCACCCGTTTCATTCAGGCCCATGCCGAAGGCGCGGCCCCCAAGGTGCGCCTTGCGGCCACGCATATGCGCGCGTTGGATGTGATCCCGCTGGAACTGCTCCAGAGCTACGCCGCCGATTGAACCGCCTGCACCGGCGTATTTGCGTTTGCCAGCCGCTGCGCCATCGGCGCGTCCTGCATCAGCTCGTCAATGAACAGGCTTAGCAGTTGCGGCCGCCCGCTGACCCCCGCCTTGCGGTAGATCGCGTTGGTTTGCGCCTTGACCGTGCCCTCACTGGTGGACCGCAGCGCCGCGATTTCGGCGGTCGAAAGGCCCTTGATCGCAAACAGCGCCACATCCCGCTCGGCGGGGGTCAGCCCCCATTCGGTAAACTGTTCCTCTAGCAGATCCATAAAGGCCACACTGGCCCGGCGCAGTTGTTCTTCGGCCCGGCTTTGCTGCCAAAGCGCATGATACAGGGTCACGATCCCCATGATCACACCCAGCAGCAACCCCAGCGCCGCACCGATTTCCAGATATTCCCGCGTCTGCCAGTCAAAAGGCACCGTCCAGAAACCGAACAGCGACGACAGGATGTCAAAAATAAAGAAACCCGCACTGAAGACCTGCACCAGTAGCGCCACAAGGACGACAATCGAAAGCTTACTAAAAATCCGCAGCATGAAAGCGCCTATTTTTCCTTGGACTTACCGTTGTTCCCGGCGTTCTTGCCACCCTTACCGCCCTTGCCCTGTTCGGCGGGCGTCTTGCCGCCACCGCCCCCACGGCCACTCGGATCATCCACGGGACCCGTCGCCGTTTCATCGCTACTGCCATCCGGCCTGTCCGTCGGCCCCGTTGCCGTCTGGTCGCCCCCATTACCTGATTGTTGGTCCAAACCGTGATCTCCCCGCACCAGCAAGGTATCTCCGCCGTTCGCGGGCGAGACGACCATGTCTGACCTTGGCCGGAAATAATCGCGCAGGATTTCTCCGGTGTTGGGATTCAACACGATCTCGCGCTGGCCCTCGGCCGCTGAACCTAGGATCAAAACCCGCCCCAGCAAAGTCCGCGTGATTGTAACCTTCTGAAACCCCTGCCCGCGCAACTGCGCAACAAGGTCATCCGTCAGCGGGTTGGCCAAAGCCGTCCCCGCCATCATCAGCAATCCCACAAGACTGGCCTGCGGCAACAAACTGGCCCGCATCGGCGATCCTTTCCCAAACCGGGCTTGGCCCGAAACTGCCGCGAATCACGGCACAAAAAATCTGATCTCTGCCCCTTAGAATGAAGGGGCAGAGACCTTGGATCAAGCATGGTCGCAACCGGTGTGTGACAGGCCCGGTGCCAACCCCAAACGGACCAAGGGGATGGAGGTCCGCAAGGTTTTGCCAGGCCGGACAAATCCACCTGTGCCGACCCTTCCCTGCCTTGCCCCTGCGGCAGGCGGGCGGTCTATCGGGAAAAGGTTTATGGGACGGCCGTGATCCCAATAAAAAAAGCCCTAAACTTTGGTTTAGGGCCGTTTTCATCAGACCTTCATATCAAAGCCCAGATGCTTGGCGACGGTAAAGATATCCTTATCCCCCCGTCCGCACATGTTCATCACAATGATATGCTCGCGCGGCAGTTTCGGCGCGATCTTCATCACATGGGCCAGCGCGTGGCTCGGCTCCAGCGCGGGAATGATCCCTTCCAGCTTGCAGGAAAGCTGAAACGCCTCTAGCGCCTCGGCATCGGTGATCGACACATATTCCGCCCGGCCCGTATCATGCAGCCAGGCATGCTCCGGCCCGATACCGGGGTAATCAAGGCCCGCGCTGATGCTGAAACCTTCCAAAATCTGCCCATCCGGGTCTTGCAGCAGATAGGTCCGGTTGCCGTGCAACACGCCGGGACGCCCGCCGGTCAGGCTGGCACAATGCTGCATCCGATCATCGACGCCTTTACCTCCGGCCTCCACCCCGATGATGTTCACTGAAGGATCATCGAGGAAGGGGAAGAACAGCCCCATCGCGTTCGATCCGCCCCCAATCGCCGCAACCACCGTATCGGGCAGGCGGCCCTTGCCTTCCTGCTCCTCAAGCTGCCAGCGCACCTCTTTGCCGATGATGCTTTGGAAATCGCGCACCATGGCCGGGTAGGGATGCGGGCCCGCCACCGTGCCGATGCAATAAAACGTATCGCGCACATTGGTCACCCAGTCGCGCAGGGCATCGTTCATCGCGTCTTTCAGCGTGCCCCGACCGCTGGTCACCGGCACCACCTTGGCCCCCAAAAGCCGCATGCGGAAGACGTTCGGCGCCTGCCGTTCCACATCATGCGCGCCCATATAGACCACGCATTCCAGCCCGAACTTGGCGCAGACCGTGGCGGTGGCCACCCCATGCTGGCCTGCCCCGGTTTCGGCGATGATCCGCGTCTTGCCCATGCGGCGGGCCAGAATGATCTGGCCCAAGACATTGTTGATCTTATGCGCGCCGGTGTGGTTCAACTCGTCCCGTTTGAAGTAGACCTTGGCCCCGCCCAGATGTTCCGTCAGGCGCGGTGCGAAATACAGCGGCGAGGGGCGACCGACGTAGTGCTTCCATAGATCGTCCATTTCCGCCCAAAAGCTGGGGTCGGTCTTGGCGAATTCATACCGCTGTTCCAGCTCTAGGATCAGCGGCATCAGGGTTTCGCTGACGAACCGCCCCCCGAACAGGCCAAAGCGCCCCTGTTCGTCCGGCCCGGTCATATAGCTGTTGATTCCGTCGTCCATCACGCGCCCCTTTGCTGTCCCCCGTGATGTAGCCTTGCTGGGGGCAAGGGTAAAGCCGGATCAGGGGGCTTGCATATAATCCGATATCGCACTAAATAGTGCGATATCGGATTATATGGAGGAAGCCATGAGCCTGTCGCGTCGGAAATCGCTGTTCATTCTGGGCGGGGGTGTCATCCTTGCTGCCACCGCTGTCGGGGCTAAGGTCGCCATGCGCGCACCACAGACGGCGCTTTTGCCCTGGGGGCAAGCGGGGCAAGGGGATGATCCGCGCATCCGGGCGCTGTCCTATGCGCTGCTGGCCCCGAACCCGCACAATCGTCAGCCTTGGCTGGTCGATCTGGCAACGCCTAACGAAATCACGCTTTTCGCCGACCTGAACCGCCTGCTGCCGGAAACCGACCCGATGAACCGGCAGATCACCGTGGGGCTGGGTGCCTTCCTTGGCCTGCTGCGGATGGCCGCCTTGCAAGACGGTCTGCGGGCCGAGATCACGCCCTTTCCTATGGGCGAGACCCCGGAAGGGCTAGACGCCCGCCCCATCGCCCATATCCGCCTGACGCCGGACAGCAAGGCCCTGCCCGACCCGCTGTTTGCGCAGGTTCTGGCGCGGCGTTCGGTCAAGGAACCCTATGACCTGACCCGCCCCGTGCCCTCTGCCCTGCTTGAACCTATGGCCAAGGCGGTGATCTTTTCCGACTTTGGCGCTTCGGTCGATCCGGCGCATGTCCAATCCCTGCGCGAATTCACCCACAACGCGCTGGCTATCGAAGTAGCCACGCCACGCACCTATGCCGAAAGCGTCAACCTGTTCCGCATCGGGGCCAAGGAAACCGATGCCAACCCCGATGGGATCGACTTTGGCGGCCCGCTCTTTGAAATGCTGGCGGCCACCGGCCAATTCACCCGCGAAACGGCGCTGGACACGACCAGCACCGTCTATCAACAGGGCATGGCCGCCGTCTTTGCCAATTGCGATACGGCGATGGGCCATGTCTGGCTGGTGACCCCCGCCAATGACAGGGCTAGCCAATTGGCAGTGGGCGAGGATTGGCTGCGCCTGCATCTGGCGGCGACGGCGGCGGGGCTGTCGCTGCAACCGCTAAGCCAAGCCTTGCAGGAATTCCCGGAAATGGCCGGCCCTTACCGTGACATCCACGCAAGGCTTGCGCCCAATGGCGGGACGGTTCAGATGTTGGGCAGGATCGGCTTCGGGCCAGAGGTTGGCCCCAGCCCCCGCTGGCCGTTGGAAACACGGATTGCAAATGGCGCAGGATGAACAGGGATCGGATCGGGGGGCGGCGCTGGCCGCCTTCTTTGT
Source organism: Neogemmobacter tilapiae (assembly GCF_014652215.1). Lineage (GTDB taxonomy): Bacteria > Pseudomonadota > Alphaproteobacteria > Rhodobacterales > Rhodobacteraceae > Neogemmobacter > Neogemmobacter tilapiae. The sequence goes on along the minus strand of NZ_BMYJ01000004.1, from coordinate 278,001 downwards.
CCTGTTCAACGAAATCGGCATTCTCGCGCAACTGTCGGCCGCGATGTTTGAGGCACGGATGCCGCCCGGCCACCTGACCTCGCAATTCGCGCTTCTGAACCACCTGATCCGGGTGCGCGACGGGCGGACACCCTTGGAACTGGCGCGGGCCTTTCAGGTGCCAAAGACGACGATGACTCACACCATTGCCCTGCTGGAAAAGCGGGGCCATATCGCGGTGCGCCCGAACCCCGAGGATGGCCGTTCCAAACAGGTCTGGCTGACCGATGCAGGCCGCGCCTTCCGAGAACAGGCGCTGGCCGCGATGGCCCCCGACATTATGGAACTGGCCGCAGCCTTCCCCCCTGAAAAGGCCGCCGCCCTGCTGCCCGGCCTGACCGAACTGCGCAAACTGCTGGACGAAAGGCGCGATGGTTGAATTTTGGGGCGAGGTTAGCTAAGTTAGCTAAGCAGACACAGGAGCCCGCGATGCAAGTGAACATGCATGAAGCGAAAAGTCGGCTTTCGCAATTGATCGAGGCCGCCAAAAAAGGCGAAGAGGTGATCATTGCGCGCGACAACGAACCCATGGTGCGGCTGGTGCCGATCCACAAGGGCAAGTTCCGCATGGGCGGGCTAGAGCATTTGGCTGGCACCGTGCCCGATTTTCTGGAACCCATGTCAGAAGAAGATCTTCGGGCGTGGGAGGGGCGTGATTGACCCAACTTTTGCTGGACACCCATGCTTGGGCGTGGATCGTGACCATGCCCGGCAAAATCAGCAGTCGAGTCCAGTTGTTTCTGGACCAAGCAGACACCGTATGCCTGTCAACGGTGAGTGTATACGAGATCGGTCAAAAAGTTCGTTTGGGCAAATGGCCGGAAATGAACGGCCATCTGGACGACATTGAAAGCGTGTTGGTGGCCCGCGGTGGCACGCCGATTGCACCGGGAACACAAATATGCGCTTTGGCAGGCCTTCTCGACTGGCCCCACCGCGACCCTTTCGATCGGATCATCGCGGCCACCGCCCTCTCCTTAGACCTCACCCTCATCTCTGCCGACACCGTCTTTGATGCCCTGCCTATCCGCCGGGTCTGGTGACTGTTCGCCCCGGTCCGCAAGGTAGCTGCGCCATAGATAGACCCCCAGCCCGACAACCACACAGCCTGCCAGAATGAAACCCAAGGCATTGCTGATCAGGCTGGCGATTTCTGCAATCCGGGTGGCAAAGGTATAGCCCAGATAGGAATAGGCCACAGCCCAACACGCCGCCCCCACCCCCGCCGCCGCCGTAAAGGCCCACCAGTTGAACCGCAACGCCCCCGACAGATAGCCCATATAGGGCCCCAGCGGCGACAGCACCGTCCGTGACAAAAACACCGCCACCGCCCCCTTGCGTTCCAGCATCGCCTCGGCCCGGATCACCGCAGGCCCTAGCCTTGGCCGCGCTTTCAACCCGCCGATCAACCGCGTGCCCCCCTTGCGCGCGATGTTATAGGCCAGTTGATCGCCCAGCATACAGCCGCCCAAAGCCGCCGCCTGCACCTGCCACAGCACCATATCCCCCGTGCTGGCAAAGCCCCCCGCCGTCATCACCAGCATCGAGACTGGCACCGGAATGGCCAGTGTCGACAGCATCACCCCAAACAGGATCAGCCAGACCCCATAGGTCGGCACAAGGGCCAGCAGCGTTTCAGTCATGGATCAGGTGATCCAGCATTCGCCGCGCGTCCATCTGCGCCCGCGCCTGTTCCACCCGCACCTGCAATTCGGCCAAGGTGATGCCCAGATGTTCGGTCACATCTTTCAGTGTCTTCTGTTTGTGATCCGGCTCCAGATCCATCACCCGGATGATCACGTCCGGAGGCAAATCCCAGCTTTTGGCGACATAGCGCGGCGACATCCAGTTCGCCAGATCCTGCCGCTGATGCGCCGGATCGGCGAAATACAAGGCGTCCCGCGCCGCCCCCCAACCGAACCAGCCAAGCCCCGCCAGCGCCACCAATAAGACCAGCGCCAGAACCCGCTGTTTCGCCCAAAGATAGCGCAAAAAGCCCATCAGCCCCGCACCGCGGCCATGAATTCCCGGATCTTCGCATGATCCTTCACCCCCGGCGCGCTTTCCACGCCGCTCGACAGATCCACCTGCCGCGCCCCGGTCAGCCGCACCGCATCCGCCACATTGCCCGCGTGCAAGCCCCCTGCCAGCATCCAAGGCTTCAGCCACTTCCGCCCCACCAGCAAACGCCAGTCAAACGTCAGCCCATTGCCCCCCGGCAATTCCCCCTTTGCCGGTTTCGCGTCGATCAGCAGCTGGTCGGCGGCAAGGCTCATCTCCATCAGCCCCGCCAGATCGTCTTCACTGGCCACACCCATCGCCTTCATCACCGGCAGACCATAGCGCGCCCGCACTTGGGCCACCCGTTCCGGCGTTTCGGCCCCGTGCAACTGGATCATGTCCAAGGGCATCGCCTCGACAATCGAATCCAATGTGGGATCATCCGGGTTCACCACCAAGGCCACTTTCGCCAGCCCCACCGGTGCGGCCAAGGCCAGTTCCCGACCCTGTTCCAGCGTCAGGTTCCGCGGGCTTTTGGCAAAGAACACCAGCCCCATATAGGCAGCGCCAGCCTCTGCCACCGCCTGCACATCCCCCACAGTCCGCAGACCGCAGATCTTGACCCGAATCAGATCCATCGCCTAGCGCCTGCCCTGATCCAGAATCGCCAGCACATCATCCTGTGGCGGCACCTGCCCCGCATCGCGCATCACGGCCAATTCCCGCTCCAGACGGCTCACATCCCGCCCCTTGGCCCGCGCATCGGCCCGATAGCGGTGTTCCCGCAGCCATTCCCAGGCAAAGCCGATCATCAGCCCCACCACAATCGCCCCAAAAATCACCAGAAACAGCGGCAGTTCCGCGGACAGGTCTAGCCCCAAAAAGGCCGCCATATCATCCGGCAGGGCTTGCACCCGAACAACCGAACGGTTGGCCAAGGCCAATGTCACCAGCGCAATCGCCAAGGTGCCCAGAAACAGATAACGAAGCCAACGGATCATGGCAGCCCCACCCTTGCCACGCCCGACAGCAGGCGCTGATCCGTCTTACTTGGTGTTCAGCCGGTCGCGCAACAACTTGCCCGTCTTGAAAAACGGCACTTTCTTGTCATCGACCTGCACGGATTCACCCGTGCGCGGGTTTCGGCCCACACGCGCCTCGCGCGACTTGACCGAGAACGCCCCGAAACCACGAAGTTCCACACGGTCCCCCTTGGCCAGCGCTTCGATGATTTCTTCAAAAACCGTGTTCACAATACGCTCAACATGGCGCTGCGTCAGGTGCGGATTTTCATCCGCAATCTTCTGGATCAATTCCGAACGGATCATCCGTAACATCCCCCTGTGGCGGGCTTCGAGGTTCCAAACCCCGTTGTTGTTTTATATCCGGACTATAGGCGGAAAATTCCGCCTGACAAACAGGAAACCCGTGTCGATTGCCCCTATCCCCGCAACGGAAAGGCCCCGCCGTTGCCAGCGGGGCCTCCAATCGGGTGAAAACACCCGAAATCGATACAGCCCTAAGGCTTAGTTGCCGCCCTTCAGCGCAGCACCCAAGATGTCGCCCAGCGACGCGCCCGAATCGGACGAGCCATACTGTTCGACGGCCTCTTTCTCTTCGGCGATCTCACGTGCCTTGATCGAAAGGCCCAGCTTGCGGGCTTTGGAATCAACGTTCGTCACGCGGGCATCGATCTTGTCGCCCACCTGGAAACGCTCCGGACGCTGGTCGCCACGGTCGCGGGCCAGATCCGAACGGCGGATGAACGACTTCATGCCGTTGTATTCCACCTCGATCCCGCCTTCTTCGATGGCCGAAACGGTGCAGGTGATGATCGACCCACGCTTCACCCCATCAATCGCGTCACTGAACGTGTCTTCGCCCAGCGCCTTGACCGAAAGGCTGATCCGCTCTTTCTCGATATCCACTTCGGTGACAGCGGCTTTCACCATGTCGCCCTTGCGGTAGTTTTGGATCGCCTCTTCCCCGCGCTGATCCCAGCTCAGGTCCGAAAGGTGAACCATCCCGTCGATGTCGTTCTCCAGGCCGACGAACAGACCGAATTCGGTGATGTTCTTCACTTCGCCTTCGATCACGCTGCCAACGGGGTGCGATTCCGCAAACACTTCCCACGGGTTGCGCTGCGTCTGCTTCAGGCCCAGCGACACGCGACGTTTTGCGCTGTCGATTTCCAGAACCATGACGTCGACTTCTTGCGAGGTCGAAACGATCTTGCCGGGATGCACGTTCTTTTTCGTCCAGGACATTTCCGAGACGTGAACCAGACCTTCCACACCCGCTTCCAGCTCCACAAAGGCGCCGTAGTCGGTGATGTTGGTCACGCGGCCCTTGTGGACCGATTCCAGCGGATAGGCTTTTTCAACAGCATCCCACGGATCGGATTGCAGTTGCTTCATGCCCAAGGAAATGCGGTGCGTGTCCTTGTTGATCTTGATGACCTGAACCTTGACGGTCTCGCCGATCGACAGGATTTCCGAAGGATGGTTCACACGGCGCCAAGCCATGTCGGTCACGTGCAGCAGACCATCGACGCCACCCAGATCCACGAACGCACCGTATTCGGTGATGTTCTTGACCACGCCATCGACCGTCTGACCTTCGGTCAGGTTGCCAATGACTTCGGCGCGCTGTTCGGCACGGCTTTCTTCCAGGATCGCACGACGCGACACAACGATGTTGCCCCGGCGACGGTCCATTTTCAGAATCTGGAACGGCTGCTTCATGCCCATCAGCGGGCCAGCATCGCGCACCGGACGCACGTCCACTTGGCTGCCCGGCAGGAACGCCACAGCGCCCCCCAGATCGACGGTGAAACCACCTTTGACCCGGCCAAAGATCGCGCCATCGACGCGGGTTTCCGACGCATAGGCTTTTTCCAGACGATCCCAGGCTTCCTCGCGGCGGGCCTTTTCACGGCTGATCTGGGCTTCGCCGCGGCTGTTTTCCACGCGGTCCAGATAAACCTCAACGGTATCGCCCACGTTGATATTCGGGGCTTCGCCGGGGTTTGCGAATTCTTTCAGATCGATGCGGCCTTCCATCTTGTAGCCGACGTCGATGATGGCCTGGCCCGCCTCGATGGCGATGACCTTGCCTTTGACAACCGTGCCCTCTTCGGGGGTGTCAATTTCAAAGCTTTCCTTCAAAAGGGCTTCGAATTCGTCCATAGTTGCTTTAGCGCACATGTGCAGTTTGTCCTTTCACGTCTTTTCACGGGCCTTGCGGTTGTCTCCGCCGGTCTTGCTCAATGAAACCAAGCCCCACGCCACTGGCGCAGGGTTTGGATGGGCGGTGCCATAGGGGAAATGCCTCGCGCTGGCAAGCGAAACCGCGAGAAATCACTGTGACTCCGGTTGAGCGGGCGCCTTTCCGGGGCTATGGGGGGGCATTCTTTGAAAGGACACCTGCGATGCCACTGTTCCTGTCGACCCAAGATGCCGGTTTTGAGGCGGATTTCGCGGCACTTCTGGGCATGAAGCGGGAAGAGGCCGAGGATGTCGATCAGGCCGTGGCGACGATTATCGCCGATGTGCGCGCGCGGGGTGATGGGGCGGTTCTGGAACTGACCGCTCGGTTTGATCGGCTGGCTCTGACGGCAGACAAATTGGCTTTTTCCAAAGCCGAGATTGCCGCCGAGATTGCCAAGGTGACGCCCGAAGACCGTGCGGCGCTGGAACTGGCTGCGGCGCGAATCCGGGCCTATCACGAAAGGCAGCGGCCTTCGGACTTGCTTTGGACCGATGAAACCGGGGCGACGCTGGGTTGGCGTTTCACGCCGATTCCGGCGGCAGGGCTGTATGTGCCGGGGGGCTTGGCGACCTATCCTTCCTCTGTCCTAATGAACGCCATTCCGGCGCAGGTGGCAGGGGTCAAGCGGCTGGTCATCGCCTGTCCGACGCCGGGCGGGGTCGTCAATCCTTTGGTTCTGCTGGCCGCTGAATTGGCCGGGGTTGTGACGGTCTATCGGATGGGGGGCGCGCAGGCGATTGCGGCGCTGGCGTATGGGACGGAAACGGTGCAGGCGGTGGACAAGATCACCGGGCCGGGGAATGCCTATGTGGCGGCGGCGAAGCGGCGGGTTTTCGGGCGGGTGGGGATTGATATGATCGCGGGCCCTTCGGAAATTCTGGTGATCGCGGACCGGGACAATGACCCGGATTGGATCGCGCTCGACCTGCTGTCGCAGGCCGAGCACGATGAGAGCGCGCAGTCGATCCTGATCACGGATGATGCCGCCTTTGGGCGGGCGGTCGCGGCGGCGGTGGAGCGGCGGTTGGAAACGCTGGAACGGCGGGCGATTGCGGGGGCCAGCTGGGCGGCGCATGGGGCGGTGATTGTCGTCCGGGATTTGGATGAGGCGGCGGTTCTATCGAACCGGATCGCGCCCGAGCATCTGGAATTGTGTGTGGCCGAGCCGGAAAAGCTGGCCGAAAAGACGACCGAGGCGGGGGCGATCTTTCTGGGTTCCTGGACCCCTGAGGCCATCGGAGACTATGTCGGCGGGCCGAACCATGTCTTGCCGACGGCCCGTTCCGCCCGGTTTTCCAGTGGGCTTTCGGTGCTGGATTTCATGAAGCGGACCACTCTGGCGAGGATGACCCCCGAGGCCCTGGCGGCGATTGGACCGGCGGCGGAAAGGCTGGCCATTTCTGAAAGTTTGCAGGCCCACGGGTTGAGCGTGCGGGCAAGGCTGGATCGGCTGAACGGGTAGGTTTTCACGCGTGAAATCGCTGGCAAGTCTTTGGTTCTTATTATTTATGCGAATATTTGAATATTCTGGCGCGTGCAAGCCGGCACCCTACCGATAAGGGGCAAAACCACCGCTTGTGACGCCCCCCACCCCTGACCCCTCCCCACGAGGGGGAGCGCGCTGAACGGGTGGTTAGGATTGTGATCGACCAAACGCCATGACCGGCGCGGTGAAGGATAAGGATTGACCATGCCCCTGACCCCCGAACTTTCTGTCCGTGACTGGCGGGTCAGCCGGGCGTTTTATCGGGATGTCCTGGGCTTTGCCGTTGCCTATGAACGCCCCGAGGAAGGCTTTTGCTTTCTGGAACGCGACGGCGCGGCGCTGATGATCGACCAGATCGGGCTGGGCCGCGATTTCGACGGCGGGCACTTGCCCAAGGAATATCCCTTTGGCCGGGGCGTGAATTTTCAGATCGAGGTGTCGGCGCTGACCCCGATTTTGGCGCGGCTGGCCGCAGGGGGCTTTCCGCTTTTGATCGGGCCGGAGGAGAAATGGTATCGCCGGGGCGATCAGGAATTGGGCCAAAGGCAGATCGCCGTGGCCGACCCGGATGGGTATTTGTTGCGGTTGTTTGAGGGGTTGGGGGAAAGAAAGATCATTTAGCAGTTAGAGACGCCCCTCAGGAAGGCAACATTCGCGGGAGTGATTGCAAAAGCGCAACAAACCCTCCAAAGTAGCAACACCAGGTGGGGGCTCGCCCGACCTGGTGTCTTAGTTTGATGTCGATGGCGCGTAGCAAAGCCAGTGGGGCCAGTTCGACTGCTATGAAAGATACATACTTCCGCAATGGCAGAGAGTCAAGTTCCCTACCAGTACGATGCGGCAACGATCACCGCAGTCAAGGTGTCGCTTTCCGAACCAAGGTTTGCAAAATACATCACGAAAGCTAGCGGCGACGAGGTCTTTGCCTTCGCACTGTATCTTTATAACGCGAGACTGGCAAAGTCATTGCTCTTTCCACTCAGCGTGGCGGAGGTGACGCTTCGCAACGCGGTTGATAGTGTCCTTATGCAGCAGTTTGGCGCGGCATGGCACAAAGACATGCGCTTTCGCAGCGATGTTCTGACACCGGAAAGCGCAGCCGCCTTGGATAAAGCCGTCGCGCGAGCCAAGTCTGACAGTCGCGGGAAGGTGATCGCTGAGCTTACCTTTGATTTCTGGTCCAATCTGTTTCGCGTTGAATACGCTGATCTGTGGCGAACCAAGGCCAATATTGCATTTCCGCATCTTTCTCACGGCGAAGGGCGCCACGAAATTCAGTTGCTGGCGAGGGCAATCAACGGCATCAGAAACAGGGTCGCGCATCATGAACCAATTCTGGATATGAACGTGCCCGAACTGCATTCGAGAATCATCAAGCTGGTGGATCTTCGATGCCACCTCACCGCCGATTGGGTGCGACATCATTCAACCATAAGCACTGTCCTGCGTTCCCGACCTAAGGCCGACGGGTCCGCGCCCGTCACTTTGGCCAGCAAGGCAGATGAAAGATTCGCGATTGTGGAACGAGCAACATCGCTCCTCAAATTGAACCAGGAAGAAACACACTCCCTTGCAGCATTCGTCTGCATGGAGAATGGGCAGGTTGTCGGGGCCATCACGCATCAGCAATTGGCGCTTTACATGGCGGGGAAAGCCCGTGATCAGGCGGGGCTGATCGACCTGAATGACTACACTGTTGCCGATCTTTTGAACAGACCTACAGTTGCGGATGGCCTTCGACTAATGCCAGCGGAGTCATCCTTTTTCGATGCCATCAAGGTACTTCAGTCACCGAAGACGCGGATTGTTGTCGCCATCAATTCGTTCGATGGTTCTCCTGTAGGCGTCGTGTTGCGGGCGCACAGAAGATACTGAAATTTGGCTGATTTTGGTGCTGCCTGCCCATGACGACGCCCCCCTTGCGGAAGCGCCCTGATCCGGCCAATGTCACAGCAACAGCCGAAAGCCAGATGATGACACGCCTTTGCCGGATCGAGATTGATGACCGTGGCCTTGCGCCTCCGACGCCCGAGATCGAGCAGGATCGGCGGGTGGCGGTGTTTGATCTGCTGGAGGAGAACCGCTTTGATCTGGCGGGGCAAGAGGGGCCGTTTGCGCTGGCCCTGGGGATCCGCGAGGGGCGGCTGGTCTTTGATCTGACGACGGAAAGTGGAGCGAAGCTGGTGGAGTTCCATCTGTCTTTGGGGCCGTTCCGGCAGGTGGCGAAGGATTATTTCCAGATTTGCGAAAGCTATTTCGATGCGGTGAAGCGGCTGCCGCCCAGCCAGATCGAGGCGATTGATATGGCGCGGCGGGGGATCCACAACGAAGGGGCGCGGGTCTTGCAGGAACGGCTGGAGGGGAAGGCTGTGGTCGATACGGCGACGGCGCGGCGGCTGTTCACCTTGATTTGCGCTTTGAATTGGGGAGGGCGCTGATGGGGGATTTTCCGCAGGCGGTGCTGTTCTGCTGTGACCACAATGCGGTGCGTTCGCCGATGGCCGAGGCCTTGATGAAGAAGTTCTACGGGCAGAAGGCCTATGTGCAGTCGGCGGGTGTGGTGAATGATATGGAGATTGACGGCTTTTCGATTGCCGTCTGTCAGGAATTGGGGATCGAGCTTTCGCGGCACCGGTCGCGGTCTTTTGCGGAAATGCAAGAGGGGGGGGATGATCTGGGGCAGTTCGATCTGGTGATCGCCCTGTCACCCGCCAGCCAGCATAAGGCGTTGGAATTGACGCGGTTTGCGCATCTGAATGTGGAATACTGGCCGATTCTGGACCCGACGGGTCTGGGGGAAACGCGGGAGGCGAAGCTGTCGGCCTATCGGCAGGCGCGGGACCAGATCCGGGACCGGATGCTGGCGCGGTTTGGGCCTCCGGTGAAAACCGGCTAGGCGCGCAGTGCCGAGGCGTTTCAGGCGCGGTGCGCCCCAGCGGCCAAGGCGCTGACATTGGCCAGAACATCGGCGACAGGCTTGCCAGCACCGATATCCTTGACGATGGCGGAGCCTACGACACAGCCATCGGCGATGGCGGCAATGTCATGGGCGGCATTCGGGGTGTTGATGCCGAAGCCGACAATGACGGGCAGATCGGTGGCGGCTTTGATGCGGGCGACCTCGGGGGCGACATTGGCGGCCTGGGCGGTGGCAGCCCCGGTGATGCCAGTGATGGAGACATAATAGACAAAACCCGAGGTGTTTTGCAGAACGCGGGGAAGGCGTTTGGCATCGGTGGTGGGGGTGGCAAGACGGATGAAGTTCAGGCCCGCCGCCTGGGCGGGAAGGCAGAGTTCCTCATCCTCTTCGGGGGGCAGGTCGACAACGATCAGGCCGTCGATGCCAGCGGCCTTGGCATCGGCGAGAAAACGGTCGACACCGCGGGCGTAGATGGGGTTGTAATAGCCCATAAGGACAATGGGGGTGCGGTCGTCGCTTTGGCGAAAGGCGCGGACCATATCCAGAACCTTGTCCATGGTCATGCCGGCATCAAGGGCGCGCTGGCCGGCAAGTTGGATGGTGGGGCCGTCGGCCATCGGGTCGGTGAAGGGCATGCCGAGTTCGATGATGTCAACGCCTGCGTCCGGAAGGCCTTTCATGACAGCAAGGCTGGTCGCCGGATCAGGGTCACCGCCCATGATATAGGCGACGAAAGCCTTGCTGCCCTCGGCCCGCAGGCGGGCAAAGCAACGGTCAATCCGGGTTTGAAGGGCGGGCATGGGGCATCCTTTCGCTGTTGGCGAAGCTGTGCCGCAACGGTGGGCGGAAAGCAATGGGCGAAGGGGGCGGTGGAAGCGGCCCCGTTGGGCAGAATGCGTTGGTTTCAGGGGCGATCACGGCGGCGCAGGAAATGGTTGTCGGCCAGTACGCCCGCGAGAATGACCGAGCCCATGACGGCAAAGTTGAGGGATGAGGGGATGCCGAGCAGGTTGACCAGATTCTGCAAGACCTGCAAAAGCACGACGCCAAGTGCTACGCCGACAATCGAGCCCTCGCCGCCGCGCAGGGAACAGCCGCCCAGAACTGCGGCGGCAATGGCATAAAGTTCATAGAAATTGCCGTGGGAAGAGGGGGAAATGGAGCGCGTGTACATCGCGAAATAAACAGCGGCGATGGCGGTCAGCACGCCGGAAATCACATAGGCGGCGATGAGGATGCGGGCGGTGGGCACACCGCTGTAGCGGGCGGCCTCCTCGTTCCGTCCGGTCGCGAAAAGATAGCGGCCATAGGCGGAACGGTGCAGGACGACGCCCATGATCAGGGCCAGAACGACAAAGGCCGTCAGGCTGTTGGGCACGCCAAGGATGCGGCCCGTGGTGATCCATTCCAGCGTGGGAAAGCTGGCGCCAAAGGGAAAGCCGGCGGTGGCGTCTTCGGTGTAGTAGCGCGCCAAGCCGCGATAGATCAGCAGGCCGCAAAGGGTGACGACAAAGGGTTGCAACCCTAGGCGCGCCACCAGCCAGCCGTGGATGAATCCGATCACCGCCCCCATCGCCAGCATCGCCAGAAAGCAGACCAGCGGCGAAAGCGTCTCGGTGGCGATCAGATCGACGAACAGCACGCCCAGCAGGGCGATGACCGAACCCGCCGAAAGCTCGATCCCGCCGGAAATGATGACGAAAGCCTGGGCCACGGCAAAGATGCCGAAGAGGCCCACCAGATTGGCGGTGTTCGAAAGGTTCACCGGGGCCAGAAAACGGGGATTGATCAGGGCGACGGTGGCCCCGACGGCAAGGATCAGAAGCAAAAGGCCAAGGTTTTTACGGTTTGTCATGCGATGTGTCGTTTCTTTTCTTTGTGCAAATCGTCTTGACCGCGCCCGACGGCCAAGGAGAGGATGGATTGTTCCGAAAGGTCGTCCCGCGTCAGTTCCCCCGCGATGCGGCCTTCGTGCATGACCAGCACCCGGTCCGAGACGCCGATGACTTCCTCCATATCCGAGGACACCATCAGCACCGCCGCACCAGCATCGGCCAGACGGCGCATATGGCCATAGATTTCGCCCTTGGCCCCGACATCCACCCCGCGCGTGGGTTCGTCAAAGATCAGCACGCGCGGGGCACGGGCCAGCCATTTGCCGATCACCACCTTTTGCTGATTTCCGCCCGACAAGCTGCGCACAGGTTGGCCCATCCCCGCTGCCCGTAAGTCCAGCGCGCTTCCCTGTTCCTGCGCCAGAGTCGTTGTTTTGGCGCGTTGGACCAGACCAAGACGGCAAAGGGCGGGCAGATTGGGCAGGGCGAAGTTGTCGGTGATGGAAAAATCAACGATCAGACCGCAAGCCTTACGATCCTCGGGCACCAGACAGACCCCAGCTGTCATGGCGGCCCGAGGATCGCCGGGCGGGACTGGGTCACCCGCCACGCGGATCTGGCCGGAAAGAGGGCGGTCCAGACCGAAGATCGTACCTGCCAATTCGCTGCGGCCCGAACCAATCAGCCCCGCCAGCCCCACAATCTCGCCCGCGCGCACCGTCAGGGTTATCGGCTGGGTCGGATAGCGAAAGGTGCGAACCTGATCGACCTCTAGCAGCGTGTCGGCGGGTGGGCGGGCGGGACGCCGGTATATCTGGGCCAGATCGCGACCGACCATGTGGCGCGTCATCACGTCGGGCCGGATCTGCGGCCCCGTCAGTTCCGTGATTTTGCGCCCGTCGCGCAGCACCGCCACGCGATCAGCCACGGCCTGAACCTCGGCCAGCCTGTGGGTGATGAGGATCACCGCAACGCCATCTTGCCTAAGCGCGCGCACGATACCTAACAATCGTTCGGTTTCTGTTGCGGTCAGGCTGGAGGTCGGTTCATCAAGGATGATCAGCCGGGCCTGCATCGACAAGGCCTTGGCAATTTCGACCAATTGCCGTTCCGCGAGCGATAGGCTGGACAGGGAGCGATCTGCCGGAAACTCCGCCCCCAGCCGCGCCAGCAAGGGTGCGGCCAAGCGGGCCATGGCCGGTTCATCGACCAGCCGCAAAAACCCGCCGCGCAAGGGTTCGCGGTGCAGTAAGATATTGGCGGCGACGGTCAGATTGTCGAACAGGTTGAGTTCCTGATGCACAAAGGCAATGCCCGCGGCCTGCGACTGGCGGATCGTAAGGCCGTTGCTTGAGACCCCTTCCAGCGTGACATGGCCACTGTCGGGCTGGATCACGCCACCCAGGATTTTCATCAGCGTCGATTTGCCCGCGCCGTTTTCCCCAACGAGACCCAGAACCTCGGCCCGTGCCACATCCAGATCGATGCCCTGGAGGGCCGGAATGCCGTGATAGGCTTTCGACACGGATTCAAATTTCAGAAACATCTTCTATCCAGCAAAAAGGGGCAGACGGGCCAAGGGAGGTGCGCCCGCCTGCCCACGCTTCAAGGGTCAGCCGCCGATGCGCTGTTTCAGCTCTGCCTCGAATGCGTCCACGTTGGATTGGTCGATGATCGCCGTCGGGACGATCACCAGCTTGTTTTCCGGGATCATCGACATGTCGCCTTCCAGCACCGCCGCCATCAGCTTCATCCCCTGATAGCCCCATTCATAGGGTTGCTGGACCACGGTCCCGGCAATCGAGCCTTCGCGCACGCCGCCCAAGGTGATCGGGTCTTCGTCAAAGGCGATGACGGTGATCTGGCCCAGCTTGCCGGCCTCTTTCAGCACCTCGTAAATCCGAGGCGGGTTATAGGAATAAAAGCCCACCATGCAGTTGATGTCGGGGTTGGCGGCCAAGGCATCCTCGACATTTCGCTTGGCGCGGGTCATGTCGATGTCATCGCCCCGCACGTCGATCAGTTCGACATTCGATCCGGCAATCTTGGCCTTCATCCCGTCGATCCGCTCGCGGGCATTGTCCGCCCCCGGCAGGCCGACAAAGCCGATACATTTGCCGCCATCCGGCATCGCTTTCAACGCGATTTCCCCGGCCTGCATTCCGGCGTCGGTGTTGGACGATCCGATATAGGCCACACGATTCGTGTCGGGCGCGTCGCTGTCGGTGGTGAACAGGGGCACCTGCCCCCCGATCCGGTTCAAAGCCTCGGTCGAGGATTTCGGATCGACGGCGCTGACCATGATGGCCGCGACACCCGCCGCCACAAGATCGTCCATCAGGCGCTGCTGCACGGCGGCGGCCGCCTGTTCGGGGTATTTGAATTGCAGATCGTAGTTTGGCAGTTCTTCTTGTGCCTTCTTGACCCCGGCCTCGGCCAGTTTCCAAAAGTCCGATGCGCCGTTGACCACAAAGACCAGCGCCTTTTTGTCCTGCGCCGGCGCAGCCAGAGTGCTGGCCAAAAGGGCCACAATCGCCAAGGGGGATGTCCGGTTCCGTTTCATTGTTGTCTCCAAAATTTGGGCAACACCCCTCTGCGGGACAAAGTCGCCCCGTTTCCGGTGTTGTTGCTGTTTCAAAATTCGGCCCGGTCAGGTCGAGGAACGGCCCGACCGGGCGCTCGCTGTCAGCCGCCGATGCAGCTGTCGGCGGTTTCCTGGGTGCATTCATCAAGGCCGGTAAAGATGATCGGCTCCACCGTTTTGCCCTCGATCAGGTCGATCATCACCGATGGTGCGCGATAGCCCATTTCGAACGGACGCTGCCCCACCTGCACATGGCTGCGCCCGGCTTTCAGCGCCTCCATCTGCGGCGGCAGGGTGTCGCCCGCCACGATGACCATCGACTTGTCGGTCAGTTTCGCCATCACCTGATCGGTCACCTGCGCATAAGCCTGCGGCGCGAACTGGGCCCAGCCGCCGATCAGCATAAAGGCCGTCAGATCAGGATTGGCGGTGAAGGTATCGGCCATCTGCTGGTTCGCGAGATCCGCCTGATCGTTGGTGAACACTGGGCAACCCGCGATTTCGGTCCAGCCGCCCTGTCCTTCCAGCCGCTCGATGCCCTTTTCACCGGCCAGCGTGTCGCGCGTGCCCGCTGCGCGGGCGTTGATGTTGGCCGCGGCGACATTGCCCAGCTGAAGGCAGACCGTGCCGCCTTCGGGCTTCAACCCTTTCAGATGTTCGGCGAATTTTACGCCCATCAGATAGTTGTCGGTCCCAAGGTAAGTCGCCCGCAGATCGGCATCCTCGGCTGACAGATCCGCATCGACCGTCATCACCGGAATCGAGGGGGCTTTTTCGCGCAGCATCTTGGCCATCAAGGGGGCGTTCGACGGTGAAATGGCAATGGCAGCCACGTCCGAGCGGTTCAGCAGGTCTTCGACGATCTGCACTTCGCCCACCTCATCGGCGGACGAGGCAGGGCCGGTGTAGAAGCAGGTATAGCCTTTTCCGGCGTTTTCCGCGTTCCACTTTTGGCAGCCCAGATTGATCTGTTCAAAGAAGGGATTGTCCAGCCCTTTGACGACGATGGCCAGAACCTTGTCTTCGGCCCAAGCGCCCCCCGCCAGCATGGCCAATGAGACGCTGGCCATCAGAATATTCGCACCTTTCATCTTCCATCCTCCACTGTTGCTTTTGTTGTTCTTTGCAGGCCAAGGCCCGATCAGCCGGGATACCAGATCCGGCGCGGATCATCGGCCGCCCGGATGTGGGACCACGCAGATTCCACAAGTTTTTCAAGGTTGTATTGCGGCCGCCAACCCAGTTCTGCCTTGGCCCGCGTGTTGGAAAGCCAAGTGCTGTGATAGGGGCCTTGCACCGGCACATGGCCCAAGCCGCGCGTGCGGTGCAGATAGGCGGCCAGTGCGCCATAGTCGACGGGTTCATCCATCGCGATGTTATAAAGCCGCTGTCGGGCAGCGGGATGGTCCAGCGCGATCAGGATCGCGGCGACCAGATCCTGCACATGCACGAAGTTGCGTTTGACGGGGTTTCCTTCGGGGTCGAGCAGCAGGGGAATGGCCCCCTTGGCCATCGCCTTGTCAGCCACAACATCGCCCACCATCGCCCGCCAGTCCGGCCCGCCGAAAAGGTCCGGTCCAAAGGACAGGCTGGCCCGGAAGTCGTCCTTTTCCATGATCCAAGGGGCGCGCAGGCAGCACCAGTCCAGCCCGTATTGGATGCCATATTGCTGGACCATCACCTCTTCCAGCACCTTCGACAGCGCATAGCAGCCCGGATAGGCCTTGTGCGGCGTCTCTTCGGTCACCGGCCCCGGATGCCGATGAAAGAAATGCCCCACCGCCGCATCGCCGCCGATCAGCAGGAAACGCTGCGCCGTCGGGCTGGTGCGAAAGGCTTCCAGCAGCCGGAACAGGCCTTTCACCGTCACATCCATCACTTCGTCGGGTGTTTCTTTGCACGTCGCCAGATGGACGACATGCGTCACACCTTGGGCCAGTGCCGCTTGTGCCGTTGCGGCATCGGCCAACGAGCCCCGCACAAGGGTCAGGTCGTCGGCCTTGGGCAAAAGCCGATTGTGGCATAACGCCACGATGGGGGTGCCCGGCCGTGATTGCCTGACGCCCGCGATGAACGCCTGCCCGACCTTGCCCGCCGCCCCTGTCACCAGAATCTTCATCGCCACCTCTCCACGGACACCTCATAGACAAGGGTTTGGCGGGTCGTCAATTGTTTTGTATGATAAATGATACGAGACATATAAATATGCCCATTGACGGGACGGCGGGCTTTGGCCTAACCACCGAACTGGGGGCGAACAACAGGGGAGTGGGCTGGATGTCCGTGCTGCGATTGACCGGTGTTTCAAAGAATTTCGGGGCGATTCAGGCCTTGAAAAACGTGTCGCTGACCATCGAGCCGGGGCAGGTCATTGGCCTGATGGGTGACAATGGCGCGGGGAAATCGACCTTGGTCAAAATCATCGCGGGCAACTTTCGCCCCAGCCACGGTCAGATGCAGATCGGCGATCATGAGGTGAGCTTTCACGGGCCCCTGGATGCGCGGAAAAATGGGATTGAGATTGTTTATCAAGATCTTGCCCTGTGCGACAACCTGACGGCGGCGGTCAATGTCTTTCTGGGGCGCGAATTGACGCGGCAGATCGGGCCGCTGCGGATCGTTGATTATGCGGCCATGAACAGGCAAGCGGCGGCCTTGTTCAAAGAGCTGAAATCCGAAACCCGCCCGCGCGATCTGGTGCGTTCGATGTCGGGCGGTCAACGTCAGGCGGTGGCCATCGCGCGAACACGGCTGTCGAATGCGCGGCTGGTGCTGATGGATGAACCGACCGCCGCCATTTCGGTGCGGCAGGTGGCGGAAGTCTTGAACCTGATCCGCATGTTGCAAGATCAGGGTGTGGCGGTGGTGCTGATCAGCCACCGGATGCCAGACGTCTTTTCGGTGGCCGACCGGGTGGTGGTGCTGCGGCGGGGCAGTGTGGTGGCCGACAAGCCCATTTCCCAGACTTCACCCGAAGAAGTGACAGGTCTGATCACCGGAGCGATTGAACATGCTTGACGCCAACCAAACCTCCAGCACCGCCGATCTGGATGCGGTGATGACGCGGCAGACGCAGACCGGTCTGGCGACCTTTATTGGGCAGCAGGCCTTTTGGGTCTTTCTGGCAGCGGCACTGGCGGCGCTGACGCTGGGCCTTGTGACCGACAGTTTTGCGACGCCGCAGAACCTGTTCAATGTGACACGCAACTTTGCCTTTGTGGCGATTGTGGCCTTGGGCATGACGGTGGTGATCATTTCGGGGGGGATCGACCTGTCAGTTGGGTCGGTGCTTTGCCTTTCCGCAATGATTCTGGCGATTCAGATGAATGCGGGGCAATCGTTTTGGGTGGCGTCAGCGATGGCCTTGGCGGCAGCGCTGCTGGTGGGGCTGATCAACGGCATTCTGATCGCGGTGGTGGGCATGCCATCGTTTGTGGTGACACTGGGGATGCTGTCGGTGGCACGGTCGCTGGCGATGGTTTTGTCGGACAACAAGATGATCTTTCAGTTCGGGCCGGATGAAACCCTGCTGTTCTGGGTCGGCGGGGGGTCGACGTTCGGGCTTCCCCATCCGGTGGTGGCGCTGACCCTGCTGGCGCTGCTGACCGGCTTTTTGCTGAACTGGACGCGCTGGGGGGTGCATGTGTTTGCCATTGGGGCCAATGAACGGGCGGCGACAATGACCGGAATCCGGGTTCCCTTGACCAAGATCAGCGTCTTTATGTTTTCGTCGCTGATGGCGGGGGTTGCGGGCGTCTTGATGGCGGGTTGGTTGGGGGGGGTTACGACCAATCTGGGGCAGTCGCTGGAATTGACGGTGATTGCCGCCGCTGTGATCGGCGGGGCCAATCTGATGGGTGGGGCGGGGACGGTGTTTGGGGCGGTGGTCGGTGCCGCGCTGATTGAAATCATTCGCAACAGCCTCATCCTTCTGGGTGTAAGCACCTTCTGGCAAGGGGCTTTCGTCGGCACTTTCATCGTTCTGGCGGTTGCCTTTGACCGCATCCGTGCCTATCGCAATAGTTAGGGGCAAGTGGGTGTTTGAATGGCAGGTAAACCGGACAGCGGAACGCAGGGATCCGCTGGGCAAAGGGCGCCAAGGGCTGCGGGCCAGGCGCAAGGACGGGCCGCAGGCAGTCAGCGGCTGATTGCGGGGGCCATGGTTCACGCGCAGATCGCGGATGATATCGGTCGGCGGATCGTGCAGGGCGAGTTTCCGGAAGGTTCGATCCTGCCGAACGAGGCGCAGTGGGGCGAGAATTTTGGCGTAAGCCGCACCGCTGTGCGTGAAGCGATCAAGATGCTGATGGCGAAAGGGCTTTTGTCCTCGCGCCCAAAGATCGGCAGCCGGGTAGAACAACGCGAGAATTGGAACCTATTCGACCGGGATGTGCTGGGTTGGTATGCGGAAAGCCCGCATCGGGCCGATTATCTGCGTTCGGTGCAAGAGTTCCGGCATATCATCGAGCCGGAAGCGGCAGCCCTGGCGGCGGCGCGGCGGAACGACGATCAGATGCGGGAAATTAGTCAGGCCTGCGCCGATATGGGAACGGCGGCAAGTCTTGCCCTGCGGTCCAAGGCCGATATGCGGTTTCATGTGGCAATCCTGCGGGCGGCGGGGAACGACCTGCTGCTGCCTTTGGGGGTGCTGATCAGCTCGGCGCTGGAAAACCTTTTCGTGCATGTGACCCGTGAGGCCAATGACCTGCGCCATGCGCAGGATATGCATGAAGACATCGAAAAGCAGATCCGGCTGCAAAAGCCGGAAGCGGCGCGCAAGGCTGTGAAGCGGTTGTTAGGGAACACGGATTTGTTCGTGCAGAAGGGAAAGCCGTCTGGGTGATGGGGCGGGCGGAGGCCGGCGAGCCGGGAATGGCAGAACCCTTTGGGACGCGATCGAAAGTCGGCCGACCGGATCGAAGGAACACCGTGCGCTGAAACGGCGAATATGTCGGCGCGACGATGAACTGCGCAGGATGGACCGGAGGGTGGCCTGTGCAATGAATGTGCGGCCCTATCGAGTGCGTTCAGCCGATCATTGAACGCCTCGCCACGCAGCATGCCGGACCGCCCACCGCTCGACAATCTGAATCCGGAACAAGTTCAGGTGCATTCCGTGACCTGAACCGGAAGATTTGGGATCGGCGGTGGCCGGTCCCACCCACCGGTCGCGCGGTCCCATATGGCACGACCAATCTGTTCTTAGTGAAGGTCATATCGGGCGCGAAGATCGGTATCCGCTAACCGCACATGCGCCGAAATCAATCCGCCGACCGTCGCATTTTCAAGAACTGCTGTGTCAGGCACCAACAGATACGACCATGACTTCTCGCCGGGTAGCGCCGCTTGCGCCTGCGTCGCAATGAAGGCCCACAATGCAGCCGTCTCGGCCTTTCGCAACACCCCGGCGTCCGTCAACTCGCTGCTGCGCTTTGTTTCGATGATCAGCTTCTCTTTGTCCGTCTCGACCACGAAATCCGGCTGGTAGGGGACACCGTCAGAATCGAAAATCTTGAACTGGTTCGGACCTGGTTTCATCCACAAGCGCACGTCAGGGTCGCGCTCCAGAAGGACGGCCATCTTCCGCTCGGTATCCGAGTCGAACTTGGCCATCTTGTAGCAGCCCTTCGTGAACCCCGTGAAAATGAAGCGCTTGATTTGGTTCAATTGCTCTGGTGGATTGCGAAAGTCGCGCATCACGCCCGTTCCGCTGCCGTCGAAGGTCTGCGGTCGCAGTTGGTCAAAGGCCGTGTTCAAGGTCACACGATAGCGCGTCTGCCCCCGCCACATGTTCTGTTTCATCTGCACGAAAATGGCCTCGGACATCGCCCGCGCATGGCCTTGCAACACCGTGCGCAGCTTTTCTTCTTCAGCGTATTTCCGCCGGAAATGCGCCACCACCTGCCCCGCCAGATCGTAAAGGATCGCCGCGTGCGCGTCATAATCTACCTCGGCAAAGTCCATCAGTTTGGCGACGATGTAATCCTCAAGCCGCTCTGGCAGTTCGCCCCCCGCTTCACCGGAAATGATCGCCCGCTGTTCCGTCCGCAGGACCTGGATCAGCAACTCTCGCGACAGCGGCTGATAGTTCCAGCTTTTCAAGTCCAGTTGGAAGGCCCGGAACCCGAACGAGACCTGATCCTTCGGCGTGATCGTCAAGGTCGGGATGGCGATCGTCCGCTCGATCAGCTGTTTGCAGACCGCTTCCACCACAGTTGCGGCCCGTTCCGGCGTCACAAAGACAAACTGCCCCTCATCGACCTTCTGGGTTGCCAAAGCCGTTTCGGTGATCAGCTGAATCACCTTCGGATCCTGGAGATCCCGCATCGACGACACCTGTTTGCTCACATTGGGCAGCACAACGTTGAGCACCGTCCTTGCCAGCGCAAACTCTTCGGGCCGCTGACACCCGAACGATGACGCGGCTTCTGCAAGGCCGGGGGTCGATGCCTGCGGTGGCGGATCATAGGGGCCCGGCGGGCCACCCGCCGCCGCAGCGGCCGCCGCCTGCGCCTCGGCCTCTTGCAGCATCTGATCGACGACACAGGGGGCCGTCACCAACACTGGCTTTGATGCCGGCACATCCCCCCCCTCGCCGATCGTGACCGTCTTCAGCCTTCGCGTGACCCCATTGTCCTCTTTCGCCCGCTCGATCAGGTCGTTGAACCGCTCATGCGCGATCACCGTCAACTGATCGACCACCGCCACGCCCGTCCGCTTGCCATAGGGCAACCGCAGCCCCCGCCCCAAAGTCTGCTCGGTCAGGATTTCCGAGGCCGACGCCCGCAGCGGCACAATTGTGAACAGGTTCGAGACATCCCACCCTTCCTTCAGCTTGTTCACATGGATCACGATATCCGTGTCGCCGCCCTTTTCGATGTTCAACAGCCGCTGCGCGTTTTCGTCCGTTTCCTCGCCGGACAGTTTCGAATGAATCTCGATCACCCGTCCCCGATACCGCCCTTCAAAGAACTGGTCCGATTCGATGAAGTCCCGCACCTGCCGCGCATGGGCCGTGTCCTTTGTCACCACCAGCACGAAGGGCCGCACCACCCGCACCCCATGCTGCCGCGCATGGCTTTCCAGCGCCACTTTCACATGCTCGTGGTAATTGATCCCATCTTCCAGCTTGATCCGCTCCAGCGCGGCCTCGTCCACCGATTTCGGGTCAAAGTTCGCCCGCGTGCCGACCGCCGGTTCCTTGACATAGCCGTCTTCCATCGCGTCCGGCAGGTCATAGCGATAGACCACGTTCTTGAACGCCTGCGGTCTGGCCCCCACCGACATCGGCGTCGCTGTCACCTCCAGCCCCAGGATCGGCTTTAGTTCCGCAATCGCCCGCGCCCCGGCCGACCCGCGATAGCGGTGCGCCTCGTCCATCAGCAGCACCAGATCATCCAGCCCCGACAGATAGGCGAAATAGCTTTCCCCGATATATTCCTGCAACCGCTTGATCCGGGGCGCATTGCCGCCCCGCACTTCGGAGTTGATCTTGGAGATGTTGAAGATGTTGATGATCGCGCCTTCACGCCCAAAGAAATCCGTCCCCCGAACCCCGCGCCCTTCTTCATAGTTTTCCGCGTTCACGATCAGCGGCGCGTCATGCGCAAAGGCCTCGATCCCCCGGAACACATATTTCGCGCTGGTTGGCTGGAAATCCGCCAGCAGCTTTTCATAGATCGTCAGGTTCGGCGCCAGAACAAAGAAGTTCCGGCTTTTCCCGATCATATAAAGATAGCTGATAAAGGCCCCCATCAGCCGCGTCTTGCCCACCCCCGTCGCCAACGCAAAACAGATCGACGGAAAGTCCCGCTCAAAATCCTCAAACGCTGCATCAGGCAGTTGGCCATAGGCCGCGCGCACGGCGTCACGCGCCACCGCCACATCGGTTTCCTTGCTGGGCGCGATCAGATCGACAATATCGTCCAGCCGCCGCAGCGCCTCGGCCTGTGGTTTGCGCAGAGACAGGCGCTGGATGATCTGCGTGACGGCGCGTTTCGGGTCGATCTCTTTCATTCTCACGCCTCCTGATCATCGGCGAAAAGGTCGCGTGTCCCGTCCCCGCGCTTGCCGACCGCCTTGACCGTCAGGGGCTCCTCCTCCTCGTCCTCGGCCATCATCGGCAGGGATTCGATTTTCAGCGAATAGTCATCCTTGCCCCATTCGCAGGCCGTCAGCACCGCCTGCGGGATTTTCTGCACCGTCAGGTTCGCCAGCCTGTCCGCCCCAGCCTCATAGGCCGTGCAGCAGATCAGCAGGCTGCGGTTTTCGCCCACCTCGTCGGAAATCGCGCGCAGCTGGTCAAAGGTCAGGCTGTTTGTCGTCACATAGATGAACGCGCCTTCGGAGGATTGGCCGTGCATCCAGTAATGTTCGGTCGAGGGGGCATAGGCATAGTTGAAATGCTTGCACATCGCCTCGGCCAGCATTTCGGGGTTATAGCCCTTGCTGATCACCCAGTTGCCCCATTGGTCCTTTTCCAGCAGTGAGGGCGCGAGCCGGAAGAAACGATAGCCGCCGCCGCCCTTCCAGCTGGCGGCCTCGGTCACGCCGCCCTTGTCTTGGCCGTCGATGACTTTCTTCATCCGGGGCACGATATGGGTTTTGGCATGATCGCCCAATTCCACCATGATCCAGCGACGACCCATTTTGTGGGCTACAGCGCCTGTTGTGCCGGAGCCTGCGAAGGAGTCGAGCACGAGATCGCCGGGGTTGGTGGCGACTCTCACAATTCTTGACAGCAAGCGCTCCGGTTTTGGAGTGGCGAATGCTGCCTCCTTGCCGAGTAATGCGTATGCGTCTTTCTTTGCTTCATCGTTATGTCCAACTTCATCGTGGGGCCACCACGATGAAGGTATAAGACCCTCAACTTCTGAGAGGTATCTGATGACACGGGGAACACCTTTTCCGTCTGAACCAAACCATATTCTTCCTTCATCAAGAAGACGTTTATACTCTGGTTCCAATGCAGCCCAGTGTCGCCCTTCTGGTGGTCGATGCTCTCTGCCATCAGGGCCAAATATCGGATACATCATATTCGAACGAAATCCAGCGCCCGTGAAAGAAATAGACTGCCACGGACCTAACGGGTCATTGTTTGGATTCTTATACGGAGATCGAGTTTTATCGTCCAACTCAATCTTGTTTCTTGAGGCTCGGAACTTGTCGAAAGACATCGCATATACTAGGATGTGGTCGTGAGCGCTGCCTATCGCGGCATTGTTGTCTCTAGCATATCTCTTCTGCCAAACAATATTCGAAACGAAATTGCGCCTTCCGAATACTTCATCACACAGAACTTTGAGATAGTGGCCCTCATTGTCGTCAATCGTAATCCACAGCGACCCATCATCCGTCAGCAGATTCCGCAATATCTCCAGCCGATCCCGCATCATCCCCAGCCAAAGGGAATGCTCCAACCCGTCATCATAATGTTCAAACGCCGACCCCGTATTATACGGCGGATCAATGAACACGCATTTAACCTTGCCCCGCACGTTCGGGTCGGTCTCCAGTGCCTTCAGCGCCAGCAGGTTGTCGCCGTGGATCAGGACGTTGTCGAAAATATCCCCCTCGCGCCGCGCCTCGGCGTGATGCGAATACTCCGGGTCTTCGATCAGGATGCGCGGTTCCAGCCGGGGGCGGATGTCCTTGCCGATCCAGGTCAGCTCCAGCTTGGTCTTTGCGGCCATCAGATCAGGCTCCTTCTCAGGTCAGCATCCATCGTATCGTGAACAGGTCTTCGACCTGTGGTGTCAAGTTCAGTTGTTCGGCCACGGCGTCCAGCATGGCTTCACGCTCGGCATCAATTTCGCGCAGGCGGGTGTAAAGCTGGTGTTGCAGGTCATCGACCTGCCGTTTCAGGGCCTTGCCCTCACGCTGCAATTCGACCTTGGCTTGCAGGTTCGCCGTGGCGCGGGCCAGCTTGTTCCGGTCATTCGCCTCTTTGGTCAGCGCCTTGATCTGCTGGTCATAGGCGACGCGGGCATCATTGCGCCAGGCGTCCAGACGTTCATCCTCGGCGTTCAGGAATTCGCCCAGCCGCGCCTGCGCCTGCCCGACCAAGGCCCCCTGCCGGTCGGCGACAATCGCCGCCAGATCGGCTTCGGGCAGGGCGGCCCCCACCGCGCCCGCCGCGCGCGCCGGGACCTGCAACATCCGCGCCGCCGTGCTGGCATCGAGCGGCAAACCGTCATCGGTCAGGGCGGCACAGATCATCTCATCCCATGTCCGCGCCGGGGTGGCCAGCGTCAGACGTGCCACCCGCATCCAGCCCGCCCGGCCACGCAGGGGGGCGACATCGCCCAGATTGCCGTCATAGGCGTCATAGTCGAAGGTCAGCGCTGCGGGCGGCAGACGGCGGCCCTTGGCGCGGGTGACAAGCTGATCCGCCAGCCCCCCGTCGGCCAGCCGAAAGAAGTTCCAGCCGCGGGCATCGGCCTCGGGCCATTCGGTGGACCATGTGACGCCCTGATGATCAAAGCGCTGGGCATGATCGGGATGAAACCGCGCCTCGGGCAGTTCGGCACGCGCAAGGCCCAGCAGCGCGCGCTTGAACTCTCCTAAGGCCGCATTGACCGTCTCTTTGCGGTCCAGAAGCCGTTCGATGACCTTATCGTCCATCTGGGCCAGCAGCTTGTTGCGGGCATCCTTTTTGGCCTCGTCAATCTCGACACTGAATTCTTGTTGAAGCTGGTCGAAAGCCGCGTTGATTTCGGTGTCGCTGCGGCTGGATTGCACGATTTCCAGAATGCGGCGTTCGATATCGACACCGGATTCAATGGCGCCCAGGACTTCGTCCGAAGACCCGAAGACCCCCTCGAACAGCTTGAATTTCTGTTCCAGCAACTGGTGAATGCGTTCCTCGGCCTGGTTCTTGCGGTTCAGAAAGTTGATGACGGTGACATCGATCTTTTGGCCATAGCGGTGGCAGCGGCCGATCCTTTGTTCAACACGCTGGGGGTTCCAGGGCAAGTCATAGTTGATCAAGAGCGAGCAGAACTGAAGGTTGATGCCTTCGGCCCCGGATTCGGTGGCGATCAGGATGCTGCGGTCATGGCGGAACGCATCGACAATGGCGGCCTTCATATCGGCGGTTTTGGAGCCCGAGACGGCCTCGGTCCCCCGGTGTTTCGCGACCCAGGCCTTGTAAAGTGCTGCGCTGTCCTTGTCAGAATTCGCGCCATTCAGGATGACGGTCTGCCCGGCAAAGCCGTTACTTTCCAACAGGTCGCGCAGATAGGCCTGGGTTCGGACCGATTCCGTGAAGATCACCGCCTTGCGCTGCCCGCCCTTGCTGGCGATCTCGGCCATGACGCCGGGCAGGCAATCCAGCAGGGCCTTGCCCTTGGCATTGGCGGTGATCGACCGGGCGAGATCGCGGAAATGCGTCAGTTCTTTGATCTCGGCCTTTAGTTTCTTGGGGTCGATCTTGTCGATAGCATCGTCGGAATGATCTTCGACGGCATCCGCCTCGGCCGCTGATCCCGCCTCGCGCCATTCCTCGGCCTCTTCGGCGAACCCGTCGATGTCATCCAGGGTTGCATCATCAACGATCCGCTTGGCCTCAAGCCGGTGCAGCATCTTGTCCAGCGTCTGGGCGATGGCGAACGACGACGAGCCAAGAATCTTGCGCAGCATGAGGGTAACAAGGTGCCGCCCGTTCTGACCCAAGGCGATGGTATCGGGATTTTGCAGATAGGTGGAAACCGAGTCGTAAAGATCGACCTCCAGCCGGTGCGGGGTGAAGTCGAAGGTTTTGGGCAGGCGGTTGGTGTAGTTGATCAGGCCCGCTTTTTGAACCTGCCGCCGCAGCGTCCGCTTGCAAATCGGTTCCAGCCGCCGCGCCAACAAGAGGCGTGAGGCGGCTTCCTCGCGCCCACCAAACTCGGCCTTGAAGGCCTGTTCGGACCCGAAATAGGTCTCGTCGATGATGGTGACGAGGCCGTAGAGTTCCATGAGGTTGTTCTGAAGAGGTGTGGCTGTCAAAAGCAGCTTCTGGCGGTCGGCAAGGGCACGGCGCAGCACGGCAGACCGCTGGCTCTCGGTCGCCTTGTAGACGTTGCGCAGTTTGTGGGCTTCGTCGAAGACAACGAGATCCCAAGGCACGGTTCGCAGCGTGTCGGCGATGCGGGCGGCATATTCATAGGACAGGATGACAATGCCTTCGCGACGCCCGATTGGGCTGGGCTGACCGGCGGCAACGAGATCCTTGAGTGTCTTGGCGTCGAGGATGGTCGATGGCAGGGAAAATTTCTCGCGAAGCTCTGTCGCCCATTGTTTGCGCAGCGAAGCGGGAACAATGAGGAGGAGGTTGCGCCGTTGCTCCCACCACCTTTGGCTTAAAACGAGGGCAGCCTCGATGGTCTTGCCTAGCCCCACTTCGTCGGCCAACAGAACGCCTTTCGAAAGCGGCGAGCGCAGGGCGAACATGGCGGCGTCAACCTGATGCGGGTTGAGATCGACACGCGCCGAGGAGAGCGACTGTGTCAGGGCCTCGTCTTCACCAATCCCCTCGCGTGTCAGGAAATGTGCAAAATACTTTGACTGATATACTGAGTAAGATGATGTGCCCATGGATCGTTTCTAGCAGGGGTGGAAACGAGGTCCAGTTGAAGTTTCCTAAAGACCGCCGGTAGCTTTGGGGAAACCCGCCTCGGCGGCGATCTCCTGCTGGCTCTTGCGACAGGGAGGTCGTGGACGGTGAGGAACAGGACGGCCGGGCTGGTCGCGAAGGAATGGGACATCATCGACCTTTCGGGTGTTGCTGACGATTGACGATAGCGCGCTGCGATACTGAGGTCGGATGGGGTTTTGCCTAAATCGTCGTGACCATCGGCGAAGGAGCAAACGGCATGATGCAGACTAAAGCGATCCTTCGCTACCTGTGTAGGTGACACCCGCGACCCGGCCATCGGGGCTGGATTGGCAGGCCCATGCCGCATCGGCCCCGGCGACGGTTGCCATCACACCGACACCGGCCTCGGACTCGGCGACGTCAAACACGGCCACATCCGAAGTCGGTCGACCGGTCTGTTTGGCAATCGCTGCGCGACAGGCATGTGCGGCAACCGACGACAGGTTCCCGCCGGTCATCACGGGCATGACAATGCGCTGGCCGAGACGATCAACGGGCTCTTCAAGGCCGAGGTCATCCACCGTCGTGGTCCGTGGCGCAGCTTCGAGGCCGTCGAATACGCAACGCTGGAATGGGTCGACTGGTTCAACAACCGCCGCCCGCTCGAGCCGATCGGGAACATTCCGCCCGCCGAGGCAGAAGCAAACTTCTGTGCTGCTCTGGAAACTGAAGCCATGGCCGCGTAACTAACCCACATCAGCCTCCGGCAAACCCGGGGCGGTTCACATCCTCGTCCGTCTCTCCTATCTTAGTATATATGTAATGCTACTTACTTAAGAACATATACTATTGCAGAGACGGACGAGGATGAGCACCGTTCCCGGTCGTAAGAGAGGCTCATCCCGGTATGAAGAACCCTCTTCCGGCTGAAGACCGAAGGTCATGGTTCTGGTCAAGACCTTTCCGGGCGTATGCGGATTGCGCCGACCCACGAAAGAGCGTCTTAGAGCGCGCCTGGCCTGCGGCCGCACCACACCGACACCAGAAATCACACGGATGTCTGTCAGCGGTCACCCTATCGAGTCTGCGAGGGCGCGGTGCGTCTGAGTGTCGGGTGTCGCGCGACCGTCATCTGGTCAGACGCGAAACGAAGGGGTGGAGGCTTGGGTCGGCCAAGTTGCCTTTGCCGCGAGAGAGGTTTGGTTGCCGTCCTCCGGGAAGTGAAGTCGGTGCTTTGCAACGTGGTCGATGCCCGGATCGACATGCGTCCCTATCCAGTTCGACCGGCGCCGTTGGCCCGCTAACTTGCGATCCGCGTGGCGATCCGCGACTTGCGCACCTCCGTCCTGAACCAGCGCACGAAGGCTGCGATCGCTGTTTCGTTTGCGCGTGTCGTCTTGTAATAGAGGCTGTAGGTTCGGCCTGCAGGAATAGTCGCCGGGTGAAGCTTGACCAATGTGCCGTCCCGAAGCGAGCGTTCGGCATGAAAGTCCGGGATGAGCGCGGCACCAAGACCCGCTCTCGCCAGTTCGATGGCCAGAATGTAGTGCGAGCAAACAACCCAGTCGCCGATCCGGCGCGCAGCAAAACCTGCACCCGTCTCCCTGTCAAAGCTAAGCCAGTCGTCGCCGATCTTGCACGGCTCGGTCTCGGTGGTAATCAGCTGCAAGCCATTTTTTGCGATGTTATGAGAGGCAGACGGGCAAATCACTGGCACCAGTTGCTCGTCGAACAGATCAACTGAATTGTAGCCCGCCCTGAGTGGCAGAGCGCTTATGACTGCGTCGGCGACGCCGTCCAGCGGATCGGGGTCGTTTGCATACAGACGCAGATCCAGATCGATCTCGGGATTGGCGCTTCGGAACTGTGGCAAACGGGGCGAAAGCCAGTGAGGACCGAAACACGAACAGACAGCGACACGCAGGGTCGATCGCGGACTGCCGATCGCTTCAAGCAGCCCGGCGTCCAGTGCGCGAAAAGACTGTGCCGTGGAATGCGCCAGTTCCTTTCCCTTTGCCGTCAGCAGAACGCCGCGGCCCGACTTGATATAGAGGCGTTCCCCGAGGAAGTCTGACAGATCCTTCAACTGGTGGCTGACGGCACTTACCGTCACGCCAAGTTCCTCTGCCGCACTGGACAGCGACCCCGTCCGCGCCAGCGCATCCAGGTATTGAAGACTTCTGAGAAGCGCGGGGCACGCTGAATGACGTTGGAATTGCGGGGGTGAATCTCTTGCATTTTGTCGCGCCAGATGTCCGTGGCTACCCGCCGGAACGGGGTCTGCTTGGTTGATAACTATCGGGTTCGTTCAGGCGGATAGCCCGGGAACACACCAGTTCCACCTTCCACTAGGCCGATCAAACGGCTCAGCGTCAAGCAGCAATCAATCAACACCACTGGGCGGTGATTGGTCTAGAATAGCCGATTGTGAAGGCGGTGTTCGGGATCGCCCAAGCCGCCGCATGGGCAAGGCCGGGGCTGGATCAGGGCAGTCGCGAGATCACCACCATTGGTTGATCTTCACTCAACAATGCCGGGAACATCTCAATTGACCGAGATGCCTATCCCGCCGATGAACTCAAGGGATGCCACGTCGCCACAGGACCACGTCCCATCTGCCTGTTGTGTTTCGGGGACAGTGGCTTGGCGTGCCTGGTGGGTGGGACAACAGTTTGGATTTGGGGTGAAAAATGGCCAAGATCAAAGGTACGAGCAACAAGGATTTCATCCACCGTTCTGGCGACGGGCTGATCGCGCCCCCGGCATCGAACAAGATCGTTGGCGTCACGACTGGCAATGACCTCATTCAGGCGGGCGCGGGCAACGATATCGTTTATGCCGATCAGGGAAATGATACGATCCGCGGTGGCGACGGGTCAGACCGGATGTTCGGCGGCGGCGGAAATGACGAATATTACGTGAATACCGCTGGTGATCGGGTGACGGAAGTGTCCGGTGCTGGGATAGATCTTGTGACTTCATCAGTCGATTTTGTGCTTGGCGACAATATCGAGTATCTCCGCCTCGTCGGAACGACGGCAATTTCTGGATCCGGGAACCGGCTCGACAATATGGTCTTCGGCAACGGAATCGGCAATCAGCTCGATGGGGCGGCTGGCGACGACCGGGTTGAAGGCTACGCCGGGAACGACACGATCCAAGGCGGCGGCGGCGATGACGCAGTCATGGGTGGCGGTGGTGACGATACGGTGCTGGGGGGCGACGGGGACGATACGCTGGGCGGTGTTCTTGGGGTCAACCGCCTTGTCGGCGGCGATGGCGCAGATACCTACCTTGTCGGTTCGACAAATGATCTTGTTGTCGAGGACGAGAATGAAGGCCGGGATATCGTCATTACCGATGTGGACTTCACCCTTGGCGACAATGTCGAGGAACTGGACCTTACCGGAACCGCTGACCTGACCGGCACGGGAAATGGTCTGGCAAATCGCTTGATCGGAAATTCGGGCAACAACACGCTTTACGGAAAAGCCGGAAGCGACACGCTGGCGGGCGGTGCCGGGGACGATACGCTTGACGGAGAGGCGGGCGACGACAGCCTTGCCGGGGGTGATGGCAACGATTCGTATGTCGTTTCGGACGCTGGCGATACAGTCGCCGAACTGGCGGGCAATGGCACCGATACCGTGTTGACCTCGCTGGCGGTCTATACGCTGGGTGAAAATCTTGAAAATCTGACCTTCACCGGAACCGGCAAGTTCAAGGGCATCGGCAATGAACGGGCGAATCGCATCGCCGGGGGCAGCGGTGCTGATACGCTGAACGGGCAAGGTGGGGCCGATAAGCTGGTCGGTGGTGGCGGCGATGTTCTCTACATCGTCAATGATGCCAAGGCATCGATCATTGAGGTCGCTATGGCGGGTGAAGATGAAGTTCGCACAACCCTGCTGCGCTTCACGCTGGACGACAATGTCGAAAACCTGACTTTCGTCGGGAGCGGCGAGTTTACCGGATACGGCAATGAGCTGACCAACCAGATTGTCGGCGGCGACAGTGGTGACCAGCTGTTCGGCAAAGCGGGAAGTGACCAGCTGTTCGGCGGTGCCGGGCATGACAGGTTGGATGGCGGCACGGGCGCCGATTTCATGTCCGGCGATGCGGGGGATGACTTCTACATCGTCGACAGCGCCAATGACGTGATTCAGGAAGTCGCGCACGAAGGCACGGCGGATACTGTGCAAGCCAAGATCAACAGCTACACCTTGGGTAGCCAGATCGAACGGCTGGTCTTTGCCGGGACGGGCGACTTTACCGGGACTGGCAACCGCCTGAACAATTTCATCGGCGGCGGCAGCGGTAACGATACGCTGTCCGGGGACGATGGGAACGACACGATCTATGGTAACCGGGGCAACGATTCACTCGTAGGAGGTGACGGCGCTGACTCGCTTGAGGGCGGGTCTGATGGCGGTAACGACACACTGGCTGGAAGCGCAGGTAATGACGTTCTTTTTGGCCACGCGGGCGATGACCGCCTGATCGGTGGTGGGGGCGATGATACGTTGCAGGGTGGGGACGGTGCCGATGTCTTCGTGTTCGATTCCCTGAACGGCACAGACAGAATTGCCGAGACTTTTGGCGCGGCCGACAAGCTCGCCTTCGACATGTCGGCTTTTGACATCGGCAATGGCAATACCACCGTCGATAATGCGGTTGCTGTGGATGTGGTCCCCGCATCGGGCCTTTGGGACAGCAGCAACGAAGTCGTTCAGTTCATGAAGGCGACTTCGTTTGACCTGGCAAGCGTAGCGCAGATGGTTTCGCAATATGCCGGCACCACGACGGCTGGGACGGCGCAGTTGCTCTGTGTGCGCAATAGCAGCAACGCGGTCGCAGTCTTCAGGTTTGTGGGCAACGGCACTGAGACGGTCCACGCGTCGGATCTGGACCTTGTCTTTACGACGGGAGCCAGCAGCGTCGTGAACTTGGGGGTCAGTGATTTCATCTTCGAAGCCTGATGCCGCCCGGCGGTGGCCTTACAAGCTAACCGCAGCCATCCCGATCCAGCCTGCGAAGCGAGGTAATGATGACAAATTTCATCCCCAAGACCCATGCAATGCCGCGCGCACCGTTCGGCGGGCGCAAGGGCATCAATCTGACCCGGGCACTGCTTGGCCTGCTTGTGATCACTGCCACGCTGCCGGGCACTACCGCTCCGCTATGGGCACAGAATGACATGCGCCTAGAACAGGTGCATTTCCCGCCCGGCGCTACGGGTGCCACGATCAATGGACGGATAACAGGGAACGAATTCGTCGTTTACAAAATCGGTGCCGAGGCTGGGCAGCAGATCGCCATCGACCTTAGAGCCGACAATACCGCGACCTATTTCAACCTTTATGCCCCCGGCAACGGCCCCGGCGATGAGGCGCTGGTCATTGGCGAACAGTTGGCCACGGCAAACAGCTATGCGGGTCTTCTGCCGACGTCTGGCGAATACGGGCTATCGGTCTTTCTGTATCGCAGCGCCGCCCGGCGGGGTGAAACCTCAACCTATCGGATCAAGCTTTCGGTTTCGGGCGACACCGGCGAGGTGGCGGAGGGCGATTTTGCGGATGGTCTGCAGGGCGGCCCCGATTTCTGGGCCGTTCAGACCAGTGGTGGCCCCCTGACGCTTCGGGCAGAAGCCTCGACTGGCGCTGGTGTTGTTGCGCGTCTTGCCACTGGCACGCCGCTGCGGAACCTGGGATGCCGCATGGCCGAGGGGCGCCGGTGGTGCAATGTCGCGACTCTGTCGGACCCGGGCCTTGAAGGCTGGGCAGCAGGAGAGTTTCTGGTCGAGGGAAGCGGCGACGGCGTGGCAACCCAGCTTCCCGACATGCTTCCAGTGCCTGCGGATGGCGAGGATGCGCTTGTGCCGGGCACGGATTTCAACGCCACCGGCACGGTTGATTGCGCACGGACCGCCGGGGCTCTGACGGAAAGCTGCGCGTTCGGGGTCACACGACAGGGCAATGGCAATGGCGTCGTGACCATCGAATGGCCGGACGGCAGAAGCCGCGTGATCGTCTTCGCGTCGGGCGAGGCGGTCGCCTATGACCAGTCCGAAGCAGAAAAGGACACCGCGATGTCAGCGGTTCGCGACGGCTCTGACAGCATTGTCACTATCGGACAGGAACGCTTTGTCATCCCCGACGCGGTCATCTGGGGGGGCTGATACGGCGGCGGAACTCTCGCCCAGACGACGAAACGATTGCAACAATCAACCGAAGGACCAACAACATGAACAGAATAGTTTTGGGTTTTCTTGCCGTCGCCTCTGCTGCGCTGGGGGCAGCCTCGGCGGCATCGGCCGCGGACGAGTCGCAGATGATGACCATCTGCAACACCTACGCCGCCCATCATCTTCATGTCTCGCCCAGCGATATCGTCAGCCTGACCTACGAGGGAACAAGGTCGGACGGCACCCATGCGGTCAATGGCAGCGCCTCGAACGGCCAAACGTTCCAATGCTCGTTCAACCCCGCCGGCAGGCATGTTGTTCACTGGACGCATACGGCACCGACAAGCTGCCCGGTGGATGTCTCCGAGGCTGATCGCTACCTCTACCCCGCCTGCGAATAGGTGATGAATGGCGCGGCCCGCGGGCTGTGGCAGGCAGGGTGCCACATGGGGTTTGCCTAATAGATGCGCGGAAGACCCGGGCTTCGGATCTTCCGACGACTGCCGGGGATCATGCCAATCTGTGGCACTCTATGGTCTTCCGTCCCGGTGACGGGCTGCGGGTAGCGTTCTTGGAAAGTTTCGGCCCACTTAACACGCCGATCAGCCACGACAGAAACGACAATGAAAGGAGATCACCAATGAAGAAGGTTCTAGCTACAGCGGCGGCGGCGGCACTTGTGTTGCAGATGTGGAGCGGTGCCGCGCTAGCGGACAAGAAGAGCGACGAATTCGCGCTTGCAGCCGCTGCAATTCTGGGCATCGCAGCCGTTTCACACAAGGAAACGCACTATCGCGACGGCTATCGCCCCAAGGATGCGGCCGAAACTGCGGACTTTGAACGGGGCTATCGCGACGGGCTGCACAATGTGGCTTTTGACCCGGCCAACAGCAGCACGGCATTTGCGCAGGGCT
The DNA here is from genome assembly GCF_014652215.1 of Neogemmobacter tilapiae. Classification (GTDB taxonomy): domain Bacteria; phylum Pseudomonadota; class Alphaproteobacteria; order Rhodobacterales; family Rhodobacteraceae; genus Neogemmobacter; species Neogemmobacter tilapiae. The sequence continues at coordinate 244,191 of NZ_BMYJ01000004.1, read as the reverse complement.
ATGACGCCGGGCAAAAGGAGCGGGCCAACAGTCTTTCCTACAAGACCAGCAACGTGAAGGGGGTCAAGGTTCCCCAGGCGGCCATGAATTCCTGCGTGAATGACGCCGCATCCGCGATGAGTGTCGGCCGCCACCAGATTCATGTCGTCAAGGCGGGCCAGGAGGGGGCGGACAACTACTACATCGAGCTCGCATCCGGGCATAAGCATCTGGTCTGTTCCGTCAATGCCAAGGGCGAGATCTTCGACACCCGTTACGGGCGGCTCTGACGGTCTTTGGTGAGGTCCTTTTCGTCACGCACATCGGGCGGCTCGTTGCCCGGCCTTGGCAGCTTGCCGAGGCCGGGTGAAACTGTTTGATAGCTTCGGCCGGACCGTGCCATCTGTGCTGCCTGACGCAACCTAGACGCCTCTCTTACCCTCTAGGAAAGCATCGAACTCCGATCTTTACCGCTGGGATGTATGAGCGCCGGGCGGCCCCGAACCGGGCATTCGTCATCGCCGCGGCGAAGGTCCGCTTTCCGCCCTATTCCGCCTTAAATGAAGATCCCGGCTCGGAAACAACACCTTTACCTGCTCCTTCGGGTGCCGCGCAGATGCCTGTTTCAGGCTTGGGCTGCCTCTGTCGAAATCAGGCAGAATCGGCGGCACAATGAGTCAGCAAATGTTCCCGGTCGGGAACAATGCTGTGTTCCTTCGTTGCGGGTCGTCCAAATATTCCCCCTCGGGAACACTTCCTTTGACCGAACAGGGCGCTGGTGGTTATCTTCCCGCTCGGTAACACACCGACGGCCGCCACGCTGCGCTGAAATCGATGCGGGATCTGGCGAATGCCGATTTGGTCAGGCTGACGATTACTGACCCGCGCCAGATTTCGGCCTTCTTGACTATTGTGAAGGGATGACCATCCGAGAAAACAACGCCTCAAACCCTGCTCCAACCGCGGGGTTGGCGCGCCGGAATACCGATCCGAGCCCAGAAGCGGCCGCCTTTTTCCTTCCAATGACGTCGCTTCGCAGCCATTTCCGAACCCAATTTTGGCACCGATTTTGGAACCAAAAATGGCACCAGCGCCTTGAATGCAAGGGGTTTCTTTGAGATCAATGGGTTAGGGTGGTGCTGCAAGAGAGGATTGAACTCTCGACCTCTCCCTTACCAAGGGAGTGCTCTACCACTGAGCTACTGCAGCGCCGGGCGGGAAGGTTGGGCTTCCGCGATGGGCCGCGTGTTAGACTCAAAGCCGGGGCCGCGCAAGCCCTCTTTCGCCGATCTTGTGCGGGAAATCTGGACCCTGCCAGCGCTTCCCGCTATGCAGAGGCGCATGAGCCACAATCCCGATCATAACCCTATGGAAAAGCCCAAGGCGGCCAAGACCGCCAAGGCTGGGAACAGCCGGGATGATCGGCTGAAAGCGGCCCTGAAGGCGAATATGGCCAAGCGCAAGGCACAGGCCCGGGCGCGGCTTGAAACCGCACAAGACGACATAGAACAAGAAACCGAATAGGCAGGCCAGATGGACCAGATCATTGTGCGGGGCAATGGCCCCTTGAACGGCGAAATTCCGATTGCGGGGGCCAAGAACGCCTGCCTCACTTTGATGCCGGCGACGCTTTTGACCGATGCGCCGCTGACGCTGACCAATGCGCCGCGCCTGTCGGATATTGCCACGATGACCCAGCTTTTGCAGTCCTTGGGTTCGGAAGTGGCCAGCTTGCAAGGCGGCAAGGTTCTGGCGCTGTCGTCGGCCCAGATCAGCAACCACACTGCCGATTACGACATCGTGCGCAAGATGCGGGCCTCGATTCTGGTCTTGGGGCCGATGCTGGCGCGGGATGGTCACGCGGTGGTGTCCTTGCCTGGCGGCTGTGCCATTGGGGCGCGGCCGGTGGATCTGCACCTGAAGGCACTGGAGGCGATGGGGGCGGAACTGGACCTGCGGGATGGCTATGTTCACGCGAAAGCACCGGGCGGGCGGCTCAAGGGCGCGGTGATCAACTTCCCGTTTGTTTCCGTCGGCGCGACCGAGAACGCATTGTTGGCCGCGACCTTGGCCAAGGGCACGACGGTCATCAACAATGCAGCGCGGGAACCCGAAATCGTCGATCTGGCGCAATGCCTGCGGCGGATGGGTGCGCAGATCGAGGGCGAAGGCACCAGCACCATCACCATTCAGGGCGTTCAGGCCTTGGGCGGGGCGACGCATCCGGTGGTGGCCGACCGGATTGAACTGGGCACCTACATGCTGGCCCCGGCCATCTGCGGGGGTGAGGTGGAATGTTTGGGTGGGCGGATCGACCTTGTGGGGGCTTTTTGCGAAAAGCTGGATGCGGCGGGGGTTTCTGTGACGGAAACCGCGCGGGGGCTGAAGGTCAGCCGCAAGAATGGGCGGGTCAAGGCGGTGGATGTCGTGACCGAACCCTTCCCCGGCTTCCCGACCGATTTGCAGGCGCAGATGATGGCGCTGCTTTGCACGGCGGATGGCACCTCGGTTCTGGAAGAGAAGATCTTTGAAAACCGGTTTATGCACGCGCCAGAACTGCTGCGTATGGGGGCCAAGATCGAGGTGCATGGTGGTCATGCCACCGTGACGGGCGTTGAAAAACTGCGCGGTGCACCGGTGATGGCCACCGACCTGCGGGCTTCGGTCAGCCTGATTCTGGCGGGTCTGGCGGCCGAAGGCGAAACCGTGGTCAGCCGGGTCTATCATCTGGATCGGGGCTATGAGCATGTGGAGGAAAAGCTGCGGGCTTGTGGCGCGCAAATCGAACGGGTGAAGGGCGCATGACGCGGGACGCTGGCTTTGCCGATGGGGCCGAGGGTCCGCTGGCGCTGATCGCGCAGGATCATGATGATCTGAATGTGATGGCGGCGCTGGTGCAGGATGCAGTGTTTGATGGCAAGGACATGGCCTGGCAGGCCAAACCGCGTCAATTCGCCTTGTTGCTGAACCGTTTCCGCTGGGAGGACCGGGTGGCGGCGGAAAGGGCGGGGCGACCCTTTGAAAGGGTGCGCGCGGTCTTGTCCTTTCAGGATGTGTTGGGCGTCAAGGTGCAGGGCTTTGACCGCAACCAGGCCCATGCGCTTTTGGGCATGACCTTTGTTGCGGCCAAGGATGGTATGGGGCGCATCGTGCTGACGCTGTCAGGCGGCGGCCGGATCGCGCTTGACGTCGAGGCGCTGGATGCCACTTTGAAAGATGTCACACGGCCCCATGTGGCGCCATCGGGCAAAGCGCCGCAGCACGAAATTTAGGGCGAGGCCGGGGGGTTCCCCGGCCCCGTCCTGTTAGGTTAGGCCACTTCGCGAACCAATTTGTTCAGATCGCGGCGAACCTTGGCTTGGCCTTGCAACCAATCGCCTTCGGCCGCGCGATAGCCCAGTGGCAACAGCGTCACCGACCGCAGGCCCCGTTCCCGCAGGCCCAGGATTTCATCGACTTTCGCAGGGTCAAACCCTTCCATCGGTGTGGCATCGACCGCTTCAAAAGCCGCGGCCGTGACGCCCAGGCCAAAGGCGATATAGGCTTGCCGTGCGGCGTGCTGGTAATTCTCCTCGGCCGGGCGGGGCAAATACATGCCTTTCAGATTGTTGTAATAGTTCAGCAGGTTTTCGGATGCCCCACCCCGCTGCGCGGCAATGTCACCCACCACCGCGTCAATGCGGTCTTCGGTGTAGTTGTCCCAGGCAGCAAAGACCAGCAGATGCGAGCCATCCGTGATCTGCGCCTGATCCCAGGCCGCCGCGCGGATCTGTGCCCGCACTTCCGGGTTCGTCACCACAATCACCTCGAACGGCTGCAACCCGCTGGAGGTCGGCGCCAGTTGGATCGCCTCCAGAATGCGCGCCAGTTTGTCCTCGGGCACTTTGCGCGACGGATCCATTTTTTTCGTCGCATAACGCCAGTTCAGTTTTTCCTGCAACATCGTCGTCGTCCTTGTCCTATCCGGCCTCGGCGGTATCCATTTCCGCTTCGGTATATTTTTGTTACCAGATGTATTTAGGGCACTGGACAAATCCCGCAAGAGCGCACATATATGTGTCCAAGTCACAAGGATGATACCACGATGCACACCTGCCCCGAGGCGATGGGCCATTGCAAAAAAATCAATGAGGTGCTGGCCCGCGTGGGCGACCGGTGGAGCGTGCTGGTCATCTTTTCCCTGCGCAACGGCAAGCGGCGCTTTAACGAACTAAAGCGCGAGCTGAACATTTCGCAGCGGATGCTGTCGCTGACCCTGCGCGATCTGGAAAGGGATGGTCTGATTTCACGCCATTACCACCCGACGATCCCGCCCAAGGTGGAATATGATCTGACCGATCTGGGCCAATCCCTGCGCGGCCCCGTCAAAGTCATGACCGAATGGGCCTTGGCCAACCACGAAGCCATCGACACCGCCCGCGCCGCCTTTGACGAACAGGCTGCGGAAGCCGCCGCCTGATCCCGTTCATCTTTTCTTCGAAATTATCTTGGGGGGTGAGGCGCGCCCGGAAATCGGTCCAGAGGACCGATTTCAGCGCCGAACGCCCGCGCAAGCCTGCGCGGGCTGGGGAAGAGCGTCAGCGAACAGGGGGCAACGCCCCCTCGAACGCATAGGAATATGGCCAAAGGCCATGCCGTTGCCTCAGGGCATCAGCATACCACCATTCACCTCGAGACACTGCCCCACGACATAAGACGACAGCGTAGCACTCGCCAAAAACAAATACGCCCCCACGCATTCCTGCGCTGTCGCCAGCCGCCCTGCCGGAGTGGCGGCCTTTTGCGCGGCCAATTGTGCCTCGGTCGAATAGCGTTCGTGAAAAGGTGTCGTGATCACGCCGGGGGCCACCGCATTCACCCGGATGCCAAAGGGGATCAGCTCTTTCGCCATGCCGCGTGTCACATTGTGGACAAAGGCCTTGGACGATCCATACAGCCCCGCCCCGCCGCTGGCCCCATTGCGCGCGGCGACCGAAGTCGTGTTGATGATGAACCCGCCCCAGCCCGAATCCGCCGCTGTCTGTTTCAGATGCGGAATCGCCGCCTGTGACGCCACAATCACCGAACGCGCGTTCAGATCCATGATCTCATCATAATCCTGCTCGCTGGCCTGTTCGTAGGGCACCCGCCGCACCATCCCGCCCGCGTTGTTGATCAACCCGTCCAGCCGCCCGAACTGCGCCGACACTTCCGCCACCATCGCACGCACTGCGTCACCCTTCGACACATCCGCCTGCACCAGATGCACCCTGCCATGCGCTGCCGTGATTTCCTCGGCCAGATGCTCCGCCTCCACCCGGCTGGAATTGTAATGCAGCCCCACCATCGCGCCCTGCGCCGCAAAACCCCGCGCCAAGGCCGCACCAATGCCGGTCGAGGCCCCGGTGATCAGCACCGCCTTGCCCGCCAGATCGGGAATCCGCAGATCACTCATGCTTTCAGCCTTTCCTCAACTGTCGCGATGGCCCGCGCCACCGCCTGTTCAATACCCATGTCCGACGTATCCAAAACCAGCGCATCCGCCGCCGGTTTCAAGGGCGCCGTCGCCCTTTCGCTGTCGCGCTTGTCGCGTTCCACCACCTCGGCCAGCACCTGCGCGGCATCCCCCCCCAGCTCCAGCCAGCGCCGATGGGCACGCACCTGCGCGCTGGCCGTCACATACAGCTTTACCTCCGCCTCGGGGCAGATCACCGTGCCGATGTCCCGCCCATCCAGCACCGCCCCGCCCTCGGCCCGCGCAAAGCGCCGCTGGAAATCCGTCAGCGCCGCCCGCACCTCGGGGATCACCGCCACCCGGCTTGCCGCCTGCCCCGCCGCCAAGGATCGCAGATCCTCGCGCGCCAGATCGTCTGGCACCAGCCCCCGCGCCGCCAGCACCGGATCGCCGCCCAAGGCGCCCACGGCCCGGTAAAGCAGCCCCGTGTCCAGATGGGCAAAGCCGAAACGGGCGGCCACGGCCCGCGCAATAGTGCCCTTGCCCGCTGCAGCAGGCCCATCAATGGCCACGGTAAAGATCATTTATCCCTCACTTTCCGCCACTCTAGCCTCTGCGCCAGAAATGCGAAAGCGCTGGCCTTTCTCTGCGCCCCTGCCCGCCGATCAAGGGTCAGCGAAAGGAAACCCCATGCGCCTCACCCTGCTGCATCCGCCCCATACCGCCATCGGTTCCCGCGTTCCCCGCGAACATCTGCCGCCCTTTGGTCTTTTGTCCATCGGCGGCCCCCTGATTGACGCAGGCCATGCCGTGCAACTGATCAACGCCGATATCGGCCCCATGCCCGATTGGCTGATCCTGCGCCGCGTGTTGCAATCCGATCCACAGGCCGTGCTGATTGGCCATTCCGGCTCCACCTCGGTCCATCCCACCGCCTGCCATCTGGCCCGCCAGATAAAGGCGCTGCGGCCCGATGTGACGATCCTCTATGGTGGGGTCTTTCCCAGCTATCACTGGGCCGACATTCTGCGCGACCATCCCGAGATTGACGTGATCGTGCGCGGAGAGGGTGAGGCGACCACACCCCTCCTGATCCGGGCGCTGGAAACGGGCGATCTGGCCAAGGTTCCCGGCATCGCCTATCGCCGCGATGGCCAGCCCCATGCCACGCCGCCCGCCCCGATGATCCGCGATCTGGATCAACATCGCATCGGCTGGGAACTGATCCGCCATGCCGACTACAGCTATTGGGGCGGCAGGCGGGCGGTCATCCTGCAATTTTCACGCGGCTGCCCGCATCTTTGCACCTATTGCGGCCAGCGCGGTTTCTGGACGCAATGGCGACACCGCGACCCCGCCCGCTTTGCCGCCGAAATCGCCCGGCTTTACCGCGAGGAGGGCGTCACGCTGATCAATCTGGCCGATGAAAACCCAACATCGTCACCCAAGGCATGGGAAGCGTTTCTGCACGCCATGATCGCTGAAAACGTGCCGGTGACCATCATCGGATCCACCCGCGCCGATGATATCGTCCGCGATGCCGACATCCTGCCTCTCTATAAAAAGGCAGGCTGTCTGCGTTTCCTTTTGGGGCTGGAGGGCACGGATGAGGCCACCCTGACCACCGTCAAGAAGGGCGGCAGCCGCGCCAAGGATCGGCAGGCGATCCAACTCCTGCGCCAACACGGCATGATCGGCCTTTGCACCTTTGCCGTGGGCTTTGAAGAAGAACGCGACCGCGACTATGCCCGGCTTTTGCGCCATCTTCTGGCCTATGACCCGGATCAGATCATGTCGGTCTTTGCCACGCCCCACCGCTGGACACCCTTTCACGGCCAATCCGCCGGGCGGCGGGTGATCCAGACCGACCTGAGGCTCTGGGATTACAAACATCAGGTGCTGGAAACCCCGCATGTCCCCGCTTGGCGCGTCTTTCTTTGGGTCAAACTGATCGAGGCTTGCCTGCAACTGCGCCCCAAGGCGCTGTGGCGCACATGGTTCCACCCCGACCCCGAAATCCGCCATGCCATGCGCTGGTACACCCGCATGGGCCGCCGCGTCTGGATCCACGAATTCCGCGATGCTTGGCGACACAGGGCCAAGCCGGGGCAGACGGTGGCGCAGATGTGGGGCACGGATCAACTGCCGGAAAAATTGCTGGCCCGCTTGCCGCCTAAGACCACCAACGCCTGAACCAGCCCTTAGGCCGCACCATCTGCATCGGCCATTGCGCCCCCCAGATGAAATCCCATTCCTCGGGTATAAAAGCGTTAAAGCCGCTCGACCGATACAGCGTGATCTCGTTCAGCACAAAGCGCGTATCGGTCACCAGAAAATCCACCCGCGCATAATCCAGCATCGCCGCCACCGCCTCGGCCACCACGATCATCTCGGCCAGTTGCGCGGGCGCGGGCGGCGTGTCGGGCATGGCGGGCAGCTTTTCCATCTGCATCGGCAGGCGGTTCCAGTCGCGGTCGAAATAGGCCTGTTCGTGGTTGCCAAAACGGTCGCGCTGCACCTGCACTGTCGTCGCCCGGCCGCCATTCACGCTAAACTTGAAATCATCCGCCGCCCGACCATTCGGATAGCACAGCATCGGTTCCGCCAAAATCCGCGGCCTAATCGACCAATAGGCCCATTCCTGATTCCTTTGCCCATAGCGGCGTTGGCACCAGCCCTGCAATTTGCGCGCCAAAAGCCAATAATTCACCGCACTGCCATCATCACGGATCAATTCATTCCAGCCGCTGCCGTGGTTCGCCTTGACCACCACCCCCCGCCCCAAAGCCCGCAGCCAAGCCTCGGTCGGCCGCCCCGTCTGCCCCAACAACGGCAGCAGCACCTGTTCCGCCCGTTCCTCCCCAAGAACATTCCGCACATGATCCCGCACCGCGATCTTGTCCGAAAGCATCGGGAACAGCGGGTTCCGGTCATACAGCTTTCGCGCCTGAATCTTTTCGTTATGGCTCCGCGGATGCCGCAAATGCGGCCAATAACCCACCTTCTGCCGAAAATGCCAACGCAGCCAAGGCGACCCCAGCATCCGGTCCAACCGCGCCAGAACCTTCTCCCGCCGCCTTTGCCATTTCAAACGCGCAGCACTGGGCATGCAGACCCCTTTTCGTCCCAAACCGCCCCACCGCGCAAAATCTAGACTGTCCGCGCAGATCAAGAAAGTCTTTCTGTCAGAATTTCGGCAAAATCCACAGATCCCCTAACCGCCTGTCCCATTCCGCAGGATGAAACGGGTTGGTGCCGCTGCCGTTGTAAAGCGTCAGTTCGTTCAGCGCGAAACTTTCGCCCGTGTAAAGGAAATCCACCCGCAGATGGTCAAACCCCGCCCCCAACTGCCTTGCCACCTGCAACATCCGTTCAAATTGCACCGGGCGTGGCGGTGTCTCGACCCAGATGTCTTGTTTCATCCTCAAGTCGAGCCGATTCCAATCCTCGTCCAGAAACACCTGCCCATGTTGCCCAAAGCGATCCCATTCCAGATCAATCATCCCGCAACGCGCGCCGAACATGAAAAACTTGATGTCATCCGCCAGCCGCCCATCCGCCCCGATCAACAGCCGCTCCGCGACAATCCGCGGCTTGATGGGCTGATAGGCCCATTCCTGCTGCCTGACCCCAAAGGGTTCTTCCAGCCAGCGCTGGCACTTTCGCGCCACCTTCCCGGCATCAAATTTTGCATCCGCCCGCAAAAACACATTCCGGCCCGAGGCATTCGTCGCCTTCAGCGCCACGCCCCCCACCGCCATCCGCCGCACCCAAGCGACCGTCGGCTTGCCCGTCACCCCCACCAGCTCCGGCAGCGGAACCTCATCCCCCAGCCGTTCCTGCACATAGGCCCGCACCGCGAACTTGTCCGAAATGACCGGAAACAGCGCGTTCCGGTCATGCAATTTCCGCCAATGGATCTTTTCGTTAAAGGTCTTCGGATCGCGCAGATCCAGCGCATACCCATTGCCCCGCAGGAATTTCGCCCGCAGCACCGGATGCCCCCGCACCCGCTGCGAAAGATTCCACCAAAGCGTCCCCAGCCGCCGCAAAAACCGCAGTTTTCGCTGGCGCAGCCGGTTTCCCATCACCCCAGCGTCGCCCCCAGCCGCTTCATCAAGGGCACGAAAATCGGGAAGGACGTCACGATTGGCGAGGCATCATCCACCGCCACCGGCTTTTTCGCACACATCCCCAAGATCAGGAAAGACATCGCAATCCGGTGGTCCAGATGGGTCTTTGCTGTCGCCCCCCCCGGCACGTTCCCCGCACCCAGACCATGCACGATCAGCGTGTCCTCATCTTCCTCGATCACCACACCGCAGGCTTCCAACCCCCGCGCCATCGCGTCGATCCGGTCGCTTTCCTTGACCCGCAATTCTTTGACGCCCCGCATCACCGTCTTGCCCGTCGCATTCGCCGCAATCACCGACAGGATCGGATATTCGTCAATCATCGACGGCGCACGCTCTGGCGGCACCTCGATCCCCTTCAGGTCGCCTGTGAAGCGCACCCGCAGATCGGCCACAGGCTCGCCACCCTCTTCGCGCGGGTTCATGAATTCAATCGACGCGCCCATTTCGACCAGCGTCAGATACAACCCATTCCGCGTCAGGTTCTGGCTGACACCCGGCACGGTGATGTCCGACCCATCCACCAAAAGCGCAGCAGACACCGGAAACGCCGCGCTCGACGGATCACGCGGCACGGCCACGGTTTGCGGCCGCAACTCTGGCCGACCGGTCAAGGTAATCACATGGCCCTCGCCCGTGCGCTCTACATTAAGCTTCGCGCCAAAGCCCAGCAGCATCCGTTCTGAATGGTCCCGCGTCGGTTCCTTTTCGATGACCATCGTTTCCCCCGGCGCGTTCAGCCCCGCCAGCAGAACCGCCGATTTCACCTGCGCGCTCGCCACCGGCAGGGCATAACGCACCGGCACCGGGTTCGCGGCCCCCACCAAAGTCATCGGCAAACGCCCACCCTGACGGCCATAGGCCCGCGCCCCGAACAGCGCCAAGGGCTCCGTCACCCGCCCCATCGGCCGCTTGCGCAAAGAGGCATCGCCCGTGAACGTCGCCGTGATCGCTGTCGTGGCCATCGTCCCCATGATCAGCCGGACGCCGGTTCCCGAATTGCCACAATCAATCATATCCACAGGCTCGCGGAAACCGCCCACGCCCACGCCATGCACAGACCATGCCCCCGGCCCATGCTGCGTCACTTCGGCCCCAAAGGCCTGCATCGCGCGGGCCGTGTCCAGCACGTCCTGCCCTTCCAGCAATCCGGTGATTTTCGTCTCGCCCACCGCCATCGCGCCAAAGATCAGCGCGCGGTGGGAAATCGACTTGTCGCCCGGCACTTCGGCCACGCCCTTCAAGGGACCAGACTTGCTGGCCTGCATCGGTTGGGCTTCGGTATGGGCGGACATGGTGGCACTCCTTGATGGTCGCACGCCTGATAGCGGAACCACGGCGGCTTTTCCACTCCCCCTTTGGCTAGGCGGCGGCCCGGCGATAGGTCAGGTAATGCGGCACGCGCCCCTCACGCAGGGCCTTTTGCTCATAGCGGGTCGAAAACCAGTCGTCCCAGGCCGTCGGGCTATCGTTGATCCGGTCAAATCCGGCCTGCGGCACCTCTTCGCGCGATTGGCGGATATAGTCGGGGATGTCGCTGGCGATGCGGAATTCGGCCCCCGGCTGCATGGTGCGGGCCAGTTCGGTCAGATAGCCTTGGTTCACAAAGCGGCGCTTGTGGTGGCGGGCTTTGGGCCAGGGGTCGGGGTAGTTCAGGAAGGCTTTGGCAAAGACTTGATCGGGCAGCACATCAAACACATCGCGCACGTCACCCGGATAAAGCCGAAGGTTTTCCACCCCGGCCGCGCGCAGCTTGCCCAAAAGCATGGCGACGCCGTTTACGAAAGGCTCGCAGCCGATGATGTCGATCTGCGGATAGCGGGCGGCCATATGCACCAGATGTTCGCCGCCGCCAAATCCGACCTCAAGCCAAAGCGGCTTGCCCGTGCCAAAGATCGCCTTGGGGTCGATCTTGGCCCTTTCGGGGTTTTCGTCGCGCGAGACGCCGCGCAATTGCACGGCACCCAGATCATCCGCCAAATAGGTTTTTTGCGAGTTGCGCAGGGTTTTGCCCCGGACGCGGCCATAGAAGTTGCGAAACTGTGTTTTGTCTTCCATGGCCCCGATCCTTTGACGGCCTGCCCCATAGGCCTGTGGGGCTTGCGGATCAAGCCCCGAACAGATCGGCCTGCCCCCGGGGCGCGTCCAGCCCCAGATGCGTCCAGGCCTTTTGCGCCAGCATCCGACCGCGCGGGGTGCGCTGGATCAGGCCCTGTTGCAGCAGATAGGGTTCCGTCACCTCTTCAATCGAATCCCGCGCCTCGGACAGGGCCGCGCTGATGGTTTCGACGCCCACCGGACCGCCGCCGTAGTTTTCCGCCAAAAGCCGCAGATAGCGCCGGTCGCCGGCATCCAGCCCCAGATGATCGACGCCAAGCCTTGTCAGGGCCATGTCGGCAATGGCACGGGTCAGGCGGCCGTCGCCTTCGACCAGCACGAAATCGACGACCCGGCGCAAAAGCCGGCCCGCGACGCGGGGGGTTCCGCGCGCACGGCGGGCGATTTCGCGGGTGCCTTCGGGGTCGGAAGCGATGCCCATCATCCGCGCCCCGCGCGTGACGATGAGGTCAAGTTCGGATTCGGTGTAGAAGTTGAGCCGCGTTGGAATGCCAAAACGGTCGCGCAGGGGTGTGGTGAGCAAGCCCATGCGGGTGGTGGCCCCGACCAAAGTGAACTGGGGCAGGTCGATGCGGACGGTCCGCGCCGCGGGGCCTTCGCCGATCACTAGATCGAGGGCGAAGTCTTCCAAGGCTGGATAAAGCACCTCTTCGACGACAGGCGATAGGCGATGGATTTCGTCGATGAACAGCACGTCGCGCGGTTCCAGATTGGTCAGGATCGCCGCCAGATCGCCGGGACGGGCAAGGACGGGGCCAGAGGTCATGCGGAAGCCGACGCCCAGTTCGCGGGCCATGATCTGAGCAAGGGTGGTTTTGCCCAGACCGGGGGGGCCGTGGAACAGGGTATGGTCCATCGCCTGCCCGCGCTTTTTGGCGCTTTCGATAAAGATGCGCAGATTGGCGCGGGCTTCGGCCTGGCCTACGAATTCTTCCAAAGTCTGGGGACGAAGGGCGCGGTCAGCGTCTTCGGGCAGGGGTTCTGGGCGGAGGAGGGGGTCGTTCATCTTACACCTTCGGCGCCAGACGCTTCAGCGCCAGTCGGATCAGCGTTCCGGTATCCGCCCCCGGGTTTTCGCCCGACACCACGGCCACCGCTTCGGCCGCGTCGCTGTGGCCGTAGCCCAGGTTGATCAGCGCCGACAGCACATCGGCCGAAAGCGCGGCGGTGGAGGGGGCTTTGGGTGTGGGGCGGGGTTTGGGGGTTTCGACCTCGACCACCGAATCCAGTTCGGGGGCGGATTCCATCACGCCGCCCATGGCGATGGCGGCGGGGGCTTTGGATTTCAGTTCCAGCACCACCCTTTGCGCGATCTTTGGCCCGATCCCCTGCGCCGCCTGAATGGCCCGCGCATCGCCCAGGGCAATCGCCCGCGCCGTGCCTTCGGCCCCCAGCGCACCCAGAATCGACAGGGCGGCCTTGGCCCCCACGCCCTGCACCGACATCAGCAGACGGTGCCATTCCTTTTCGTAAAGCGTTGGAAAGCCGATCAGTTGCAGCAGATCCTCGCGCACGATCAGTTCTGTATACAGCGCCGCCGCTTCGCCCACCGGCGGCAGGCTGGCCATGGTCCGGTCGCTGACATGCACGATGTAGCCCACGCCCCGCACATCCAGCAGAACATGGTCGGACCCGCGATAATCCACCCGCCCCGAGATTTTGCCGATCATGCGCTGGCCCTTTGCAAGGCGGCTTCCAACTTGCCTGCCGATTGGCAATTGTAGGCATGGCAGATCGCAATCGCCAAGGCATCCGCCGCATCCGGCCCGGCAATCACGGCCCCCGGAAAATGCAGCCGGATCATGTGGTCCACCTGTTGCTTGGCCGCGTGACCCACCCCCACCACGGTCTTTTTCACAGCATTCGGCGCATATTCCCCAACCGTCAGCCCGGCCTGGGCCGGAACCAGCAGCGCAATGCCGCGCGCCTGACCCAGTTTCAGGGTGGCGACGGCATCCTTGTTGACAAAGGTGTGTTCCACGGCGGCGGTGTCGGGCGCATGATCGCGGACCACGGCGGAGAGTTGGGTGTAAAGGCTGACGAGGCGCTGGGCCAAATCGCCGTCACCGCCCGAGGAATGGCAGATGCCGTTGGCGATGTGCCGCAATTTGGACCCCTCAACCTCGATCACGCCCCAGCCGAGGTTCCGAAGCCCGGGGTCGATCCCCAATACGCGCATCCTGCCCATCCTTTTGTTCTTGGTGCAGAACTAGCACGAAAAGGGAACATCCGCCACTGGCTTTCCATCCTTTTGCGTTTGCAGCATCGAAGGCCACTAACCGTGGGGTTCGCGGCGCTTTGCGCCGTGGAAACGTAAAGATTTCGCGAATTCTGCCATGCAGCAAACGCATGTCGGCCATGCCGGAACCCCGCTTGTTGTTTGCGCGGCGCGGATCTATTTGGCTGGGCATAGGCAATGATGCCTAAGATGTATGCTGTTTATGAAAAGGAAATCCGTCATGGCCACGATCGAAACGAGCCGTCCGGCGCCGTTCGGTGCCATCACGACCTACCGCGCCATTCAAGGCGTGAGCAATATTTTCGCCGTGATCGGCGACTGGAACGACGCCCGCGTGACCCGCGCCGCGCTGACCCGTCTGTCGGATCGCGAGCTGGATGATATCGGGCTTTGCCGCGCCGATATCGAAGATATCGCACAGCGCACGCGCTGAACGCCGCAGACATGTAGGTCGGATGTAGAAAGCCGCATCAAACGATGCGGCTTTTGGCGTTTCTGGGGGTTGCTTGTGCGGGCTGACAGCGCGCATGAAAAAGCCGCGCAAAGCGCGGCTTATCCCAAAGAGTTCCGGGCGAAATCAGAAGCCCAGCTTTTCAAACTGCCCAGCCAAGGCCACGGTGATCGGATCGGCCGCCATCAGCGTGGCCCCGATCCGCTCAAAACCTTCGCCACTGCGCAGATCGTCAATGCGCGCCGCATAGGTTTCGTCGCCGATACGGGCCAAAAGCATGGCTTTCATCGCAAACCCGCAAATCAGCGCCAAAAGCACAGGGGCCAGAACCGGAATCCGCGACTTGACACTCGTGCCTTGCCCAGAAGCCACCGCTTCTGCACCAAAGCTGCGCGCGTGATCACGCTGAATACGGGCAACGCGCGAATAGAAATCCACCATGTTCGGATCGGTCATTGGAAATCCCCTGATTCCACAAGCAGCAGCCTCTTCTGCATATGGCCAAAATGTGGCGCGATCAAGGGAAATGTGTCAATTCCGTTGCATCACCAATGCGGACCATTCGCCAAGGTCTTCGCGCGCCTCAAGCGAAAAGCCTTGCGCCACATAGGCCGCGATGATGCTTTCGGCCTGCACCACCAAAAGACCGGACAAAATCACCCGCCCGCCTTTTGCCGTATTCCGCGCCATATCGGGGGAAAGCTCGACCAACGGGCCTTTCAAGATATTGGCAAAGACCAGATCATAGGGCGCGCGGGCGGCCAGATCAGGGTGGGCAAAGCCCGCCGCCTCGACACATTTCAGGCGGCCTTGCAGGGCGTTGATGGCGACATTCGCCTCGGCCACGTCCACCGCCACGCGGTCAATATCGCTGGCGATGATGGCGGCATCGGGCAGGGTCGCTGCGGCGGCCAGGGCCAGAACAGCGGTGCCGCAGCCAATGTCGGCGACATTGGCGGGGCGGATGCCTTGATCCAGCAGCCGGTCAAAGGCGCGCAGACAACCAAGGGTCGTGCCGTGGTGACCGGTGCCGAAAGCCACGGTCGCCTCAATTTGCAAGGCGACGCGGTCGGCAGGCACTTTATCGGCGTCGTGCGAGCCATAGACAAAGAAGCGCCCGGCCTCGACCGGGGCGAGTTCGCGGCGGACCTTGGCGACCCAGTCGATGTCGGGCAGCTCTGACAGGGCAAAGGGCTGCGCGCCAAAGGCCAGCGCCAGAACATCCAGCAGGACGGCATCGGGGGCCTCGATGAAATAAGCGCCCACTTCCCACAAGCCGCTGTCATCCTCGATCTCGAACACGCCAACGCCCACGGGGGCGGGGTTCATCTTTTCCAGCGCTGCGCCCAAGGCTTCGGCCTCATCCTCGCCGGGAAGGGTGGTCAGGGCGGAATAGGTGGTCATGGCGCGGCTCCGGTTTTCGATGGTTTCGCCTAAGCGCGGGGCGCGGCGCGGTCAACGGGAAAGCGGGGCTTGCGTCATGCCCAAAAGTTGGGCATTGCGGGGCCGCCGCGTGTGGGGTCGGCTAACTTGAGGAAATCATGACAGAATTGGCAGAACATAAAAACGGGCTGGCACGGGCCCTGCTGGCCTATTGTGGGGTCTTTGTTTTCACGCAGGTGCTCGTCTTCGTGATCACCTATTATTTCGACTTTGATAATCCAGCGATGGGGCTGATCATCATCATGGCCGCCTCGCTGGCCGCGGGCAATGTTTTTGCGGCACATACAAAGCGGCTGCCCAGCCGGGGCGAAAAGTTCAAGTTCGGCTTTCTGGCCACGATTTGCAGCCTTGTGCTGGCCTATGTCGCGCTGTGGGCGATGTTTCAATGGTATGGCTTGCCCTTCAACAAGGACATGATCGCTTTTGCGCTGGCAGGGGGCAATATGAATCAGGCGCAGGACGTGATGGAAATCCTGCCCATCGTCCTGGGTATTGTCGCGGTTCTTAACCTGCTTTTGGGCTATTTCTTCCTCGGCATGGGGGCCAAGCAGACCGTGAAACAGCAGGCCAAAATGGCCGGCTGACCCATCGAAACGTCGATCAGTAGAAACTCTGCGGGTCGATGTCGATCGCCAGACGAAGAGGGCTGGGCAGCTTCAGTTGGGCTGCCCATTCCGCCAAAGCGCCTTGCAGCGCCACGCCTTTCGGGGCTTTCACCAAAAGCCGCACCCGATGCCGCCCGCGTATCCGCGCAATCGGCGCAGGCGCTGGCCCCCAGACCTGCGCCCCAATACGGCGCAAAGGCTCATCCCGCCGCGCCAATTCGCCTGCAAAATCAAACACCTGCTGCACATCAGGCGAAGACAGGATCACCCCCGCCATCCGCCCATAGGGCGGTGCCCCCGCCATCCGGCGTTCCTCGGCCTCGGCCCGCCAGAACGCCTCTTCATCCCCTCCCAGAATTGCCCGGATCACCCCATGCTCCGGCTGATGCGTCTGGATCAGCGCCAGCCCCCGCCGCTCCGCCGTCCGCCCAGCCCGCCCCGAAACCTGCCGGATCAATTGAAAGGTCCGTTCCGCCGCCCGCAGGTCGGACCCTTGCAAACCGAGGTCGGCATCAATCACCCCCACCAGCGTCAGCAGCGGAAAATTGTGGCCCTTTGCGACGATCTGCGTGCCGATCACCACATCCGCCTCACCCGCCGCGATTTTCTCGATCTGCTCCTTCAAGGCCCGCGCCGACCCGAACTGGTCCGACGACAAAATCGCCACCCGCGCCTCGGGAAACCGCTCCGCCACCTCCTCGGCCAGCCGCTCCACCCCCGGCCCCACCGGGGCCATCCGCCCCTCCACCTGACAGGCGGGGCAGACCACTGGCACGGGCTTCGTCGCCCCGCATTGGTGACAGACCAGCCGCTTCAGAAACCGATGCTCCACCATCCGCGCATCGCAGTCGTCACAACCCACTTGATGCCCACAGGCCCGACAGATCGTCACCGGCGCAAACCCCCGCCGGTTCAAGAACAGCAGCGACTGTTCGCCCAAAGCCATCCGCGCCCGCACCGCCCCCGCCAAAGGCTCTGAAATCCAGCGGTTCGCGGCCAGCCTCTCGGCCCGCATATCCACCGCCCGCATTTCCGGCAGCTCTGCCGCGCCATAGCGCGCCCCCAGATCCAGCCGCCCATACTTCCCCGCATCGGCATTGGCCCAGGTTTCCAAAGACGGAGTCGCGCTGGCCAGAACCACCGGGCAACCCACCAAAGATGCCCGCAAAACGGCCATGTCGCGGGCGTTATACAGAACCCCATCCTCTTGCTTGTAGGAAGGGTCATGCTCCTCATCCACCACGACCAGTCCCAGATCACGAAACGGCAGGAACAGCGCCGAACGCGCCCCCACCACCATATCCGCCTGCCCCTCGGCCACCATCCGCCAGACCCTTCGGCGTTCCGTCATCGTCACACCCGAATGCCATTCCGCCGGCCGCGCCCCAAACCGCGCCTCCACCCGCGCCAGAAATTCCGATGTCAGCGCGATTTCCGGCAATAGCACCAAAGCCTGCCGCCCCGCCCGCAGACATTCCGCCACCGCCTCCAGATAAACTTCCGTCTTCCCCGACCCCGTCACGCCTTTCAGCAGCGTCGTCGCATAGCCGCCTTGGGCCACCATCGCCACCAAAGCATCCCCCGCTGCCACCTGATCGCCCGCCAGCCGCGCCGCCCCGGCCGGGTTCAGCCGCGGAAAGGGCAGATCCCGCGGCGCATCGCCTTCCAGCACCACCCCCGCCTTGACCAGCCCCTTGATCACCCCAGTCGAAACCCCGGCCTCCGCCGCCAATTCCACCAGCGTGACCGCCGCCCCGCCGAACGACTCCAGCACATCGACAACCCGCTGCCGCTGTTCCGTCATCCGCCCTGAAACCGGCCCCAGCCGATAAATCCGCCGCGTGGCGGGCGGCTCGCCCAGACCCGGTGCCCGCGTCGCCAGCCGCAGCATGGCGGGCAAGGGCGTCAGCGTGTAATCCGCCGCCCGCGCCAGAAAAGCCCGCAGCTCATCCCGCATCGGTGCCGCCTCCAGCACCCGAAACGCCGCCCGCAGCTTGGCCGCGTCAAACGTCCCCTCCCCCGGCCCCCAGACCACGCCCAAAACCTTGCGCGGTCCCAAGGGCACCTCCAGAAACGCGCCCAGCGCGCAGCCCCCTTCCGGGGCCTTATAGTCCAGCACCCGCCCCAAGGGTTCCACCGTCAGAACCCCGATCCGCGCCCCTTCCGCGAAAAAACCTGCCTCCAAAGCGCTTTGCACAGCCCGTCTTTGCCTTTCAACTGCGCCCTGATTGCGCTAAACCCGGCCCGAACGTGAACCGCTTTTCCAAGGATGACGCCCATGAAGTTCTTTGTCGATACCGCCGATGTCGAAGCCATTGCCGAATTGAACGATCTGGGGATGGTTGATGGCGTGACCACCAACCCCTCGCTGATCCTGAAATCGGGCCGCGACATTCTGGAAGTCACCAAGGAAATCTGTGGCATCGTCTCGGGCCCGGTTTCCGCCGAGGTTGTGGCACTCAAGGCCGACGACATGATCGCCGAAGGCCGCAAACTGGCCGAAATCGCCTCGAACATCGCCGTCAAGGTTCCGCTGACCTGGGACGGGCTGAAAACCTGCAAGGTTCTGTCGGGCGAGGGCTTCATGGTCAACGTCACCCTCTGCTTCAGCGCGAACCAGGCTCTGCTGGCCGCCAAGGCAGGTGCTACCTTCATCTCGCCCTTCATCGGCCGTCTGGACGACATCAACCTCGACGGGCTGGATCTGATCGGCGACATCCGCACGATCTATGACAACTATGACTTTGAAACCCAGATCCTTGCCGCCTCGGTGCGTTCGGCGAACCATGTCAAGGATTGCGCCCTGATCGGCGCCGATGTGGTGACGGCACCGCCGTCGGTGATCAAGGGCTTGGCCAGCCATGTGCTGACCGACAAGGGTCTGGATCAGTTCATGAAAGACTGGGCCAAAACCGGTCAGAAAATCCTCTAACGCGCCTTACGGCACAAAAATCAAAAGGCCCCGGATCCCATCCGGGGCCTTTTTCATGCGCCAAAGCACAAAACTATTTTCCCACCGAAAGCCGCCGGTAAACCGTCCAGGCCCCCAGCACCAAGCCCAGGATGATCCCGTTCGACACCAGCCCCACCAGAACCTGCCGCAGCATCGGTTCGCCCAAAGTCTGCGGCATCGTCATCGGCAGCATCACCGCCACAAAGATCACCCCCGCCGCCAAGGGAATCCAGGTTCCCGTCTGCGCCCGCGTCCGCAGCATCGTGGCGAACAGGGCCACGATCAGACCGATGCGAAACAGGTCAGACAGTTGCAGGGTGATCAATTCGGCTGTGGTCATGCGCGTTCCTCCTGCCACGATTGGCCCCGGAAACACGCCACAGGTCAAGTGCTGAAAGCCCCGCCACGGTCATTCACCGCGGCCCCCTCCCCCCTGTGGGGGAGGGATGGGGAGGGGGGGCGCAACATCACCCGCGGAACGGATCATCCGGATAGCGCACCCCGGTCAGATACAACCCCTGCGGCGGGCAGACCGGCCCGCAGGCCCGGCGATCCTTCGCCTCCAGTGCCGCCTTCACATCACCCGGAGTCCAGCCCCCGGCCCCCACCCGCTCCAACGTGCCCACGATCGACCGCACCTGATTGTGCAGGAACGACCGCGCCCGCAGCCGGAACACCACTTCGCGCCCGTTCGGATAGGCCACTTCCTCGATCCGAATTTCATCCAGCGTCTTCACCGGGCTTTTCGACTGGCAATGCACCGACCGGAACGTGGTGAAATCGTGCAAGCCCACCAGATGCCCCGCCCCCTCGCGCATCGCCGCCACGTCCAGCCCATGCCCCACCTGCCAGACCCGCCCCCGGTCGTGCGTCACCGGCGCACGACGCATGACAAGGCGAAACAGATAACGCCGTTCCATCGCACTGAACCTTGCATGGAAATCTTCAGAAACCCGCGCGCAGGCGACCACCGCCACAGGTTCGGGTTTCAGATGCCAGTTCAAAGCCTCCATCAGCCGGAACGCATCCCAATCCTTCACCAGATCACAATGCGCCACCTGACCCGTCGCATGCACCCCCGCATCCGTCCGCCCCGCCGCCGCAATGCGCGGCACGCCGGGTTCCAGCCGCGCCAAAGCCCGTTCGATGGCCGCCTGAACCGAGGGTTGGCCTTCGCTCTGGAACTGCCAGCCGTTGAAAGGCGTTCCGTCATATTCGATCATCAGGGCGTATCTGGGCATCCTTGCCGGTTAGCCGATCATCGCCCCGCTTTCAATCGGGCGCTTGGCATCCTATGTCTTGGGAAAAGAGGGGCGAATGGCAGGCGGCTTCATCCAAAGCATCGGCGACATGGCAGAGGCCCTGACCAATCCCTTTGGGGACAACACCCTGCGTCTGGGCGTCACGGGCCTGTCGCGGGCAGGCAAGACCGTGTTCATCACCTCGCTGGTGAACAACCTGCTGGAACGCGGTCGAATGCCACAACTGCGTGCGCAGGCCGAAGGCCGGATCGACGCGGTTTTCCTGCAACCCCAGCCCGACCTGACCCTGCCACGTTTCGACTATGAAACGCATCTGGCGGCCCTGACCGGCGACAACCCGCATTGGCCGGATTCGACGCGGGCGGTGTCGGAATTGCGCCTGTCCTTCCGGGTGCAGCCGGGCGGCTGGTTCGCGGGCTGGCGCGGGCCGGGGGAACTGCATCTGGATATTGTGGACTATCCCGGTGAATGGCTGCTCGACCTTGGCCTGCTGGATCAAACCTATGCCCAGTGGTCGGATGAGGTGCTGACCCGGCTGGCGAAACGCCCCGAAGGCGCGGACTTTCTGGCAACCGCGCGGGCCGAGGATGGCGCTTTGCCCCATGCCGAAGACCGCGCCAAACTGCTGGCCGACCGCTTCACCGCCTATCTGCACGCGGCGCGCGCGGCAGGCCGTTCCGACTGCACACCGGGGCGCTTTCTTCTGCCCGGCGATCTGGCGGGCTCCCCGGTGTTGACCTTCGCCCCCCTGCCCCTGCCCGGCCAAACCCCGCGCGGCAGCCTTTGGCGCGAAATGCAGCGGCGCTATGACGCCTATGTTTCCCGCGTTATCCGCCCCTTCTTTCAAACGCATTTTTCCCGCATCGACCGCCAGATTGTGCTGGTGGACGTGTTGGAGGCCGTGCACCGCGGGCCGCAAGCGCTGGAAGACCTGCGCCGCACGATGGCCGATGTGCTGGATGCCTTCCGCCCCGGGCGCAATGGCTTTCTCGACCGCCTTTGGAATGGCAGGCGCGTCGAAAAAATTCTCTTCGCCGCCACCAAAGCCGACCATCTCCACCACACCCAGCACCCCCGCCTGCAAGCCGTGTTGCGCGCCATGGTCCAAGACGCCGAACAGCGTGCGGCGTTTCGCGGGGCACGGGTCGAGGCCCTCGCCCTCTCCGCCCTGCGCACCACGGTTGAGGAAACCGTGACCCGAGACGGCCTCACCCTCGACATGGTCCGCGGTCGCCTCCTTTCAGATGGTCGTCAGGTCGCGATGTTCGCAGGCGACCTGCCCGAAGACCCCGCCCGCCTCATGGCCTCCGCCCGCCAAGGGGCCGAGGCTTGGCTGGATGCCGAATACGCCCTCATGCACTTCGCCCCCGCCCGCATCAGCCGCAAACCCGGCGAAGGCCTGCCCCATATCCGCATGGACCGCGCCGCCGAATTCCTGCTGGGGGATCGCCTGTGACCCCCACCCTCCGCGACGCCCGCCCCGACGACGCCCCGGCCTTGGCCGCCATCCTGCGTGCTTGGCTCGATGAAACCCCTTGGATGCCCAAGCTCCACACCCCCGACGAAGACCGCGTTTTCCTGCGCAACCTCATCCACACCCAAACCGTCCGCGTCGCCGAAGACACCAAACCCCTTGCCTTCCTCGCCATGGATCGCGGCCTGATCGGCGCGCTTTACGTCGCCCCCCCGGCCCGCAACATGGGCCTCGGCGCCCTTCTCCTCCAAGACGCCCAACAGCGCGAACCCCATCTCACCTGCTGGTGCTTTCAGGCCAATCTTGCCGCCCAGCGCTTCTATCTCCGCCACGGTTTCACCACCGCCCGCGAAACCGATGGCGCGTTGAATGAGGAAAACCTGCCCGACCTTTGCCTCGTCTGGTCCCGCCCCAAGGACGCCGCCCATGACTGACCCCAAACGCCCCCTCCTCATCGACTGGGAGGGTGAGGCCGACCCCGCCGCCGCCGACCCCATCCCCGAGGGCCCCCTTCAGGGCCGCGCCATGCAGCAACTGGCCATGGCCACCGCCGCCCGCCGCCGCTCCACCCTGTCCCGCCTCGCCCTCTGGACCTTTTCCACCCTCGCCACCTTTGTCCTCTCCGTCGCCGCCTGGGATTTCGTCACCGCCCTTCTTCAGCGCGACAGCCTTCTGGGCTGGATCGCCTTTGCCCTTGTCGGCGCGGCCCTCCTCGTCACCCTTCTCCTTGCCGCGCGTGAGACCCTCGCCTTCTTCCGCCTGTCCCGCCTTGGCCATCTGCGCCAAGCGGTCGAGGCGGCCCATGATCTGCCCAAGGCCCGCGCCGCCACCGACGCCATCCTTGGTCTCTACACCCACCGCCCTGATCTTGACTGGCCCCGCGCCCGCCTCACCGAACGTCGCCCTGAGATTTTCGACCATGACGCCCTGCTGTCCCTCACCGAAACCGAACTCATGGCCCCCCTCGACCAGGCCGCCCGCCGAGAAATTGAGGCCGCCGCCCGTCAGGTCGCCATTGTCACCGCCCTTGTCCCCCTGGCCCTCGCCGATGTCGCTGCCGCCCTTTGGGCCAATCTCCGCATGATCCGCCGTCTGGCCGAAATCTACGGTGGCCGCTCCGGATCGCTGGGCAGCCTCGGCCTTCTGCGCCGCGTCTTTGCCCATCTGATTGCCACCGGGGCCGTCGCCATCGGCGATGACATGATCGGCTCTTTCGCCGGTGGTGGTGTCCTCTCGCGCCTCTCCCGCCGCTTTGGCGAGGGTGTCATCAACGGCGCCCTCACCGCCCGCGTCGGCGTCGCCGCGATGGAACTGTGCCGCCCCATGCCCTTTGTCGCCCTGCCCAAACCCAAGGTCACCAATCTGGTCAGCCGCGCCCTCACCGGGCTTTGGAACCGGGAAGAGGTTCGGAATTCCTGACTTGGCAACCAAGGCCCCTTCGGCGCAAATGGGGCAAACAGGGGGATAGGCGATGGAATTGCTTTGGCTGCTGGTCTTGGGTTTGGCCATCACCGTCTTTTTCCAGCATCGCCGTCTGAAACGGATTGAAGCCCGCTTGGACGGTCTGAACCGCCCCGCAACCAGCCCTGCGGAAAAGGCCGAACCACCCCTCCCCGTGCAAGCCCCCCCTCCCATCCTCCCCCACGAGGGGGGAGGAGACGCCCCACCCAAGCCCGCCATCCCACATGACAGCGATTCATCGTCGCCCCCTCCCCCCCCTGTGGGGGAGGGATGGGGAGGGGGGCCTCCGGCCCAGCAACTGCCCCCCCCCAAAGGCCCGACACTCGCCGACCGCTTCACCCTTTGGCTGCGTGACAACTGGATCCTCGCCATCGCCGCCGCCTCGCTTGCCTTGGCCGGGGTCTTCTTCGTCCAATATGGCGTCGAACGCGGCCTCTTGCCCCCGCCAGTCCGCGTCTTGGCTGCCTTGGCCTTTGGCCTTGGCCTTGTCTTCACCGGCGAACGCCTGCGCCTGCGGCATGGCGACCATGCCGGGCTTTGGCATTCCATCCCCTCCACCCTTTCCGCCGCGGGCATCGTCTCGCTGTTTGCCGCCATCCTCGCGGCCCGCCATCTTTACGGCCTCATCGGTCCTCTCCCCACATTTGCGGGCCTGACCGCCACCGCCGTCTTGGCCCTTATCCTCGGCTGGCGGCATACGCCGCTCTTGGGCGCGGCAGGCCTGATCGGGGCCACCGCCGCCCCCTTCCTTGTCGGCGGCAGTGCTGACAATTCCGACCCGCTTTACGCCTATTTCGCCCTGATCGCCGCCACGGGCCTTGCCGTTGACAGCCTTCGCCGCTGGGCCTGGATGTCCGTTCTGGCCCTTGCCCTCGCCACCGTGGCGGGGCTGGCCCTGCAAACCGCAGGCGCGGGCGGCACCGGGCTGGCCCTCTTGCTGATCACCCTGACCGCCCTTGCCGCCGCCATCCCCGAACGCGGAATCCTCCTTCGCACCCAAGGCCCCGGCCTTGTTGCAAGCGGGCAAAGCCGCAAGAACCCGCCCTTCCCGGTGCTGCTGGCCTTGGGCATGGGGATCGTCACCGCCCTGACCCTCGCCGCCCTGCCGGCCCCCGATGCGGGCACCGACATGGCCCTCTTTACCCTGCTCGCCCTTGCCGTCCCGGTCTTTGCGCTTTGGACCTACCGCGCCCCCGGTCTTGTGGAACTCGCTTTGCCCTTCGCCTTGGCCTTTGTCGCAAGGCTGGGCATTTCCCCCGACAATTCCCTTGGCCTGCACGCCGCCCTTTGGCCCGTGCTGGACGCCCGCGCCCAAGACGGCGCGGTTGCGCTGCCCCTGACCTATGCCTTGCCCTTTATCGGCACAGCCCTGATCGCCCTTGGCCTTTGGATCACCGGACGGCGCAAGGGCGCCCTGTCGCATTCCGCCCTGTCCAGCCTTTTGCCGCCCTTGGCTCTGGCCCTGATCGGCCAGCATTGGTGGCCCGACACCCT
Organism: Neogemmobacter tilapiae; assembly: GCF_014652215.1. Classification (GTDB taxonomy): domain Bacteria; phylum Pseudomonadota; class Alphaproteobacteria; order Rhodobacterales; family Rhodobacteraceae; genus Neogemmobacter; species Neogemmobacter tilapiae. The sequence goes on along the minus strand of NZ_BMYJ01000004.1, from coordinate 219,145 downwards.
GCTGGGCCAACCGCTTTGGGCGGGCATCCTACTGGGCTTTGCCGCCTTCCACACGCTACAGGCCAGCGATGCGGCCTCTGACGCTGAACCCCGCCGCCGCATGGCTTGGGCGGCGGTCGCGGCCCTTGTCCTGATCGCCTACGCCGCTGCCGTGCTGTTCAGCGAAACCGCCCTGACGCTGGCCTTGGCCGCCCTTCTGGCCGCCACCGCAGCAATCGACCGCCGCTTCCGCCTGCCCGAACTCGGCTGGCTGGTGCAGGCGGGGGTGGTCGTTCTGGGTCTGCGGCTGACCTTTGATCCCGGCCTGTTCTGGGCCTATGACGCGCCCTTGGCCCAACTGCTTTTGGCTTGGGGTGGCGCTTTGGCAGGCGCAGGGGCCGCGCTTTACCTGATCGCCGCGATGGACCGTCCCGCGCCCCGGCTGATGCTGGAAACCTTTCTGGCCGCCAGCACCGCCATTCTGGCCGATGTGCTGATCTTTCGCTGGCTCGACAGTCTGGCCCTGCCGGATGAGGGCATCCACTGGGGCCTGACCCTGCTTTCCCTGCCTTGGATCGTCATCATGGCCGTCCAGTTCCGCCGCGCCACCCTGCCCGGCCCCATGGCCGTGGTGCGCCGCCTGCTTGGCTGGGTGGCGGGCCTCATCGGTTTGGCGGGGTTGTTGCTGGCGGTGACGCTGGCCAACCCGCTGGTCTGGGGCGAATGGGTTGGCCGCTGGCCGCTGTTCAACACCCTGATCGTGGCCTATGGCTTGCCCGGTCTTGCGCTGTTCCTCTTGTCACGGCCGGGTTGGATGCCCCGCCGTCTGGCCTTTGTCCTGCGCTGGTTCGGCCTGTTCCTGATGGCGCATTGGTCGCTTCTGGAAATCCGCCGCTTCTGGCACGGGCCCTATATCCCCCTGCCTTTCGTCGAACAGGCCGAGCTTTATTCCTACACCCTCTGGCTCATGGCCCTTGGCGCGGGGCTTCTATGGCTGTCGATCCGCCGGGGCAGTGCCGCCTATCGCAAGGTGGCGATGGGCGTGATCGGCCTGACCATCGCCAAGGTCTTTCTGCTCGATGCCTCGGGCCTGACTGGCCTGACCCGCGTCGCGGCCTTCCTTGGGCTGGGTCTGTCCTTGGTCGGCCTCGCCCTGCTGAACCGCTGGGCGGCAGAGAGGTCAGGGAAAGGCGGTGGAGGCGAGGGGCGGCAGGATCTCCCCCGAGACGAGGTTTGACAGGATCCCCCGAACCCCCAAGGCGCGGGAAATGGGGGCCAGCAGATGGTCGCGGATCGGCGGCAGAATACGGCTGTCCGATTGATATTGCGGGGTAAAGGCCCATGAAAGCGCCTGATAGGCCCGCACATGCCACCGCCGCAGCCTTGCATATTGCCGCAACGGATCATCCCCCCGCAAAGCGATGGCCAAAGCATAGGCATCCAGCAAAGCCATATTCGCCCCCTGCCCCAGTTGCGGGCTCGCCCGATGCGCCGCGTCGCCGATAAACGCCAGCGCCGGTTCATAGGGCCGCCACAGGTTCCCATGGCTATACCGCGCCGCCGTCATCTGCCCCACCGCCGTAATCCCCTCCAGAAACGGCCCCATCGCAGGCCAATGCTCCCGCACCTCCGCCTTCCACCCCTCCAGATCGCGCCCCGCCCATGCCCCCAGTTCCGCCAAGTTCATCGACCAGAACACCGCCGCCCTTGGCCTTGGATCATCGGGCAGGCACCCCGCTGGCATGATCCCCGCCATCCGGCTGGCCCCCCGATAGCACTGCCGCAATTCATCCTCCGGCAACTCCGCCCCCTCAGGCCAGACCACATGCCCCCAGACCGCCCCATAGCCCAAGGCCCGCGCTTTCAACGGCGACAGCTTCGACCCCGCCCCGCTCGCATCCACCACCAGATCAAACGGCCCCAGCCTTTCCCCATTCCCCAGCAGCAACCACCGCCCGTTGTCCACCACCGACCCAACCACCTCACACCCCGTCACCACCGGCACACCCGCCGCCCCCACCCTGTCCCACAGCACCTGAAACAGGCTCGCCCGGTGCATCGCCAGCCCCGCAGCCCCCCGCCGATAGGCCACGTCCAGCACCACCCGGCCCCCGACCGTCCGCCCCTCCATCCGCCGCACCACCGCCCCCAGCGAACGCGCCGCATCGCCCGCCCCCAGCCGATCCAGCACCGCCAGACCCACCGGCTGCACCACCAGCCCCGACCCCAAGGGCCGCGCCGCCGCAAACCGTTCCACCAAGGTCACATCCCGCCCCGCCAGCAACCCCGCCAAGGCCAGACCCCCAACCCCCGCCCCCACAATCGCCATCTTCATCGCCTTGCCCTCACTGCCCAGCCCGCCTATAACCCGCCCCATGCAGACCGGCCAGAACCGCATTCGGCGAATTACCAGCCCGGCGCGTTGATCCCTTTGGGGTCCGCTGCCGGGATTTTGCCGTTTCCCCTGCCCTTCCCCTAAGGACCGCCCCGATGTGCGCCGATACGCCTGACTATTCCAACACCGTCTTTCTGCCCGAAACCCAATTCCCCATGCGCGCAGGCCTTCCCCAGCGCGAACCCGACTGGCTCGCCCGCTGGCAGCGCCTTGGCGTCTATGACCGCCTTCGCCAGAAACCGGGCCGTACACCCTTTACCCTTCACGACGGCCCCCCCTATGCCAACGGCCATCTTCACATCGGCCATGCCCTGAACAAGATACTCAAGGATATGGTCGTCCGTTCCCAGCAGATGATGGGCAAGGATGCCCGCTATATCCCCGGCTGGGATTGCCACGGCCTGCCCATCGAATGGAAGATCGAGGAGCAATACCGCGCCAAGGGCCTGAACAAAGACAACGTCGATACCGTCGCCTTCCGCCAGGAATGCCGAAAATTCGCCGAAGGCTGGATCGACGTCCAGCGCGATGAATTCAAACGCCTGGGCGTCACCGGCGCATGGGACCGCCCCTACCTGACGATGGACTACCACGCCGAAGCGGTCATCGCCGAAGAGTTCATGAAGTTCCTGATGAACGGCTCGCTTTATCAGGGCTCGAAACCCGTCATGTGGTCGCCGGTCGAGAAAACCGCACTGGCCGAGGCCGAGGTGGAATACCACGACCACACCAGCCATCAGGTTTGGGTGCGGTTTAAGGTTGAAGGTGTCAATCCCGTTGATGTGCCCAAGTCTGTGGACATTGAGGAATTGTTTGACGCCAGCATTATCATCTGGACGACGACCCCTTGGACCATTCCATCCAATCGGGGCGTCGCATTCAACCCAACCATTTCCTATGGTGTTTACAAGGTTACAGAAGCCAATCAGAACTCATCCACAAAATCGGGTGACATCCTGATTTTGGCCGACGCGCTTGCAGAAACGACTCTTGAAAAGGGTGACGTCGTTAAATGGGAGCGTTTGGATAAGATTTCGTCGGCTCAGTTGTCTGAGCTAGTCCTTGCTCACCCGTTTTCTGGGCGCGAGGGCGCGGAAGGATACTGGGACTTTGATAACTATATGATCCCCGTGCTGGCGGCCGATTTTGTTACCGAAGATACTGGCACAGGTTTTGTTCACACCGCGCCTTCTCATGGTGCCGACGACTATGATCTGTTCGTTAAGGAGACAGCAAAATGGGCTATCCTTCGGAACATTGATCATGCCAGCGCATTGGCGGAAGCGCTCACCTACAACGTCGAACCCGACGGCTCTTACCGCGCCGACCTGCCGCTTTTCGGCGGGCAGCACATCATCCTGCCTGATGGTAAGGAAGGCCCCGCCAACGTTTCGGTCATCAAGCAACTGGCCTATACCGGCGCGCTTTTCGCCAAGGGCAAGCTGAAACATTCCTACCCCCATTCTTGGCGCTCCAAGGCCCCCGTCATCTATCGCAACACCCCCCAATGGTTCGTCGCCATCGACAAACCCTTGAACGACGGCATGACCACCTATGGCGAAACCATCCGCCAGCGCGCCTTGAATTCCATCAACCAACTTGTCACTTGGACCCCCGCCACAGGCCGCAACCGCCTGCATTCCATGATCGAGGCCCGCCCCGATTGGGTGCTGTCCCGCCAGCGCGCTTGGGGCGTTCCCCTCACCTGTTTTGTCAAAAAGGGCGCGAAACCCACAGACCCTGATTTCCTTTTGCGCAACCCGCAAGTGAACGCCCGCATCATCGACGCCTTTGAAAAAGAATCCGCCGATGTCTGGTTTGTGCAAGGTTTCAAAGACCGCATCCTGACGGGCCTTGTGGACCCATCGCAATATGAACAGGTCTTTGACGTGCTGGATGTCTGGTTCGATTCCGGCTCCACCCATGCCTTCGTTCTGCGCGACCGCGCCGATGGTTCGTCGGACGGTCTGGCCGATCTGTATCTTGAGGGCACCGATCAGCATCGCGGATGGTTCCATTCCTCGATGCTGCAAGCCTGCGGCACCAAGGGCCGCGCCCCCTATCGCGGCGTGCTGACCCACGGCTTCACGCTGGATGAAAAGGGCATGAAAATGTCCAAGTCGCTGGGCAACACGGTGGCCCCGCAACAGGTGATCGACGAATACGGTGCCGACATTCTGCGCCTTTGGGTGGCGCAGGCCGACTACACGGTGGACTTGCGCATCGGTAAGGAAATCCTGAAAGGGACGGCCGACAGCTACCGCCGCCTGCGCAACACCCTGCGCTTCCTGCTGGGCAACCTTTCGGGCTTTACGGATGCCGAAAAGGTGGCCGTCAAGGACATGCCGGAACTGGAACGCTGGGTGCTGCACCGTCTGGCCGAACTGGATCAGCAGGTGCGCGAAGGCTATGCGCAGTATGACTTCCAAGGCGTGTTCCAAAAGCTGTTCACCTTTGCCTCGACCGACCTTTCCGCGCTCTATTTCGACATCCGCCGCGATGCGTTCTATTGCGACGGCCCGGAAAGCCACACGCGGCGTTCGGCGCGCACGGTGCTCGACATCCTGTTCCACCGCCTGACCACATGGCTTGCGCCCATTCTGGTCTTCACGATGGAGGAAGTCTGGCTGGAACGCTATCCGGGCGAGGAGTCCTCGGTGCATCTGGTGGACATGCCGGAAACGCCAGCGGAATGGCTGGATGCGGGGCTGGCCGCGAAATGGGACGACATCCGCGCCGTGCGGCGTGTCGTGACCGGGGCTTTGGAGGTCCAGCGGACGGCCAAGATCATCGGTTCGTCTTTGGAAGCCGCCCCCGCCGTGCATGTGACCCCGGCGATGAAATCGCTGCTGGGCAGCGTCGCCTTTGCCGATCTGTGCATCACCAGCGATATTTTGGTGTCGGACGCCATCGCCCCGGAAGGGGCCTTCAGCCTGGGCGATGTGCCGGAGGTGGCCGTGCTGTTCCAGATGGCCCCCGGCACAAAATGCGAACGCTGCTGGAAGGTGTTGCCGGATGTTGGGACGCATAAACACGCGGGGGTTTGCGCGCGGTGTGATGGCGTATTGGGTTGATGGGCCAATGGCCCATCCTACCATCGCGTAGGATGGGCAATCTGCCCATCTTTCCCCCACCCCGCACAAGTAGGATGGGCAATCTGCCCATCATCCTCCCGCAACCCACAAACATAGGATGGGCAATCTACCCATCCCCCACGCGGCAGAACCGTTAACCACATCATCCAAATTCCCTTTATTCCAACACTTTCAACCCACTACCCCCCATTTCACGCGTGAAAACCCCCTCTTGCCCCGCCCCAGATTCCCCACCAATATCCCCCCATGCACCGCGCCACCGCCCCCAGCCCTTTCGGACCCCTGACCCTGACCGAAGAGGCCGGCCAAATCACCGCCCTCTTCTGGGGCCCCGGTGGGGGTGATCCTTCCCCGGTCCTGGCCGAGGCGATCACCCAACTCGCCGCCTACTTTGCGGGCCACCGGAAGTCCTTCGACCTCCCCCTCGCCCCCGCCCCCGGTTTCGCCGGAAAAATGCGCGCCGCGATGCTGGCCATTCCTTTCGGGGAAACCCGAACCTACGGCGACCTCGCCCGCGATCTGGGGGTGACGGCCCAAGCCGTCGGCCAAGGCTGCGGGGCCAACCCCCTGCCCATCCTCGTCCCCTGCCACCGCATTCTCGGGGCCACCGGACTGGGCGGTTTCTCCGCCCCCGGTGGGGTGGAAACCAAGGTCGCCCTTCTGCGCCACGAAGGCGCCGGGGGGCTCTTGATTTGACCCTCGGCGTCCTTCTCGCCGTCCTCGGCGCGGCCTTCCTTCACGCCCTCTGGAACGCCCTGATCAAAACCGGGGCCTCTCGTCTGGGCGGGATGCTGATCCTGTCCCTCACCGAAATCCCCATCGGTCTGGCCGTGGTCGCCGTCAGCGGCCCGATGAACCCGGCGGCGATTCCCTGGGTCATCGCGGCAGGCTGCACCCATTTCGCCTATAAATTCTTTCTGATCACCGCCTACGACCGCGGCGACCTTAGCCGCGTCTACCCCATCGCCCGCGGGGCCGCCCCCATGGTGGTGGCCGTGATCGGCGCGATTTTCCTTGACGATGTCGTCGGCCTGAAAGGTTACCTCGCCGTCGCCGTCCTTGGCGCAGGCATCCTATTGATGGCCCGCGGCGTCTTTCACGGCGACGAAGACCGCCGCCTGCTGCCCTGGGCTCTCGGTTCCGCCGCCGCCACCGCCACCTATACCCTGATCGACGGCTTGGGCGCGCGGGTGTCGGGCGATGCCGTCACTTATATCGCATGGGTTTTCGTGGCCGATGGCTTGATCTTTTCCAGCGGCATCCTCGCGTGGAAGGGCCTCAAAACCCTGCCCCGCGATGGCCGTTCTTGGGCCTTGGGCACCTTTGCCTCCGGGGCCAGTTACGGGGCCTATGCGGTCTCGGTCTGGGCCATGACCGTCGCCCCCCTGGCCTTGGTCGCCGCCTTGCGCGAAACCTCGATCCTCTTTGCCGTCCTGATCGGATGGCTGATCTTTGGCGAACGCATGACCCGAGACAAGGCCATCGCGGCGGGCTTGATCGTCACAGGCGTCATTCTGATGCGAGTCTAGCGAATCCGCGCGGGCCGTTCCGGCAGCATTTCCTGCACGATCCCTGCCAAGGCCAGATAGACCGAGGTGACGATCAGCCCCAGATTGGTGAAGGAACCGACCGAAAAATCCATCCAGGCGGCCCAGGTCGCAAAACAGACCCAGGCGATGGTCATGCCCAAGTTCAACTCATACCACCGTGGTGTGCGGGTGGGGTGGATGAATTTAAGGTTCGTGAACATGGTCAGGCTCAGCAGAATGACCACCAGCAGGATCACCCATTGCGGCGGATGCAGGGCGAACATCACCAGCACCACCATGTTCCAGCAAGCCGGGAACCCGGCAAAGGAATAGTCCTTCGTCTTCATCCGCGTGTCGACGAAATAGATCACGGAACCATAGGTGATCACGATGATCGCCAGCCACCCCGTCCAGCCGGGCAAAAGGCCGGATCGGAACAGGGCATAGGCGGGAATGAAGACATAGGTCAGAAAGTCGACGATCAGATCCAGCAGAACCCCATCATAGGTCGGCCAGTTCTTTTTCACATCATAGCGGCGGGCCAGCGGCCCATCGATTCCATCGACGAAAAGCGCCACCACCAGCCACAGGAACATCACATCCCATTTCTGATCCACCGCGGCCAGCATGGCAAACATGGCCAGAACAGCACCGGTCGCGGTGAACAGATGAACGGCAAGGGCTTGAAGACGTGGTGTCATGTCTCTGTCATCGCCGAAAATTCGCCACCGCGCAATCGTCAAAGCAGGCCAGCACCGTCAAGAATCCTGACCTGCGGCGCGCGGATGCGCGCGATCATAGACCTCTAACAAGCGGCCTGCATCGACGGCGGTATAGGCCTGCGTGGTCGAAAGCGAGGCATGACCTAACAACTCTTGAATGCTGCGCAAATCCCCGCCCGCCGCCAGCAGATGCGTTGCAAAGGAATGGCGCAGGGCATGGGGGGTCGCGGTTGCAGGCAAGCCCATAGTGGCGCGGGCTTTCTCCATCGCCAGCGCAATCAGACGCGGGTTCAAGGGCCCACCCCGCGCGCCCCGGAACAACGGCCCCTCTGCATCAAGGTCAAAGGGGCATAGCTGCACATAGCGCGCCACCGCCTCGGCCGCCATCGGCAGGACGGGCACAAGGCGCGTCTTGCCTCCCTTACCCTTGATCCGCAGCACAGCGGGCAAGGGATGGTCACGCCCGGTCAGACCCAGCGCCTCGGAAATCCGCAGGCCGCAGGCGTAAAGCAACGTCACCACCGCCTGATCGCGGGCGGCCACCCATTCCTCACGCGGCTGTTCGGCGACCCGGTCCAGCACGGTTGCCGCATCGTCGGTTTCCAACGGACGCGGCAGTTTGCGCTGAAATTTGGGCGCCCGGGCCTGCAAGACGGCGGTGGCATCACCGCCATGCCGGTCGGTCAGCCAGCCGGTGAACTGCTTGACGGCCGACAAGGCCCGCGAAAGCGACCGCGCTGAAAGGCCCCTGCCCCGTTCATGCGCCATCCAGGCGCGCAGGTCGGACAGCGGCACGCTGATCAGCGCGGGCACACCCAGCCCTTCGCCGCGATGCTCCCCTAGAAACGACAACCAGCCCAGAACATCCGCGCGATAGGCGATGATGGTCTTTTCCGCCGCGCCCGAAACACCGCGCAGATGGCTGCACCAGCCTTCCAACGCGTCGCGGGCGGCAGGGGAAAGCGCCAGAGTCATGCCAGCCAGCGCCGCATCAGGCGTTCGAACACCCCCGCCAGGAAGGACAGCAATTCCGTCCCCTGCGCCGGTTTGAACTGCAAAGGGTCCGACGCGCCCAAGGCCAGCAGGCCCGGCAGACGTCCGGGGCCAAGGTCCAGCGCCATCAGCGCCTCGGACCGGATTTCGCGCGCCGCCCGGCCAAAGACCGGTTCCGCATTTTTCGCCGTCGTGCGACGCAGGGTTACGGGTTTCGCCACCACCGGACGCCCTCCCGTCAAATAGCTTTCGACAAAGCCTTTTTCTGCCACGCGCACCACATCATCCACCTGCCGCAAGGCCGGTTCATCCGCCTCTTGTGCAGTTTCCAGAATCAACCGCACCGATTGCACCCGCAATTGCACCGCAAAAGGCCCGTTCAGCACGGCCAGAAACCCTTCGAAATCGGTCTGATCCAACAGTTGGATCACCGCCCGATGCAATTGGTTCGTCCCCGCCAGATTTTCATAGGCCGAGGCGATAACCGTCCGATGCGTATCCTCCAGCCGCGCCAGACGCTCTTCCAGCTTGTCCATCGCGATGCCGCGCAGATCGACGACATTGTCGCCCATCAGGCGGCCATTCGCCTCGATCAGCGCCCGCATCAGATCGCGGTCTTCCAGAATCACATCAGGCTCGGCCAAAAGCCGGTCCCGCAAGTCAGCGTTCAACATGTAAAACTGCCCGTCATTCTTGTTCTTTACGGCAACTATAGCGGCAGATCGGCCTGTGGAAAAAGTCCTTCCTTGGTCGCGGGCTGCAAATTCGGGGATTCTTGCGGGTTTCTGTATCTGATATGCCGCGCAAAAGGGCATTCCGGGGGCGATGATGGCGGATATTCTGGTGATCCACACCGGCGGGACAATCGGCATGGTGGCAGGGCCAAATGGTTTGCAGCCGGGCAAGGGGCTGGTCGAGGCGGCCCTGCGCGATCTGGGTGTTGCGCCACGGATGGAAGTCTTCGATCCCCTTGTGGATAGCGCCGACATCGGCCCGCGCGACTGGAACCGGATGCTGGATTTGATCGAGGGCTTCCGGGGCGATGGCGTGATCGTGGTGCATGGCACCGACACGATGGCGCTGACAGGCGCGGCCTTGTCGCAGGCCCTAGGGGATTTGGCGTTTCCGGTGGTCTTGTGTGGGTCGATGAAACCCCTGGGGCAAGGCGGCGATTCCGAGGGCAATCTGGCCTTGGCGTTGCAGGCGGCGCAGGGCAAGCCGGGGGTCTGGCTGGCCTTTGCGGGCAAGGTTCTGCCGGGGGCGGGGCTGGTGAAATCGGATTCGCAGGCGGCGGATTCCTTCCGCTCGGTCCCGCAGGATGGCTTTGCCCCCAAGGCCCGCCGCTTTGACCCTTATCGGCGGCTGGCGGTGCTGACGCTGACGCCGGGCCTGCCCGTGGGCTTTGTGCGGGCGGCCTTGCAGGAATTGGACGGCGCGGTTTTGCGGGTGTTTGGCGCGGGAACCATGATGCACGATCCAGCCCTTCACGCGGTTCTGGCGGCGGCCGTGCGAAGGGGTTGCCACCTTCGCGCGGTCAGCCAATGCGAAAGCGGCGGGTTGGTCCCGGCGGCCTATGCGGCCGGGGCCGCCATCTGGCAGGCAGGGATCGAAAATGGGGGGCGGGAAACCCCCGAGGTCGCGCTGATGCGACTTTGGCTAAGCCAAAAGCCCGAATAAAAAATGGCCCCATCCTGCGACGGGGCCAGTCAGGTGGACAGGCCGGGGTGAAACCCGGCCCGCCGAAGGGACCGTGTCTTCGCCGCGCCTTATTTGTCGTCGGCGAAGATGTTCTTCTTGTGGGTTCCGCCGGGCACAAAGATCGCACCGATGACCACCGTCATCAGGGCCACCACGATGGCATACCACAGACCCGAATAGATGTTCCCCGTCTGGGCGCTGATGGCGAAAGCGGTCGCCGGCAGCAGACCCCCGAACCAGCCGTTGCCGATATGGTAAGGCAGCGACAGGCCCGAATAACGGATCCGGGTCGGATAAAGTTCAACCAACATTGCGGCGATCGGCCCGTAAACCATCGTCACAAGGATGATCAGATAGGTCAGTGTCAGCACGATGGTGATCTTCTGGCCGGTGAAGATGTCAAAGAAGTGCTCGGCCTTGGCCACCGTCGTGGTATCGGTATAGCCTGCCGCCTTCAGCGCGTCGGCCAGACCGGTGTCGAAGGTTTTCTTGGCTGCCGCCAGTTCGTCGCCCGTCAGCACAGCCGCATCATAAGAGGTCAGAACGGTGTCGCCGATCTTGACGGTTGCGTTGGTGGCGGCCGCATCTTCGACCGTCGTGTAGTTCACCGAAGCCCGCGACAATTGTGCTTTGGCAATGTCGCAAGAGTTGGTGAATTTCACGGTGCCCGTCGGGTTGAACTGGAACGAGCAGTCGGCCGGGTTGACGGTCACGATAACTTCTTTGGACTGCGCGGCATGCAGCGCCGGGTTCGCGGTCTGCGTCAGGAACGAGAAGACCGGGAAGTAAGTCAGCGCCGCAATCAGGCAGCCTGCCAGAATGATCGGCTTACGGCCAATCTTGTCCGACAGCGAACCAAAGAAGATAAAGCCGCCGGTGCCCAGGATCAGCGACCAAGCCACAAAGACGTTGGCCGAGAAGCTGTCAACCTTGACGATGTTCTGGATGAAGAACAGGGCGTAGAACTGTCCCGAATACCAGACCACGGCTTGCCCAGCGGTCAGACCCAGCAGCGCGATCAGGGCGATCTTGCCGTTCTTCCAGTTGCCGAAAGCCTCGCGCAGCGGTGCCTTGGATGCCGCACCCTCTTCCTTCATCTTTTTGAAGGCGGGGGATTCGTTCATCGTCAGACGGATGTAAAGCGAGATCAGCAGCAGGAAGATCGACCCGAGGAACGGAATCCGCCAGCCCCAGGCGTTAAAGGCTTTCTGCATCGAAGGGGTGCCATCGGCGTTCATGACAGCGGCCCCGGCCGCATCCAGAACCGGCTGGTCAGGATAGTTGCCGTTGACATAACCCTGAACCATCAGGATCACGATCAGCGACAGCAACAGGCCCAGCGTGGCCGTGGTCTGGATAAAGCTGGTGTAATAGCCACGCCGGTTTTGCGGGGCATGTTCCGCCACATAAACCGCAGCACCACCATATTCCCCACCCAAGGCCAGCCCTTGCAACATGCGCAGGATGATCAGGATGACCGGTGCCGCAACGCCCCAACTGAAATAGCTGGGCAGCAGACCCACGAAGAACGTCGACAGACCCATGATCAGGATCGTCATCAGGAAGGTATATTTCCGGCCGACGATGTCGCCCAACATACCAAAGACCAGCGCGCCGAACGGACGCACGATAAACCCGGCGGCAAAGGCCAGCAGGGCGAACACGTTGCGCGTCGATTCCGGGAAGGGCGTAAAGAACTGCGCCCCGATGATGGCGGCGAGTGAGCCGTAAAGATAGAAGTCATACCATTCGAAAATGGTCCCGGCGGACGACGCAAGGATCACCTTGCGCTCTTCCCCGGTCATGGGGCGCGACCGGGCGTTCGGGTCGCTAAGATCTGTCATGGCCATAGGCCTTCTCCTCCATACTGCCGGGATTTTCCCCGGTCTCCCCTGTTCCGCCACCGCAGGACGGCGACGGTTCGTGTCGGATGCCGGGCGTTACCCCCGGTTCATCCGGTTGGCGATAAGGTCATCGACCACCGCCGGATCGGCGAGCGTCGAGGTATCCCCCAACGCGCCAAAGTCGTTCTCTGCAATCTTGCGCAGGATGCGCCGCATGATCTTGCCCGACCGCGTTTTCGGCAGGCCGGGGGCCCATTGGATCAGATCAGGGCTGGCAATCGGGCCGATCTCTGTGCGGACCCATTTGATCAGGTCTTTCCGCAGATCGTCGCTGGGCTCGATCCCCTTCATCAGCGTGACATAGGCATAGATGCCCTGCCCCTTGATGTCGTGCGGGAAACCCACCACCGCCGCCTCGGCGACATCGGCATGGGCCACCAGCGCGCTTTCAATCTCAGCCGTGCCCATGCGGTGGCCACTGACGTTCAGCACGTCATCGACACGGCCCGTGATCCAGTAGTAACCGTCAGCGTCACGGCGGCAGCCATCGCCCGTGAAATACATGCCCTTGTATTGGCTGAAATAGGCCTCTTCAAACCGCTGATGATCGCCCCAAAGCGTGCGCATCTGCCCCGGCCAACTGTCGGTGATGCATAGCACGCCTTCCGTCTCGGTCGCCTCTTGCACCTGCCCGGTCGCGGCGTCCAGCACCACGCATTTCACGCCAAAGAAGGGTTTCGTTGCCGAACCCGGCTTCTGCGGAATGGCCCCCGGCAAGGGCGTGATGATGTGCCCCCCGGTTTCGGTCTGCCAGAAGGTATCGACCACCGGCACAGCACCCTTGCCGACATGGGTGTGATACCAGTTCCAAGCCTCGGGGTTGATCGGCTCACCCACCGAGCCCAGCAATTTCAGGCTGGAAAGATCGTGCTTTTCCACCCATTCGGCCCCCAAGCCCATCAGGCTGCGGATCGCGGTCGGTGCGGTGTAGAACTGAGTCACCTTATGCTTGGCAATGACCTCCCAGAAGCGGCCGGCGTCGGGATAGGTCGGCACGCCTTCGAACATCACCGTGGTCGCGCCATTGGCCAAGGGACCATAGACGATATAGCTGTGGCCCGTCACCCAGCCCACATCGGCCGTGCACCAGAAGACATCGCCGTCGTGATAGTCAAAGGTGATCTGGTGCGTCATCGCAGCATAGACCAGATAGCCGCCGGTCGTGTGCAGAACGCCCTTGGGCTTGCCGGTCGAACCGCTGGTATACAGGATGAACAGCGGATCCTCCGCCCCCATTTCGACATAGGGGCAATAGGGTTTCGCTGCGGCCATTTCGGCCTTCAAGTCCACATCGCGGCCGTCAACCCAAGAGGTCTGGTCGCCGGTATGTTTCACGACAAGGCATTTCACCCGATCATCGCAATGTAACAAGGCTGCATCGGTATTCGCCTTCAGCGGCGTCTTTTTCCCGCCCCGAGGGCCGAAATCAGCAGTGATGACAACCTTGGCCTCGCTGTCATTGATCCGGTTCGCCAAGGCATCCGGGCTGAACCCCCCAAAGACCACCGAATGGATCGCCCCGATCCGCGCGCAGGCCAGCATCGCATAGGCCGCCTCGGGGATCATCGGCATATACAGAACCACCCGGTCGCCGCGCTCCACCCCATGGGCTTTCAGCACATTGGCCAGACGGCAGGTCTGTTCCAAAAGCTCGGTATAGGTGATGTGCTTGGCCGGCGTCTTCGGATCATCCGGTTCCCAGATGATGGCCGTCTGGTTCGCCCGTTTGATCATGTGCCGGTCGATGCAATTGGCCGACAGGTTCAGCGTGCCATCTTCAAACCATTTGATGCTGACGTTGCCGGGCGCAAAACTCGTGTCCTTCACCTTGGTAAAGGGTCTGATCCAATCGATTCGCTGCGCCTCACGCGCCCAAAAGCTTTCAGGATCCTTCACCGATTCGGCATAAAGCCGATCATAACCGGCCGCGTCCACATGGGCCGAAGCCGAAAAATCCTGCGATGCCGTATAGATAGCCGTCATGATCGTCAAACGTCCCCCCTGCGTGACCCGATGGGTCTGGCCGATCTGCACAGCGCCCTTGGGCCGAAAATGCAAATCTGTCTTCTTTCTTTCGTCAATACCCCCGCAACCAGCGATCAAACAACGATTTTTTTGTAAATTGATTGACATATTCTATGTGCATTCTGTCAATTTTTGAAAAGTTGCAGCACATAGGGGCGCTTTCATCAAACGCGCCTGTCACGAAAAATTCACGGGAATTGTGCTGTTGCCGCTAACGTTTGCGGGCGCTGGCGATGTCGGGAAAGAATCGCACCTTGGGTTCCGCCAGCCCCTGCGCGGCCAAAAGGCGGCGCACCTCGGGCCTTGTCGCCGTCAGGGCCAGTTCCCCCCCCATCCGATGCACCCTTTGCGCCAACCGTTCCACCGTTCGCGCCCCGCTGGAATCGATCAGCGGCACGGCGGCGAAATCCAGCACGATCCGGCGCGGATGATCGGCAATCCGGTCCAGCGCCGCGCCGGTCAGCGCCGCCGCGCCAAAGAACCACGGTCCTTGCAGCCGCACCACCAGGGTCTGCTCGTCCACCGCATCCTCGGGATGTTCGGTCAAAATCTGCGCGGTTCCCGCCATGCGGCGGATAAAAACCAACCCGCCCAAGGCAAAGCCCGCGACGATCCCCTCGGTCAGGTCACGGAAAACGACCAGCAGAAAGGTCACGACAATCACCACCGCATCGGCCCGCGACGCCCGGATCAGCGCCCAGATCTCGGCCTTTTCCGCCATCGACCAGGCAATCACCGCCAAAAGCCCGGCCAGCGCCGCCAGGGGGATATAGGCCGCCAAGGGGGCTGCAATCAGCAGAAAGGCCAGCAAGAACAGCGCATGCAGCATCCCCGAAACCGGGCCTCTACTGCCGGCCCGCACATTCGTCGCTGTGCGCGCAATCGTACCCGTCACGCAGAATCCACCGAACAAGGCGGCCCCAATGTTGGCTATACCTTGGCCGATCAGCTCGGTATCCGGGCGGTGCAGGCGGCCCGACATACCATCGGCCACAACCGCCGACAAAAGCGATTCAATCGCCCCCAGCAGGGCAAAGCTGGCAGCCCAAGGCAGAGCCTCGCCAAACAGCGTAAGGTCAGGCAGCACCGGGGCGGGCAACATACGCGGCAGCGCGCCAAAACGTGAGCCAATGGTTTCGACGGGCAATCCCAACCCCCAGGCCACAAAAGCCGCCACAGCAATGGCCATCAAAAGACCCGGCCAGCGCGGACGCAAGCGTCGCAAAATCAGGATCAACGCGATGGTCAGCCCGGCCAAGGCCAAGGCCGCCGGGTTGATCGTCTCACGCGCCACCCACAGGGCTTGCAGCTTGGGCAAAAGGGCTGCGGGTTCGTGGCCCAACGTCAGCCCCAGCAGATCTTTGACTTGTGAGGCGAGGATGATCAGCGCAATTCCGGCGGTAAAGGCCAAGGTCACGGGATAGGGAAGGAACCGCACATAGCCGCCCAGCCGTAGCAGCCCCGCCGTGGCCAGAATAAAACCCGACAAAAAGGTCGCCACGATCAGGCCCGGCAGCCCGATGCTCGCCACACAGGCCGACACCAGCACGATAAAGGCCCCAGCAGGCCCGCCAATCTGAAACCGGCTACCGCCAAACACCGACACCAGAAAACCGCCCACAATCGCTGTGATCAGCCCCCGCTCCGGCCCAACGCCACTGGCAATGGCAATCGCCATCGACAAAGGCAGCGCCACAATGGCGACCGTCAGACCCGCCAAGGCATCTGCGCGCAGGTCGGTCAGGCGATAGCCTTCGCGGAAAATGGTGATCAGTTTCGGCGCAAAAAGCGGGATCCGCTCTGCCCCACCCGGATGGCTTGTGTCCACCATGATGCCTGCATACCCTCGGCTTTCCCCGGATGCTGCGCCCCGCGAAAGGCCAAGTCAATGCAAGAGAAACACCCCGATCCCGTGGCCTTGGCCGATGACACCGCCCGCCAATTGGCGCGGCAGTTGATCGCCGCCGCACGGCACGGGTCTTTGGCCACCTTTGGCGCAAGCGATTATCCGGGGATCAGCCTTGTCGCCCTCGCCCCCTCTGCGCCGGGGTTCCTGACGCTCATGTCCGGACTGGCCGCCCATCACGGCGCTTTGCGCGCCAACCCCAAGGCGGCGCTGATGCTGGGCGAACCGGGCAAGGGCGACCCCTTGGCCCATCCCCGGCTGATGATCGACGTGACCGCCCGCTTTCTGCCAAAGGACGCCGCCACCCGCGCCGCCTATCTGGCCCACCAGCCCAAGGCGGCGCTTTACATCGACTTTGCCGATTTCGATCTGGTGCATCTGATCCCCGAAAGCGCCTTGCTGAACGGCGGCTTCGGCCGTGCTTGGCGGCTGACGTCGGCCGATCTGTAAAAAGGGCGGCCCATTGGACCGCCCCTTCCCCCTCACGCCCCTCGCTAAGTCGGATTGTCCATCCGCAGCGTCACCAGCACCCGCCCCTTCAGGTCACTCGGCCAGCGCAACTGCACCCTGTCCTTGTTCGCCCCCTGCTCCACCAGCACATAGGGCATGTCCGACCGCCCCGCATTGCCCGCCGTCGTGATCTCCCCCTCGGCCACGATGGTTGTCACATTCCGCGCCCAGCCGCCAAAGGGCAGATAGCTGGCCCCGTTCACCGTCCAAGCCTGCGCCGCGGTATTCTGTTCATGCGAAATCGTCACTGGGTTCATCGTCAGGTCGGAAATGCCGTTGAACGTGTTCCCCTCGAACACCACATTCCGCATCCGCCCGAAATCCAGCCCCGCCGTGGAATCATCCACCTTTTCGATCCGGTCAATGCTGCCATTCACCGTGCGGAACGTGTTGCCCATCACGGTCAAGCCGTTGATGAAATGATCCGGCCCCCGCGGCCGCACCACCAGAAAGCGGAACGAAGGCGACACATTGCTGACCATAAAGATATTCGCGTTGATCGTCAGCGAACCGAACGAGAATTCATTGCTGAACTCGGGGTCAGGGTCATGTTCGTTCGACCATTCGATCGTGCAGTTGTCGATGTAATTGCCCGTCATCAGCGACTTGGGGCTGGTTTCGGTGAACACCACCCCCGCCATACGCACCCCGCTGGCCATATCATCGCCTTGGAAGAAATGGTTCCCGATCAGCATATTGCCCGTGCCGCCGACAATCGCGAAATGCGCAAACCGCACCACCCGGTTGTCACGCAGCTTCACGTCATTCGCATTGGTGTTCAGGCAAATCGTCGTGCGGTCCTGCGACGGAAGGGCCTGTTCATCCGACAAGAACTGGCAACGGTCCACGAACAGGCCCTGACAGCCTTCGCCGATCGAGGTGATCCCCCGATCCTTGGGGCGGCTGATCACCGTATCGGCCACGCGAAAGGTCAGCCCGTCCCGCGCCAGCATCACCGCACTGCAAAACCCGTTGCAGTTGATGTCCATATCCGTGATCTCAAACCGGCTCAGCGCCTCAAACCCGCTGAAATCCAGCAGGTATTTATAGCGGGTAAAGGTATAGGTCCGCGTCCCCCCACCGCCCCACAGCGCCGCACTCAGCGACAGCGTTCCCGCCCCGATATTGCGCCCGGTCACATAGACCTCACGCCCGACGCCCGTGCCGCTGACCCGCGCGCCCACGGGAATGTTGGCGACATTCGCCACACCCGTCAGCTGCCGCGCATTGCCCGGCGCATAACTCGCAACCGAGGTCACCTGCGTATTGGCCCAAGCCGCGTTGCTGACCGCGTTCAATTGCCCATTCGACACCAACCGCCGCTGTGCAAAGGAATCCAGCCCCGTGATCGCCGCCACATCCACCGGCCCCGAAAGATCGACACGGCGTCCTTTAAGGTCAAAGGTCACATGGTCGGTGAAATAAAACAAAGCCTGCAATCCGCGCCGAAACCCCTCGGCATCCGAACCAAAGGCGGCGGCATAGCTGTCCAGATCATAGTTCCGGGTCAGCACCAGCCGATTGCCAGCAGGCATCGTGACCGTGCCTTCGAAACGCGCCGCGCTGTTGATCGTGACATTGGCAGCAAGATGGTACTGTCCGGCCGAAACCAGAACGACACGCCCATCGGCGGCCGCATCAGCGGCGGCAAAAGCGGCGGAATCATCCGTCACCCCATCGCCCAGCGCGCCATAGTCGCGGACATCGACCACATCCAGCAACTTGCGGTGAAAGACCTCGGTCACATCCTCAATGCGGAAATCATCAATCCTGACAACACCACCATTCGGCCCCGTCAAATCCAGCCCGAAATAGCCATAGGTCGGTTCCATGCCCCAGACCAGATCATTGCCCGGGCGGTTGCCCGAACCCACGATGGCGCTGATTTCCAGCACCTCGCCATAGGTTGTCAGATCCACCGCCGTCGCATGGGCCGGCACGCTGGCCACATTGGTGCCGTTCGACCGCGCCGCATAGCCCGCAATGCGGACCGACGGCAGGTTTCCCGAAATCGCCTTGATCCGCGTCGAGACCCGCAGATAAAGCCCCGGCTCCAGCGGCGTCTGCCCCTTAAACCGCAGGCGCTGGACGTTTTCGTTCTTTTGCAATTCCAGACAACCACCGAAATCCTGATCGGCGGGCACCAAAGCCGCATTCGGCTGGCCCGCATAGCTGGCCGACGAAGGCGTCCCATCCTCGCGCGACCATTGCGCCAGCCCCGCCGAAAAGGGCGGGGGCATCAGCACCAAACCGTCCGTCACTGCCATGTTCATCTTGCTTGACCCTCGCCTACCGCGTTCTGCCGGTTGCCCGGCCCCCATAGGCGAATGATCTAGTCAGGGGCTGTTAACACCGCCCCATGCGGCCGCGCGCTGGCGCTTGCAACAGCCCTCAGGCCCCCGTGCCCGGCGCCGGCAAAAGCTGCACGGCGTTGATCTGCCAGCCCTCCGGCGTTTCCACCATCTGATACTCCAGCACATGCCCCCGCCCCTGCGCATCGGTCACCAGAACCCGCTGCCACAGCCCACCCGCCACTTCGCGCAACTCCAGCATCTGCACCGATGAAGGTCGCCAGACCATCGGATAGCCTTCGCGCACCATTTTCCCGAAATTCTCAGGCGTGCCGAAAATGCCTTTGATCATCGGCGAGGCATAGGTGAAGGCCTGCCCAAAATCATCCGCCTGCAAGGCGCTGATCTGGTCGCGGATCACCTTCTGGATCGGCACTTCGGCGGCGTCCTGCGCCAAGACCGACCCGGCCATCCCCACCAGCAAACATGTCATCAGAAGAATACGGCGCATGGTCCCCTCCTGTCCCATATGACAGGGATACGGATCCACGCGCCGATTGGTTTCAAAATAGCCGGGCCTCAGCCCGCCAATTCGCCCCTCAGCGCCCGTTCGATCAGCGCGATGGTTTCCTCGACACCATAAAGCGCGATGAAACCGCCAAAGCGCGGCCCCTGCGACGCCCCCAACAGCACCTCATACAGCGCCGTGAACCAGTCGCGCAGCGGCTCGAACCCGTGTTCCGTGCCCACCGCAAAGACCATCGTCTGCAACGCTTCGGCGTCCAGCCCGCCATCCCACACCCGCAGCCGCGCCACCAGATCCTCCAGCGCCGCCCGTTCCTTGTCGCTGGGCAGCCGGAAAGTCCGCGTCGGCGCGATCTTGTCGGCGAAATAGCGCACCGCAAAGCCCGCCGCAGCATCCAGATCAGGGTTCGCCTCAGGGGACCCATCCGGCGCATAACGCTTGATGAACCCCCACAGCCCCTTGGCATCCTTCGCCCCAGCCACCGAGGCCAGATTCAGCAGCATCGAAAACGGCACCACCATTTTGCTTTCCGGCGGCTGCCCCCCATGGATGTGCCACACCGGGTTGTTGACCTGCCCCTCGGCATCCTGCCCGGCAAAAGCGCGCAGTTGCTGGTGATACTCATCCACCGCCTTCGGGATCACATCGAAATGCATCCGTTTCGCCGTCTTCGGCTTTTGATACATGAAATACGACAGGCTTTCCGTCGCCGCATAGGTCAGCCATTCGTCAATCGTCAGGCCATTGCCCTTTGACTTGGAAATCTTTTGCCCATTCTCGTCCAGGAACAGCTCATAGCTGAAATGGTTCGGCTTCTGCCCCCCCAGAACCTCGCAAATCCCGTCATAGATCGGCGTGTTCGTCGAATGGTCCTTGCCATACATTTCAAAGTCCACCCCCAAGGCCGCCCAGCGCGCCCCAAAGTCAGGCTTCCATTGCAGCTTCACGTTTCCACCCGTCACCGGCAGAACCCACTCCCGGCCATCCTCATCGTCAAAGGTCACCGTCGCCGCTTTAGCATCCACATGTTTGATCGGCACATAAAGCACCCGCCCTGTTTCGGGATGGATCGGCAGGAAACAGGAATAGGTTTGCTGCCGCTCTTCCCGCAGCGACGCCAGCATGATGTTCATGATCCCGTCATAGCGTTCGCAGGCCAGACGCAAAGTGTCGTCAAACTGACCGGAACGATAGAATTCCGTCGCGCTGATGAAATCGTACTGAAAGCCGAACGTGTCCAGAAACCGCCGCAGCATCGCATTGTTATGCGCGCCAAAGCTGTCAAATTCACCGAAGGGATCGGGGACAGATGTCAGCGGCCGTTGCAGGTTTTCCCGCAGCATGTCGCCATTCGGCACATTGTCCGGCACCTTCCGCATCCCGTCCAGATCGTCGGAAAAACAGATCAGCCGCGTCGGAATGTCGCTGATCACCTCAAACGCCCGGCGGATCATTGTGGTGCGGGCCACTTCCCCAAAGGTGCCGATATGCGGCAGACCCGACGGCCCATAGCCGGTTTCAAACAGCACATAGCCCTTTTTCGCCGCTGCCGCCTCGGCCCGTTTCAACAGGGCGCGGGCCTCTTCAAAGGGCCAGGCTTTCGATTTCATCGCGGCATCACGCAGGGCGTTCATGGGTCTATCCTTAGCAAACAGGAAAAAGCGGCCCGTCCTATTGAAGGGCGGCCCTCGCGTCAATATTCTGAAAGGAACAGAAAGACGAGGATGAACGTGGTCGAAACTGCCCCCCCGATGTCGCCGCAGGATGCGCTGGTTGCCGTGATGATTGCGGTTTCCGCCTCGGACGAACAAATTCGCACCTCGGAACTGGTCGCCATCCAGCGGATCGTGAACCATTTGCCGGTGTTTCACGACTATGACGCCGACCGCCTGCGCCGCATCGCCCAGACCGTCTTTGATCTGTTCGAGGAGGAGGATGGCCTCGCCGCCCTCTTCGGCCTGATCCGCAACGCCCTGCCGGAAAAATTCTACGAAACCGCCTATGCCCTTGCCTGCGACGTGGCCAGCGCCGAGCCTTCCTTGCGCGACATGGAACTGCGGATGCTCGAGGAAGTGCGCGAAGAACTCGCCATCGACCGCCTCCACGCCGCCGCCATCGAATGGGGCAGCCGCGTGCGGCATGTCAGGATGTGAATCAGCTGCTGGGCAACAGACCGGCCAGCGGGGCCATCAACCGCCCCGGCATTGACCCATAAGCTTCAAACCCGTGGTGAAGGTAAAAGGCTTCAGCCTGGGCATCCTTCGCCTCGACCACCATCGCAAACACCGCCACCTCACTCTCTGCCGCCCGCAAGACGGCATCGGCCAACAACGCCGATCCCAGTTTCTGCCCCTTGAACCGACGATCCACCGCCAGCCGTCCTAAACGGGCCGCAGGCAGGTTTGGGTATCTTGGCAAGCGTTTGACCAACGCGGCGGGCAGGTCTGTCAGCAAGATGTCTGCGGCCGACAGCGTGTAAAATCCGGCAATGCTGTCCGTCACCGCATCAACTGCAATCGTGCAGGCCGCCAAGCGGCGGCGCATGTCTTGGGTGACCTGAGTCTGAAAATACCGGTTCAAAGCTGGACTGGCGCAATCGAATCCAGACCGATCCCGCCCGTCAAGGGGCAGAATTCGAAAGCGCGGGGCCGTCAAAGCCCGCCCGTCAACCGGCGGCGATGCTCAAACGCGCGCTGCATCGCCGGGGCCGGGGCCTTGGGGTTCAGCAAAGCTTCGACAAATCGCGCCTGCTCAGCCTCGGTCAAACGGATCAGCCTATCGTCCTCAACCGCTTTCCGCGCGGCCTCTTCGGCAGCCGACATCACGAATTCGCTGATCGAACGCCCCTGAATTTCAGCCGCACGTCGCACAATCGCCAGCGTATCGGCTGTCGTCCGGGCTTCGATCCGTTCGGAACGGGTCTTGGTTTGGGTCATCACAGCCTCCACGTCCGAAATGTACGGTAAAATACCGGACAATTCAAGCGCACTAGCCATAAACTCCCACCCAACGTTCCACCAACCTTGCCTCCAGCAGCCGCGCCCGTTTCACCCAAGCGGCCCCACCCGGGGGGGCTTCGCGGTCTTCCAGCGCCAAAGCGTCCCGCCGTTCGGTATCCGCGGCATAAATCGCAAAACTCAGCACCCGACCCGAAGGCGGCTCGACATAGCCCACCAGCCCCGACACGAAATTCAGCGTCCCGGTTTTCGAGGGCACCCGCACCGGATGCCCCTTGATCGCCTTGCCCTTGGCGTCCCGCATCCCGAAATCACGCAGAATGCCGGGCAACAGCTTGGCGGCCCCATCTGCCCCCCGCGCCTTTTGCATCAGCGCCACCATCGCGCCCACCGTCACACGGCTGGCCCCGCCAAGGCCAGAATGATCCACCAGCGCCAGATCCACGCCGGCATACATCTTCAGCCAATCATTCATAGCCTGCGCCGAACCTGCCAGCCCGGCGGCCCCGCTCGCCCGCAGCCCCACCACTTCCGCCGTCAGATTGGTCGAAAACCGCAGCATGTCGCGCAGCAATTCGGGCAGCGCTTCGCTTTCCACCCGGTCCAGCTCTTTTCCATCCGCAGGGGCCAGCCCCGCCTCGGGCGCGGGCAACCGAATCCCCTGCGCTGCCGCCAATTCGCGGAAGACCTCTGCCGCGTAAAGCCCCGGCTGCCGCACCGGCAGCCAGCGGCTGCCCCCCTTTCCCAAGGCGGCACTGGCGACGGTCCAATCCTCCACCGCGCCCGAACGGTCATAGGTGAACAGTGGCGCCTCCCGCTGCGCCACCTGCATCCGCGCCAGACTGACCTGCGGCATGAAACGTTCGCCGCGACCATCCATCGTCACGCGATAGCCATCGCCTTCCCGCTTCCATTCAAAGTAAACCCGGTTGAAGTTCAGGTTCAGTCCCGAAAGCGCCGGGTTATAGCCCACCTGATCCGGCTGCCCCCCGTCAATCCGCTCCAGCCTTGGCAAGGTGCTGTCGTCAAACAGGAACCGCCCCGTCACCCCCCGCAGGCCCAGCGTCCCCAACCGCGCCACCAGATCGCCCAGCTGATCGGTTTGCAGCGTCGGATCGCCCCCACCCAGCAGCACCAGATCGCCCTGCACGATGCCATTCGCCAAAGGCCCCGTCGCCAGAACCTTCGTCACAAAGCGGAAATCCGGCCCCAGCCGTTCCAGCGCGTAAAAGGCTGTCGCGGCCTTCGCCGTGCTCGCTGGCGGCAGCGCCGTTTCCGTGCCGCCACCCTCCAACACCATCCCCGTCGCTGTATCCACCACCAGATAGCTGACCGTCCCCCCCAGATCGGCCTTCGCAATCAGCCCTGACGCATCGCCCGGCGGCGGCGTCCGCTCCCGCCCCCCGTCGCCCCTGCGCCGTGGCGGGAAAGAATTCGGCGGAGCCTCGGCCAGGGCCGCCTGCCCCAAACCGGCCAGCAAAAGCCCCAGCGCCCCGCGCCTTGTCCAGTGAAACGACTCGCTCATGCCTTGTCGATGCCCGGCTTGGCCGTGCCTTTCAAGCCCCATTCCCCCCGCGCCCGGATCGCGCTGGACGAGGCGTCGTTCATCGGCAAGTTCACGAAAACCCAGGCCGGGGCCACAGCATGTGCCAGATGCTCGCCCCGCCCCACCCGTGCCCCCCGGAAAACCTGCGCCGCTTTCGACAGCCGCGCCCGCGTGCCCCAACCGGGCCGCGCCAGAATGCCCACCGGCACCCGCCGCAAAATCTCTTGCCAGCGGTCCCAACGGTGGAGCTGCACCAGATTGTCCGCCCCCATCAGCCAGACAAACCGCACCCCCGGATAGATCGCCTGCAACCGCGCTATCGTCGCGGCCGTAAACCGCGTCCCCAAAGCCGCCTCCAACCCCGTCACCCGCACCTTCGGATGCCGCATCACTTTTTTCCCGAACGCAATCCGTTCCGCCAAGGGGGCCGGTTGCCGCGCCTTCAAAGGATTGCCCGGCGTCACCAGCCACCAGACCTGATCCAGCCCCATCCGCTTCAGCGCCTCGGTCGTGATCAGCACATGCCCCTCATGGGCCGGATCGAACGATCCGCCCAAAAGCCCGATCACCATGCCCCGACATGCCGGGGGAAAGCCCTGACGCATCACCTGATCCCGCGCGGCGGGTCACCCCCCGCAATGCAGATAGTCCTTCAACAGCCGCGACCACGCCGAGTTGGGTTTGAACCCTGCCCGCGTCCCGTCGCCCTGCCCCTTGTCACCTATGACAGCCCCCATCCCATGTGCAACCATCCATCGCGGCGAATGGCTCGGGGCCCCCGCCTTTTTCTGCCCCGCACAAAAGGCCTTGTGCCGGGCCGACCCATCCCCGCCAAAGGCCTCGAACTCCGCCTCCAACGCCTTGCGCCGTTTCGTCCCCATCGACTGCGCCACGGAGGAGGAAAGCACATCCTCCGCCTGCCAAGCGGTCTTGTCCACCACCCGCTTCTTGTCGAATTCCGCCCGCAGCTGCATCAAGATATACAGATCCAGCGCCCGCTCCATCTGCCCCGCCTTTGCACAGGCCAGAACACCCAGCCCCAGATCCGGCGGCGACAGCCCCGCATCGGCCCCCGCCGCCGCAATGCAGCCGGGGTTCACCGTCGCCTCAAGGTTCCCCAGCACTTCATAATTCCGCGCCGCAGCCGGAACCGCAACTGGCCCCGCCACCATCAGCGCCAGCAGCAAGGCCCCCCGCATCAGACCAGCCCCGCGCTAGCCAGAAAGCCAAACCCCAGAACCAAAGCCACGAACCATTCCCCAAAGCCGAACGAAGTGTTGCTGAACATTTTGTCTCTCCCTGTTCCGATGCCCCCTTCTCGCAAAAAATGAACGACGTTCATAAGTCAGGAAAACCTGACCCCTTCCCTTGGCCCAGATCGCCCCCTAAGGTTGAACCAAGGCGCGGGTTCAAGGGGTGGAGCGATCCACAGGGCCGGGGCTTCCCCGGCCAGACGATCCCAGTTGGAACATTCGACGCGTGGAACTCCCTGGGCCTTACCCAGAGCTTTCCACGCAGGACAGGAAAGGTTGAACCCGCGCCGATGCTCTCCTTGCACGTCTTGCTGCCCTTGGCCCATCGGCTGGCCAATCAGCCTTGGGACCAGCCCCTTCTGGCGGCCTGCCTCCGATCCTATCTTCCGCCCCCCTTGAACCGACAAGCCAACCGGCTGGCGAACCGCCTGATCAAAGACTTTCCCGGCACAACCGCCCCCGACGCCCAGCAGATAGCCAAGGCCCTTGGCCAAACCACCACCGCCGCCCGGCTCGCCACCCTTGCGCGGCAACAAACCCGCCCGCCAAGCCCTGACCTGAACCCACCCCATTTCCGGCCAAACCCGGCATTGCATATCCCCGCGATCCCCGTCATGGAAACGATCCCCGACCTCGCCTTCTGGCTTGGCCTGACCGAGGATCAACTGACCCGCTTTGCCGACCTTCGTGGCCTTTCCGCCCGCTCCCACCCGGAATTTGGTAGCCATTACCGCCAACATCTGATCCCCAAATCCGATGGCACCCTCCGCCTGATCGAAGAGCCAAGACCTTTCCTGAAACGCCTCCAGCGCCGCATCCTGACCGGCCTTTTGAACCACGTCCCACCCCACCCCGCCGCCCATGGCTTTCGCCCCGGCCATTCTGTCCTCACCGCCGCACGCGCCCATGCGGGCGAACAGATCGTCCTCCGCTTTGACCTCCGCCATTTCTTTGCCAGCATCACCATCGCCCGCGTCTATGGCCTGTTTCGCACCATGGGCTATCCTGCCACCATCGCCCGCCCCTTGGCGGGCCTGACCACCGCCATCACCCCGACCGAGGTTCACAAGACACCCCATCTCGCCGGGGCCGAACTCTTCGCCGCACGCCACTTGCCCCAGGGTGCCCCCACATCCCCCGCGCTGGCCAATCTGGCCGCTTGGTTCCTTGATCTCCGCCTCGCCGGCCTCGCCCGGAGCGTGAACGCCCAATACACCCGCTATGCCGATGATCTGACCTTTTCCGGCGACCGCCGCATCGCCCCCGTCCTTCTCGATGCCCTGCCCCACATCATCACCGAAACCGGCTTTCGACTGAACCTCTCAAAGACCCGCATCATGCCCGCCCATCAGCGCCAGACGGTCACGGGCCTGACCGTCAATCGGCACCTGAACCTGCCCCGCGATCAGTATGACCGCCTCAAGGCCACCATCCATCACCTGACCTGCCCGGACGATCCCCGCCGCCAAGACCCGGCCTTTCTGGCGCAGTTGTCAGGCCGCATCACTTGGGCCGAACAGGCCAACCCTCATCGCGGGGCCAAACTGCGTGAGGCCTTGGCCGCAGCACTTGAACGATTGCCCCCGCCCCCCATTTCCCCTATCTGAAGCCAAAATTCCCTCCCCCGGAGTGCCCCGATGGCCAGCTATCAATACGTCTATCACATGGACGGCGTTTCCAAAACCTATCCCGGTGGCAAGAAATGCTTTGAAAACATCAAGTTGAACTTCCTTCCCGGCGTCAAGATCGGCGTGGTTGGTGTCAACGGCTCGGGGAAATCCACCCTGATGCGCATCATGGCCGGAATCGACAAAGACTTTCAGGGTGAGGCTTGGGCCGCCAAAGGCGCCACCGTCGGCTATCTGCCGCAGGAGCCGAACCTGGATCCTGCGCTCGACGTGCGCGGCAATGTCAAGCTGGGCGTCGCCGCGAAACAGGCGAAACTCGACCGCTATAACGAACTCGCCATGAACTATTCGGACGAAACCGCCGAAGAAATGGCCGCCCTGCAAGACCAGATTGATGCCGAGAACCTTTGGGACCTCGACAGCCAGATCGACATCGCGCTCGAGGCCCTGCGCTGCCCGCCCGATGATGCCAATGTGGAAAACCTGTCGGGCGGCGAACGCCGCCGCGTGGCTTTGTGCAAGCTGCTGCTGGAAAAGCCCGACATGCTGCTTTTGGACGAACCGACCAACCACTTGGACGCTGAATCCATCGCCTGGCTGCAACAGCACCTGATCGACTATGAAGGCACGATCCTGATCGTGACCCACGACCGCTATTTCCTGGATGAAATCACCAGCTGGATTCTGGAACTGGAGCGCGGCCGGGGCATCCCCTACGAGGGCAACTATTCCTCTTGGCTCGACCAAAAAGCCAAACGCATCATGCAAGAGGCGCGTGAGGACAAGGCCAAGCAAAAGGTTCTGGAAAAGGAACTGGAATGGATCCGCGCCGGGGCCAAGGCCCGTCAGGCGAAATCCAAGGCCCGGATCGCCAAATACAACGAAATGGCCGGCCAGACGGTGCGCGAACGCGCGACAACGGCGCAGATCATCATCCCGAACGGCGAACGGCTGGGCGGCAAGGTGATCGAGGTGACGGGGCTGAAAAAGCATATGGGCGACAAGCTCTTGATCGAAGACCTGTCCTTCACCATCCCGCCGGGCGGCATTGTCGGCGTCATCGGGCCGAACGGTGCAGGGAAATCAACCCTGTTCCGCATGATCACCGGGCAGGAAAAGCCAGATGAGGGCACGATTGTCCTGGGCGATACCGTGCAGCTTTCCTATGTCGACCAATCGCGCGACGCACTGGATCCGAACAAGACCGTCTGGGAAGAAATCTCCGAAGGGTTGGAGGTGATCCACTTAGGCGACTTTGAAATGAACTCCCGCGCCTATTGCGGGGCCTTCAACTTCAAGGGCGGCGATCAACAGAAAAAGGTGGGCCTCCTGTCCGGCGGTGAACGCAACCGCGTGCATATGGCGAAACTTCTGCGCTCGGGCGGCAACGTCCTCTTGCTTGACGAACCGACCAACGATCTCGACGTCGAAACCTTGCAAGCCCTGGAAGCCGCCATCGAAGAATTCGCCGGCTGCGCCATCATCATCAGCCACGACCGCTTCTTCCTCGACCGGCTTTGCACCCATATTCTCGCCTTCGAAGGCGACGCCCATGTCGAATGGTTCGAGGGCAACTTTGAGGCCTATGAAGAAGACAAGGTCCGCCGCCTGGGCCCGGATTCGATCGAACCGAAACGGGTCAAGCATAAGAAGTTCACGCGCTGATTGGCACGGGGGTGGCTTGGTCCACCCCCCACCCCGCATCAAACGCCCGTCCATCACGCCGCCTTGCCCCAGCCCGCCAAATGGCGCATGAGGCCCGAAAGACATACGGAAGGGTTCACCATGGACTACAGCAAATCGGGCGGCCCCAAGACCGCCAAAAATCCCACCCGCCACCAAGAGGGCAAACCCTCCGGCAAGGCCAAGCCCCCCGGCGGCCGCCTTTCGAAACAAGAACTGCTGGCCCGTATGAAAGCCGCAACCGAGGCGAAAAAGCCCGTCTAGATCGATCAGGTAATCGCCTCCAGCCGCTCCTTGCTCATATCCCCCGGCACAATGGTCAACGGAATCGGCAGCGTTCCTGCACTGCGCGACAGTTGCGTCACCAGCGGGCCGGGGCCCGACTTGTCCGACCCTGCACCCAGCACCAGAACGCCGATGTCGGAATCATCCCGCACCTGAGCCAGAATTTCGGCCAACGGATCGCCTTCCCGCACCACCAGCTCGGGGTTGACCCCCTGCTTGTCCCGCATCCATTTCGCAAAAACCTCGAAATGCGCCTCAATCCGCTCCCGCGCCTCGGCCCGCATCAGATCGGCAATCCCGATCCAGGTTCGAAATTCGTCGGGCGGGATGATCGACAGGATCTGAACCCCCCCGCCGGTATGGGCCGCCCGCATCGCGGCAAAGCGCATGGCATTCAGGCATTCGCGGGTGTCGTCCAGCACGACAAGGAACTTGCGCATAATATTCTCCCCTGTGCCCCGATAGTGACCCAAGGTATCGCGACTGGCAACGGGGGTCAGGCTTTCGGCGGGTTATAGCGGCTGGCTGTCCAGATATCGTCCACCGCGCTCACCTTGGTATCCATCCACCCAGCCCCCCGCATCGCCACACGGATGGTCGCATCGGAAGGATCAGCCCCCTTGCCCTTGCGATGCAGGCACCAGACGGGCACCGTCAAACCCGGTAACACACCCAGCAACCGCGCCAGATCATCGGCACCTTGCAAAGGGGCCAGCAAAAGCCGCGCCTGATCCAAAGGCACCGTCGGTTCGGGCAAGACCACCGCATCGGGCAGCCCCACGCCCAAAACCGCACAGCCGGGACCAAGCCCCAGCCTTTCCGCCAACGATGGCAAAGGCTTGTCCAAGGCCCTCACCCAGGCCTCGGCCTCTTTTTCCCCCAACGCCAAGGTCACAGGCCCCAACGTCGTTTGCAGCGAAAGCATCCCGCCGTCACGCCCCCAACCCAATAAGGCCTCGCGGGCGATCCGCCCCTTGACCTCTCCCCGCAGGATCAAGGCTTCCCGCTCAAGGATGGCGCGGGTCACGCCATCATGGCCGTTCCACTGGCAATGCCCCTCGGCCTCGCGCCCCATAGGCCCTCCTAGCTCAGCACATAATGCATCCCTTGGAAGGTTTCCCGCAAGGCCCGCGTCCGCGCCGCCACCCCTTCGGGCGCATTCGACCGCAGCCCTTCCGCCATCAGCGCCGCCAAGGCCGGGGCATCCGCCGGCGTCACCCCCCGCCGCACCAATTCCGGCGTGCCGATCCGCAGCCCGTTCAGATCCCCCGGAACAGGCGCAATCGGCAGACCAATGCCGCAGGCCAGAAACCCGGCCTTGCGCAAAGTTTTCGACGCCGCCTGCCCCCCGCCAAAGCCTGCCGCCTCAATCGCAAACTGATGGCTCCGCGTGCCGCCCTTGTCGGCCCCAAACACTGGCAGGCCCAAAGCCGTCAATTCCCGCGCCAAGGCCTGCGCCAGATCGACCA
The DNA here is from genome assembly GCF_014652215.1 of Neogemmobacter tilapiae. GTDB lineage: Bacteria > Pseudomonadota > Alphaproteobacteria > Rhodobacterales > Rhodobacteraceae > Neogemmobacter > Neogemmobacter tilapiae. The sequence continues at coordinate 188,751 of NZ_BMYJ01000004.1, read as the reverse complement.
TCGCCTTGGCATAATCCGGCCCAAAAGCCACCCAATCCATCAGCGCAATCGCCAAACCCGCCACCCGCCCGGCATCAAAATTCGCCGTCAGCCCCGGAAAGGCAATCGCATCCAAGCGTTCGGCAATGTCCGCGTCATTCGTCACGATCAAGCCGCCCGCCGGGCCGCCCAAGGATTTATAGGTGCTCATCGTCATCAGATGCGCCCCCTGTTCCAAGGGGTTCGGCCAAGCCCCGCCCGCGATCATCCCGCATTGATGGGCGGCATCGAACAGCACCATCGCCCCCACCTCATCGGCAATCGCGCGCACCTCGGCCACCGGATGCGGGAACAGGTTCAAACTGCCCCCCACTGTGATGATCTTGGGCCGGACTTTCTGCGCCAAGGCCCGCAGCGCCGGAATGTCAAAAGTATAGCCATCGGCATCAATCGGCGCGTCATGCGTGATCAGGCCATACAGCCCCGCACAGCCCGCCTTGTGGTGCGTCACATGCCCGCCCACGGTGCCCGGCGGCGCGATGATCGCATCGCCGGGCTTCGCAAGCGCCATAAACCCATAAAGATTTGCCAAAGCCCCGGACGCCACCCGCACCTCGGCGAATTTCGCGTTGAACACCTGTGCCGCCAGTTCGGCGCAAATCACCTCGATCTCTTCGATCGCCTCCAGCCCCATTTCATATTTATCACCCGGATAGCCCAAGGATGGACGGCTGCCCAATCCCCCCGATAGCGCCGCCTCGGCTCGGGGATTCATCACATTCGTCGCCGGGTTCAGGTTGAAACAGGCGTGGTCGTGGATGTCGCTGTTCGCGCGGATCAGCGCCTCCACCCGCTCCGCTGTCAGCGGCCCTTGGGCCAGACGCTGAACATAGGCTTCGACGGGGGCGGTTACCCAAAGGCGGGGGGCAAGATGCGGCATGGTTTGTCCTTTCCGGTTTGGATCAGCATGGTGCTCGGCCCTCTTGCGCACAAATCAGTTTTGCGAAAAATTAGGGTCAGAAATTCTGAGGGTCAAATGCCCGTCTCACCCCCCATCCCAAAACTGCCGCCTTTGCGTGCCCTGCGTGCTTTTGAATCCGCCGGGCGCTTGGGCAGTTTTGCCGCCGCCGCCAGCGAACTCGGCGTGACGCCGGGGGCCGTGACTGCGCTGATCAAGGGGCTTGAGGCGGACTTGGGCGCCCCCCTTTTCACCCGCCAACCGCGCGGCGTTGAACTGACGGCGCTGGGGGCCGAAACCTTGGCCGCCTTTACCGCCGCTTTCGACGCTTTGGGTCTGGCCACCCGCGCCCTGTGGTCCAGCGCCGCCCCGCGCGCCGTCCATATCGCGACCCTGCCTGCCATCGCCCAGCTTTGGCTCTCGCCCCGCCTGCCCGCTCTGCGCAGCCTTGCCCCCGACATTGCCATTTCCATCACCGCGATGGAGGCCCCGCCGAACCTGAAGCGCAGCCCGCATGACCTGTGCCTGTTCTTCAGCGACGGGCCGGGGCAGGTGATTGCCTCCGATGTGATCTATCCCGTCTGCGCCCCGTCGCTGGCCCCGCGCCTGCAAAGCCCCGATGATCTGGCGCATGTTCCTTGCCTGACGGATTCCGCTTGGGATCAGGACTGGCCCCGCTGGCTGGCCGCCGCAAACACAAGGATCACCCCACGCGGCCCGATCTTTTCGCTTTATGCGCTGGCACTGGAAGAGGCGCTGAACGGCGCGGGCGTTCTGATCGGCCACCACCCCCTCGTCGCTCCGCATCTGGAAAGCGGACGACTTGTTGCGCCTTTTGCCTTGCGCCTGCCGGTGAAGCCCCCATTGCGCCTGTGGTCCGCAAGGCCCCTTGAAAAGGGCCATGCGGCGCGGCGCGTGGCCGACCGGCTGACGGGTCAGGAATAGCGTTCCACGGTCCGCGCCTGATCGTCGCTGTAACGGTCGCCATGCGCCCAGCCCCTTGGCAGCAAACGCTCGATCTCGGCGCGATCTTCCCCTGTCAGGTTCAGCCGATCCGCCCCATCCCAATCTGCAACATGTGCTGCGATGCGCGTGCCCGGTATGGGAATCAAATGATCCCCCTGTGCCAACACCCAAGCCAAGGCCAGCGCCGGAACCGAAACGCCCCGCGCCGCTGCCAAGGTGCGGAAGCCGTCCAGCCGCTGCTGGTTCAGCGCCCAATCCCGGCCCTGAAAGCGCGGAATGGACAGGCGGAAGTCACCGGGTTCCAAAACCGCCACATCAAAGGCGTCGCGTCCCAAGGCCCCCCGCGCCAAGGGTGAAAACGGCACGAAGGCCACGCCCAGTTCCGCGCAGGCCGCGATCAGCCCCAGTTCCGGCTGCCGGGTCCAAAGCGAATATTCGTTCTGCACCGCGCGGACGGGATGCACCGTATGGGCGCGACGCAGAGTGCCGGGCGAAATTTCCGACAGGCCATAGCCGCCAATTTTCCCCTCGCGGATCAGGGCCGCCATGGTCTCGGCCAGTTCCTCGGGTGGGCAGGCCGGGTCACGGCGATGGGCATAGAACAGATCGACATGATCCACCCCCAGACGCCGCAAGGATCCTTCCAATTCCGCCCGCAAATGCGCCGCCGAATTGTCCACCCGCCGCGGCGGCCCGTTCACGAAAGCCGCTTTCGTCGCCAGAACAGGGCGATGGCCGCGCGTGCGCATCCATTCGCCAATGACGCTTTCGGAAATGCCCATGCCGTAGACATTCGCCGTGTCAAAAAGGGTAATCCCCTGATCCCAGGCCTGATCCATCGCCCGAAGACTTGCGTTGCTGTCCGTCGCCCCGAAAATTCCGCCAAAGGACAAACAGCCCAAGCCGATCGCCGAAACCATCGGGCCATCCGCGCCCAGTTGTCGTTGCTGCATAAGATCCATCCTTTTCCTTGGGGGCAGGCAATAGACCCCCACGAATCGGTCTGGTCAAGCCCGCATCAGGGGCAAAGCCTTCGCCTTTTGGCCTTCAAATCTGCTCTTCAAAAATATCCTCAGGGGAGGGCCGTAGGCCCGTGGGGGCGGATAGCCCCCGCCGTATCAAGGAGGCTCGATGCCTCCTTGATACGGTTGCTGTTTCAGGCAAACGCCGCTTCCAGCGCGATTTCCACCATTGCGCCAAAACTCGTCTCGCGCTGGTCGGCGGGCAGGGCCTCGCCCGTGATCAGATGGTCGCTGATCGTCAGGATCGCCAGCGCCCGACGGCCATAGCGCGCGGCCAGCGTGTAAAGCTCTGCCGCTTCCATTTCGACGCAGAGGGTGCCGTGGCGGGTCAGTTCCTTGTTCAGGTCGGGGCGTTCGTCATAGAAGACATCTGACGAATAAATCCCGCCGACATGCACCGGCACTTCCCGTGCCAAAGCCACCCGATGCGCCGCCGATAGCAACCCGAAGTCAGCGACCGGCGCATAGTTCATTTCCCGCAAGATCAGCCGCGACGGCGACCCCGCCGTCGACGCCGCCTGGGCCAGCACCACATCCCGCACCTTGACGTTTTCCTGCATGGCCCCGGCCGAACCGATGCGGATCAAGGTCTGCGCGCCGTAATCTTTGATCAGTTCATTGGCGTAGATCGACAGCGAGGGCATGCCCATGCCGGACCCGTGAATCGTGACGCGGTTGCCCTTGTAGGTGCCGGTAAAGCCCAGCATCCCGCGCACCTCGTTCACCAGCACCGGGTTTTCCAGATACTTCTGCGCCGCCCAGCGGGCCCGGTAGGGGTCGCCCGGCAGCAGCACGGTTTCGGCAATATCGCCCGGTTTTGCCCCGATGTGAAAGGTCATGGCTCTGTTCCCTCGCTGAATTTGACCGCAAGGCTAGGCGGAAACGCGGCGAAACGGAAGGGTCAGGTGGGCCAGCGTCGGGCGTTCGGGCAGGCCTGCCGTAAGGACAGCGCCGGAACCTGTTTCCGTGACAAGGCCAGCGCGCAGGCCGGCCCCATCGGACAGCCGGCACACGCCGCCAGCCTTGCCGCATAATCGGACGCATCTTGCCGCAGGCGCGACATGCTGATCCCCTCGGCCCGCGCCATCGCCGCAAGGCGGTCAGGAACATCCGGTGATGCGCAGACCAATGCTTTCAACAGACCGCGGCTCAGACCTTCCTTTGCCATGGCCTGCCCAAGATCGACAACGGCCTGCCGCTCTTCGCGCCGATGCCGCAGGAAGTTTCTGATCCGTTCCTCCATCGCCCCACCCTCCCCTTTCGTACCGGGAAGGTTGCACGCGCCGTGCACGCTTTGCCTTGATGCAAGTCAACTGGCCAGATGCCGCAAGCCCTGCGTCACATCGGTCCGCACCGCGAGCCGCAGCCCCGCCTCATCCCCAGCGCGCAGAGCGGCCAAGATCAGACGATGGTGCTGGGGCGGCTCGTTCCGACGCAGACGCGCATATAAGGCCCGCATCGTTGGCCCCAATTGAAGCCAGACTGTCTCCAGAATCGCCAGCATCGCGGGCGACTGGGCGCGTAGATAAAGCGTGCGGTGAAATTCAAGATTGGTGCGGACATAGGCCACCGCATCGCCCTTGGCCACCGCCTCGGCATTGGCCGTATTGATGGCCGCCAGCCGGTCGATCAGCGCGAAATGCGCCCGTGGCAGGGCGCGGCTGGCGAGTTCTGGTTCCAGCAGCGCGCGGATCGAGGCGAGTTCCTCAATTCGATCCGGCGTCAACGCCGGCGTGCTGACCCGCCCCGAGGAGGACATGGTCAGCGCCCCCTCGGCCACCAATCGCCGCACGGCCTCGCGCACGGGGGTCATCGACACGCCATATTGCTTGCCCAAGCCCCGCAAGGTCAGGGCCTGACCGGGGGCCAATTCGCCGTGCATCACCTGCGTCCGCAGAGTACGATACAGCCGTTCGTGGGCCGCCGCCTGATCAGAAGGGCGAGGCGCGTTCATATGGTGAACTGCCAGGCATGCAGGCCGGAGCCATGCGTCTTGAGCCAGCGTCTTGGGGCTTCCCATCCCGGGTAAAGGCGATCCACCACCGCCCAGAAGGCCGGGGAATGGTTCATCTGGTCCAGATGCGCGACCTCATGCGCTGCGACATAGTCCAGCACTTCGGCGGGCGCGAGAATCAGCCGCCAAGAATACATCAGCCGTCCGTCGATGGTGCAGGACCCCCAACGCGAGCGGGTGTCGCGCAGCGCAAGGCTGGTGTAGCCGCGCCCCAGCATGGCCGCATAGCGATCCGAAGCCTCGGCCAGCCGATCCCTGGCCTGAACCATGGCCCAGGCCCGCACACGCGCCCCAACGCGTGCGGCATCGCCGGGCACCAAAAGCAGGTCCCCGTCGATCCGCACGGAACGGCCGGGGCCGGTGGCAAGTGTCAGGCGCTGTCCCTGATAGGGCAAGACAGCTCCCAGCGTGACGATCTGGCCCGTGGCGACCCGTGACAGGGCCCGCCGCAGCCAATCCTCTTGCGCGCGCAGAAAGCCCAAGGCGTCGCTTTCCCGCGCCCGCAGCGGCATGGTCAGCGTCACCCGACCATCGGCTTGCCCAACCCGCAGCGAGAAACGCCGCGCGCGAGCCGTCCGGCGCAGGGTCACATCCACATCGGGCAGGCCGGGCAGTGCGGGCATCTTTCCCCCTTGAAAACTGTCGCCAGCATAGCCATCTGCCCCCCGGCCACAAGAAGGCCTTTGACAGTGCCCCCAGCCTATGGCAAGGGGCGCGCCTGTTACCGAAATCACGGGGATTCGACATGCCCAATCCTGAATGGGGAACCAAGCGTATCTGCCCGACGACCGGCAAGCGCTTTTACGACCTGAACCGCACGCCTGTCGTCAGCCCCTATACGGGCGAGATCGTCGATATTGAAAGTGCCCGCCGCAAGCTGGCCGCTGCCGTTATCTCGCGCACCGTTCCGGAACGGGATGATGTTCTGGTGGACGATCTGGACACCGATGATGATCTGCTGGAAGCCACGGCCGGCGACGACGCCGATCTGGACGATGAGTTGCTGGAAGACGACGCGGACGACAACGTTTCGCTGGACGATTTGGCCGACGTGCCGGCCGACGGCGAAGACGTCTGATTGCCGTGGATGGGCCATTGGCCCATCCAAAAAAAGCCGGGGGGAAATGTGCTTTTTCCGCTTGCACGCCCCCTAGGCTTTGACTAGAGACACGCACACCCAAGGGCGACAAAAGATCGCCGCCCAACGGCCCGGTGGGGTCATAGCTCAGATGGGAGAGCGCTTGAATGGCATTCAAGAGGTCGGGAGTTCGATCCTCCCTGGCTCCACCAAACAAAACCTGAAAAAGGACAGTTAGATGTCCCTTTGGGGCAGAGGTCTGTCCATGTTGTTGAAAAACTTGTCTTGATAAATTGGTTGTTGCGTTGGCTGCTGAAGAGGCTGAAGCTTGCGTTTCTTTTCTGCCCTCCGCACAAGGCAACGACGCCACCAAGCAATCGTCGGAAGCGGACATTGGACTATGCCCGGGCGGCGGGTAGCGAAAGCGCTTGGAACCAATGCAGTGGCGTGGGCACCTTGGTGACAGACCAAGGCTCTGCATTCATTTCACCCAAGTTCCGGCCGACAGCAAGGGCTCAGTGACCATCAAACTGATGCGATCTCCGGCGAACCAAGTCGTGCCATATTCCACTGTGCGACCATCGCTGCCGATGTTTATCGCCACCGTCCGCAAAATGGGCGCGCCTTGGACCAGTTGCAAAGCGTTGGCCAAAAGGGCGTCGGCCAATTTTGCTGTGACGCGGGTTTCCGCGCGCGTGTAGTCAGCGACACCTTCAGCCCCAAGAGCTGCCGTAATCGACCCTGTCATTTGCAGATGGGCCAAAAGACCCGGCAAGTGATCGGCGGGAAACACGGATCGGAACGAGGCCAAGGGCACACCGTCGGCCAGCGAGACACCTTCGACGACATGAACGGCGGCCCCTTGACCCAGCCCAAGGGCCTTGGCCTCTTTATCCTTGGCCGGGCGAGTTTCCATGCGGGTGAAACGGCGCGAGGGCAATCGGCCTTGAGCGGCGAGGTTCTGGTGAAATCGAACCCGGCGGCCGATAGCATATTCGGCGGGTTTGGCGGTGATGAAGACACCAGCGCCGCGCCGGGCATGAACCAGACCAGTTCCGGCCAGATCCGCAAGGGCACGGCGGATGGTGTGCCGGTTTACGCCAAAACGGTTGGCCAGTTCCGCCTCGGTCGGGAGTTTGGCTGTGGGGGGATAAAGCCCCTCCAGAATCTCGCCACGCAGACTGTCGGCAATCGAACGCCAAAGCGGGGAACGGCTCATGCACGCCTCTGTCACCAAAGTTTCACGCGATAAAGGTTGAGCCCCGCGCGGATTCAGCCTATCACTTGTCTAGTTGTATAGGGGTTTAGACAACTCCGCAAGTTGTCGAGGACAGAATGACCGAACAGCCCGATCTGGCACGCAAAGGGTGGATGTCCCTGCTGGCCAAAGCGCCCGCCGCAAGGCTGGCCGAACTGTTCCCGAACCTTCCACCGCATGATGTGCTGCGCGCCCCCGAATGCGGTGCTGTGATGGTGCAGGGCCGCATCGGTGGCACGGGCGCGCCCTTCAATCTGGGCGAAATGACCGTGACGCGGTGCAGCGTGGTGCTGGCGGATGGCCAAGTGGGCCATGCTTGGGTGCAGGGCCGGGACAAATCCCATGCCCAGCGCGCCGCCGTGCTGGACGCGCTTTTGCAAAGCGGCGCGGCCGATGCACAGTTGCAGGTTCTGGATGTTCTCGCCGCCGAGGCAGGCCTAGCGAAAACCGCCCGCGCCACCAAGGCCGCCGCAACAAAGGTCGATTTCTTCACCATGGTCCGAGGAGAAGACTGATGAACATCGCCCTCACCGGCGGCTTCGCCGATCCCGCCCGCGATGCCGCGCATGCCTTCCGCGCCGTGACGGAAGCGATGGCCCGTCCCGGCATGATCCTGACCGTCACGGGGGCCAACCCGCCCAGAATTTCCGCCGCCGCAGGCATCACGCTGCTGACGCTTTGCGACACCACCACCCCCCTGCATCTGGCAGGCGCGACTGACACAGCAGAACTGCGCGACTGGATCGCCTTTCACATCGGCGCGCCCCTGGTCACAGCAGAAAAGGCCGCCTTTGCCTTGGGTGATTGGCGCAGCCTTCAACCCATAGACCGCTTCCCTCAAGGCCTGCCCGACTATCCCGACCGCTCCGCCACCCTGATCGTCGAGATGGAAAGCCTCTCAAACCAAGGCCCCCGCCTCACCGGACCCGGCATCCAGCATCACGCCCATCTGTCCCTGCCCGAAACCGCCGCCTTCCGCGCCAATGCCGCCCTTTTTCCCTTGGGTCTGGATTTCATTCTGACCAGCGGTGACCAGCTCGCCGCCTTGCCCCGCACCAGCCGCGTGGAGGACAACTGATGTATGTCGCCGTCAAAGGTGGTGAAAAGGCCATCGACAACGCCCATGCTTGGCTCGCCGAGGAACGCCGGGGCGACCCTTCCGTGGCCGAACTCTCCGTCCCGCAAATCCGCGAACAGTTGAAACTGTCGGTGAACCGGGTCATGGCCGAAGGCTCACTTTACGACCCCGACCTCGCCGCGCTGGCGATCAAGCAATCGCGCGGCGATCTGATCGAGGCAGTGTTTCTGATCCGCGCCTACCGCACCACCCTGCCGCGCTTTGCCGCCTCAAACCCCGTAGAAACCGCCAAAATGGCGGTGGATCGTCGCATCAGCGCCACCTTCAAAGACCTGCCCGGGGGGCAAATCCTGGGGCCGACTTTTGATTACACCCACCGCCTGCTCGACTTCAAACTGATGGCCGAAGGCGAGCTGCCAACCGCCCCCACCGCCCCCGCCAGTGGCGAGGCTGTGCCGCATGTGACGGGGCTTTTGGCGCAGGGCGGGCTGATCCAACCCGAACCCCAGACCGATGAAATGCCCCCCGATCTGACCCGCGAACCCTTGGAACTCCCCGCCAACCGCGCCCTGCGCCAACAGGCGCTGACGCGCGGGGACGAAGGGTTCGTCCTGTCCCTCGCCTATTCCACCCAGCGCGGCTATGGCCGCACCCATGCCTTCGTCGGCGAATTGCGCATTGGTCGGGTCGGCGTGTCGGTCAACATCCCCGAACTGGGTTTTGCGGTCGAGATTGGTGAAATCGAACTGACTGAATGCGAAACGGTGAACCAATTCACCGGCTCAAAAACCGAACCCCCGCAATTCACCCGCGGCTATGGCCTTGTGCTGGGCCAGTCCGAACGCAAGGCGATTTCCGTCAGTCTGGTCGACCGCGCCCTGCGTTGGGCGGAACTGGGCGAGGATTTCATCGGCGCTCCGGCGCAGGATCAGGAATTCGTGCTGAGCCATTGCGACAATGTGCAGGCGACGGGCTTTCTGGAACACATCAAACTGCCGCATTACGTGGATTTTCAGGCCGAGTTGGAACTCATCCGTCGCCTGCGGTCTGAGGCGATAGCCGAGGCGGCGGAATGATCGTGGCACCTTCCCCCCTCACCCTAGCCCTCTCCCCCGGGGGGAGAGGGGATGGCGTTGCACCGGACGAACGGCGGCCAGCATTAACCCCGCGCTTACCAGTTCTGCGCCACGATCCCCACCGGGCGCATTCCCCTCTCCCCTCGGGGGAGAGGGGCAGGGTGAGGGGGCCGATGCAGCAAAGCGAGCTATACAAAGCACGTGCGCGAGAACTGCGCCAGAACATGACCGATGCCGAACGCCTGCTCTGGTATCACCTGCGCGCCCATCGCTTCATGGGCCTTTCCGTGCGCCGCCAAGCCCCCATCGGCCCCTATATCGCCGCCTTGCTCATCCCGGCCCACCGCCTCATCCTCGAAGCCGACGGCAGCCACCACAGCCCAACAACCGACCACCACCGCGATGCCCATCTGCGCGCCCTCGACTTCCGCACCATCCGCTTTTCCAACCAAGACATCCTGCCCGGCTGCCTCGCCCGGCTGGCCGAGGAAATCCGACCATGACCGATCAAGCCTACAACTTCGCCTATCTCGATGAACAAACCAAGCGCATGATCCGACGCGCCATCCTCAAGGCCCTCGCCATCCCCGGCTATCAGGTGCCCTTTGCCAGTCGCGAAATGCCCATGCCCTATGGCTGGGGCACCGGCGGTGTGCAGGTCACCGCCGCCTGCCTGACCCCAGAGGACCGGCTCAAGGTCATCGACCAGGGTTCCGACGACACCACCAACGCCGTCTCCATCCGCAAGTTCTTTCAGCGCACTGCAGGCGTCGCCATCACCGAAAAGACCGCTGAGGCCACCCTCATCCAAACCCGCCACCGCATCCCCGAAACCGCCCTGACCCAAGGCCAGATCCTCGTCTATCAAGTCCCCATCCCCGAACCCCTCCGCTTTATCGAACCGCGTGAGACCGAGACCCGCAAGATGCATGAGCTGGAAGAATACGGCCTGATGCACGTCAAGCTTTACGAAGACATCGCCCGCCACGGCCAGATCGCCACCTCCTATGCCTATCCGGTGAGGGTCGAGGGCCGCTATGTGATGGACCCATCCCCCATCCCCAAATTCGACAACCCGAAACTCGGTGGCAACGCCGCCATCCAACTGTTTGGCGCAGGTCGCGAACAGCGCATCTATGCCCTGCCGCCCTATACCGATGTGGTCTCGCTCGATTTCGACGACCACCCCTTTACCGCCACCAAAGCCGATCACGGCTGCAACATCTGCGGCTCTATCCACAGCTATCTGGATGAGGTGATCACCGATGATCAGGGCGGGCGGATCTTTGTCTGCTCTGACACTGATTTCTGCGCCGAACGTCAACAAGGGACCGCCGCATGAACGCCTTCAGCAAACCCGACACCCCACTGTTCCGTGTCGAAAACCTGACAAAATCCTATGGCCCCCGCATCGGCTGCGCCGATGTGTCCTTTGACTTATATCCGGGTGAGGTTCTGGGCATCGTCGGCGAAAGCGGTTCCGGCAAATCCACCCTCCTGTCCTGCCTCGCCGGGCATCTGACCCCCGACCGGGGCCAGATCACCTATGACGGCCGCAACACCCTGTCCATGGCCGAGGCCGAGCGCCGCAAACTTGCCCGCACCGACTGGGCCTTTGTCCACCAGAATCCCCGCGACGGCCTGCGCATGGGGGTTTCGGCGGGCGGCAATGTCGGTGAACGTCTCATGGCCGTCGGCGCGCGCCATTATGGCGACATTCGCGCCCAGGCGCTGGATTGGCTGGGCCGCGTCGAAATCGCGGGCGACCGCATCGACGACCGCCCCCGCGCCTTTTCCGGCGGCATGCAGCAACGCCTGCAAATCGCCCGCAATCTGGTGACCGGCCCGCGCCTTGTCTTCATGGATGAACCCACCGGCGGTTTAGATGTCTCGGTGCAGGCCCGCCTGCTTGACCTGCTGCGCGGGCTGGTCCGTGACCTTGGCCTTTCGGTGATCATCGTCACGCATGATCTGGCCGTGGTCCGCCTGCTGGCCCATCGGCTGATGGTGATGAAGGGTGGCTTTGTCGTCGAACAGGGCCTGACGGATCAAGTGCTGGACGATCCGCAGCATGGCTACACCCAGCTTCTCGTGTCATCCGTGTTGCAGGTCTAGCGCCATGATCCACATCGACAACCTCTCCAAAGCCTTCACCCTGCACAATCAGGGCGGCACTGTCCTGCCCGTCATGGCGGGGGCCGGACTCACCGTCGCCCCCGGCGAATGTGTCGGCCTCACCGGCCAATCCGGCGCGGGAAAATCCACCCTCATGCGCATGGTCTATGGCAACTACCTTGCCAACGGCGGCCAGATCCTTGTCGGCCATCTGGATGTGGCCCAAGGCACCCCGCGCCAGATCATCACCCTGCGCCGCGAAACCCTTGGCTATGTCAGCCAATTCCTTCGCGTCGTCCCCCGCGTGCCCACCCTTGATGTCGTGGCCGAACCGCTGCTCGCCTTGGGCACGCCCCCCGACACAGCCCGCGCAAGGGCCGCCGATCTGCTCACCCGCCTCAACATCCCCGAACGGCTTTGGTCCCTGTCGCCCACTACCTTTTCCGGCGGCGAACAACAGCGCGTCAACATCGCCCGCGGCTTTGCCCATCCCTATCCCGCCCTCTTGCTGGATGAACCCACCGCCAGCCTTGACGCCACCAACCGCGCGGTGGTTCTGGCGCTGATCGACGAGGCGAAAGCCCGTGGCGCGACCATCCTTGGCATCTTTCACGACGAAGGTGCCCGCGCCCAGGTTTGTGATAGGCTGGTCGATGTCACAGGCTTCACACCGGGGTTGGCCGCATGATCTTTGCCATTGTCGGACCCTCAGGTGCTGGAAAGGACACGCTGATCGCGGGGGCCTTGGCGCAACGGCCCGACCTGCGGCTGGTGCGCCGCGTCATCACCCGGCCCGACACCGCCGGCGGTGAACCGCATGAGGGCTGTTCGGAGGCTGAATTTGAACTCCGCCGCCAAGCGGGCGATTTCGCGCTGAACTGGCGGGCGCATGGCCTGCATTACGGCATCCCCAAGGCCCAGCTTTCCGGCGGCGGCACAGTTTTGTTCAACGGCTCCCGCGCCGGTTTGGCGCTGGCGATGGAACGCCTGCCCGGCCTGCGCGTGGTGCTGATCACCGCCCCCGTCAGCGTGCTGGCGGCCCGGTTGGCGGAACGTGGGCGCGAAACTGCGGCCGACATTCGCGCAAGGCTGGAACGGGCGGGGTTTGACCTGCCGCCGGGGATCAAGGCCGATATGGTGATCAACGACGGCCCCTTGGAACGGGGCGTCGCGCGGCTGTTGGCCGCGCTTCAGCCGGTCAGGGCATAGCGGTGCAGCAGATGGAATTTGCCCACCGCATCCTCGCCAAACAGGCACAGGTCTTCGATCACAAAGGGCAGGGGCAAAACCGGGGCGAAATGCGCCGCCACAAGCGGCGCAACCTGCACCGGGTTCTGCAACTGATCCGTCAGGGTCAGGTGGAACTGGAATTCCTCGAACACATAGGGATAGCCCCATTCCGCAAGCAATTCCCGCTGCCGCGGCGTCAGGCTTTCCGGGCGACGCTTGGCCAGTTCCGCCGCATTCAGGGCCGCGCGCAAAGGATTGGTGGCCATGACCACCTCCTCCGCCAAGGCGCGCAAACCCCTGACATCCCCCACCGGCGTCAGCGCCAAAAACCCATGCAGGTTTTCCAAGGCCAGGCCTTCGCAGACGCAAGGGGCCAAACGCCGCGCCAGACCGGCCACCGCATCCTCGACCGCCTCCTGCCCGACAACAGCCCGAAATGGCGCGCGGATCGTGCCGTGAAAGCCGTATTTGCGCGGCGCTTGGGTGATGCTTGCCACATCCAAACCACCCACATCCGGCTGATCTACAGCCCGGCCCGTCGCCACATCATAGCCCAGCCAAGCGGCGGCCTGATCGGCGAAAGCCCCCGCACGGGGCGCATAATAGACGGCATAACGTTTCATCTGTTCCATGGGGCGGGGCCTACCGACAAACTGTCACACCGATGTGACGCTTGCCCGCTAATCGACCCCTTCCCGCACCGGACCGCAAGACAGGACTTCTGATCATGACCGACACCATCCTCGCCAATGCCACCCTTGTCTTGCCACATGAGGTCCGCCAGGGCGCCCTCGTCCTCCGCGATGGCCGCATCGCCGAGATTCTGGACGGAACCGCCATCCCAGCGGGAGCCGTGGATTGCCAGGGTGATCTGGTCATGCCCGGCCTCATCGAACTCCACACCGACAATCTCGAACGCCACATCCAGCCCCGCCCCGGCGTCGATTGGCCACATCAGGCCGCCATCATCGCCCATGATGCTGAACTCTCCAGCGTGGGCATCACCACCGTTTTTGATGCCCTGCGCGTTGGTTCCGTTGTCAACAGCACCACCAACTATGGCGAATATGCCCGTGCTCTGGCCCATGAAATTCTGGACCTGCGCGCGAAAGATGCGCTCCGCATCAGCCATTTCCTGCATCTGCGCGCCGAAATCTGTTCCGAAACCCTTGTCGCTGAACTGGCCAAATTCGGCGACAAGGACCATATCGGCATCGTCTCGCTCATGGACCACACCCCCGGCCAGCGCCAGTTCCGCGACGTGTCGAAACTCAAGGATTACATCTGCGGCAAACACGGTCTGAACGACCGAGGCTTTCTCGACCATATCGCCTCCCAGCAGGCCATGCGCGCCCGTGTCGGCGACCTGCACGAGGCCACCGCCGTCGCCGAAACCCGCCGCTTTGGCGCGGTGCTGGCAAGCCATGACGACACCACTGCCGAACAGGTCGCCGTCAGCGCCGCCCATGGGGCCCATTTCGCCGAATTCCCCACGACGGTTGAGGCGGCGCGTGCCTGCCACACCCATGGCATCAAAGTCATGATGGGGGCCCCCAACCTCATTCGGGGCGGCAGCCATTCCGGCAATGTCGCGGCCAAGGATCTGGCGGAAATGGATCTGCTGGATATTGTGTCGTCCGATTACGTCCCCGCCGCCCTGCTGACCGCGGCGCTGTTCTTGGGCGATCTTTGGGGCGATGTGGCGCGCGGCATTTCCACCGTCACCGCCGCGCCCGCCGCGGCCACAGGCCTGACCGACCGGGGCCATCTGACCCTTGGCGCACGCGCCGATGTCATCCGCGTCACCCGCATCGGTCAAGCCTCCGCCCTGCGCGGCACCTGGGTCCGGGGCCAGCGCGTCGCCTAAACCCGCTGCACTGCGGCAAATGGGGAACGGTCGCGAATTAGTCCGCATCCGTCGCCTCAGGGGTTTGACAAGATTTCGGATCGGGCGCAGCCTGCAAAAAACGCGCCCGCCATAAGGCCGCCTGTCGATGCAGATCTACCTTCCCATTGCCGAAATTTCGGTGAATGCCTTCCTGCTTTTCGGCATCGGCGGCATCGTCGGCTTTTTGTCCGGCCTTTTCGGCGTCGGCGGCGGCTTTCTCATCACTCCCCTGCTCTTCTTCATGGGCATCTCCCCCGCCGTCGCCGTCGCCACCGGGGCCAATCAGGTCGTCGCTTCTTCCATTTCTGGCGTCCTCGCCCAGCTTCGCCGCAAGGCGGTCGATTTCCAGATGGGCAGCGTTTTGTTGGTCGGCGGCCTGCTGGGTTCCGGCGCGGGCATCTGGGTCTTCAGCGTCCTCAGCGCAGCCGGCCAGATCGACCTTTTCGTCCAGCTTTCCTACGTCCTTTTCCTAGGCCTTGTCGGGGCCTTGATGTTGCAGGAAAGCCTGCGGGCGATGTGGCGCACCCGCGCCGGTCAGCCCCCCCGCCGCGCGCATATCCACACCTGGGCCCACGGCCTGCCCTTCAAGATGAAGTTCCGCGCCTCTGGCCTTTACATCAGCATCGTCCCCCCCTTGGCCGTCGGGGCCTTGGTCGGCTTTCTGTCGGCCATCATGGGCGTCGGCGGCGGTTTCATCATGGTCCCCGCCATGATCTATCTGTTGGGCGTTCCCACCCGTGTTGTCGTCGGCACCTCGCTCTTTCAGATCATCTTTGTCGCCGGTTTCTCCACCGTCATGCATGCCATCACCAGCCAGTCGGTTGACCTGCTGCTGGCCCTCCTCCTGATCTTGGGCGGCGTCATCGGCGCGCAAATTGGTTCCCGTGTTGGCCTGCGCCTCCGTGCCGATCAGCTGCGCATTCTGCTGGCGCTTCTGGTGCTGGCCGTCGCCATCAAGATCGCCTTTGACCTGCTGCTCCGCCCGGATGAGATGTATTCCCTTTCCGTCACGGGGCTTTTGTGATGCGCCGCTGGCTCGCCCTCCTGTGCCTCATCGCCCTGCCCTGTCAGGCCGACGAAACCATCGTCGCAGGCCTCTCGCAGGCCAATGTTTCCATCACCACCGATTTTGTCGGCTCTGAAATCCTGATCTATGGCGCGGTCAAACGCGAAACCCCGGCACCCGAGGGGGCGCTTGAGGTGATCGTCACCGTCGAAGGCCCACCCGCCGAAATGACGGTCCGCCGCAAGGATTGGGTCTGGGGCATCTGGATCAACGACGCCGAAGTGGTGGTGGACCGCGCCCCGATCTTTTACGCCATCGCCACCACCGGGCGGTTGGAGGAGATCCTCTCTGAAACCGAAGACCTGCGCCACAAGATCAGCATCCCCCGCGCCATCCGCGCCGTCGGCACCACGGATGAGGCCGAAGGGTCCGACCTGTTTGTCGAGGCGCTGATCCGTCTGCGGGCGGCGCGCGGCAGCTATCTCGACAGCCAAGGCTCGGTGCGGCTGACCGAAGGCACCCTGTTCCGCACCGACATTGCCCTGCCATCGAACCTGACCGAAGGCGACTACCGCGTGCGCATTTTCCTGACGCGCGAGGGCCGCGTCGTCGACATGCTGGAACGCGGCATCCGCGTGCGCAAAGCGGGGCTGGAACAGTTCTTCACCCGCATGGCCCACGAACAGCCGCTGCTTTACGGCCTGCTCGCCCTGCTGATTGCGGGCTTGGCCGGTTGGGCCGCCTCGGCGGCGTTTCGGTTTATCAGGATTTAGCGGCCGTCAACGGTCGTTCAACGCGGGAAGGGCCGGGCCCGCCGCGGGTGGGCACCGAAACGGATCGTCTCCTTGATTTATGGCGCAATCCCGAACGACTTCACGCTTGCAGCCAAGGTCGCAATCGTGCCCGCCCGGGGGGCGGCGGGCACGGCCCGGCTGGTCGCCGGGCGGGACATGGGATCGGCGTGGTTCTAAGCTAAACCTCCAACAACCCCACCCCAATCGCCAGACCCAACGGCCCATAAAACGCCCGATCCAGCCGCGCAAAGGGCTGTTCCGGCACCAACCGCCGCCAGACCGGCGCATAACTCGCCAGCCCCCGCAGCAAAAACACCCCCGCCGCCGCCCGCAGCAACCAACCCCGCGCCGTAACATCCGGCCAATGGATCACACTGATCCCAAAAAGCAGCGCCACCACCACCAAAGCGCAAGGCACCGCCCCCGGCATCTCCACAATCCCCTTTGCCCCCACAACCGTTCGCGCCAAACGCGCCTCATCCCGAATGGGAAACCAAAAGCCAAAGCCCCACAGCAGATGCAACGCAGCAATCAGGCCAAGTGTCAGGGTCAACAACATCGCGATCATGGCCCGAAACTGGCAGGCCATAGGCAAAAGGGCAACCCACCCTTGCCCATACCCCCCTTGCCGGTATAGTCGCGCGGCAAAAGCAGTGGGGACACTATGCCAGAGGTCGGAATCATCATGGGCTCGCAGTCCGATTGGGCGACGATGCGCGAGGCAGCGGTCATTCTGGATGAACTGGGTGTTTCCTATGAGACCAAGATCGTCTCGGCCCACCGCACCCCGGATCGGCTTTGGGACTATGGCAAAACGGCCGTCGCGCGCGGGCTAAAGGTGATCATCGCAGGCGCAGGCGGGGCTGCCCATCTGCCCGGCATGATGGCCTCGAAAACCCGTGTTCCCGTCATCGGCGTGCCGGTACAGACCAAAGCCCTGTCGGGGGTCGACAGCCTTTATTCCATTCTGCAAATGCCGAAAGGTTTTCCGGTCGCCACCATGGCGATTGGCGCTGCCGGGGCGGCCAATGCGGGGCTGATGGCGGCAGGGATTCTGGCGGTGTCGGATGCCGCCTTGGGGGAACGTCTGGACGCTTGGCGCGCGGCCCTCTCCGCCTCGATCCCGGAGGAGCCAAAGGATGAATGACATACTGCAAACCGGCGCTGTGATCGGCATTCTGGGCGGTGGGCAACTGGGCCGGATGCTGGCGATTGCCGCCTCTCGCCTTGGGCTCAAGACGCATATCTTTGAACCGGGGGCCGATTGCCCTGCCAGCCATGTCGCGTGGAAAACAACGACCGCCTCTTATGACGACAGCGCCGCCCTGCGCGCCTTCGCCGAAAGCGTCGATGTCATCACCTATGAATTTGAAAACATCCCCACCTCGGCGCTCGACCTTTTGGAAAGCCTGCGCCCCGTCCGCCCCAACCGCCGCGCGCTGGCCATCAGCCAGGACCGCATCGCCGAAAAAGACTTTCTGACCGGCTTGGGCCTCACCTGCGCCCCCTATGCCACCGTGCAGACAATGGACGATCTGGCCGCCGCGATGGCAAAGGTCGGCACCCCCGCCATCCTGAAAACCACCCGCCTTGGCTATGACGGCAAGGGCCAGGCCCGGATCATGTCTCCGCAAGACGCACCCGAGGCGCTGGCCTCCATGCAAGGCGCGGCCTCGGTGCTGGAAGGTTTCGTGAATTTCGAGCGTGAGGTTTCAGTGATCGCCGCACGCGGCCTCGATGGTTCCGTCGCCGCCTATGATCCCGGCGAAAACGTCCACCGTTCCGGCATCCTGCACACCACCACCATTCCCGCCCGCCTGTCACCCAGCCTGCGGTCGGATGCCGTGCTGGTCGCCGCCCGCATCCTGAACGCGCTGGATTATGTCGGCGTCATGGGCGTCGAACTCTTCGTCACGCCCCAGGGCCTGCTGGTCAACGAAATCGCCCCTCGCGTCCACAACTCCGGCCATTGGACGCAAAACGGCTGCGCGGTGGACCAATTCGAACAACACATCCGCGCCGTCGCAGGCTGGCCGCTGGGCGACGGGTCGCGCCATTCCGATGTGGTGATGGAAAACCTGATCGGTGCCGACATGGACCGCGTCCCCGCGCTGGCGCGCGAAACAGGCACCGCCCTGCACCTCTACGGCAAAGCCGAGGCGAAAACCGGCCGCAAAATGGGCCATGTGAACCGCGTCACGCAGCGGAAGGGCTAAGTGCTCATTCCGCTCAATGACGCGATCTGGGCGCGGCTCTATGGCCCAAATGGCGTGCAGGATGTGACTGTTGATCTGGCAGCCTTCGCGCAGGAGTGGGATCAAACCCGCGCAGCAGCGCTTTTCTGGGAAAAGCTGCATCACCAAGGCGATCTATACCCCGTCACCTATGCGGCATTGCCTTGGCTTTACCAGATGCTTTCGGCGCAGAACCCGCCAGAGACCGAAGCCCTGCTTTTCCTGTCGCACACGCTTCACTGCGCTTTCGGACAAAGGCCCAAGGCCGACGCCTCGGGCACGGCCGATTTCCCCGGCCTGTCAAGCGCCATCGCCGACCATCAGCACCCGTGGATCCCCGACGACCAGCGACTGACCGCAGCCGATAGGCCAAAGTTGCGCGAACTTGCCGCATGGCTAAACACGCAGGCCATGGCCATTGGGGATCAATGCCTGACAGCCACGCCGCACAGCGATGCGCGAACGGCGGCCTATCTTTGCTTGGGTTGGCTTGCCCCACGCTCTGCCCCGCATGTCAGCGAAGCGCTGGAACTTTGGATAGAGGGCGAGGCTTGGGACGACATCCAGGCAGCGCTTCCCACCGATCGCACCGATGGGCCCATCGCCGCAAAACTCGCCGAGCACTTGGCCGAACCGCACAAAGAACTGGCCGATTTCCTAAGGCGACTGGCCGCCCGCAAGGCATAGCCCCTTAAGGCGTCATCGCCTTCCGCTGCTTGGCCCGCTCGATCCCCAGCTTCCGCTCGCGCCAGATGATCAGGATCCCCGCCAGAATGACCAAGCTGGCCCCACCCAGCATCGTCATCGTCGGCACCTCGTCAAACACCGTCCAGCCGATCCCCAGCGCAAAGATCATCGACACATATTCAAACGGAGCCACCAAGGACGCATCCGCCTCCCGATAGCTTGACGTCAGCAGGATCTGCCCCACCCCGCCCAAAAGCCCCGCACAGATCAGCATCAGGGCTTCGCTTGGCGTTGGCCAGACCCAGCCAAAGGGCACCGTCACCAGCGACAAAAGCGTCGCCGTCAGCGAGAAATAGAACACGATCGTCGCCGTATCCTCGCCCAGCACCAAGCGCCGCACGAATACCTGCGCCAAGGCCGCGAACACCGCCGACCCCAGCACCAGCGACACCCCAAAAGCCGCCGCCGTATCCGCCGCCCCCGATTGCAGCACCGTCAGCCGTGGCGACAGCACGATCAGCACCCCCACCAACCCCAGCACCACCGCCCCGATCCGAAACGC
Organism: Neogemmobacter tilapiae; assembly: GCF_014652215.1. Lineage (GTDB taxonomy): Bacteria > Pseudomonadota > Alphaproteobacteria > Rhodobacterales > Rhodobacteraceae > Neogemmobacter > Neogemmobacter tilapiae. The sequence goes on along the minus strand of NZ_BMYJ01000004.1, from coordinate 168,806 downwards.
CCGTACCTGTTCGCCCAAGAACATCGCTGCGAAAATAACCGTCAGCAGCGGGGCCGCATAACCAATCGCCGTCACCTCGGGCAAAGGCAGATAGCCCAGCGCAGCAAAGCCCAGGCCCATCGAGGTGGTCCCCACCAGCCCCCGCCAGACATGGCCCATCGGATTGTCCGTCCGCAGCCCATGCCGCAACTCCCGCCGCCACAACAGCCAGACGATGATCACCGGAATGGCAAAGAACGACCGAAAGAACACCGCCTCACCCGCCGGCACATGATCGCGCGTCGCCTTGATCAGCGCTGCCATGGCGATAAAGAACAGGACAGAGATGACCTTAAGCGTGATGCCCCGCAGGGGGCGCTGGCCGATGAGGGCGGGTTCAGGCGATATGTCGGACATGGCCTTAACGAACCACGCATGGCCGGGGGATGCAAGGGCTGGACGTCCGCCCCAACGCCTGCTTTGCTAGGGCAAAGCAAAGGGGGCGGTCATGGCAGATCTCGCACAGGCAATCGATCAGGGGCGCGGCCTTGAACCCGCCGATATCGTGCTGAAAGGTGGCCGCATTTTTGACCTGATCACTGGCGACCTTGTCCCCTCAGACGTCGCCATCTGCGGCGACACCATCGTCGGCACCTTCGGCACCTACCACGGCAAACGCGAAATCGACGTCACCGGCAAGATCCTCGTCCCCGGCTTTATCGACACGCATCTGCATGTCGAAAGCAGCCTTGTCACCCCGCATGAATTTGACCGCTGCGTCACCCCGCGCGGCGTCACCACCGCCATCTGCGACCCGCATGAAATCGCCAATGTCTGTGGCATTCCGGGGATCCGCTACTTCCTCGACAGCGCCGCCCAGCTGGTCCTCAGTCTCAAGGTTCAACTTTCCTCCTGTGTTCCCTCCACCCATATGGAAACCCCCGGCGCCCGCCTTTCCGCCGCCGATCTGATGCCCTTGGCCGACCATCCCGCTGTCATTGGCCTTGCCGAATTCATGAATTACCCCGGCGTCTTGATGAAGGACCCCGGCTGCATGGAAAAGCTGCAAGCCTTCAAGGGCCGCCACATCGACGGCCACGCCCCCCTGCTGCGCGGGATGGACCTGAACGGCTATATCAGCGCCGGAATCCGCACGGAGCATGAGGCAACCAGCGCCGAAGAGGCGCTGGAAAAGCTGCGCAAAGGCATGCGTGTTCTCATCCGCGAAGGCTCCGTTTCCAAAGATCTGCACGCCTTGGCCCCGATCCTGACCGAACGCCATTCCCCCTATCTTTGCCTTTGCACCGACGACCGGAACCCCTTGGACATCGGCGAACACGGCCATCTCGACTACATGATCCGAACCGCCATCGCCTTGGGCTGCCCGCCCTTGGCCGTCTACCGCGCCGCCAGCCTTTCCGCGGCCGAGGCGTTTGGGCTGAAAGACCGTGGCCTGATCGCGCCCGGAAAACGCGCCGACATCGCCGTGATCGACACGCTGGAAGACTGCCACGCGTCCTTGGTTCTGGCAGGCGGCGTGATCGCGGATGACGCCGCCTTTGCCGCCCGTGCCACCACCGAACCCGTCGCCCGCCATTCGGTCAAAGCACCAAAGGTCGAACCCCGCCATTTCCGCTGCGCCGGGAACCGGGCCGAAACCCCGGTCATCGGCATCCTGCCGGGCAAGATCATCACCGAACATCTGAAATTCGACATCGCACCGCAGGATGGTGACAAGCGGCCAGACCTTTCCCGCGACCTTATGCGCATTGCCGTGGTGGAACGGCATGGCGTGAACGGCAACATCGCCACGGGCTTTGTCAAAGGCTTCGGCATGCAGGCGGGGGCGATAGCCTCCACCGTCTGCCATGACCATCACAACCTCGCCGTGGTGGGGGCCGATTATGCCGACATGGCCTTGGCGGCAAACCGCTTAGGCGAAATCGAAGGCGGTTTCGTCGTGGTGCAGGGCGGCCGCGTGCTGGCCGAATTGGCCCTGCCCGTAGCGGGCTTGATGAGCCTTTTATCCTTTGAACAGGTGCGCGACAAACTGGTCGCCCTGCGCGCCGCCGCCACCTCTTTGGGCGTGGTGCTGGAAGAACCCTTCCTGCAACTGGCCTTTCTGGCCCTGCCGGTGATTCCGCATCTTAAGATCACCGATCACGGCATGGTGGATGTGGACCGGTTCGAGGTGATCCCCTAAGGGCCGCAGGAAAGCTTGCCCGAAACGGGCTTTCCGAATAAACTAGTTTGTAAACCAGTTGGAGGCAGCCATGCGCGAAGTCGGGGCATTCGAGGCGAAAACCCACCTCTCCGAACTGCTGGCCGCAGTCGAGGCGGGCGAAGAGGTGCTGATCACCCGCCGGGGCAAACCCGTGGCGCGGCTGGTGCCTGCCGAGCCTCAGACAAAAGCACTTGAGGCGTTGCGGGCGCAGGTGATCCAACTGCGCCGCGACATTGCCGAAGAAGACGGCGGCGGCCTTAGCTTGGAAGAAATCATTGCCTTCAAGAATGAGGGCCGTCGTTGAAACTGGTCGTTGATGCCTCTGCTGTGGCCGCTTGGCTTATGCCTGACGAAATCGGCGTCGATCTTGTCCGATTGCGTGAGCGTGGCGATCAACTGATCGCACCTTGGCTGCTTTGGGTCGAATTGCGGAACCTGCTTCTGATGGCCATCCGGCGAAACCGAATTTCTCCGGATATGGCGGCCAGGGTCTTGGCAAGCGCCGATGCCTTGGGCGTCGCGTTGGATACAAACCCAAACTCGACAATCTTGATGGACCATGCGGGTCGATATCGACTGACAGCCTATGACGCCTTGTATCTGGAACTTGCCAAGCGTGAAGCGGCAGGCCTGCTCAGCGCCGACAAGGCGCTATGCCATGCCGCACGGCAAGAAAGGGTGACCGTTCTGGACTGGAACGGACTTTAACCCCGCGCCTTCAGCCAATCGACATGCCGTTTCGCGCGCAGCCCGATGGTCGCCACCGTGCCCAAAGCCACGGCCCACAGACCCATCTGCATGAACCAATAGGCATTGCCGAACATCGGCCAAAAGGCCGCGATCACCGCAATGCCCGTCACCGCCGCCATCCGGTGCTGTTTTGCCATCGGCCCACCATAATCCGCCGCGCCGCCATTCGCCCGCGCCAACTCGCGCGTATATGCGGCGGTCACGGCCAAAGCGGCGGCGAAAAAGCCAAGGCCCGGATGCCAAGCGGCAATCCCAAGCCCGCCCAGGATCAGAATATCCGCCACCCGGTCCGGGAACTCGTTCCAAAAGGCCCCGTCCTTTTCCGCCAAACCGCCTTCGACGGCCACCATCCCGTCCAGCAGATTGCACAAAAGCCGCCCCTGCACGGCCACCGCCGCCAGCAGCAACAGGATCCCCCGCAAGAACGGATGCAGCACATTCCCCGCCCACCAGAACAGGATAAAGGCCACCAAAGCCGCCCCCATCGACGCCATCGAAATCAGATTGGGCCGAACACCCCGCCCCACCAGATCAGCCGCCATCTTCTGCGCAAAGCCTGCATTCCGCAGGCTGATCGGACGCCGCCCCGGTTTGGCGGCACCGGCTTCCTCGGCCTCGGGCAGTTCTGCTTCGACCATCGCCTGCCGGATGCGGTCTTCGGTGTTCTCGTCGCTCATGTCAGGCTCCAGTACCAGCGCGTCAGATGAAAGAAGATCGGCGCAGAAAAGATCACGCTGTCAAGCCTGTCAATGAATCCCCCATGCCCCGCAATAAGATGCCCCCAGTCCTTCACCCCCCGGTCCCGCTTGATCGCCGACATCACAAGCCCCCCGAAAAAGCCCATCAGCACGATCACCAACGCCATCCCACCCGCCTGCAAAGGCGTGAACGGTGTCAGCCAAGACAAAGCCGCCCCAATCAAAACGGCGGTCAGGGCCCCGCCCACAAAACCCTCCACCGTTTTCGACGGCGACAGCTTCGGCGCGATCTTGGTCTTCCCCAGCAGCTTCCCCCAGACATACTGCGCCACATCCGACCCCTGCACCACCACCACGAGGAAAGCGATCAGCAGCACATTTCGCCCCTCAAACCCCGGAATATCCAGCGACAACAAAGCCGCCACATGGCTTACGCAGAAAACGCAGATCATCAGCGCCCATTGCAATTCCGCCACCCGCGCCAGAAAGCGGTCCGTCTCCCCCCGCAATGCCGTCAGGATCGGCAGCATCAGGAACGCGTAGACCGGGATCAGCACCGAATACATCCCCACCCAGTCATGCCACACCAACACATATTGCACCGGCAGCACCACAAAGAACGCCGCCATCAACGCCCAATGATCCGCCCGCCGCGTATCCGTCAGCGTCACAAACTCCCGCAACGCCGCAAAACTGCACAGCCCGAACAGCACCACCACCCCCGTCCGCCCAAAGATCAGCGCCCCCCCCATCACCACCACCATCACCCACCAGGCATTCACCCGGTCGATCAGGTTCTCCACCACAGGATTATTGCGCCCCTTGGCCCGCCGCAGCCCCTCACCCACCGCCGAAGCCGCTAGCAGCACACCGAACAGCCCGCCCAGCAGCCAGATCAGATCGCCATTCGCCCCCATCACACCGCCCCCCGCGCATTGGCCGGGGCCAGCGCCGCCAAGGCCTGCGAGGCCCGTTCAAGAAAAGCGGCCTTCTCCTCGTCCACCCCCAGATGCATCGGTGCCCCGAATGTCACCGTACAGATCAGCGGCACCGGCACCACCTCACCCTTGGGCATCACCCGGTTCAGGTTCGCGATCCAGACCGGCACCAGATCGACCGTGGGGCGCGTCTTTGCCAAATGATAAAGCCCGGTCTTAAAGGGCAAAAGCGGTGCTTCTGTTGTGTTGCGCCCGCCCTCGGGGAACAAGATCAAGGACGATCCATCGTCCAGAGCCTGCGCCATTTGCGCAACCGGATCTTCCTTGCGTTCTTCAGGCCGACGGTCAATCAGCACGGCGTTGAACACCTGCCGCCCCAGAAAGGCCCTGATCGGCGTCGACAGCCAGTAATCCAAAGCCGCCACCGGCCGCGTCTGCTGTTTGAGCGCCCCCGGCAACACAGACCAGAGCAGGACGAAATCGCCATTGCTGGTGTGGTTCGCAAAATATACGCGCTGCACGGCCTCGGGCCCACACCCCTGCCAGCGGGCCTGTGCGGCCGTCACGGCACGGGCAAAGACGACGATAGCCATCGCCGCCACCCGCGCCCCGAAATTCATCAAGCCTTGCCGCACCTTGCCGCACCCCCCGTTTCGGGCAACTTGCCCTGTCTGGGTCATTGCTGCAACCCCGACGGGTCGGAAAGCGGCAGGGGTTCAGCCGCCGTATTTTTCCAAGAAGCCCTCGACCTTCATGGCGCGGAAGTCATCCAGCGCTGCGCGCAGCGCCTGATGGCTCCAATCCCACCAAGCCAAGGCCAGCAGACGTTCGGCGATGGGGGCGGTAAAGCGGCTGCGCAGCGGTTGGGCTGGAATGCCCGCAACGATCATATAGGGGGCGACATCCTTGGTGACGACGGCACCCGAGGCAACGACAGCCCCCGGTCCAATCACCACATCGGGTTTGACGATAGCGGCATGGCCCAACCAAGTGTCGGGGCCGATGAGGGTGCGGCGGGCAGCGCGACGTTCAAAGAAGGCCTGATCGTCGGGGGCGTCGTCCCAGTAATAGGAGGATCGATAAAGGAAATGGTGCAGCGAGGGCTGGTCCATCGGGTGATCGGTGGGGCCGATGCGGGTCATTGCGGCGATGTTGGCGAATTTGCCAATGGTGGCATTGGCGATGTCGGCCAAGCGGTCGCAATAGGCATAGTCGCGGAAATCGCTGTTCAGAACACGCGCGCCTTGCCCCACTTCGCAATAGGCACCGAAAGTGGAGTTGACGACGATAGCCCCGTCCTGAATCAGCGGCTTGTCTGGGGAAAGTTTCATCATTCCCCCTTGATCAGCTTGCGGCGCAGCCAGCCCGACAGGCTGTCCATCGCCATGACCATAAGGACGATGAGGGTGATGTAATAGGCGACCTCCTCCCAATCCTTTTGGGTCTGGATGGCCTGGGTCAGCAAAAGCCCGATGCCGCCACCAACGATGGCCCCGATCACGGTGGCAGAGCGGGTGTTGCTTTCCAGCATATACAGGACTTGCGAGAGCAGGACGGGCGTAACCTGCGGGATCACGCCAAAGCGGGCACGTTGCAGGCTGGATGCCCCGGTCGAACGGATGCCTTCGACCTGTTTGTCGTCGATGTTTTCCAAGGCTTCGGAAAAGAGTTTGCCGAAAGTGCCGGTATCAGTGATGAACATGGCCAAGGCCCCCGTCATCGGGCCGGGGCCAAAGGCGCGGGACAGGATGATGGTCCAGATCAGGCCATCGACGCCGCGGATGAAATCGAACAAGCGGCGAAAGGCAAAGCGGACGGCACGGAAGGGCATCATGTTGGAGGCGGCCATGAAGCCCAAGGGCAGCGCCAGCATGGCCCCGGCCATTGTGCCAAGAAAGGCCATGAGAACGGTTTCGAACAAGGCCCAGACAACATCGCCATGCCGCCACATGCGATTGGTCCAGAAATCCTGCGCCATGCCGGTGATGTTGGAACGTTCGGGGTCAAGGCGTTCGCCGAAAAGCAACGCGATGGGGCCGTGGCCATAATAGGGGCTGTCGAGGGTAAAGAAGAACAATTCCCACCCCGGTTTGTATTTGAAGGTTTCGACTTTGGAGCGGGAATAGTTGAAGCGGCCTGCGTCGGTGGTGACGGAAACCTTGTTCTCAGACGCGTTGATCCAGTCGGGCAAGGGTTGGGGGGCGACAAGGGCAAGTTGGCCACCTTCGGGGCGGATATCGACGGTGCCATAGCCGGGAATGACATAGCGGGCCCCGGCGTCGTCATAGGTCACCAAATGACCGTTACCCAGATCAATGCGGGTCACGGCCCCGTCCACCGTCACCCAATCGGGGCGAGTGCCCGTGGGGTAGCGACCTTTGGACTCGCCTTCGATGGCGATGGTGAGGTCGCCGGAACGGTTGTCGCGGGTGACATGGGTCTTGTGCGACCAGAAATCACCCAGCAGGATGGCGGCATTGTCCATGCGGGCGCGGGCGGCAAGGCCGGCCAGATCAAAGCTGAAGGCGGCATAGATCAGATAGATCAGGATCACGCCCGGCAGCGCAAAGGACAGCATCTTGCGGCGGTCCATCTGGCGGATGACGGTTTGGGAAAGACTGGCGGTCATGGTCATATTCCTTTCACCAGTCGCAGACGCACGCGGTCAGACAGGCGGTCGATCAGGACGATGGTCAGGAACAGCAATAGGAAGATGGCGACGACCTGATCATAACGCCCCTGCCCCCATTGCATCGCCAGTTTCAGGTCATGGCCAATGCCGCCTTCGCCGACAAAGCCCAGAATGGCGCTGGCACGGACGTTCACCTCGAACCGCAGAAGGGCATAGGACAGCCAGTTTGGGGCGACTTGAGGGATCACCCCCAGCCACATGCGCTGGCCCCATGTCGCGCCGACGGAAGTCAGACCCTCAACAGGTTTCAGATCGGCGTTTTCAGCGACTTCTGAGAAAAGCTTGCCCAACGCCCCGCCCGTGTGCAGCGCGATGGCAATGACAGCGGGGACGGGGCCACCGCCAAGAATATAGATCAGGACCAAGGCCACGACGATTTCAGGAATGGCGCGGCTGGCGTCCATCATACGACGAAACAGGGGAATGGCGCGGGGCCAGCGGGCCAGACCGCGTGTGGCGAGCAGGGCCAGCATCACGGCCATCAGCGCGCCCAGCAGAGTGGCGACGGCGGCGATGTTCAGCGTTTCGACAAGCGAGGGGAAGAATTCAACGAAAAGCCCCGGCAGGTTGGCGCGGTTGGCCCAAGCCTCGGACAGAACTTCGGAGGGAAAGGCCCCCAGCATCGGCAGGCCCGACCAGAAATCGCCCGCGTTGCGTTCTTGGGCGAGGATAAAGCCCGAGGCCATCATGGCCACAAAGACAGCCAACAGGATGCCACCATACATCCGCTTGCGGCGGACCATTTCCAGATAGGCGGCGCGGGTGTCGCCCAAATCGGGGCGTTGGCCCTTTTCCGGACCAAAGGCGATGTCGACCATGGGGAACCCTTTGCAAGAAAAAGCCGGACCTCCCAAGGGAAGCCCGGCTGCACGTCATGAAAGCTTACATGCCTTCTTGCATTTTGCGCGCGGCCAGCACGCCATCATAGGCGGAGTGTTCCACCGGAACGAAGTCTTTCGCCTCGCCTGCTGCCACGTTGTAGGCGCATTCCGCATCGGTTTCCCACAGGTCAGCGGTCACAGCGGTCACCTTGTCCTTCACGTCCTGCGGCAGGGCCTTGCGCACGACCATCGGGCCTTCGGGGATCAGGGCAGAGCGCCAGATTTCGACGATGTCGTTCATATCGACCAGACCGGCATCGGAGGCCTTGCGGAAAGCGCCGGAATTGTAGCCGTCTTCCCAGTTGCCCAGACCATCGGCCCAGGACACGCCTGCGTCGAAGTCGCCGTTCGCCACACCGACGATGGTTTGCTCATGGCCGCCCGACATCTTCACTTCGCTGAAGTAATTCTCAAGCGTGCCGTATTTGGCCGCCAGCTCTGCGCCGGGGACCAGGTAGCCCGAGGTAGAGTTCGGATCGGCAAAGGCAAAGGACTTGCCCTTGGCATCGTCCATGCTGGTGATGCCTGCATCCTTGCGCGCGAAACCGATGGAGTAATAGCCGGTCGAACCATCAACGTTCTGCTTGGTCAGCTTGACCTCGACCGCTTCCGGGTCGGTCAGATAGACTTTGGCATAGGCCGAAGCGCCCAGCCAAGCATAGTCCAGCGTGCCGCCCAGCAGGCCTTGCACAACGCCGTCATAGTCAGCGGGGGTGAAGATTTTTACCGGAACGCCCAGCGCCTCTTCCATCTTGGCGCGGAAGCATTCGTTGGAATTCAGACGGTCTTGGGCGTTTTCACCGCCCAGAATGCCGATGTTGAATTCCTTGATCTCTTGCGCCTGAACAGCGCCCGTCAGGGCGGTGGTGGCAGCCAGCGTCAGAAGCAGCTTTTTCATGGTCACTCCAAAAGAAAGGGGCCCAAAGCGGACCCCGTGGGATTTCAGTGCAGAAGGGTTTCGGCATAGGCGTCGTCGGCCTGATGGTCCGTCGGGATCGCGGTCGAGGTGGCGGCCTCGTTAAAGGTTTCATCCGCGCCATAGATGTCACGGGCGACGCCCGTGGAAAGCTGGTCGGGCGTGCCGTCAAAGACAATACGGCCGTCGCGCATACCGATCACCCGGTCGCAGTAGCGGCGGGCGGTGTCGAGGGTATGGAGGTTGGCAATGACCATCCGCCCGTCTTCGAAATTGATACGTTTCAGCGTGTCCATGACGATCTGGGCATTCATGGGGTCAAGGCTGGCGATGGGTTCATCGGCCAGAATGATCTTGGGGTCTTGCATCAGGGCGCGGGCAATGGCGACGCGCTGTTGTTGGCCGCCCGACAAAGCCTCGGCCCGTTTCGGGGCCTGTTCGGCGATGCCAAGGCGTTCCAGAATGTCGAGCGCGCGGAGGATGTCGGCACGGGGCCAAAGGTTGAACAGAGTCTGCGCCGTCGAACGGCGGTTCAGAATGCCGTGCAGCACGTTCGAGGCGACATCCATCCGAGGCACAAGATTGAACTGCTGAAAGATCATCGCGCATTGGCTTTGCCAAGCGCGGGCCTGTGCGCCGCGCAACGCCAGAACATTGCGGCCTTCGACAAGGATTTCGCCCGAAGAGGCATCGGTCAGGCGGTTCATCATGCGCAGAAAGGTGGACTTGCCCGCGCCAGAACGCCCGATGATGCCCACAAAGGCCGGGCGGTCGATGGCGAAACTGATCCGGTCGACGGCGGCTTTTTCACCAAAGATCCGGGTCACGTTCTGAACTTGCAGCACGGGCAGCACCTGTTTGTTGACGCCCTGCGGTCTAGGGGCATTCTGTGACAGGGGGGATGCTGGGATATGAAACTTGCGTGACGGTCAGGCGGTGGGCGCAAGCTGCGGCATTTCGACGGAAAGCGGCACTCTCCGCCCGGTCTGGCCGTCAAAAAGATGCAGATTCTGATGCCCCAGATCGAGGCCAATGCTGGCCCCTTCGGCCAGTTTCATCTTGGCCTCGGAATGCAGGCTGACCGGGATATCTTCGATCCGCAGGTGATAGACGCGGCCAGCACCCAGTTCTTCGACAAAATCAAAGCGGGCCTCGATCGTGCCACGGCCCGGCGCGGTCAAGCTGGCCTTTTCCGGGCGGAACCCCATCTGGACCAAGGCCCCGGGGTTCAGGCCTGTCGCAGGGCCCGGCAAGTCAATGCGCGGGCCGCTTTCCAGAACAACGGCGCGTCGGTCGTCCGACAAGCGCCCCGGCAAAAGGTTCATGGCCGGGCTGCCGATGAAACCGGCCACATAGGTGGACGCGGGGCGTTCATAAATGTCTTCCGGCGTGCCGATCTGCTCGATAGTGCCCTTGTTCATCACCACCAGACGGTCGGCCAAAGTCATGCCTTCGTGCTGATCATGGGTCACAAAAACCGAGGTTGCGCCGATGCGGTTGTGAATGCGGCGGATTTCATGGCGCATTTGAACGCGCAGCTTGGCGTCGAGATTCGACAGCGGCTCATCGAACAAAAAGACCTTGGGTTCGCGAATGATGGCGCGGGCCATCGCGACCCGTTGCCGCTGGCCGCCGGAGAGTTGGCCGGGGCGACGATCCAGAAACTCTGACAGGCCCACCGACTGCGCGACATCCGTGACACGCGCCAATCGCTGGGCCTTGGCAACACCTGCCACCTTCAGCGCATAGCCGATGTTTTCAGCCACGGTCATATGGGGATAAAGCGCATAGTTCTGAAAGACCATCGCGCAGCCACGTTCCCTCGGTTCGAGGTGATTCACCGCTTGCCCCGCAATCGTGATTTCGCCGCTAGAGATCTCTTCCAGCCCGGCGATCATACGCAGCAGGCTGGACTTGCCGCAGCCCGAAGGGCCCAGGATCACCAGAAACTCGCCCGAGCGGATGGTCAGATCGACACCCTGCATGATGACGGTCTTGCCATAGGTCTTGCCCACGCGGCGGATGTCGATTTCGGCCATGTTAGCCCCCTATTTGTCGGTGTTGATCAGGCCGCGCACGAACCAGCGCTGCATGAAGATGACGATGGCGATGGGTGGCAGCATGACCATCAGGGTCGCCGCCATCGCGATGTGCCAGTTCGGCGTGCCGCCGCCTGTGGTCAGGTTGTCGGGCACCAGATCGGACAGCTGGACGACGACAACTCCATAAGCGGCGCGGTCGGTGACGACCAGCAACGGCCAAAGGTACTGGTTCCAGGCATAGACGAACATGATCGTCGCCAAGGCGGCGATGTTGGTTTTCGACAAGGGGATCAGCGTGTCCCAAAGAAAGCGCAGGGGGCCTGCGCCATCCATCCGCGCGGCTTCGACCAGTTCATCCGGGACAGTCAGGAAGAATTGGCGATACAGAAACGTGCCGGTGGCCGTGGCGACCAAAGGCAGGATAAGGCCGGTGTAGGAGTTGAGCAGGTTCCATTCCAAGGCGATCTGTAGGCCAGAAAGGGTCTGAACCGCCCAGGTGATGCCGGTGACATCCAACAGGGTCTGAAACGGCGACAGCGCATTGGCGGCGACGGCATAGGTCGGGACAATGCGGATTTCCAAGGGCAGCATAAGGGTGATGAAGATCATCCAGAAGATCAGCATCCGGCCACGAAAGTTAAAGAATACCAGCGCAAAGGCGGTGATGCAGGCCAAGGTGATCTTGCCGATGACAACCCCGGTCGCAACGATCAGGCTGTTCACAAACTTTGGCCCAAAATCGGATTCGACCCAAGCGGTGCGGAGGTTGTCCAGCAGATAGGGGCCGGGCCAGAACTCGACGGGGGCCGTGTTCACGGTTTGCAGGTCATGGCTGGCGGCGACAAAGGTCAGCCAGATGGGCAGCAGGATCATGACCAACCCAAGGATCAGGATCAGATGGGTGGCAAGGTTGAGCCAAGGGGTGCGTTCGATCATAGGAGCCTCAGCTGTAATGCACGCGGCGTTCCACATAGCGGAACTGCACGAAGGTCAGGGCCATGACGAGGGCCATGAGCACAATGGATTGGGCAGCAGCGCCCGAATAGTCAAAGCCACGGAAGCCATCGGCATAGATCTTGTAGACCATCAGATCCGTCGCACGGAACGGACCGCCGCCGGTGAGGGTATCGACGATGCCGAAACTGTCGGTGAAGCTGTCGGTCAGGTTGATAATCACCAGAAAAAATAGGGTGGGCGTCAGCAGCGGCAGTTGCAGATCGACCATCCGGCGCAGGGGGCGGGCACCGTCCATCGCCGACGCCTCGGTCAGGGAACGGGGGATAGATTGCAGGGCCGCAAGAAAGAAGATGAAGCTATAGGCCACATGTTTCCAGGCGCCCGCGAGAATGATGGTCAGAACCGCCTGCCAGCCCGATTGACCGGGATCCCAGATGCCGGGGGACAGCGTGTTCAGAAAGGAAAAGACGCCAGCTTGTGGATTGAAGACAAAGCGAAAGGCCAGACCCACGGCGGGGGCGGCGACGGCATAGGGCAGGATCATCGTGACGCGATAGGCGCGGTAGCCCGCCAATTGGCGGTCAACGAACATCGCCAGCGTCAGGGCCATCGCCATCGACAGCGCGGTGGTGGCAAAGGCGTAGATCATCGAAACCTTGACCGAGGCCCAATAGTAGGGATCGGTCAGCACTTTGCGGAAATTGTCAAAGCCAACCCAGGTGTTGCCGCCGCCCCAAGGCTGTTCCAGCGTAAAGGCCCAATACATCGCCTGCGCAGAGGGCCAGTAGAAGAAGACAAAGATGATCAGCAGCTGCGGAGCCAGCAGCACGGCGGCGATCCAGCTGAATTTGAAATGGGCGCGGCGCATGGGCGTTCCTTTGGCAGGGGTTGGGCGCGGCAGCGGTCTGCCGCGCCCGAGGCTTCGCCTTACGGGAAGGACTTGCCAGCGTAGGTCTGGGCAAAACGCGACAGTTGTTCGTTGCCGCGGGCCGCGGCCGTATCCAGCGCCTCTTTCATGGTCTTCTGCCCCGCGAGGGCGGCTTCAACCTCGGCCTTCCATTCGGCGCGAATCTGGATGAAGCCACCCAGACGGATGCCACGGGTCAAGGGGCCCGGCTCGGTGAAGGTCAGCGATTTCAACGCGATGTCGCGGTTCTTATAGGGTTCGGCTTCGTAAAAACCCTTGTCCAGCAGCGCCTGATAGCCGCCCTTCGTCACCGGGATATAGCCCGTGTTCGACACAAAGAACTCTTCCGATTCAGGCGTGGCGAGAAAAGCCAGATAGGCAGCCGCAGCCTTATATTCGTCGTCGGACTTGCCCGCCAAGACCCACAGCGATGCGCCGCCGACCACGGTGTTGTGACGTTCAAAACCCTCATACACCGGGATCATCGACACATCCCATTCCAGACCTTCCGGCGCGACCTTATGCACCGTGTTGTGGTCGGCGATGGACGAGAAGAAGACCGAGCATTCGCCTTCCACAAAGCTGTCGCGGGCGATCTTGCCCGAGGCTTGGGTGCGCAGCTGGACATAGCCGTCGTCCATCCATTTCTGGATGTTTTCCATATGCTTCAGGTGCTGCGTGGTGTTGAACAGCAGTTCCGTGTCCAGCCCGTCATAGCCGTTGTTGTTCGAGGCGACGGGGATGTTATGCGCCATGGAGAATTGTTCCATGTCGATCCAGGAATCGGGCGAATAGGCCCAGCTGCATTCCTGACCGCTGGCCTTCAGCGCCTTGAAGGCGGCTTCCATCTGCTCCCAAGTCTGCGGTGCATCGGTGATCCCCGCTTTGGCGAAATGGGCTTTGTTGTAATAGAAAACCGGGGTGGACGAATTGAACGGCATCGAAATGAAATCGCCGGTCGAGGACGAATAATAGTTCGCGATGCCGGGGAAGTAATTGGCCCAGTCGATGGTGATGTCGAAATCTTTCATCATCTGGTGCACCGGGTAGAATTGGCCCGACAGCATCAGATCGGCGGTGCCTGCGTCAAAGGATTGCAGCAGAACCGGGTGCTTGCCTGCACGGAAGGCGGCGATGGTGTTCTGCACGGCCTTTTCATAGCCGTCGTGCCCCACACAGACCGCCTCATACTGGTCTTGCGAGGCGTTGAAACGGTTGCAGGTTTCCAGCACGACATTGCCCAGATCGCCGGTCAGGCCATACCAGTATTCGAACTTGATCTTGTCGGCATGGGCGGCACCCGTCAGCGCCATCAGCGCGCAGGCCGCCGTTGCAAGCTTGTTCATCATTGTCCCGATCTCCCTTGGGTTCAGCCGCGCGGCAGGGGCGGCTTGGGCAGGGGAATGGGGGAAAGCCGTTTCATTTTGGCGACGGAAAGGGCAAGATTTTGTGACGCAATATTTCTCAAATTACTGATAAATATACACTATCCGCGCAAGGTGGACCCTGCGCGGCAGATCTTCATTTCGTTGCGCCCGGTCAGCCGTGGGCAAAAAGACCGGGGGCCAAGATCAGATGGCGGTCCAGATAGTCGTGAAAATGGACCATGACGCCATCCGCATCAGCCAGAACCACCGCCATCTGGGCCGGCCCCTCCAACTGGCGCTGGTCACCGGGCACACCAGGAACATGGGGGCTGACCGAATAATGGCTACCCGCCATGGTGACGACCGGCAGGCCACGCCAGGTTCCGGCGCTGGGCAAATGGACATGGCCCGACAGCACCAGCCGCACATCGGGATGTCGGTTCAGCGTCTCGGCAAAGCGAGTGCCGTCTTCCAGCACAATGTCATCGACGGGCAAAGACAGCGGTGCCGCATGGTGATGCAGCACGACGATCACCGGCCTGTCACCCGCCTCGCCCAGCCGATCCTCCAACCATTGCCAACGGCCCTCGCAAAGCCTGCCACCAACCAGACCGGGTTCCGAGCTGTCCAGCAGGAGGATACGATAGCCGTCGTGATCGATGGCCTGCGAAATCCGACCTTGGGGGTGATCCAGAGCCATGCCCCAGACCGACAGAAAGTTGTCGCGGTGGTCGTGGTTGCCCAAGGTCAGATGCACCGGCATCGTCAGGGGTTCCAACAAATCGCGCAGGGCGTGATAAGCGGCGGGTTCGGCCCGGTCGGCCAGATCACCCGCGATCAGCACGAAATCGGCATTGGCGTGATCACGGTTTATACAGGCCACTGCCGCCGCCAAGCGTTCGCCGGTATCCAGACCGTTCACCGGAACGCCGGGGGCGGAAAGGTGCAGATCCGAGAGGACGATGAATTTCATTCTGCCAACCCCAAAGCTTGCAGGTAGCGGGCGGAAGGAATGACCCCAGCTTTATCCTTCAATTCCAAAATCAACCTGGGCTGGGCTTCAATCTTGGCCAGCGCGGCAAACACCGAAGGCCACAGGATCGTGCCATGGCCAATCTGCCAGTGGCGGTCGGCATAGCCATCGGCGTCTTGCAGATGGACATGGCCAAGCCGTTCGCCCGCCGCGCGGATGTAGAAATCGACGGGCGGCGCGCCGGTAAAGCCGTGAGCATAATGGGCATGACCGGTATCGACCGAGAGGGCCAGAGCCTTCCAACCCAGCGCTTCGCACAAATGAAAACGGTCCATCGGGTCGCGGTCTTCAATGTTTTCCATGACCAAGGTCACCCCCATCGCATCGGCGCGATCCTGCGCCGCCGAGAGTGTGTCACGCACAGCCGAAAGAAAACGGTCGGTGTCGGCTGGGTAAAGGCCCTTGTGATTATAGCCCCAGGTCGAAAACGGCGAATGGATCACCATATGGGTGCCGCCCAAGGCCTGACAGACATCCAAACCCTGATCCAGCCGCCGCCGCACCACAGCGCGCACGGCGGGGTCATAGCTGGCAATGGTCCAACCCCAGAAAGGACCATGGATGCCCAAGCGCCCCTTGTGCCCATCCAGCGCCTGTTTGGCGCGCTGCACCAAGGGGTGCCAGTCGTTGTCCAGCACATCGGCCTCGACAAAATCTTGCAGCTCCAGATCGCGGGGTGCTTCGCGCAGCCAGTCGGCATGGGCGGGCAGATCAGCCAGCGTCAGGGCAGCGCCGAGGATGGGCAGGGACATGGGGGACTCCTTCAAAACATGCGAAGGCGGGGCCTGCCCCGCCGATGGGGCAGCGGTAGGGAGGGCATGTAAAGCCAGGGTGACGGGCGCCGCAAAATCGGATGAACAAAATGCAACAGGGGCCGTCGCTTGCGGCGACGGCCCCTGTTGGAATTGGCTAGGCTCTAGCGCTCCTTGACGTAGGGTTCGCCGCCCGCCCTTGGCGGGATGGCCTTGCCGATGAATCCGGCCAGTACGACGACCGTCAGGATATAGGGCAAAGCATCAAGGAAGGGCACGGGCACCTTCATGCCGACCAGACCTTCGACAACATCGGTGCGCGTCGCCAAGGCCTGAAAAAAGCCAAACAACAGACAGGCCCAAAGCGCCGCCACCGGCCGCCATTTGGCAAAGATCAGCGCGGCCAAGGCGATATAACCCCGTCCGGCCGTCATTTCCTTGCCAAAGCCTGCTTGCAGCGCCGTCGCCATATAGGCCCCGGCGATGCCGCACAGAACCCCGGTGATCGCCACAGCGGCCCAACGCAGGCCTTTGACGGAAACGCCCGCCGTATCGACCGCCGCCGGGTTTTCCCCCACCGCCCGCAGGCGAAGGCCGAACCTTGTGCGGAACAGAACCCACCATGTCAGCGGCACCAAGGCCAAAGCCGCATAAACAAGGATCGAATGGCCCGACAAAACCTCAAAATAGAACGGTCCGATCAGGGGCACGTCCTTGACCGCCTCGGCGAAAGGTAGGGTGATGGGGTTGAAACGAGCATCGCCCGACAGCGGAGGGGTGCGCCCGCCCTGTCCGAACAGACTTTGCGCGACCAGAACCGTGACGCCCGAGGCCACAAAGTTCAGCGCCACACCGGAAATCAACTGATTGCCGCGAAAGGTGATCGAGGCCAGACCATGCACGGCACCCAGCAGCAAGGACGCAAGGATTCCCGCGCCAAGCCCCGCCCACGCCGAACCCGTGACGGCGGCGACGGCACCCGACGCCATGGCGGCCATCAGCATCTTGCCTTCCAGACCGATGTCGAAAATCCCGGCGCGTTCGGAATAAAGCCCGGCAAGGCAGGCCAGAAGCAAAGGTGTGGCCAGCCGCAGGGTGGAATCGAGGATCTGGATCAGGGTTGCATAATCCATCACACCGCCCCCTGTGCTGCCGGTCGGCCCCGGAACAGGGCGAAGACACGAGTCAGGATCATCCGCACCATCATATCCAAAGCGCCGGTGAAAAGGATCACCAGACCCTGCACGACGATCCGCATTTCAATGGGAATCGAGGTCCACAGACCAAGCTCCGCCCCGCCTTGATACAGAAAGCCAAACAACAGCGCCGCCAGCAGCACACCGACCGGATGGTTGCGGCCCATCAGCGCCACCGCGATGCCAATGAAACCGGCCCCTTCGGCGGCGTTCTGCACCAGACGTTCGCTTTCGCCCATCACGTTGTTGATCGCCATCATCCCCGCCAGTCCGCCAGAGATCAGCATCGAGACCATGATGATCTTGGTCGGGTTGATCCCGGCATAGCGCGCCGCCGGTTCCGATTTGCCAAAGGCGCGGATTTCATAACCCAGCCGAGTGCGCCACAGCAGCATCCAGACGGCCCAAGCCGCGGCGAGGGCGACGAAAAGGGTGACGTTGGCGGGCACATCCTTGGGGAACAGCAGGTTCAGGCCGGGGATATGGTTCAGCGTCGGTAGGTTGGTGCCTTCGGGGAAACGCGCCGTGGCCGGATCCATCTGGCCTGCCGGACGCAGCACATCGACCAGCATGTAAACCAGCAACGAGGCGGCGATGTAGTTGAACATGATTGTGGTAATCACGATATGGCTGCCGCGTTTCGCTTGCAGATAGGCCGGGATGGCGGCCCAAGCCGCGCCAAAAGCCGCCCCGCCCAAGGCAGCCGCCAGCAGGGCGACCGACCAATGCGGCCAAGGCAGGGCCAGACAGACCAAGGCGACTCCCAAGCCGCCCAGTTGCGCCTGCCCCTCGCCGCCAATGTTGAACATGCTGGCGTGGAAGGCAACGGTCACGGCCAGCCCGGTAAAGATAAAGCTGGTGGTGTAATAAAGCGTATAGCCCCAGCCATAAGAGGACAGCAAAGCCCCCTCGACCATGACTTTGAACGCCTCGGTCGGGCTTTGGCCGATGACCAGCAGAACGATGGCGGCGACGATGGCGGCCAGCAGCAGGCTGACAAAGGGCACAAGGGCGACATCGGCCCAGCGGGGAAGCTTGTCCATCAGACGGCCCTTCCGAAAAATTGCAAAAGGCCCCCCACCCCATCCCTCCCCACGGGGAGGAGGGGGGCGCGATGAACCGATGTTTCAAGCGATGAGGTTGGCCGATAAGATGCGCCCCCTCCCCGTGGGGAGGGGATGGGGGTGGGGGTTGCGACGCCGATCATCCCGTCATCCCCGCCATGAGCAACCCCAGTTCCCGTTCGTTGGTGATCTCAGGGTCGCGTTCGCCCATCACTTGGCCGTCGAACATCACCAGAATGCGGTCGGACAGGCTCATGATTTCGTCCAGTTCCACCGAGACCAGCAGGATCGCCTTGCCCGCATCGCGCAGTGCCACGATCTGCTTGTGGATGAATTCAATCGCCCCGATGTCTACACCGCGCGTCGGCTGGCCGATCAGCAGCAGGTCCGGCCCGCTTTCGATTTCCCGCGCCACGACGATCTTTTGCTGGTTGCCGCCGCTGAAACTTTTCGCGGCCAAGCTGGCAATCGGCGGGCGCACGTCATAGGCCGCCATTTGCTTGTCAGTTTCGGCCCGCACGGCGGCATTGTCCATCAACACTGCGCCCGCGCCATATTGCGGGCGGTGGTGATAGCCAAAGGCCATGTTTTCCCAAGCGGCGAAATCCATGATCAGGCCCAGCGCCTGCCGGTCTTCGGGGATATGGCCGATCCCGGCCTCGCGCCGCGCGCGGCCATTCGCGCCTTTGCCGGTCAGGGGCAGGGCCTCACCTTTCAGAGTAACGGCACCCGTCGCCTTGGTGATGCCGCCCAACGCGGCCAGCAATTCCGACTGGCCATTGCCCGCCACGCCCGCGATGCCCAGAATTTCCCCGGCGCGGATTTGCAGGGAAACGCCCTTCAGGCGTTCTACCTTATGTTCATCGACCACCCGCAGGTTCTGCACATCCAGCACGACAGCGCCCGGCGTCGCCGGTTTCTTTTCGACTTCCAACAGAACCTTGCGGCCCACCATCAGTTCGGCCAAGGCCTCGGGGCTTGTCTCTGCCGTCTTCACCGTGCCCACCATCGTGCCGCGCCGCATGACCGACACGTTGTCCGTCGCCTCCATGATCTCGCGCAGTTTGTGCGTGATCAGGATCACCGTTTTCCCCTGATCGCGCAGGCCTTTCAGGATGCGGAACAGGTGGTCGGCCTCGTCCGGGGTCAGAACCCCGGTGGGTTCGTCCAGAATCAGAATATCCGCCTGCCGATACAGGGCTTTGAGGATTTCCACCCGTTGCTGGTGGCCGACCGACAGATCTTCGATCAAGGCATCCGGATTCACGTCGAGTTCATAGTCACGGCTAAGCCGTTGCAGTTCCGCCCGCGCCTTGGCCAGCGAGGTGTTCAGCAAAGCCCCCTCTTCCGCGCCCAGCACGACGTTTTCCAGAACGGTAAAGTTCTGCACCAGCTTGAAATGCTGGAAAACCATGCCGATCCCGGCCCGGATCGCGCTTTGGCTGTCGGGGATGGGCGTCAAACGCCCCCCAATAAAAATCTCGCCCGCGTCAGCCCTGTAGAAACCATAGAGGATCGACATCAGCGTCGATTTTCCGGCCCCGTTTTCGCCGATGATCCCATGGATCGTGCCCTTGGGCACCGCGATGTTGATGTCCTTGTTCGCCTGAACCGGACCAAAGGCCTTGGAAATGCCTTTCAGTTCAATCGCAAAGGGGGCGGCCGTTGCCGGCCGCCCCGTCATTTCCACGCCTTGCGCCATCAGAAGGTCGCGGCAGGGCAGGTGTTGTCGGCCATATAGTCATGCACCGCGATTTCGCCCGACTTGATTTTCTCGGCGGCGGCATCGACCGTGGCTTTCATCTCATCGGTCACCAGCGGCGCGTTGTTTTCGTCCAGCGCATAGCCCACGCCGTCGTTCGCCAGACCCATCACATTGATGCCCGGCTTCAGATCGGTGCCTTCCTTGAAGGCCTCATAGACCGCATTGTCCACGCGTTTCAGCATCGAGGTCAGAACCTTGCCCGGATGCATGTAGTTCTGGTTGCTGTCCACGCCGATCGACAGGATGCCTTCGTCTGCCGCCGCTTGCAGGACGCCAACGCCCGTGCCACCGGCTGCCGCATAAATCACGTCTGCGCCTTGGGCTTTCTGGCCCTTGGTCAGTTCCGCACCCTTCACCGGGTCATTCCAAGCCGCAGGCGTCGTGCCGGTCATGTTCAGCACAATGGTTGCATCCGGGTTCACCGCTTTCACGCCTTGCGCATAGCCGCAGCCGAATTTGCGGATCAGCGGAATGTCCATCCCGCCAATGAAGCCGACCGTGCCGGTTTTCGAGGCAAGGCCCGCCATCATGCCGACCAGATACGACCCTTCATGTTCGTTGAAGACCACCGATTTCACGTTCGGCTGATCGACGACCATGTCGATGATCGCAAATTTGGTGTCCGGAAAGTCGGGGGCAACCTGGTTCAGCACGTCGCCAAAGGCAAAGCCGGTCATGACAACGGGGTTGGCCCCCGATTCCGCCAGACGACGCAGGGCCTGTTCGCGCTGCGCTTCGGACTGCATTTCCAGTTCCTTGAACGTGCCGCCGGTTTCCGAGGCCCATTTCGACGCGCCGTTAAAGGCCGCTTCGTTGAAGGATTTGTCGAACTTGCCGCCCAGATCGAAGATGATCGCAGGCTCGGCGCTGGCAAGGCCTGCGGTCAGGGCGGTCACGGCGCTGGCGCAGAACAGGGTTTTCATCAGGGTCATCGGACTCTCCCGGTCGGATTGTTGATTTTGGCCGGTTGGATCAGACTCATCCCCCCGGATTGATCTGACCTTGGGCGGGAACCATTGGGCCGGTCAAGGGGCTTGACGGGGGCACATGCCGCAAAATTGGACTGGATGGTCAGATTTTCGCTGATGCTGCTGCTTTTTACAGCGGGCGCGACAGCAAAAGCGCGTCTTCGACACCGGCGTAATAGCGTTTGCGGCACCCGGTTTGGGTGAAACCGGCCTTGGCGTAAAGTTGCCTCGCGGGGGCATTACCCTCGGCCACCTCAAGAAAAGCGGTGACAGCCCCCTTTTGGCGGGCGGTTTGCAGGAATTGGCCGACAAGACGCTGGCCCTTGCCTTGACCTTGGGCCAGAGGGGCGACGGCGAGGGTCAGCAACTCGGCTTCGTCCAGAATGACGCGGCCCAGAATAAAGGCATCGGCGTCGGTCAGCAGAAAGGTGGTGGGGTCGGTCAGAAAACTGGCAAAGGTCTTGGCCGTCCACGGCGGGGGGCGGGTGAAACATTGCGCGTGGATCAGGGCCAAGGCTTCGGGCGTCACGGCAGGATCACGGGCGGCGGATCGGCGGGCGGCGCGGCATCGGCGGGGCGGATATACAGCGGCGCGGGGCGCGGTTGCGGGTGGTGGCCACGCATAGCCGCGATCTGGGCAATGCGGGTGATCTGTTCGGCAAGGGGCAAGTCATGCAGCCAAAGGCCAGTCAAAGCGGGATCAGTGGCGACCAGTTCCGGGCCCGCGTCGGAATTCTGGACATAGGCCATGTTCCGGGGGGCGGTGATCAGGGCTGTGGCCTGCGGTTGATCATGGCGAAGAACATCAAAACCGCTGACGCCAATGGCGGGAATGTTCAGGCCAAGGGCCATGCCCCGCGCCGCAGCCACGCCGATGCGGATACCGGTGAAATTGCCGGGTCCGATGGCCACGCCCAAGGCGGTGAGGTCTTGCAGTGTGACATCGTGGCGCGCCAAAAGGTCTTGGATCAGCGGCATCAGCCGTTCAGCCTGCCCCTTTTCCATCGGCTCTATTGTGGTTTCGATCCGGCCCATGTCTGGCCAGAACAGGGCCACCGCGCAATAAGGGCCAGAAGTGTCAAAGGCGAGGATCACCAAGGATCAGGCGGCGACGGGCCGCACTTCCAACACTTCGGGAATATAGTGCCGCAGCAGGTTTTCGATGCCCATCTTCAGCGTCAGCGTGCTGGACGGGCAACCCGCGCAAGCGCCCTGCATGTGCAGGTAAACAACGCCCCGGTCAAAGCCATGAAAGGTGATGTCGCCGCCATCTTGCGCCACGGCGGGGCGAACCCGCGTGTCCAGCAATTCCTTAATCTGGGTGACGATCTCGGCATCCTCGCCCGTGAATTCCTTGTGGCCGCTGGGGGCCGGGCCTTCGCCCGAAATCACCGGCTGGCCCGATTGGAAATGTTCCATGATCGCGCCAAGGATCGCGGGCTTGATATGATCCCAAGCCAGCGTGTCGTGCTTGGTCACGGTCACGAAATCATTGCCAAAGAAGACGCCTGCGACGGCACCCGTGTTAAAGATGCGCTGCGCCAAGGGCGATTTCGTCGCCGATTCCGAATTCGGAAAATCGGCCGTGCCCAGTTCCAGCACGGTCTGCCCCGGCAGGAATTTCAGGGTCGCAGGGTTCGGCGTGGATTCGGTCTGGATGAACATGGGCGCGCTCCGGGTTCGGGACTTCGGATATGCGCCTTGGCCGGGGGGAAGTCAAGATTTGGAACTATTCTAAAACGCTCACGCTTTGACAACTCTGGCCGCGTAGGCAAACATACGAAAGGAGTTGGCTTGAGGTGACATGGTGCTCTTGTTCAGGAACTTGGCATTGCTTCTGGCAATACTGTTGCCCCAGACCGTGCAGGCAGAACTTGTGACCAAATACGACCCCGTGATCTACGATCCCGAAGTACCAGAGATCGTCGCAATAGTCGGGACGATTGATGCCCGCACGCCGCTCAATTTCAGTCGTGCGCTTGAGGAAATGCCACGAGCAACCGAGGTCATTCTTGCTAGCGACGGTGGATCAGTCTTACCGGCCTTGACCATCGCGCGCGAGATTGACCGGCTCAAGCTGAACACTACCATACTCCCGGATACTGGATGCTACTCGGCTTGCGCCTTCCTGTTTTTCGCGGGGAATGAGCGGGCGTCATCCGGCGAGTTGGGTGTTCATCAGATCAGCAGCGACAGCGGCGACTTGGAAAGCGGTCAACTGGCCCTCTCGGACATGATGGATGTTCTTTCGGACTATAACGTTCCGGATGATGTTATTGTCGATATGCTTCGTACGCCGCCGGAAGAAATGCACATCTACACTCCAGAGCAGCTTGCTACATTGGGGATCATTGGCACTTCATCATCGCGGGTTGCAAAGCCTACTACGCCCACCGCCGACATGAGTAAAAAAGATCTGGCAGCCGCTTTTGTTCAAGATTTCAATCGCCTTTGGTCTTTACCGAACGCACAAGCAGTTGATACGCTCGCCGAAAAATACGCTCTAACGGTGAATTACTACGGCAAGTCATTGACCAATTTTGCGGTTATCGAAGATAAGCGCGCTTTTGCAGAACGTTGGCCGTTGCGCGAGTATTTGATCGAACCCGGATCAACAGCAATTAATTGCGATGAACTGACTTGTCGCGTCGAGACGATTGTCGCTTGGCAAACCAGCGCGCCGGAGAGGGGTGCAAGATCCCGAGGACGCGCACTTCAAAGTTTGACTTTGGTTTGGAATGGTTCTGGGTTTCGGATCTCCGTAGAAGATGGCACGGTTCTGGAACGACAATAATCAACTCATAACGTGGCCACCCCGTGGGAACCAACCCTCGCCCTATCGCGTTCACTCTGCAACCGGCCCCAGCGGGCCATTCACAGTTTGAACGAGGTTCCCATGAAAGGCATCGCCGCTTGGCTGATCGGCATTCCGATTCCCATCATCATCCTGCTTTATCTGGTCGACGTTTTCTGACCCCCTGACCTTTCCCAAGGTTTCCTGCCTCTGCCTGACCCCTGCCGCATAGAAATGCAGCAGGGGTTTTTTCGTGTCGGGCACCGACAGGCGGTCACCCTTTTCGACCACGATCTTGCGCAGGATCAGGCGGCGGAGGGCCTTGTTCGCCAGAGCCTCGGTCGCGGGATCCGGGGCTTGCAACGCGGCCATAATGTCTTGCACAGCCTGCAAAATTTGCGGTCGCGTTTGTGCGCCCTGCACCAAGGCGGCAGCGACCAAGGGCACCGGCAACAGCGGCACCACCGCGCCGATCCGTTCCATCAGCGCCTCGGCCAGCGCCTGCGGATCATCGCCCACCCGCATGCGGAATTCGGCCAAGGACAGCGCGGGGCCAAAGGCCACCCCGGCCCGACCAAAGCCGGGAAAGCGGCGCCAGATCACCTGCCACAGGCTGCGCAGAGCAAAGCCCAGCATCGCCAAGGGGCGGATACGGAAATGCCGATCCCCGGCGGGCCGGTCGCCCTGCCCTTTTGCGGCGGCCCCGGTCAGAACCCGATCCTCCAGCACGCGGTCATAGGCGATGCCGACGGGGATAAAGACCACATCGCCGCCGTTTTCGGCCTGCCCCGCCAGCAGATAGTTCAACAGGCCCAGCTTGGCGCGGCCCACTCGACCATCCAGCGAAAGCCCGCCTTCGGGGAACATCGCCTGCGTGGCTCCTTCCGCCGCGCTGATCTGGACATAGCGGGCGAGAACCCGACGATAAAGCGCGTTGCGCCCGCCGCGCCGGATGAAATAGCCACCCATCGCGCGGAACAGCCAAGACAAGGGCCAAACCCGTGCCCATTCGCCGACGGCATAGGACAGGCTGGACTGGCCCGCGACCAGCCAAGTGACAAGGACATAGTCCATATTGGAACGGTGGTTCATCACGAAAACGACGGTGGCCTTGGGATCGACGCCTTCCAGCGCCTGATCGACGCGTTCGGCGTGGATGTCATAGAAGAGGCGGCTGAGGCGGCGGGCAAGGCCGACAGCGAAACCGAAATAGACCAGCGCGGAAAAGCCGGGGACGATTTCGCGGGCGTAAGCGCGGGCCTCTTCCACCGCGACCAGCAGGGGAATGCCCTTTTCGGCGGCATGGTCGGTGACGACCTGCATGACCTTTGGGTCATGGACAAGGCGAACGATCATGTCGTTGCGATCCAGCAGACGCAGGGGCTGGATCGGGCGTTTCAGGCGGGCGTTGAGGTTGGCCAGAAAGCGTTCCGCGCGGGCGCGAAAGAACCAGCGGACAGAGGGGACAAGGGCGAGGCGAAGAAGGGATAGGGCCGCGAAGGCGGCGAGAGGAAGGAAGAGCCAGAGGGGCAGCGTGACGGTCATTTGGAAAGGTTAAAGGGAAGCATCACGGCAGGAAACCCCCAGCATCAAGGCTTGAAAACCAGACCGTCAGGCGAAGCGACGCTGGCTGGCCCTGCCTCGACGAAACCGACAGCAGTCCAGACCGGGTTCATCAGGCCGGGCGCAGGCCGATCCCTGCCGCCGTGCCATTTCCATCGTCAATCCGACAGCCGCCCGATTTGACCAGAACCAGACCTCGCCGCACAAAAAACTGATCCGGAACACGCACCACCTATCCGGTTCATCGCCATAAAATATTTATCAACCGCTGCCAGCCAACACAGGCGGGGGGTGCCTGGCCCCCGGGATCACATGGCGCGACCCAGATGCCTTGCAACAATCTCGGACTGCAAAGCCCGCGTCGCGCTGACAACAACACCATCGGCGCGCGGATCGGGCCGGTTAAAAACCAGCGCGCCCCCTTTCGCATCGCTCACACTGGCCCCCGCCCTTTCGGCAATCAGGCTGGCCGCTGCAATGTCCCACTCCCAGGCCGGGCGAAACGTCAGCATCGCGTCATAGCGCCCTTCCCCAATCAGGCACAGTCGATAGGCAAGACTGGCACGAAAGCTGCGCTTGAAATCTGGCACCCCCCCCGGCCAGTGTTCCAGCGCCATACCGGCCCCGGTCGTCAGCAACCGCGCGCCGTCAGCCTGAACCTGCGCGCTGGGTTGCATCGGCTGCCCATTCACCGTCGCCGCCGACTGGGCATCCGCCGCATAGGTCCGCGCTTTGGCGGGCATATGCACGACCCCGGCCATCACCCGACCGCCATCGACCACCGCCAAGGCATGGGCAAAGTTCTCTTCTCCCGCCAGAAAGGCGCGTGTGCCGTCAATCGGGTCCAGCACGAATTGCCGCCGGGTGGCCAGCCGCGCCGGATCATCCGCATCTTCCTCGGACAGCCAGCCATAGTCGGGCCGCGCGCGGCGCAGGGTTTCGCGCAGGGCGGCGTTCACCGCCAGATCGGCCTCAGACACGGGCCCCAGCCCCGGCTTTTCCCAGAACTTCGGTTCCGCCCGCCAAAAGCGCATGGCGATGCGCCCCGCCTGTTCGGCGGCCTCCAGCAGCAGGGCAAGATCAGCTTCCGGCAAGGGTCATCCCTTCAACCAACAGGCTGGGCACGCGGGTGGACAGATGCGCACGGGCATCATTGGCGGCGGTGAGGCGCAACAGGAAATCCTTTAGATTGCCCGCCACGGTGCATTCGTTCACCGGATAGGCAATCTCGCCGTTCTCGACCCAAAAACCACTGGCCCCACGCGAATAGTCGCCCGTGTTGGGGTTGACCGTCGAGCCAATCAGCGACGTGATCAGCAACCCCGTGCCCATGTCGCGGATCAAGTCGGCGCGGGTGGCGCTGCCCGGCGAAAGATCAATATTCGATGTGGCGGGGGCGGGGGGCGAAGAGGTGCCGCGCACCGCATTGGCGGTGCTGGCCATGCCCAGCTTGCGCCCCGTCGCAAGGTCCAAGGTCCAGCCTTGCAGGATGCCATCCTCGACGATCACCCGCCGCGCCGTGGCCAACCCCTCACCGTCAAAGGGGCGGCTGGCCCCAACCCGCACTCGGCGCGGATCTTCGATCACCGACATCCCCTTGGGCAGAACTTGCTGGCCCAGCGCGCCCAGCAGCCAGCTGGAACCGCGTGCAATGGCGCTGCCATTGGCGGCGGACAGCAGATGCCCGATCAGCGTGCTGGCCACCCGTTCATCGAACAACACCGGATAAGCCCCCGTCGCCGGTTTCCGCGCGCCCAGCCGCGCCTTGGCCCGTTCGATAGCCAGCGCCCCAATGCTGTCGGCCCCCGGCAGATCGCCCTGACAAACCCGCGTCTCGCCCGACCAATCCCGCTCCATCCCCGTGCCGGTGCCCACGAAAGCCACCGCCGAGATAGAACGCGACGTCCGGGCATAGCCGCCGTCAAAGCCATTCGTCGCCGCCATATGCAGCGCCTGCCGCGCATAATGCCCCGAGGCTTCGACCTGCACCGCGCCCCCGGTCATCGCCGCCGCCTCAGCCGCCCGCGCATCCGCTTCCAATGCCGCCGCATCGGGTTCGGCGCTGTTGTCGCACAGATCCAGCGTTGCAATATCCCAGTCTTTGGCCAACTGCCCCGCATCGGCCAGCCCGGTATAGGGATCGACCGGCGCTTCTTGTGCCATTGCGACCGCGCGTTCCGCCATTTCGGCGATGGTCCGACCCGAGGTGTCCGAGGCCGACACAATGGCCGAACGCCCGCCGATGATCACCCGCAGGCCCAGATCTGTCGCCTCGGACCGTTCCGCCTGTTCCAAAGCGCCGCGCCGGATGTCAATCGACAGCGCCGTGGCCGACACCGCCAAAGCATCGGCGGAATCGGCCCCCGCCATTTTCGCGGCATCGAGCAAAGCATGGGTCAGGTCTTGCAAACGGTCGGTCATCATCGGCCCCTTTTTGTTGTCCCTGACCTAAGCCCCAAGACCCCGGCTGGCAAGGTCAGCCCAGCGCCGCGAGCATCCCATCGCGGTGAACATCCAGCAAGGATTGAAGCGCGAAAACGCGGACCTCGTCAAAATGCCCCTCGTCCCCCTCGACCGTCACCGCCCCGGCAATATCGCCATCGACACCCAAGGGCAGGTTCAAGACCGACCCCGCGGCCATCGAGACAAAGGGCACCAGCCCATCAAATTCCCATGGCGCATTTGCCATGAAGGCATCGCCTTCGATCATCACTTGCAGGCTCCAGCGGTTTTCCGGCATCGGCATCACCGCCGGAAAGGGCAGCAGGCTTTCATCCGAAGACCAGACCAGATGCACTTGGCCCCCTGCCCGGTCAAAGCGCAGCACAGACACAACCCGCCCGCCCATATCGGCCCGCAAGGCCCGGAAAATACCTTCCATCGCCATCCCCTAGCGCATCAACATCCCGTTGAGATAGACCCGCCCCTCGCGCAGTTCGACTTCTGAAGTCATATGGTCCCCCTCGCCCGCCGATTTGGCGAACATCATCAGGCCCATCCGCGCGCCCATCAGTTCGTCACTGGAAAGGAAGCCGCCCTGTTCCAGCTTGTCGAACAGCCCGTTGATGCCCAAAAGGTCAAAGCTGAACTTGCCATCGCCCTTGGGGATATCGCTGGTAGTCATCACTTCGGAATAGTCGAGGTCGGCCGCCCCCGTTCCGGTGACCTTGACCCCAAGGCCCGACAACAGCAGCGTCGTCAGTTTGACGGCGTTCAGCTCCACGGGCATGTCGCCCTTGTCGACGTCATATCGGTCCAGCTCGGCCAAAGGCGCACGCAGGGTGATGATGTTGTCCATCGCAAAGTCGATGTTGATCGGATCCCGGGGGAAGAGTTTCGCCGCATCCAGAAGATCCCAGATCGGATCAGAAAGCGTCAGGCCAACGGTTTTATAGCCGATTTGGAAAGGGGCCGGTTCATCGACCGTATTGACCGGAAACAGCAGCGAAAACCCGGCTTCGGCTGCTTGCAAGGCAACTGTCTCACCCAGATCACCCATATTCCCCTGGAAGGCGGCCCCTGCAAGTTGGGCCGACATATCCAAGGCCGTATCGTCGATGGCTAGTTTCGCGCCGCTTGTCTTGATTTCAAAATCGGCCAGCGGTGTTTCTTTCGGCCCGACCGACAGCAGCAGGTCGCGCAGCGCCAGATCAACGCCCATCGACACGCCGGGAGGGAAGGAACCGTCCTGCCGTTCCAATTCATCCAGCGCCTCCAAGGGCGCAGCCATCTGCACCTGATAATCCGCACCACCGACCGCGATCATCACTGGATCCTGTTCGGGATCTTCGGTCTGATGGTCGAGGGCTAGGGAAAGACCCTTGGCCGATTGGTCCAGCGAAAAGCCCTTGGGGCCCATGCCCAGTTCAAAACCCACAGCCCCCAGACCCACCGTCGCGATGGTCGTTTCGACGGGTGTTTCCTCGGCAAAACTCGCCTGCCCCCCTGCCGCGCTGAAGGACATATCCATCACCAGACCCGCCGCAATCGCCTCGGCGGCGGTCTGCCCGGAGGGCATTGCTGCCTGAGGAATGTTATATTGCGCTTCCAAGGCCAGATCGGACAGCATCAGCCGGAAATTATGCGTCGAAGGCCCGGTCGTGGCGGATTGGGCAACCTCCACCTGGTCCAGATTGGCGGCAAATTCGTCGGTGCCCGCCTGAGGCGCGAAATGGCCTGTCGCATTGGAGATGGACAGCACAAAACTATCACCCGCGACCGGCGCGCCCGCCAGTTCGGTCAGGGCCATCACCATTTTGGGTGTGCTGAAATCATAGCGCAGCGCCGTCACATCGTCGCCCGTGATGGTGGAAACCTGATCCGGCATGTCCACGCGAAAGGCGGCGCGGGTATAGGACGCGCCATCGAACATCCATTCGTCCAATTCGACAAGTGCCCCGTCTGGTCCGCGCAGTTCAAGGCCCTTGGCGGTTTCGGTCAGCAGCAGAACCGGCGCTTCGATCCGGACTCCGCCACCCTGAACCACCACATCCTGAACCCGCAGACCCTTGGCCTGCGGCTCGGCCCGGCCGGTCGCCCCGGTCGTCGCCTGCAAATGCGCCCAGTATTCCGCCGCCGTTATCTGGGCCACGGCGGGCATCGCAGAAAGGCATGTGGTGATTGTCAGAAGGGCCAGCCGCATCCTACGCTCCAATTCTCAAAACAAAGGCCGCCCGGTCGCCCGGACGGCCCCTTCATCAACCGCAGTGCGAATTATTGCAACTGCATCCCGTTCACGAACAGCCCGCCGTCCTTGAATTCGACTTCGGACACCAAGGTATCCTCGCCTTCACCCGGCTGGGCGAACATGCCCATCATCATCCGTGCGGCCATCAGCTGATCCTCGGGGATCAGGCCCATCGCCGCCACTTTGTCCAACAGCGCGTTCACGCCCGTCGCGTTGAAGCTGAATTTACCTTCCATCGCAGGCATGCCCGACGGGCCCATCTGCATCATGTCCACGGTGGTGCTGCCCGAACCATTCAGCTCGGCCCCCAGCAGTTTCAGCTGCAACTGGGTCAGATCGACCGAGTTCGGCAGGGCGGGCGGTGCGCCGCTGGCCATCGCTTCCTCATCCAGCAGGCTTGCCATGACGGTCAGCGTGCCTTTCAAGTCAAGAATGGCGGTGATCGGGTCGCGCGGCAGATTGGCCGCCGGGTCGATCATGCCCCAGATATCGTCCGAGATGGTCAGATCGACCAGTTTCACCAGCATCGAGGCATCTTGCGGAGCCTCGGCCGGGGCGACCGGAATCACGACGCCAAAGGCGAGTTCCGCCAGACCCAGCTTGACCTCGGGCACGGGAATGGTGCTGGCCGACATCGACAGATCGACGCCCTTATAGCCTGCCGAATAGGCCATCTGGGTGGCATCCATCTTGATCGCGAAATCGCCGCTGCCAATGACGCCCTTGCCCGAGCCGGTGTCTGCACCATCGGCAAAATCAAAGGCGAAATCGGTGGCCCCGATGGTATAGCCAAAGTCCATCGCCATCCCGGCGGCCAGTGCGGCCGGAAGGTCTTCCATGCTGGTGCCATCGGCAGCCATGGTCATCGTGCCCTTGCCCGCCAGACCCGCCATGTTGGCGGTCATATTGAACATGCCGCTGCCGCCCGGTTCGGCGACTTTGACGTTCATTGCCATCTTTTCGGCGTTGATGTCCGAGGTGGTGGTGTCACCCGCCACGACATAGCTGCCCGTTGCGTTGGTCACGGTAAAGGTGATGTCATTGCCGGTATCGGCGGCGGTTTCACCGGCCACGCTGACGACAGTGATCTTGCCCTCGGGCATGTTCAGGGCAAAGCTGGTCTCTTCAACCGTGCCGCTGGCGACCGAGGTCATCGCGGGGGCAGCGAATTCGACAACGACGGCCTCATCGCCGCTGATTTCGATCGTGACCGGTTCGGGAAGGGTCACTTCGACGGTTTCATCACCAAGATCCGTCAGAACGACCTTGGGCATGGTGATGGTGGCTTCGGCACCCTCCTGGGTGCTGGTAAACACAGCGCCCGTGACAACCAACGCATCGCCTTCGGTCGCCTGAGAACCGACCGTGACGGTCTGGCCGGTCTTTTCCGCCTGATCCGCCCATTTCTGCCAGACTTCTTCGGGGGTAATCGCAAAGGCTGCTTGACCCATCGTCAGGGCCAGAACAGCCGTCGAACCGGCCAATGTCCATTTCTGCATAACGAAACCTTCCTGCTTTAATATGATGCCCCAGCATCGGATGATTGCCGGGCGCGGTCAACGGATTCCCGGCGGCTGGCCCTAGGTAGCAACGAAGGCGGTGCGGGAAAAGGCAGGAATTTGTGACCTTGGGCCGTTTGGCCCCTGTCGTGGCGTCAGTGGGAAGTGGCGCGCCCCTTGGCAGGGCGCGCAAAAGGGTCTAGCCCTTCGGTTTTTTCGGCGGCGTAAAGCGGCGCGAGGTGTCGCTGGCATTGGCCGCTGGGCGCGGGGCGCGGGCGGGTTTGCCGGGAGCCGCGCCGGCCGATTTGGCGCGGAAAGGCTTGGCCTCCGAGGTCGAGGCCCCGGCGCGCGGTTTGCCAGCATAGGGTTTGGCCCCGTCAGCCTTGGCCCCATGCGATTTGAACCCTTCGGTGCGCGGCTTGGCCGGGCGTTCCGAACGTTCGGCGCGATCACCGCCAAAGCTGGCCCGAGGCGCCGACCCGCCTTCGGCCTTGTGCGACTTGAACCCGGTCGCCCGCCCTTCGCCCGCCGGGCCGCCATGCGAACGGAAACCGGTGGATTTGTAGGGGGCCTTGGCCGGCCGTTCGGCACGGTCGCCATAGGCGGGCTTGTCGCCACGCGGCGTATAGGGTTTCGCCGGACGCTCGCCGCGTTCGGCATAGGGTTTGGCGGCCCGCTCGGCATAGGCCGGTTTGTCCCCACGCGGGGCCGAGGGCCGTTCAGCGCGCGGCGCCGGAGCGACATCATCCTCGACATAGCGCGAGGGTTTCGGCTGATAGGCGGGTTTCGGACGTTCCGCACGTTCCGGGCGCGTATCGGGACGCGGCGCGCGATCCGCCCATTCGGAACCACGCGGCGCATGATCCGGCGCTTCGCTGCGCGGCGCGCGCGGCGCGGTGCTGCGCGGGGCACGCGGGGCCGGACGTTCGGCCCGCGGGCTGCGCTCTGGCCGGTCCAGCGAGGGTTCGCCCGCCATGCGGGACAATGTCACGCCATTTTCCAGCACGGTGCCGTCGATGATCTTGTCGGCGACCGCCGCCGCGATCTGCACAAAACTTTCGTCTTGCTGCACGCGGATCGCACCGATCTCGTTCTTCGTAATCCCACCCGCATCGCAGATTTTCGGCAGCAGCCACCGCGCCTCGGCCCGCCCCGTATGGCCCACCGACAGGCGGAACCAAACCGAAGGCCCAAAGGCCGCCCGTTCGCGCGGCGCGCTGGGTGCGGCCGGTGCCGCAATCTCGTCGATCACTTCGGGCGCTGAACGCCCATCGCGCCAGATCTTGACCAAGGCGCCGGCCACCTGTTCCGCACCAAAGCGTTCGATCAACCGCGCGCCCATCGCCAGATGCTCGCTCACATCCGCCGCAAAGGACGGGTCGGCCAACAGCCGTTCATCGTCCAAAGCGCTGATATCATCCGCATTCGGCGGATTGCCCCATTCGGCGACGACCTTTGCCCCTTGCAACAGCCGATGCGCCTTGCGGAATTCGGCGGGCGTCACGATCAGCGCCGAAACACCCTTTTGCCCCGCCCGTCCCGTCCGACCCGACCGGTGCAGCAGGGTTTCGCTGTTCGAGGGCAGGTCCGCATGGATCACCAGATCCAGCCCCGGCAAATCGATCCCCCGCGCCGCCACGTCTGTTGCAATACAAACCCGCGCCCGCCCGTCGCGCAGCGCTTGCAAGGCGTGCATCCGCTCGCCCTGCGTCAATTCCCCCGACAGCGCCACAACCTTGAAACCCCGGTTCGTCATCCGCGCGAACAGATGGTTCACCGCCGCCCGCGTCTTTGCGAACACGATCGCGGTCCGCGCCTCGTAATAGCGCAAGGTGTTGAAAATCGCATGTTCCTTGTCGCGCACCGCGACCGACAGGCCCCGGTATTCGATATCCCCATGCTGCCGCGCCTCGCCCTGCGCCTGCACCCGCACCGCATTGCGCTGATAGGTTTTCGCCAAAGCCTCGATATCCTTTGGCACCGTTGCCGAAAACATCAGCGTCCGCCGCTCTTCCGGCGCTTGCGACAGGATGAATTCCAGATCTTCCTGGAACCCCATGTCCAGCATCTCATCCGCCTCGTCCAAGGCCACCGCCCGCAAGGCCGACAAGTCCAGCGACCGCCGCTCGATATGGTCCCGCAGACGCCCCGGCGTCCCCACGACGATATGCGCCCCCCGCTCCAGCGCCCGCTTTTCGGTGCGATAGTCCATCCCGCCCACACAGGTCGCAATCTGCGCCCCGGCGGGGCCATACAGCCACGACAATTCCGCCGCCACCTGCTGCGCCAGTTCCCGCGTCGGCGCGATGATCAGCGCCAAGGGCACATCCGCGAACAGCAGTTTGTCCTGCCCCGCCAGAATTTCCGGCGCAATCGCCAGCCCGAAGGCCACGGTCTTGCCCGAACCCGTCTGGGCCGAAACCAGCAGGTCACGCCCCACCAGCCCTTCTTCCAGAACGGCGGTCTGCACCGATGTCAGTTTCTCATAGCCTTTGGCGGCCAAAGCCGCAGCCAGCGGCGCGGCGATTGCGTCGAAGCTCATTCGCGATTTCCCTAGGGCGGATCATTCCGCCGGATGATGCCAGTATCGGCGGGCACCATCGCTTCGCTCAGGCAGGGCCTCCCTGCCCCGCCCCCGGAATCTGTGGGGCCATTTGCGCCGCATAACGGAAAACCCACGGCTTGTATAGGCCCGCGCCTAAATTCCCGCATACCATTGATAGCCTCGGTCGGCCCAATAGCTGCCCTGACCCTGCCCCAGCAGCCCCAGCGTGTCGGTCAATTCGATACTGTGGATGTATTTCGCCATCTTGTAACCCAACTGCCGTTCCAGCCGCAGCCGCAGGGGCGCGCCGTTGGCGATGGGCAAGGCCTTGTTGTTCATCTCCCAGGCCAGCAGGGTTTGCGGATGCCAGGCGTCCATCAGGTCGATGGATTCGTAATAGGCCACTTCGCCCGACAGGCTGCGCTCGGCCACGTCAAAGCAGTGAAACACCGCATAGCGCGCCGCCAGTCGCGGCATGGCCTGTTCCAGCACCAGCCCCAAGGGCGTGCCGCGCCATTTCGCAATACAGGACCAGCCCTCGACACAGTCATGCCGGGTGATCTGCGTCCGGTCGGGCATCTGCCGCAGATCGGCCAGCGACAGCGACAGGGGGCGATCCACCAGCCCCGTCACCCGCAGCCGATAGTCGCGAAAACCCCCGTCCCGCAGCGCCAGATATTCCGCCGTTTCGGGGTTGGTCGAACCGTTCGGGCGCTGCCCCTGCCGGATGTCCGCCTCGGTATATTCCGGGGCCAAAGCATCCCCGATCAGCCCGCGTTGCGCCAGATGGGTCAGCCCTTCGGACGCCCCAAAGACCGGGCGAAACAAGCTGTCGGGCTTGCCTGCCCCATCCAGAATTTCGCAGCCAGAAAGGGCAAAAGCCGTCGCCCCCAGCAGGAATTTGCGGCGATCATTCATGATGTTCCCCTTTGGCGTCAGTGCGATACCAACCCGTCACAATCGACCGCAGTTCATTGATCGGCCCCGCCAGCAGAATCATCGCGATATGGATGATGAAAAATACGACCAAGCCCAGCATGATCAGAAAATGCAGCGTCCGCGCCGTCTGCCGCCCACCGAACAGGTCCAAAAGCCAAGGGGCCGCAGCGTTGAAACCGGGGCTGAGGCATAGGCCAGTCAGGATCATGCCGGGCAAGGCCACAAACAGCACCAAGGCATAGGTCAGCTTTTGCAGTGGGCCGTATTTGACGCTGTGGTGAAAGCGAAAGCGCAGGTGGTCCCACAGATCGGCAGGCAGACGGCGCAAGTCGCTAAGGCTGGGCCACAGATGGCGCAGATGGCCGTTCAAGGCACTGAAGATCAACCAAGCCGCCAGACTGATCACCAGACCCCAAGCGAACAGGAAGTGGACCGAACGGCCCAAGGCAAGGCTTTGATAGGAAGGGACCGTCAAAGCCGCCGGAAAGGCCCGAAATTCGCCGGGCTTCAGACCGGGGATGCTTTCACCCGAAAGGCCCAGATAGCCGGTGGTGTCAAAGCTTTGGCCAAAGACCCGCGTGATACCCCGCCATTCGCCCTGGACCTGTTCGGCCCCGATGCTGAACACGGCATTGTCATAGTCAAAACCCGATTCCTGCCCGATGTGCAGGCTGGGAAAGGCGTTAAAGATTTGCAGGCCCGACAGCAGCAGAAAGAACAGGCTGATGGCCCAACCCCAATGGGTCAGCCGTGTCGCAAGGCTATGGCGGCGGACAAGCGGGCCTTTGGGCATGGCATCCTCGGAACTTGTGATGCCGATGATACGGACGGCGCGGCCCGAAAGTTTCCGGTTGCCATGAAACATGCCAAAGGGCAGGACAGGGAAAACCGCAGGGGAAAGACCATGGACATCGCGACGCTGGAAGCACAGGAGGAACGGCTGGTTTTCGCGGGCTTTGATGAGGCCGTGGCCCTGCGTCTGGGGCAAAAGCTGGTGGAACTGGGGCTTTCCCGCGCACATCCCATCGTCATCACCATCCGCACCCCTGACCGCACCCTGTTTCATGCGGCCCTGCCGGGGGCAAAGCCCTTGAACGACAAATGGGCCTTGCGCAAAAGCAACACGACCCTGCTGTTTCATGAGGCCTCTTATCTTGTCGGCAGCCGGATGCGCGAAAAGGGCGGCAATCTGGCCGTGCATGGTTGCGACAGTGAAACCTATTCGGAATCGGGCGGCAGTTTCCCCATCCGCGTGCAAGGCACCGGCATGATCGGGGCCGTCACCGTATCCGGCTTGCCGCAGCACGATGATCATGCCTTGGTGGTCGAGGCGATCGGCGCCCTGCTCTTCCCGCCTGCGTGATTGCAATTCGGCCCGTCCCGGCTTATTTCCCTGTGGCGTAACAGACCAAAGGCCCTGCCCGCATGAACTGGATTTCCAACTACGTCCGGCCCAAGATCAACTCGCTCTTCTCGCGCCGGGAAGTGCCGGAAAACCTTTGGACCAAATGCCCCGAATGCGGGACCATGCTGTTCCACCGCGAACTGGCCGACAATCAGAACGTCTGCACCCATTGCGACCACCATATGACGATCAGCCCACGTGACCGCTTTGCCGCGATGTTCGACGGGGGCATTTTCGCCGAGATCAAGGTGCCGGAACCACCGCTCGACCCGCTGCATTTCCGCGATCAGAAGAAATACACCGACCGTCTGAAAGCCGCGCAAAAATCCAGCGGCGAAAAAGACGCGATGCTGGTGGCCGAGGGGGAAATCTGGCGCACGCCGATTGTCGCCGCCTGTCAGGATTTCAGCTTTATGGCAGGGTCAATGGGCCAATATGTCGGCAACGCCTTTGTGGCGGGGGCCGAACGGGCGCTAAAGGCAAAACGTCCTTTTGTGATTTTCACCGCCAGCGGTGGGGCGCGGATGCAAGAGGGTATTCTAAGCCTGATGCAGATGCCGCGGACAACCGTCGCCATCCAGATGCTGCGTGAGGCGGGGCTGCCCTATATCGTGGTCTTGACCCATCCGACGACGGGGGGGGTTACGGCGTCCTATGCGATGCTGGGCGATGTGCAGATTGCCGAACCCAACGCGCAGATCGGCTTTGCCGGGGCGCGGGTGATTGAACAGACGATCCGCGAAAAGCTGCCCGAAGGGTTCCAGCGGGCGGAATATCTGCTGGATCATGGGATGCTGGACCGGGTGACGCATAGGAAGGCGCTGAAGGATGAATTGGCAACGCTGGTGCGGATGCTGACGGGCCAGCCGCCTGCGGTGAAGGGCGACCTGCCCGCGCCGGTGGAGGCTGCCCCCGCGCCATGAGCGACGCCATAAAGCAAGGGTCAGATGCCGTTCTGGAACGGATGATGACCCTGCATCCGAAAATCATCGACCTGACGCTGGACCGAATGCACCGCATTCTGGCGGCTTTGGGCCATCCAGAACGCGCCTTGCCGCCGGTGGTGCATGTGGCGGGGACGAATGGCAAAGGTTCAACCCAAGCGATGATCCGCGCGGGAATGGAGGCGGCGGGGAAATCGGTTCACGCCTATACCTCACCCCATCTGGCGCGGTTCCATGAACGGATCCGGCTGGCCGGGGAACTGATCAGCGAACCGGCGCTGACAGCGCTGCTGGATGAATGCGTGACGGCGAATGGGCCGGACGAGATCACCTTTTTCGAAATCACGACAGCGGCGGCCTTTCTGGCCTTTTCGCGGGTTCCGGCGGATTATACGCTGCTGGAGGTGGGCCTTGGCGGGCGGCTGGATGCGACGAATGTGGTGGATCGGCCCGCGCTGACGATCATCACGCCCGTCAGTCTGGACCATCAGCAGTATCTGGGCGAGACGGTTCGGGAAATCGCTGGCGAAAAGGCGGGGATTCTCAAGCGGGGCGTGCCCTGCGTGGTGGGGCCGCAAAGCGATGAAGGCTTGGCCGCGATTGAATCGCGGGCGGAACGGTTGGGGGCACCCTTGCTGGTTTACGGGCAGCACTGGCAAGTGGCCGAGGATCGCGGGCGGCTGGTGTTTCAGGATGAAAACGGGCTTCTGGACCTGCCCTTGCCGAACCTGCCGGGGCCGCATCAGGTGCAGAACGCCGGGGCCGCGATCATGGCTTTGCGGCATCTGGGCTTTGACGAAACGGCCTGCGAGGCGGCCGTGACCCGCGCCTTCTGGCCCGCACGGATGCAGCGTTTGCGGCAGGGGCCTTTGGTGGATGCCGCGCCGCAGGTCGAGCTGTGGCTGGATGGCGGGCACAATCCGGCCGGGGGCGAGGCGATTGCGGCAACCTTGGCACGGATGCCGAAACGCGAGACGTTTGCGATTTGCGGGATGCTGAACACCAAGGACGTGACCGGCTATATGCGGCCCTTGGCACCCCATCTGGCGGGGCTGACGGCGGTGTCGATCCCCGGCGAAAAGAACACCCTACCCGCCGAAGCAACCCGCGAAGCGGCGCTGGCGGCGGGGATTGTGGCGGATACGGCAGACAGCGTAGCGGATGCCTTGCAGGCCATCGCCGCCCGCAACCCTGGCGCCCGCGTGCTGATATGCGGCTCACTCTATCTGGCGGGATCAGTGCTGCGCGAGAACGGCTAAAGCATAAAATCTGCCGAAGTCAGCACCGTCACACCCATCACCCAGAAATTCATCTCGGCGGCGGCATCGCCATCGGTGTCAACGTGAACAAGGATGTTCCCGGCACTGGAAACTTCATAGCGGATTTCGCCCTTGGCCGAGGTGAAAGGCCCCGTGTCACGGAACAGAAAGGCATCGTTCTTGGCGGTCGCCGCAATCGCATCCAGCGCCCGCAAGTCGATCTTGTCATGCAAGGGCGTACCGCCCGCAGCAAACCCGTAGATTCGATCCACCACACCATTGCGCATTCCGACCCCGCTGTCGCCCATCGACAGAAAACGAACAATATCGCTGGATTGAATGCTTTCGGTCAGGCTCAACGCATCCCCGCCTACCCCGCCGATCAGTGTATCGCGCCCGGCCCCCGCCAAGAGCTGGTCGTCCCCGCCACGTCCCACCAAAAAATCGTTGCCTTCGTTGCCCGAAAGAACATTGTCGCCCCTGGTCCCAGAAAGCGTGTCATGCCCGTTGCCGCCGCCAGCACCTTCGAAACCGACAATCACATCGGTTCCGAACGGGCCAAGATTCTGGGCAGTCCGGATTTGCAGGTCGAATTTGACACCCGTGATATTGGTCCCGCTGGGAAGGTCAGAGTCGTGCAAGATATAGAAGGAAATGAAATCACGCCCCGCACCACCGTCGTAAAAGTCGTTGCCGAACCCCGCGTCCAGACTGTCATCGCTGTCCCCCAGATAGACGCGGTCCCGCCCCTTGCTGTCGTAAACAAGGTCCATCGTCGCCGAGCCATAGACCGTGTCATTGCCGAGACCGGAATAGACCTGCGTGTTCACAGCGTTAGGGTTGGCATCGCGCAAATCGATCCAATCATTCCCCGCATAGGTGAAGATGGCAAAATTGTAGACCGTGTTCTGATAGGGCACATACACAACGTCATCTTCCGCCCCGTCTTCTTCGCCGGGGTTAAAAAACGCCGTTCCCACAAGTTCGACAAAGGCCATGATGACAATCCTTTCTACAAATGAATGTCGAAAAGGATGCCACAAACTGGAAACCTGTCAAAAGGAATCGAAGCGGACCCAATTTACGCCAACCACGCCCTGAACGACCGGATCACTTCCTCATAGACCGCCCGCTTGAACGGCACGATGGCGGCCAGCATCTCGTCGGCGCTGATCCATTTCCATTCGGCAAATTCAGGATGTTCCGTCGCAATCTGAATCTGATCATCCTGCCCGTTGAACCGATACAGAAACCATTTCTGCTTTTGCCCGCGATATTTGCCGCCCCAGACCTTGCCCAGCAGTTCCGGCGGCAGGTCGTATTTCACCCAGCCATGCACCTTGCCCAGCTTTTCGACCAGATCGGCGGTCACGCCCGTTTCTTCCCACAATTCCCGCAGCGCCGCCTGACCCGGCTTTTCGCCCTCATCAATCCCGCCCTGCGGCATTTGCCAAGCCTCGGGCGCGCCGTCGATCCGCCTTCCGGCAAAGATCAGGCCCTCGGCGTTGATCAACATCACCCCCACGCAGGGGCGATAGGGCAAGTTCGCGGCTTTATCGGTCATCGTCATTCCATCGAAAAAGGGCGGCCCCATCGGGCCGCCCGGTCACCCCGCCTGCCCCGATCAGGGGGCGGGCACTTCATTCACATTGATGGCCGACAGACCCTTCAGAATATCCACCGCATAGGCCAGCTGATAATCCTCTTCCCGCAGCGCGGCCGATTGTTCGGCCTTGGCGCGTTCTTCTTCCAAAAGGCGCTTTTCCTCGTCCGTCATCGAATCGTTCGACAGGGCATCCCGCAGATCGCCTTCGAACTGTTCCCGCGTCGCCGCCGATTCTGGCTTGGCCTCCTCGCCTTCCACCTTGGGTTCGGGAATTGGCTGTTTCACCACAATATCCGGCGCCACACCCAAAGCCTGAATCGAACGCCCCGACGGCGTATAATAGCGCGCTGTTGTCAGCCGCATCGCCCCCGCATCGCGCAGCGGAATGACGGTCTGAACCGAGCCTTTGCCGAATGACCGCGTCCCCACCACGATGGCCCGACCGTGGTCCTGCAAAGCCCCTGCCACGATTTCCGAGGCCGAGGCCGAGCCGCCGTTGATCAACACCACCACCGGCTTGCCTTCCGCCAGATCGCCCGGCGTGGCGTTATAGCGTTCGCCGTCCCGCGGGTTGCGGCCCCGGGTCGAAACGATCTCACCCTTGTCCAGGAAACCGTCCGACACCATGATCGCTTGGGTCAAAAGACCACCGGGGTTGTTGCGCAGGTCAAGCACGATGCCGCTGACCTTGTCCATGCCCCCAATTTCCTCGACACGCTTCTTGAACTGCTCTTCGACGCCCGAATAGGTCTGGTCGTTGAAGGTCGTGAT
The DNA here is from genome assembly GCF_014652215.1 of Neogemmobacter tilapiae. GTDB lineage: Bacteria > Pseudomonadota > Alphaproteobacteria > Rhodobacterales > Rhodobacteraceae > Neogemmobacter > Neogemmobacter tilapiae. Next base: position 127,665 of record NZ_BMYJ01000004.1, on the reverse strand, counting down.
CCGCAACACCACCGCGCTGCCCACCGTCCGTCCGCGCACGGCGGTCAGTTTGATCGTGTCGCGAATGATCGACACATCGAACGGGTCCGGCGTGCCCTCGCGCACGATGGTCACGATGATTTCGGAACCAATCTCGCCCCGCATCTTTTCGACAACTTCATCCAGTTGCAGGCCCAGCACCGATTCACCATCAACATGGGTGATGTAATCGCCCGCCAGAATCCCCGCCTTGGCCGCCGGGGTTTCATCCATCGGCGAGACGACTTTCACAAAGCCCTCTTCCTGCGTCACCTCGATGCCAAGGCCACCGAATTCGCCCTTCGTCTCAACCTGCATATCCTCAAAATCTTCGGGCGGCAGATAGCTGGAATGCGGGTCCAGCGAGGTCAGCATGCCGTTGATCGCCGCCTCGACCAAGTCCTTGGTCTCCACTTCCTCGACATATTGCGCGCGGATGCGTTCAAAGATGTCGCCAAACAGATCCAGCTGTTCATAGACGGTGGTGTTCCGTGCCGTCACCGTCTCTTGCGCCAAAAGCGGCCCGGCCACTTGCGTCGTGGCCAGCACACCGGCGACCGTTCCGGCCAAACCGGCCATCACGAATTTCTTCATTCCTCACTCATCCTCTGTCTGGCTCCGCAGGCGGGGCCGCAATGGGGGTGCCGTCAGTTCAAACCAATCTGCGGGGTCCACCGGCTTGGCCCCTTGGCGCAATTCGATATAAAGCCGTTCCAGCGGCTGAACGCCACTGCCTTCGTTGACACCGGCCATCAGATCGGCCGCCGCCGGCTCTCCTCCGCCCATCAAGCCCAAAGGCGAGCCCGCAGGCAAGACTTCACCCAAGGCACCGTAGACGGTTTCCATTCCGGCCAGAACCAGAAGATAGCCATCCCCCGGCTCAAGAACGATCACGTTTCCGTAGTCCAGAAGCGGCCCGATATAGCGGACTGTCGCAGGCCAAGGCAGCGTCAGAATCGCCTTGGGCCGCGTCCCCAGCGTCAGGCCGGGACGGCGGACACCGGCGGCATCGGCCTCTTCGGCGCGCAGCAGGATCTGGCCCAGCGCGGGCAGCGGCAGCGTGCCCTTGGCGGAGGCAAAGCTGGCCACAGCCCCACCATCATCCGCCGCCGGGGCCAGCCCCGCCGCAAAGGCATCCAGCGTATCGGCGCTTTCCAGCAGATTGCGCAACACATCCGGATCGTCGGTAAAGCGGCGGGGCAGATCGGTGCGGTCCGACACCGCCTGCGACAAAGCCGTCCGCGCCGCCTGTGCCGATTGCAACCCGCGCATCAGGGTTTCCCCCGCCGCCGCCTGCAAGGCCCGCAGATCGCGCAATTCGCCCAATTCCGACCGCAGCGTTTCCACCTCGGCCTGCACGGCTGGGGCCACATCGGCCACCAGCATCCCCGACCGCACCGTGCCCAAGGGCCCGGAAGGATGCAGCAGCAAAAGCGGCGTCGGGTCATTCTCCATCTGGGTCAGCACGCCGATCAATTGCGAAACGCGGGTGCGTTTCAGCGCCAATTGGTCGGCCAGCGCCGTTTCGCGGATGCGCACCTGCCGCAGGCTTTCGCGCAGGGCGGAAAGCCCTTCCTCATAGGCGCGGATCGTGGCGGTCAGCGCCCCCACGCGGTCGCCCGCGCTTTCTGCGGCCTCAAGCGCCACAATCGCCACCTGCAAATCCTGCGCCGCCTGTTCCGCGCCCAGCCCAGCCTCTTGCGCGGGGGCTTGGCCCGCCAAAACAAGGCTGAGGAAAAGGGCGAAGGCGCGCTTCACGACAGGATCAGGCTTTCGCCGGTCATTTCGGCGGGCTGGTCCAACCCCATCAGCGCCAGCAGGCTGGGCGCCAAATCAGCCAGACGACCCCCGTCGCGCAAGCGCGCACCCTCCGGCCCGCCCACCAGAATGACCGGAACCGGATTCGTCGTATGCGCCGTATGCGGCCCGCCCGTCACCGGATCGACCATCACCTCGCAATTGCCGTGATCAGCCGTCACGATCATCGCCCCACCTTCGGCCCGCAGCGCCGCCAAGGCGCGGCCCAGTCCCTGATCCACCGCCTCACAGGCCTGCATCGCCGCCGCCAGATCGCCGGTATGGCCCACCATATCGGGATTGGCAAAGTTCACCACGATCAGATCGTAACGCGCATGGATCGCTTTGACCAATTGATCCGCCACCTCGCCTGCCGACATTTCCGGTTGCAGATCATAGGTCGCCACTTTGGGCGACGGGGCCATATAGCGGTCTTCGCCCGCTTCGGGCGCTTCTTTGCCGCCGTTCAGGAAAAAGGTGACATGCGGATATTTCTCGGTCTCCGCCAGCCGGAATTGCCGCAGCCCCTTTTGCGCCACCCAAGAACCCAAAGAGTTGACGATGTTCCGCTTGGGAAAGGCCGTCGCCATAAAGGTGCTATGCGCCGTCGAATATTCCACCATCCCCAACAGCGCTGCCCAATCAGGGCGCTGCCCCGCCGGGAATTCCTCAAACCCCGGCTGCGCCAAGGCCGACAGAATTTCCCGCGCCCGGTCGGCGCGGAAGTTCAGGCAGAACAGCCCGTCGCCATCCTTGATCCCTGTATAGCCCGCGATCACCGTAGGGGCGATGAATTCATCCGTCTCGCCCTTGGCATAAGACTGCGCCACGGCGGTCGCCGCATCCGGCGCGGTTTCACCAAGGCCCGCCACCATCGCCTGATAGGCGCGGGAGACCCGTTCCCAACGGTTGTCACGGTCCATCGCCCAATAGCGCCCGATCACCGTCGCGATGGTCGCCCCATCCGCCAGCCCCGCCTGCAACAGCGCCATGAACCCCGCAGCCGAGGAAGGCGCCACATCGCGCCCATCGGTGATGGCGTGCAAAGCCACCGGCACGCCCGCCGCCGTGATTGCCCGGCAAGCGGCCAGAACATGGGTGATATGGCCATGAACGCCCCCATCCGACACCACGCCCATCAGATGCGCCGTTCCGCCCGACACCTTCAACTTGGCAATGAAATCCAGCAAAGCCTCGTTCTGCGCGAAAGATCCGTTTTCGATCGACAGATCAATCGCCCCCAGATCCATCGCCACCACCCGCCCCGCGCCGATGTTGGTATGACCCACCTCGGAATTGCCCATCTGCCCGCTGGGCAGGCCCACATCGGGGCCATGCGTCGTCAGTAAGGCGTGGGGGCAGGTCGACCAGATTCCGTCAAAGTTCGGCGTATCGGCCAGAACCGGCGCATTGGCGAATGTTTCCTCACGGTAGCCCCAGCCATCAAGGATGCACAGGACAACGGGTTTCACCATGGTTCGGACCTTTCATCTTGCTGTCAGCCCGCTTCTATATGCCTTCGCTCAGCGGGGCAACTTGCCCCGGCCAAAGCCCGGAATACTGCGCCCCCCGCCGTTCCCGCCAAGCGGCCAGCCCTTCGCGCAGATCATCCGTCGGCACCATCCGCGCGAATTCCCCAGCCTCAACCGCCAACCCCTCGGCGATGCTCAGGTTGATCCCCCGCGTCACGGCCCCCAAGACTGCCCCCACCGCCAGCGGCGAATGTGCCAGAATCTGCCGCGCCAGATGCCGTGCGGCGGGCAGCAACTGCACGGGCTCCACCACATGGTTCACCAGCCCCAGCGCCAAGGCCCGTTCCGCCGAAAAGCTTTCGCCCGTCAGCAGCAGTTCCATCGCCCGCTTGCGCCCCGCCAAACGCGGCAGGCGCTGCGTGCCGCCAAAGGTCGGCGGCATTCCCAACCGGATTTCCGGTTTTGCAAAACGCGCTGTCCGGCTGGCCACGGCCAGTGGGGCCGCCTCGGTGATCTCGCAGCCGCCGCCATAGGCCAGACCGTTCACCGCCACGATGATCGGCTTGCGATAGGATTCGATCCGCGCCGTCAGCCGCTGCCCCCGCGCCACAAAATCCCGCAAGGCCGCTTCAGGGCCCTGCCCCACGCTGGCGGAAAACTCCCAGATATCACCCCCTGCCGAAAAGGCCCGCTCGCCCGCGCCGGTCAGGATGATCGCCCGCACTGCCGCATCGGTTTCCAGCAGGTCCAGCAAGGCCAAAAGCCGATCAATCAGCGCATAATCCAGCGCATTCAGCTTTTCGGGTCGGTTCAGCGTCAGCATCGCCAGTCCCTCTTCGCGGTCGATGCACACCAGTTCTTTCATCGCATTTCCTTTCGGTTCCATATAGGAAATCTGCCTGAAAGGCGGGATTGAATATACTCACTGGTCAGTATACATTATGCCATGACCGAAACCCGCAGTCTGATCATCCAATCCGCCGCCACGCTATTTTATGGCGAAGGGCTGCGCGCTGTCAGCATGGACGCCGTCGCCGAAAGGGCGGGGCTGACCAAGCGGACGCTCTATTACCATTTTGCCAGCAAGGATGACCTGATCGCCGCCTATCTGGCCGAACGCGACAACCCCAATCTGGCGCTGTTCCAGCGCTGGTTTACCCAAGGCGGCGTGGCGGGTCTGTTCGCCGAGCTGGAACGCGCGGCACGGCGCAAGGATTGGAAGGGTTGCGGCTTTCAGCGGGCCGTGGCCGAACTGGCCAATATGCCCGGCCATCCAGCCATGACAGCCGCCCGCGCCCATAAAAAGCGGGTGGAGGATTGGCTGGCAGAATGCTTTGCGGGCACGCCCGACGCCGCCCGTTTGGCCAAGGGCATCGCCTTGCTGATGGAAGGGGCCTTTGCCAGCGCCCTGATGACGCGCGACGCCAATGTTTTTGCCCTTGCGGGACAGACGGCCACAGCCCTTGTCCGCCAAGCAGAATCCCCCCTTGTCCCGCTTGGCAAAACCGGGCCGCTTGATTAGGAAGGCCCTGTTCATCGGGCGCTTTCGCCCCAGCTTACAGGAGACGTGTCATGACCAAAGGGTTTACCGGGTCCATTCCCGCCCTCGTGACGCCGTTCAAGAACGGCGCACTGGATCTGGACGCGCTGAAGAAGCTGGTCGATTGGCATATCGCCGAAGGCTCCTCGGGGATCGTCCCCGTCGGCACCACTGGCGAAAGCCCGACGCTGTCGCATGCCGAACATGGGCAGGTCATCGAGGAAGTGGTGAAAGCCGCCGCCGGCCGCGTGCCGGTCATCGCCGGGGCGGGTTCCAACAACACCGCCGAAGGCATTGACCTGATCCGCCATGCCGAAAAAGTCGGGGCCGATGCGGCGCTGGTCGTGACACCCTACTACAACAAGCCGACGCAAGCCGGGCTGATCGCGCATTTCACTGCCCTGCATGAGGCGTCGAATCTGCCGATCATCATCTACAACATCCCCGGCCGTTCAGTGATCGACATGTCGCCCGAAACCATGGGCCAACTGGCGAAACTGCCGCGGATCGTCGGCGTCAAGGATGCCACGGGCAAGATCGAGCGCGTCTCGATGCAGCGCGCCTCTTGTGGACCCGATTTCATCCAACTGTCGGGTGAGGATGCGACGGCGCTGGGTTTCAACGCCCATGGTGGGGTCGGATGCATTTCGGTGACAGCCAACGTCGCCCCGCGCCTTTGCGCCGAATTCCAGGCGGCCACGCTGGCCGGCGATTACGCCAAGGCGCTGGAATATCAGGACCGGCTGATGCCCCTGCATGAGGCGATCTTTATCGAACCGGGTCTGGTCGGCGCGAAATACGGTCTTTCGCTGCTGGGCCATTGCGCCGAAGAGGTCCGCCTGCCGCTGGTCACATTGACCGAAGGCACCAAGGCCAAGATCAAGGCTGCAATGAAGTTTGCTGGGCTGATCTGACATGGATGCCCATCCGACGGGCCTCAACCGTCGCATCTTCATTGTCGGAGGGTCGAATTCGATCCTCCGCAATGGCTGGACTTACGCCCTTGCCGATGCTTTGGGGCCTGACCAGCCGATCACCAACCTTTCCTGCGGTGCCGCCTCGACCCTCATGGGCCTGTTCCGCTTTTTGGGTCAGATCGATCAGTGCCGGCCCGGCGACGTCGTGATCTGGGAATATGCGCTTAATGATCAGAACCATTGCAGTTCAGGCCAAAGCTGGCAGGTCTTGGTTCGCTACGTCAAATGGATGATCCGCCTTTGCCACGACCACGGGCTGCTCTTTCTACCATTGGTCCTGCATCAGCGCAGCTGGCACAATTCCACCCCGCCGACATGCCCTTACTATCGCGCCTTGGAAAACCTGTTTCAGGCGGCGGGCATTAAAGCGGTCAGCGACGAACCCATCATCCGCGCTCGGATCAGGGGCGGGCAATCGATTGACAAGATCTTTGCCGACCCGGTCCACCTGCGAAATGGCCCGAAACTGATGGCCGCCTTCGCGCGGGACATTGTCGCAGCCCTGTCGGGTCTTGAACCGCTCGGGCCAAAGGCGCTGCAAGCCTCGATCCCGCAGCCTGGGGCGACGCTGACGCTTGCAACAGATTTTGCGGCTGGCGAAACTCTGACTTTCAAGAATTCGATTGTTAATTTGATCGGTCACCCCATCCAGCAATCACCCGGTCTGACCTGCAAAGGCAAACTTCTGGGCTTGATCGTGGTCACCGGCACAGCGCGAACCGCGCTGGAATTGAAGATCGGATCACAGGTGATTGGCCCTATCTCCACCCAAGCCTTTCCCGCGCATGTGTCCAAGCAATGGATTCTCAAACAGATCGCCGTTGAAGGCCAGTTTCCCAAAACTCCGATCCTCGCAGAGGGGGCAATCACCATTCGCACCGCGACGCCTCGCTGGCGCAGGCCTTACGTGCAGAACACCTATGTCTGGTCCCCGGTCAAGCCGGGGCAGAATGGTGCTGAAACGCGGCCCAGCGTTGTCGCGGCCTTGATTGAAACCGGTGTCCCCCACCACTATGAACCGCCGAAGCTGCTGGCGCGGATCAAGCTCAAACTTCGAAACACCCTCCGCCGCCTGGCCAACCGATGACCCCCAACCTGCGCGGGGCGCTGTTCATGGTTTTGGCGATGGCCGGTTTCGCCATCGAGGACAGCCTCCTGAAAGGGGCCACCGCGCGGGGCGTTCCGGTGGGGCAGGTGCTGGTGATGTTCGGCGGCACCGGGATGCTGGTCTTTGCGGCGCTGGCCCGCGCCCAAGGCGACCGCGTCCTGCACCCGGCCATCCTGACCCGGCCCCTGTTGGTCAGGGCGGTGTTTGAGGTGATGGGGCGGCTGTTCTTTACCCTCTCCCTCGCCCTCACCTCGCTTTCCGCTACCTCGGCCATTCTGCAAGCGGCCCCCCTGATGGTGATCGCGGGGGCGGCGGTGATCTTTGGCGAAAGGGTTTCCCCCGCTCGCTGGCTTGCGGTTCTTCTGGGCTTTATCGGTGTGTTGATCATCCTGCGCCCCGGTCTGGAAGGGTTCACCCCCCTGTCGATCCTTGCCGTTCTGGGCATGATCGGCTTTGCAGGCCGCGATCTGGCCACCCGCGCCGCGCCCAAGATCCTGTCGAACTTCCAACTCGGCATCTACGGCTTTGCCATGATGGTCCCCGCCGGATTCGGCATGCTGATCTGGAAGGGCGGCGCGATCTGGCCCGATGCCACGGCCTTGGCCTATTTGGCCGCTGCTGTCGGCGTGGGTGTCGCGGCCTATAATTTCCTGACCGTCGCCATGCGCACCGGCGATGTATCGGCCGTCACGCCCTTCCGCTATACGCGGCTGGTCTTTGCGATGGTTCTGGGCGCAGCGGTCTTTGGCGAAAGGCCCGACCTTCTGACCCTTCTGGGGAGCGTGATCGTGGTGGGCGCGGGCATCTTTGCCCTGACAATCCGGCGGTGACACTGGACTTGGGGCGCTTCGTCCCCTATCTGACCCTGATCATGGCCAAACTTTCCGACCCCAATTCCAAACTGATCGCCGAAAACCGCCGGGCGCGTTTCGATTATTTCATCGAAAGCGATCTGGAGGCTGGCATCATGCTTTATGGGTCCGAGGTGAAATCTCTGCGCCAGGGCGGGTCGAACATCGGCGAAAGCTATGCGAGCGTGGAGGGCGGCGAGCTTTGGCTGATCAACGGCTATATCGCGCCCTATCTTCAGGCGAAAACCTTTGGCCATGAAGAACGCCGCCGCCGCAAGCTGCTGGTTTCCAAAAAGGAAATGAGCCGGTTGTGGAACGCTGTCGGGCGCGAAGGCATGACCCTTGTGCCGATGAAGATGTATTTCAACGATCGCGGCATCGTAAAGGTCAAGATCGGCGTCGCCAAAGGCAAGAAAATGGCCGACAAACGCGAAACCAGCGCCAAACGCGACTGGGATCGCCAGAAGGCTCGCCTGTTGCGCGAAAAAGGCTAGGGCCGCCTAAAAGGTCCGCTTCGGTCATTTTTGTTGGCGCAAGGGGAATTCTCGGGCAGAATCCCCTTATCGGCTTTTATCAGGCCGATAGAAAGCAACGACAAAAACCAACAGAAGGGACGAAGATATGGAAATGATCATCAGCCTGATCGCCGGTCTGGTCGGGGGGAATGTCGGTGGTGTGGCAGCCAAGAACCTGAGCATGGGTCCGATCATCAATTCGGTTATCGGCGCGATTGGGGGCTTGGGCGGTGGCCAGTTGATTGAAATGCTGGGCGGCGCGGATGCCGTGGCCGGTGCGGCCGAGGCGGTCGGCGGCATGGACATGGGCGCGCTGCTGGGTCAGGCCGGTGCGGGCGGCGTCGGTGGTCTGGTGCTGACCCTGTTGGCCGGCATGGTGAAAAAAGCCATGGCGAAAGCCTGAAGCCATCCGGGCGCGCGGGCCCACCGCGCGCCCCTTGCCCTGCGGCCAAGGCAGGCTTATCCCGAGGGGGCAAACTCCGGGGGAAGCGATGGCCGAAACGTTTCATGACGATCCGCAGGTGCTGGTGTCCACCGATTGGCTGGCCACCCGGCTGGATGATCCCGATCTGCGGATTTTGGATGCAAGTTGGTATCTGCCCGCGATGAACCGGGATGCCCGTGCTGAATATGCCACAGCCCATATCCCCGGCGCGCGGTTCTTTGACATCGACGAAATTTCCGACACCACCTCATCCCTGCCACATATGGCCCCGCCGCCCGAAAAATTTGCCGCGCGGATGCGGGCGATGGGCATCGGCGATGGGCAGCAGGTGGTGGTCTATGACGGCGCTGGCCTGTTTTCGGCGGCACGTGTCTGGTGGACCTTTCGCCTGATGGGGCATGACAATGTGGCCGTTCTGGACGGCGGCCTGCCGAAATGGCGGGCCGAGGGGCGGGATTTGACCGATGCGCCGCCCGTGATCCGCGAAAGACATTTCCATGCCGCGCCGCAGCCCGCCCTCGTGCGGGACGTGACGCAGGTGGCCCAAGCTTTGAAACTGGATCAGGCGCAGGTCGTCGATGCCCGCCCCGCCCCGCGTTTCCGGGGGGAAGTGCCCGAACCCCGCGCGGGCCTGCGCTCGGGCCATATGCCGGGGGCGAAAAGCCTGCCCTTCAACGGCGTGCTGCGGCCGGATGGCACAATGCTGGATGAACGCGGGCTGCGCGCCGCCTTTAGCGTCGCGGGTGTCGATCTGGAAAAGCCCCTGATCACAAGCTGCGGGTCGGGCGTTACGGCGGCGGTGCTATCGCTGGCCTTGGCGCGGCTGGGGCACAAGGACAATGCGCTTTATGACGGCTCATGGGCCGAATGGGGGATGTATGACGATCTTCCGGTGGAAAAGGGATAGACGATGTTCGACGCTTTAAAGGCCCAGCCGCAGGACAAGATCCTGATCCTGATGCAGCAATTCCGCGACGATCCGCGAAAGGACAAGATCGACCTTGGCGTCGGCGTCTACAAGGACGCGCAGGGCCTGACCCCGGTGATGCGCGCCGTCAAAACCGCCGAACAGCAGTTGTGGCAGGCCGAAACCACCAAGACCTATACTGGTTTGGCGGGCGATCCGGGCTTTGTGCAGGCCATGGCCGAACTGATCCTTGGGCCGGGCGCACAGGCGGCGGGGGCCGCAACACCGGGCGGCACCGGGGCCTTGCGGCAAGCGTTCGAACTGATCCGCCATGCGGCACCGGGGGCCAAGGTCTGGCTGCCCGCCCCCACCTGGCCGAACCACACCGCCATTCTGCGCTATCTGGGGATGGATATGGCCGAATACCGCTATTTCGATGAGGATTCTGGCGGGCTGGATATGGGCGGCCTGCTGGAAGATCTGGGCCGCGTGGCGGCGGGCGATGTTGTGTTGCTGCATGGCTGCTGCCACAACCCCACCGGGGCCAACCCCAACCCCGTTGAATGGCAGGCCATCGCCGATGTGCTGGCCCAGCGCCGCGCCGTCGCCTTGGTCGATCTGGCCTATCAGGGCTTTGGCGATGGGCTGGCCGAGGATGCCGCAGCCACCCGCCTGCTGGCGGACAAACTGCCCGAACTGCTGATCGCGGCCTCCTGCTCCAAGAATTTCGGCATTTACCGCGAAAGGACCGGCGTTCTGCTGGCCTTGGGCGGCGATCGCGCAAGGGTGCAGGAAAACCTCGCTTGGCTGAACCGCATGAACTATTCCTTCCCGCCCGATCACGGCGCGCGGCTGGTCACCATGATCCTGAAGGATGCCACCCTGCGCGCCGACTGGCAGGCAGAGCTGGAACAGGTTCGCCACGGGATGCTGGCGCTGCGGCAGGCGCTGGCGCAGGCCTTACAGACCGAAACCCGCAGTGACCGCTTTGGCTTTGTCGCCGCCCATCGCGGCATGTTCAGCCGCTTGGGCCTGACGCCCGATCAGGTCGAACGCCTGCGCAAAGACCACGGCATTTATATGGTCGGTGACAGCCGCTTGAACATCGCCGGGCTGAATGCCCAGACGGTTACGGTTCTGGCAAAGGTGGTGGCGGGGGTGCTTTGACCCGCTTGCGCTTTACGAAAGCAAGGCACCGAGGGCCACGCGCGCCCGGGGGGCGGAGGGCGTGGCCCGGCTGGTCGCCGTGTAGCACAGTCGCAAACCTATGGCCCTTCCGATCAACCCTCACCTACCCCGCCACATGCACGGCCGTCCCCCATTCGGCGCATTTCTGCGCCAGCCCTTCCGGCAGGGGCTGGTCGGTGAACATCGCGTCCAGATCGCCCAGCGAGGCTAGCCGCGCTGGGGCAGACCGCGTCAGCTTTGACGCATCGCTCACCAAAAAAGACTGCCGCGATTGCCGGATGATCGCCCGCGACACCCGCACCTCGGCCAGATCGTAATCCAGCAAATCCCCATCGGCATCCAAGGCCGACGTCCCGATCACCGCATAATCCGCCTTGAACTGCCCGATGAATTCGGTGGTCAATTCCCCCACCAACCCCCCATCCGACCGCCGCAAAGCCCCCCCCGCCACGACAATCTCGCAGCTTTCATTCGCCACCAGAATGTTCGCCACATTCATGTTGTTGGTGATCACCGTGATGTTTCGATGGTTCAGCAATTCCCGCGCCACAGCCTCGGTCGTTGTCCCAAGGTTCAGGATCATGCTGGAATTGTCCGGGATCGCCTGCGCGCACAGCCGCCCGATGGCGGCCTTGGCCCCATCGTTCATCCGGCGGCGTTCCTCATAGCCGATGTTGCTGACCCCCGTCCGCATCACCGCCCCGCCATGCACCCGGTCCAAAAGCCCCGCATCCGAAAGGTCGGACAGATCGCGCCGGATGGTCTGCACCGTCACCGCGAAACGTTCGGCCAAAGCCTCGACCACCACACGCCCCTCGGTGCGGGCGATGTCCAGAATTTCGGTCTGCCGGAAACTAAGCGCCACGTGATTCCCCCACTCTGCCGCTTCAGAAATGCCACAAGCCGTGGCTTTGGTCATGCGGTTATTCCGAAAGCGCGCTTTGCTGCGGATCGACGATCTTACTTTTCGGCAATTATCCCTTTCTGAACAAAAGGGATAATTGCCCCTCGCAGCGCGCGCGAATGTTCGCTATCAACAAAAAGCGCGCATAAACGAAAATAGTCTTTGACAGAAGCGGCCAAGCTGGCGCAACTGGGGCCGGGAGCGAGGAGAGAAACGTGAGCCAGTCCGACAAGGATATGGTCGATCTGTTTGTGATCGGCGGGGGGATCAACGGCTGTGGCATCGCACGCGATGCGGCGGGACGGGGTCTTTCGGTCGTTCTGGCCGAACAGGGTGATCTGGCGCAGGCGACCTCCTCGGCCTCGACCAAGCTGTTCCACGGCGGCCTCCGCTATCTGGAATATTTCGAATTCCGTCTGGTGGGCGAGGCGCTGAAAGAACGCGAAACGCTTTTGGTCGCCATGCCGCATATTTCATGGCCCATGCGTTTCGTGCTGCCCTATCACCCCGACATGCGGTTTGAAGGCGACACGCCCACCAGCCGCCTGTTGTCGCGCTTTATGCCTTGGATGAAGGGTCGCCGTCCCGCCTGGCTGATCCGGCTGGGGCTGTTTATGTATGACCGCCTCGGCGGCCGCCAGATCCTGCCCGCCACGCGCACTTTGGATCTGACGCGCGATCCGGCGGGGGCTGTTCTGAACCCGAAATTCCACAAGGCCTTTGAATATTCCGACTGCTGGGTCGAAGACAGCCGCCTTGTCGTTTTGAACGCCCGTGACGCCCGAGCGCGCGGCGCAAAGGTGATGGTCGGCACCAAGGTCACCTCTGCCCAGCGCCATGCCGACCATTGGGAAGTGACCGTCCAAGGCCCGGACGGCCCCGCCACGCACAAGGCCCGCGCCTTGGTCAATGCGGGCGGCCCTTGGGTGCAGGATGTGATCCGTGGCACGCTCAAGATCAATTCGACCGAAGGCATCCGCCTGGTGCGCGGCAGCCATATCGTGACGAAACGCCTTTATGACCACGACAAATGCTATTTCTTCCAAGGCACCGATGGCCGCATCATCTTTGCCATTCCCTATGAACAAGACTTCACCCTGATCGGCACCACCGACAAAGACCATCAGGGTCAACCGGGCGAGGCGATCTGCACGGTCGAGGAACAGGAATACCTCTGCAACTTTGCCAGCCAGTATTTCCGCAAGCCCGTCACGCGGGCCGATATCGTCTGGACCTATTCCGGCGTCCGCCCGCTGTATAACGACGGCGCGAAATCGGCGACGGCGGCGACGCGGGATTATGTCCTTAGCCTTGATCAGAACGGTGCGCCGCTTCTGAACGTCTTTGGCGGCAAGATCACCACCTATCGCCGTCTGGCCGAAAACGCCCTGCTGAAACTGGCCCCCTTCTTTCCGCAGGCCAAAGCCGCTTGGACAGCACGGGTCGCCCTGCCCGGCGGTGACTTTGGCCATGATCAGGTGCAGGCCAAGATCGCGCAACTGAAGGCTGATTATTCCTTCCTGACAGATTACTGGGCCGGGCGTATGATCCGCGCCTATGGGACCGAGGCTTGGGCGGTTCTGGGTGACGCGAAAGCGGCCAGCGATCTGGGCCGCAACTTTGGCGCAACGCTGACCGAACGCGAACTGCGCTGGCTGATGGGCCGGGAATGGGCGCGCAAGGCGGGCGATGTGGTCTGGCGCCGGTCAAAGCTGGGGCTGCGTCTGACGGCGGATCAGGTGGCCGCGATTGAAGTGTTCATGAGGGAGCAGGCATGACGCTGGAACTGCAAGGGGTGGGTCGCGTGGTCGAAGGGCGGGTGCATATCCACCCGACCGACCTTGTGCTGCAAGGCGGCACGATGAACGTCCTGCTGGGGCCAACGCTTTCCGGCAAGACCAGCCTGATGCGGCTGATGGCGGGATTGGACAAGCCCAGCGCGGGCCGTGTGCTGTGGAACGGGCAGGATGTCACCGGCCAGCGCGTGCAGGACCGTCAGGTGGCGATGGTCTACCAGCAATTCATCAATTACCCGGCGATGAGCGTTTACGACAACATCGCCTCCCCCCTGCGGATTGCAGGCGCATCAAAGGCCGAAATCGACCGCCGCGTCAAAGCCGTGGCCGAAATGCTGAAACTGACGCCGATGCTGACGCGAAAGCCGCTGGAACTGTCGGGCGGCCAGCAACAGCGTTGCGCCCTCGCCCGCGCCTTGGTTAAGGGCGCAGAACTGGTTCTGCTGGATGAACCCCTCGCCAACCTCGACTACAAACTGCGCGAGGAACTCCGCGTCGAAATCCCGAAAATCTTTGAGGCCTCGGGCGCGATCTTTGTCTATGCCACCACCGAACCCGAAGAGGCCCTGCTTCTGGGCGGCAACACCGCCACCCTGCATCAGGGCCGCATCACCCAATTCGGCCCCACCCCGCAGGTTTACCGCCAGCCGCAGGATGCCCTGACCGCCCGCGTGTTCAGCGACCCGCCGATGAATTTCCTGCCCTGCCAAGTGTCCGGCGGCGAAATCGACTTTGGCAGCACCCGCACCAAAGCCCCCGAAGGCCTGCCCAATGGCCGCTATCAGGCGGGCTTCCGCGCCAATCACCTGTCGCTGCACGGCCCCGGCCTGCCCTTTGCCTGCAAGGTCAAGGTCACCGAAATCACGGGTTCCGAGTCCTTCCTGCATCTCGATCATCAGGGCGAGCCTTGGGTCGGCCTTGTTCATGGTGTGCAAGACATGCCCCCCGGCATGGATGTCACCGTCCATCTGGACCCCGCCTATATCTACCTTTTCGACACCGAGGGGCGTCTGGCCGCCCCCGCCCCCTATGCAAGGGCCGCATGAATGGCGCAGATCACGCTTTCCAAACTCGCCCATTCCTACCTGCCCCAGCCCAAGGGGCCGGGTGACTATGCCCTTAAGGAAATGGATCACGTCTGGCAGGACGGCGGGGCCTATGCCCTGCTGGGCGCTTCGGGCTGTGGCAAGACCACCCTTCTGAACATCATCTCGGGCCTTGTCCGCCCCAGCCATGGCCGCGTTCTGTTCGGCGACCGCGACGTGACCGATGCCCCCACTGCCGAACGCAACATTGCGCAGGTTTTCCAGTTTCCCGTCGTCTATGACACGATGACCGTCCGCGACAACCTCGCCTTCCCCCTGCGCAATCGCGGGATGGAGGCGGGCGTGATCTCCCAGCGCGTCCAATCCATCGCCCAGATGATCGGCATGACCGATGTGCTGGACCGCAAGGCGCGCGGCCTGACTGCCGATGCCAAGCAAAAGATCAGCCTTGGCCGCGGCATGGTCCGGCAGGATGTGAACGCCATCCTGTTTGACGAACCGCTGACCGTCATCGACCCGCAGATGAAATGGGAACTCCGCACGCAGCTTAAATCCCTGCACCGCGAGTTTGGCCATACGATGATCTATGTGACCCATGATCAGACCGAGGCGCTGACCTTTGCCGATAAGGTCGTCGTGATGCACGAAGGCCGCGTCGTGCAGATGGGCACGCCAGAGGAGTTGTTTGAAACCCCGGCCCATACCTTTGTCGGCTATTTCATCGGCTCACCCGGCATGAACCTGCTGGACGCCCAGATCGACGGATCCCACGCCGTGCTGCCGGATGGCACGGTGCCTCTGGGTGCGGCCTACCCCGTCCTCCAAGGCCGCACCCAGATTGGCATCCGGCCTGAGTTTGTGACCTTGGGTGCGGAAGGCCTGCCCTATGCCGTCACCCGCGTCGAGGACGTAGGCCGTCACCGCATCGTGCGCGGTTCCATCGCGGGCAAGCCGGTGAACGCCATTCTGGACGAAGGCGCCACGATCCCCGCCGATCCGAAGGCCAGCTTTCAGCCCAATAAAATCAACGTCTATGCCGATGACTGGCGCATCGCACCGCAAGGGGGGGCCGTCTGATGGACAAGACCCAGAACAACCGCGCCTGGTTCATGGTGCTGCCTGTCCTGATCGTGGTGGCCTTTTCCGCCGTCATTCCCTTAATGACCGTGGTGAACTATTCCGTGCAGGACACGTTCGGAAACAACGAATTCTTCTGGGCGGGGTTGGATTGGTTCGACGACACCATCCATTCCGAACGGATGCACGACAGCCTGTTCCGGCAGGCCATTTTCTCGGCCATCATCTTGGCGATCGAGGTGCCCTTGGGCATTTTCATCGCGCTGAACATGCCCAAGCGCGGCTTTTGGTCCTCGCTTTGCTTGGTCCTGATGGCCCTGCCCTTGCTGATCCCCTTCAACGTCGTGGGCACCATCTGGCAGATCTTTGGCCGCGTCGACATTGGCCTTCTGGGCCATACCCTCGCCGCCTTGGGCATCGACTACAACTACACCAACGATCCCTTGGACGCCTGGATCACCGTCATTGTGATGGATGTCTGGCACTGGACTTCGCTGGTGGCCCTGCTGGCCTATGCCGGTCTGCAATCCATCCCACAGGCCTATTACCAAGCCGCCAAGATCGACCAAGCCAGCCGTTGGAGCGTCTTTCGCTATATCGAGCTGCCGAAAATGGCCGGCGTCTTGATGATCGCCATCCTGCTGCGCTTCATGGACAGTTTCATGATCTATACCGAGCCTTTCGTCGTCACAGGCGGCGGCCCCGGCAATTCCACCACCTTCCTGTCGGTTGACCTTGCCAAAATGGCGACAGGCCAATTCGACCTTGGCCCGGCAGCCGCCTATTCGATCCTTTACTACCTCGTCATCCTGCTGGTCTCTTGGGCCTTCTACACCGTGATGACCAACCTTGACCGGGCCGAGGGGGGCAAATGATGCGCGTGAAACCATCCGCCTTTGTGATGCTGGCCTATCTGATCTTCCTGCTGCTGCCGATCTATTGGCTCTTGATGATGAGCCTGAAGACCAACACCGAAATCACCTCCACCTTCACCCTTTGGCCAGCCGACCTGACCTTTCGCAATTACCAGACGATCCTGACCGATCCGTCCTGGTATATGGGTTACGTCAACAGCCTGATCTATGTGGGGCTGAACACGCTGATTTCGATCACGGTGGCCCTGCCCGCCGCCTATGCCTTCAGCCGCTATCGCTTCATGGGCGACAAGCATCTGTTCTTTTGGCTCTTGACCAACCGCATGGCCCCCCCGGCCGTGTTCGCCCTGCCCTTCTTTCAGTTCTATTCCGCCTTTGGCCTGATCGACACGCATATCGCCGTCGCCTTGGCGCATTGCCTGTTCAACGTGCCGCTGGCGGTCTGGATCTTGGAGGGCTTCATGCGCGGCGTTCCGAAAGAGATCGACGAAACCGCCTATATCGACGGTTATTCTTGGCCGCGCTTCTTTGTCAAAATCTTCATGCCCCTGATCGCCTCCGGCATCGGCGTCGCCGCCTTCTTCTGCTTCATGTTCTCATGGGTCGAACTGCTGCTCGCGCGCACCCTCACCACCACCGACGCCAAACCCATCGCCGCCATCATGACCCGTACCGTTTCAGCCTCGGGCATGGATTGGGGCGTTCTGGCCGCCGCCGGAATATTGACCATCATCCCGGGTGCTTTGGTGATCTACTTCGTCCGCAACTACATCGCCAAGGGCTTCGCCCTGGGGAGGGTGTGATGACACGTCCCATCAACCGCACCGCCATCATCGGCCTCGCCGCCCTGATGCTCGCCATCCTCGCGGCCCTCTTCGCCGTCGCCCCCCGCTCCGACGACGGGATCAGCTTCACCGACCCCATGATCCAAGGCGGTTGGATGGCCTGGACCCTTGTCACCGCCCTCTTCTTCTGGATCATCGCTTGCCTGCTCGTCACCATGACCGTGCTCGCGATCAACTATCCCGAAACACCCCGCACCGGCATCCTGCGCATTGAAACCACGCGCGGCGACCGCTTGTTCATTTCCCTTCTCGGCTCGGCGTTCTTGGCGACCGCTTGGCTGGCTGTCTTTGGCCCACCTGTCTGGTTCGGCCTGATCCTTTGCCTGATCTTTTCCGCAGCAGTCTTTCGCTGGGTGTGATCAGGACCAAGACGCGACTGGGGCGCGACCATACCCCCGAAAACGAATGCAACATTTGGGAGGAGAACCAATGAGATTGCGTCACACATCCACCGCCATCGCGCTTGCGATGATGGCCTTCGGCCTGCCTGCCTGGGCCGACATGGAGGCGGCGAAAGCCTTCCTCGATGCCGAAATCGGCGATCAGTCCAGCCTTGACCGGGCGGGGCAAGAGGCCGAAATGCAATGGTTCATCGACGCGGCCCAGCCTTTCCAAGGCATGGAGATCAAGGTCGTATCCGAAACCATCACCACCCACGAATATGAATCCAAGGTGCTGGCCCCGGCCTTTACCGCCATCACCGGCATCAAGATCACCCATGACCTGATCGGCGAAGGCGATGTCGTTGAAAAGCTGCAAACGCAAATGCAGTCGGGCGAAAACATTTATGACGCCTATATCAACGACTCTGACCTCATCGGCACCCATTGGCGCTATCAACAGGCCCGCAGCCTGACCGAATGGATGGCCGGCGAAGGCGCTTCCGTCACCAACCCCGGCCTGGATCTGGCCGACTTCATCGGGGCGAAATTCACCACCGCCCCCGATGGCCAGCTTTACCAACTGCCCGACCAGCAGTTCGCCAACCTTTATTGGTTCCGCTACGACTGGTTCAACGATCAGAAAACCAAAGACGATTTCAAAGCCAAATACGGCTATGATCTTGGCGTTCCGGTCAACTGGTCGGCCTATGAGGACATCGCCGAATTCTTCACCGGGCGCGATATGTCCTATGCGGGCGGGCCGGAAACGGGCGTCTTTGGCAACATGGACTATGGCAAGAAAGACCCCAGCCTTGGCTGGCGTTACACCGATGCCTGGATGTCCATGGCCGGCATGGGCGACGTGGGCGAACCGAACGGCGTTCCCGTCGATGAATGGGGCATTCGCGTCGATGAAAACTCCCGTCCTGTCGGCTCTTGCGTCGCGCGTGGCGGGGCCACCAATGATGCGGCGGCGGTCTATGCGGTGACCAAAGCCATCGAATGGCTGCAAAAGTTCACCCCGCCCGAGGCACAAGGCATGACCTTCGGTGAGGCAGGCCCCGTTCCAGCGCAGGGCAACATTGCCCAGCAAATGTTCTGGTACACCGCCTTTACCGCCGACATGGTCAAACCCGGCCTTCCGGTCATGAACGAAGACGGCACGCCGAAATGGCGCATGGCACCGTCACCCCACGGTGCTTATTGGAAAGAGGGCACCAAGATCGGCTATCAGGACGTGGGTTCCTGGACGCTGATGAAATCGACCCCGGTCGATCGCGCACAGGCGGCTTGGCTTTATGCCCAGTTCGTTACCTCGAAAACCGTCGATGTGAAGAAAAGCCATGTTGGCCTGACCTTTGCTCGGGAATCGACGATTCAGCACGCGTCCTTCACCGAACGCGCCCCGAAACTCGGCGGGCTGGTCGAATTCTACCGCAGCCCGGCCCGCGTTCAGTGGTCGCCCACGGGGACCAACATCCCAGACTATCCGAAACTGGCCCAACTCTGGTGGCAGAACATCGGCGACGCTATGGCCGGGGCGAAAACCCCGCAAGAAGCGCTCGATTCGCTGTGCATGGAGCAGGAAAAGGTTCTCGAACGTCTGGAACGCGCCGGCGTTCAGGGCGACATCGGCCCGAAACTGAACGAAGAGCAAGACCCGCAAGTCTGGCTGGATGCCCCCGGTGCCCCGGTCGCGAAACTGGAAAACGAAAAGCCGCAGGGCGAAACGGTTTCCTATGACGAGCTGATCAAGTCCTGGCAGTAAGCCAAGGGCGATTTGCGGGCGGGGGGCTTCCCTCGCCCGCTTTTCTGTCTTTGAATGCGCCCTAAAGCGGGCCTGTTCACAGGCAGAATTTCGGGGGGACGATGGGCCATATCCTAGCCATTGATCAGGGGACCACATCCTCACGCGCCATCGTCTTTGACGCGGGCCTTAAGGTCATCGCCAGCGCGCAGGAAGAATTCCCCCAGCATTTCCCCCAATCCGGCTGGGTCGAACATGACCCTTCCGATCTTTGGGCCACTGTCGCCGCCACCACCCGCGCCGCGCTGGAAAAGGCGGGGCTGACGGCGGCCGACATCGCCTGCATCGGCATCACCAACCAGCGCGAAACCACGGTCGTCTGGGACCGCGCCACGGGCGAGCCTGTCTATAACGCCATCGTCTGGCAAGACCGCCGCACCGCCGCCATCTGCGCCCGTCTGGCCGAACAGGGCCTAGCGCCGATGGTCACCGAACGCACCGGGCTTTTGCTCGACCCCTATTTCTCGGGCACCAAGGTTGGCTGGATTCTGGACAACGTGGCCGGAGCCCGCGCCCGCGCCGAACGCGGTGAACTCGCCTTTGGCACCGTGGATTCCTGGCTGATCTGGAAACTGACGGCTGGCACCGTCCATGCCACCGACGCCACCAACGCCGCCCGCACCATGCTTTACAACATCGACCGGGGCGCATGGGATGCCGACCTTTGCAAGGCTCTGGGCGTGCCCCTGTCCATGCTGCCGCAGGTCCGCGACAGCGCCGATGATTTCGGCCTGACCCGCCCCGATCTGTTCGGCCGCGCCATCCCCATTCGCGGGGTCGCGGGCGATCAGCAGGCGGCGACCGTCGGCCAAGCCTGTTTCGCGCCGGGGATGCTGAAGGCCACCTACGGCACGGGCTGCTTTGCTTTGCTCAACACTGGCACAACCCGCGTCGCCTCACAAAACCGCTTGCTGACCACCATCGCCTATCAACTGAAAGGCCAGCCCACCTATGCGCTGGAAGGGTCGATCTTCATCGCCGGGGCCGTCGTTCAATGGCTGCGCGACGGGTTAAAGGTGATCCGCGCGGCGGGGGAAACCCAGGGCCTTGCCGATGCGGCCGACCCTGCCCAAGATCTTGTCCTAGTCCCCGCCTTCACCGGCCTTGGCGCGCCCTATTGGCAACCCGATTGCCGGGGGGCCGTGTTCGGCCTGACCCGCAATTCCGGCCCCGCCGAATTTGCGAAAGCCGCCCTAGAAAGCGTGGGTTTTCAGACCCGCGATCTTTGGGCCGCCATGCAGGCCGATTGGGCGGGCGGCGCGCAGGCGGTGTTGCGGGTGGATGGCGGCATGACCGCCAGCGATTGGACGATGCAATTCCTGTCCGACATTCTGGGCGCCCCGGTGGACCGACCCAAGGTCACGGAAACCACCGCCCTTGGGGCGGCTTGGCTGGCGGGGATGCAAAGCGGGGTTTGTGGCGGACCCGAGGAGTTCAGCCAAAGCTGGGCCCTCGACCGCCGTTTCACGCCGCAGATGGACGAAAGCACCCGCGACGCCCGTTATACCCGCTGGCAACGCGCCGTGCAGGCCACGATGGCATTTTGACGTCTTGCTCGGCTTGTTGGACTGAGGCTGATCACACGCCCCGTCCGGCGACCAGCCGGACCGCGCCCGCCGCCCCCCAAGGCCGGACACGGCCCTTCGCGCATCAATCAACCGCGGCCAAAGAATTTGTCCGCCCTAAAACCGAAACCCGATCCGCAACGGCTGTCCGCCGCGCACCACATCAATCACCCACCGGCGGCTGGACAGTCCCGCCGCCGCCAGCACCTCCTGCGGGCTGCCGACCGGCAGGCCGTTGATCGCCACGATCACATCCCCCGGCCGCAACCCCGACCGCGCCGCATAGCTTTCAAGCGCGATCACCACCACCCCCTCTGCCGTCGCCTCCAGATCAAAATCCGCCGCCACGCGCGGGTTCACCCGCGCCACCGTCAGCCCCTGCA
Organism: Neogemmobacter tilapiae; assembly: GCF_014652215.1. Taxonomy (GTDB): domain Bacteria; phylum Pseudomonadota; class Alphaproteobacteria; order Rhodobacterales; family Rhodobacteraceae; genus Neogemmobacter; species Neogemmobacter tilapiae. The sequence goes on along the minus strand of NZ_BMYJ01000004.1, from coordinate 106,166 downwards.
AGGCGACATCCCCCATCACCGTGGCCGGTTCCGCCGCAGGCACATCCGGCGGCGCGATCAGCGTCAGCGACGCGACTAACGCCGCGCCTTCCCGCACATAGCCCACATCCACCATCGCCCCGATTCCCGCCGCCGACATGTGGAAAATCGCCTCTTGCGGGCTGCCCACCGGCTGATTGTTCAGGGACACGATCACATCGCCCGGCCGCAGCCCCGCCTTGGCAAAAGGGCTTTCCGGATGCAGTTCCGAAATCACCATCCCCTCGGGCCGCACCATCCCTAAAGCATCCGCCAGCGCCGCATCCACCGGCTGCCCTGTCATCCCCGCCCAAGGCCGCTGGAACCGGCTTTCCCCCGCCTGCGCTTGGTCGATAAAGCTCCGCAGCAGGTTCGACGGAATTGCAAAGCCGATCCCGTTCGACCCGCCCCCCCGCGACAGGATCGCCGTGTTGATCCCCACCAATTGCCCCTGCATATCCACCAAGGCCCCACCCGAATTGCCCGGATTGATCGCCGCGTCCGTCTGCAAGAACAGCCCCCGACCCGACCCAATCGACAATCCTGACCGCGCCGTCGCCGAAATGATCCCCGACGACACCGTTTGCCCCACCCCGAACGGGTTCCCGATGGCCAGCACCAGATCGCCCACCTCCAGCGTATCACTGTCCCGCAACGGCAAGACCGGCAGATCCGCCGCCCCCGCCAGTTTCAGCACCGCCAGATCACTGTCCTTGTCCGCCAGCAGAACCTCGGCCTGAAACTCCCGCTTGTCGGTCAGAACCACCCGGATTTCCGTCGCGTTTTCGATCACGTGATAGTTCGACACCACCACCCCATCCGCCCCGACAATCACCCCCGACCCCAGCGCGTTTTCCAACCGGGCCGAGCCCTGCATATTGCCAAAGAAATCTTGAAAGAACGGATCGCCCGCAAAGGGCCCCCGATCCTGCACCACCACCGTCGCATAGATGTTCACCACCGCTGGTGCTGCCATCTTCACCACCGGCGCAAAGGACAGGGTGATCTGCCCCTGACTTTCCGGCACCTCTTGCGCCAGCAGAGGCAGCGGCCACAGCGACAGACAAAACGCGAGGACAAGACGCATCGAACAGACCTCTCGGCTGGAATTTGCGCCCAGATATGGGCTGCCCCCCTGCCCCGCGCAACCCCGCCCCAATGCAAAAGGCCCGGGCTAAACCCGGGCCTTTTCACAATCTTGCGAAAGCAATCAGCCTTCGACTTCTTCAGCCGCCACACGCGCCTTGTCGGCCGCGCCCTTGGCGCTGGTGTCGCGGTCCACGAATTCGATGATCGCCATCGGCGCCATGTCACCATAACGGAAACCGGCTTTCAGAACGCGCACGTAGCCGCCCTGACGGTCCTTGTAACGCGGCCCCAGGATTTCGAACAGACGGGCCACATACTGGTCTTGCTTCAGCTGCGCCGCAGCCTGACGCCGCGCATGCAGATCGCCGCGTTTCGCCAGCGTGATCAGCTTTTCGATGATCGGACGCAGTTCCTTGGCTTTCGGCAAGGTCGTCTTGATCTGCTCGTGTTCAATCAACGAACCCGCCATGTTCGCGAACAGCGCCTTGCGGTGTTCGTGGGTCCGGTTCAGACGGCGGTAACCGCTCGAGTGACGCATGGGTATCTCCTATCAACGTCGTTTTGCTTTGTCCGGCGGGCCTACGATTGGTCCCGCTCACCTTGGGGCTTTTGGCCCGGTTGTTCCCCGGTCATCCGGGCATTTGGTGGAAGATGGGCAGATTGCCCATCCTACCTATTCTCAAAACTGGTCTTCGAACCGCTTCGCCAGATCTTCGATGTTTTCCGGCGGCCAGTTTTCCACATCCATACCCAGATGCAGACCCATGCCCGACAGCACTTCTTTGATCTCGTTCAGCGACTTCCGCCCAAAGTTCGGCGTCCGCAGCATTTCCGCTTCGGTCTTCTGGATCAGATCGCCGATATAAACGATGTTGTCGTTCTTCAGGCAGTTTGCCGAACGCACCGACAGTTCCAGCTCGTCCACCTTCTTCAGCAGCAGCGGGTTGAACTCCAACCCGTCGTCCGCGTCATGCCGATGCGCCGCTTCCGGCTCGTCAAAGTTCACGAACACAGCCAGCTGATCCTGAAGAATCCGCGCCGCATAGGCCACAGCATCCTCCGGCGTCAGCGCGCCATTCGTTTCGATCTTCATCGTCAGCTTGTCATAGTCCAGCACCTGCCCCTCACGGGTCGGCTGCACTTCATAGCTTACCTTTTTCACCGGCGAATAGATCGCATCGATCGGCATCAACCCAATCGGCGCATCTTCCGGACGGTTCTTTTCAGCGCTGACATAGCCCTTGCCGGTCGAAACCGTCAGTTCCATGAACACATCCGCCCCATCGTCCAGATGGCAGATCACATGGTCCTTGTTCAGAACCTCGATCCCGTTCGTTTCGCTGATGTCGCCCGCCGTCACAACGCCCGGACCTTTCGCCGAAATCGACAGGCGCTTCGGCCCTTCGACTTCCATCTTCAGCGAAACGCCCTTCAGGTTCAGCACGATGTCGGTCACGTCTTCACGAACGCCCGCCACGCTGGAAAATTCATGCAGAACGTTGTCAATCTGCACGCTGGTGATCGCAGCGCCTTGCAGGCTGCCCATCAGCACGCGACGCAGCGCGTTGCCCAGCGTCAGGCCGAAGCCCCGCTCCAGCGGTTCGGCAATGACCGTTGCCGTCCGTGCGGCGTCCGGCCCCGGTTTCACCACCAGTTGCGACGGCTTGATCAGTTCGGCCCAGTTCTTATGGATCATGCTTCAGCCTCCATTCTTGTCACCTGCCCCATGTCCACTAGGTAAGTGACGTCCGAGGTTCAGAAATAGCGAAAACCGGGCCATGCGGATTGCCGCAGGGCCCGGGTCAATACAGTCAAATCAGACGCGCCGACGCTTGGGCGGACGGCAGCCGTTGTGCGCCAAAGGCGTCACGTCGCGGATGGACGAGATGTTGAAACCAACAGCCGCCAGCGCGCGCAGCGCCGATTCACGGCCCGAACCCGGGCCTTGAACTTCAACTTCCAGCGTTTTCACGCCATGTTCCTGGGCCTTGCGGCCAGCGTCTTCGGCGGCCATCTGGGCGGCATAGGGGGTCGATTTCCGCGAACCCTTAAAGCCCATGGTCCCGGCCGACGACCAGGAAATGGCATTGCCCTGAACGTCCGAGATCAGGATTTTCGTGTTGTTGAACGACGAATTCACATGTGCCACGCCAGCGGCAATGTTCTTGCGTTCTTTCTTTTTGGTCCGAGTTTTATCGCGTGCCATTGTCCCGTCCCCTTATTTCTTCTTGCCGGCAATAGCCTTCGCCGGGCCTTTGCGGGTCCGTGCGTTGGTATGCGTGCGCTGACCGCGGACAGGCAGGTTGCGGCGATGACGCAGACCGCGATAGCAGCCCAGGTCCATCAGACGCTTGACGTTCATGCTGACTTCGCGGCGCAGGTCGCCTTCGACGGTCAGGTTTGCGTCAATATATTCGCGGATCGCCAGGACTTCGGCATCCGACAACTGGTTGACCCGACGGGCCCGGTCGATACCGACCGATTCGCAGATCAGTTCGGCGTTATGCGGACCGATACCAGCAATATACTGAAGGGCGATGGGAACCCGCTTCGCCGTCGGGATGTTAACGCCAGCAATACGTGCCACGCGTGTATTCCTTCATGTTGCGGTTCCGTGATGCCGGAACCTTTTTTCACAACTGCAACGGGCAGGCCCGTTGCGCTTCTTCCGCCAGTTCACGATGTGAGGGGCGATTCCCTTGCGGGACGCCGTGCATTAAGGGGTTTTCCCCCATGCGTCAAGCGTCCGCGCGTTGCTTTCAGGTTCTGTCAAGAACTTTCGCAATGGCCTCGCCGACTTCTGCCATCGAGGCCATGCCGTCCACCTGCCGCAGGTCACCCTTGGCATAGTAATAGCCCGTCAGCGGCGCGGTTTTCTTGTAATATTCCCGCAGACGCCCCGCAAAGACTTCCGGATTGTCATCCGCCCGCACGGGCTGCCCAGCCGCCGCCGATTCTTCGGCCCGCCGCACGATCCGTGCCACCAAAGCCTCGTCATCCACCACCAGTTCGATCACGGCATCCAGCTTTTGCCCTTTGCGGGCCAGCAGTTCGCCCAGGGCATCCGCCTGTTTCAGCGTCCGGGGAAAGCCGTCAAAGATAAAGCCCGACCCGCCCTGGGCCAGTTTTTCCTCGATCAGGCCAATCACGATCTCATCGGTCACCAGATGGCCCTTGTCCATCACCTCGGCCACCCTGCGGCCCATTTCGGTGCCGCTCGATTTCGCTTCCCGCAGCATGTCCCCGGTGGACAATTGGACCATCGCCCGTTCGTCCACCAGTTTCTTCGCCTGCGTCCCCTTCCCTGCGCCGGGCGGACCCAGCAGAATGATGTTCACCACGACCTATCCTCGTCCCTGTCGTTGCTAGCGCCGTGTCGGCGTCTTGCTGCCCGTCGTCCGCTTCCGTCCCCGCAATTGCGACCGTTCGATCAGACCTTCATACTGATGCGCCAGCATATGCGACTGAACCTGGTTGATCGTGTCCATCGTCACACTCACCACGATCAGAACGGAAGTCCCACCAAAGTAGAACGGAATGCCCAGTTCGGTCCGCAGAATTTCCGGCAGCAGACAGACCAGCGCCAGATAGCCCGAACCCACCACCAGAACCCGGTCCACCACATAGCGCAGATATTCTTCGGTCTTCTTGCCCGGCTTGATCCCCGGCACGAACCCGCTTTGCTTTTGCAGGTTGTCCGCCACTTCTTCGGTCTTGAAGCTGACGTTGTGCGTGTAGAAATACGAGAAGAAGATGATCAGCCCGGCAAAGAACGCCAGATGCAAGATCTGCCCCGGCCCCAGATAGGCCATGATCGTCGACAGGATCGGGCTTGTCGTCGTGTCCGAAAAGGTCGCAATCGTCGTCGGCAGCAGCAGCAAGGACGACGCAAAGATCGCCGGGATAACCCCTGCCGGGTTCACCTTGATCGGCAGATTCGACGAGTTCGCATCATAGAACTTCATCCCCACCTGACGGCGCGGATATTGGATGTGAATCTTCCGCAGCGCCCGCTCCATAAAGACCACAAAGGCCATCACCACGACCACCATCACAAAGACGCCCACGATCACCGCCGGCGAAATCGCCCCCGAACGCCCTTGGCTCAGGAACTGCACCAAAGCCGCCGGAATTTCCGCCACGATCCCCACAAAGATGATCAGCGAAATGCCGTTGCCGATGCCCCGCGCCGTGATCTGCTCACCCAGCCACATCAGGAACATCGTGCCCCCGACCAGCGTGATCATCACACCCGCGATAAAGAAAATCCCCGGATCATGCGCCAGACCCTGCGCTTCCATCCCCACGGCCAAGCCGTAAGCTTGGAACGTCCCCAGCAGCACCGTGCCATAGCGCGTGTACTGGTTGATCTTTTTCCGCCCCTGTTCGCCCTCTTTCTTTAGGTTCTCCCAGGCCGGGATCATCGATGTCAGCAACTGCACGATGATCGACGCGCTGATATAGGGCATGATCCCCAGCGCAAAGATCCCCATCCGCGTCAGCGCACCCCCGGTGAACATGGCCAGCATGCCCCCCAAGCCGCCGCTCACATCCGCCACGAAGTTCCGCAGCGCCGTGCCATCAATCCCCGGCACCGGGATATACGTCCCCAACCGATAGATGATCAAAAGACCAATGGTGAACCAGATGCGCTGTTTCAGCTCGGTCGCTTTGCCAAGCGCCCCCCAGCTGAGGTTTGCGGCCATTTGTTCGGCAGCTGAAGCCATGATGCAACGTCTCTTTCATGACAGCGCCGCCAAGCCGGTCTTCCGGTTGGCGGCGCAGGAAAACTTTAGTTCATGTAAGCGGTCAAAAGCCCGCTCACAAGCGTTATTCGCCCTTCGGCGCCAGCGGTGCCTTCACGGTCAGCTTGCCACCGGCTTTTTCCACCATTTCGATGGCCCCAGCCGAAGCACCCGTCACGTTCAGCGTAATTTTCGACGTCAGTTCGCCCTTGCCCAGAACCCGCACACCATCGCGCGGATGCGAGGTCAGGCCCGAGGACACCAGGATCGCATCCGTGATTTCCACTTTCGCGTCCAGCTTGCCTGCGTCGATGAATTTCTGGATCAGGCCCAGGTTCACCACCGCATATTCCTTGCGGTTCGGCTTGTTAAAGCCGCGCTTCGGCAGGCGGCGATACAACGGCATCTGACCGCCTTCATAGCCGCCCAAAGCGACGCCCGAACGCGATTTCTGACCCTTGATCCCGCGGCCAGCGGTTTTGCCCTTGCCCGAGCCCGGACCGCGCGCCACGCGTTTTTGCTTTTTGGCGGCGCCGGGATTGTCGGAAAGTTCATGCAGTTTCATGTCGCAACTCCTTGGCCGGAACGACCCTACCTGCGACGGATGGGGCCAACACGGCATTTTTTGATGATTCTGTGACGCAAGGCCACCGGGGGCGTATAGGGGAAAGCCCCACAGCCTTCAAGCCACTCCTTGCGCGAAGTCCCCCACCGAATGCGCCTTGTTTATCGCAGCCAATCCACCTACATGAGCCTTGCTTAGATTCTTCTTTCGACCTCCTGTCTCCTCACGGCTTCAGTTGCGACTCTGACGACACTGGCCGGGCCACCGCAATCCTGTGGGTGGCATTTTACAGGAGACAACACGATGGCCACTGGCACCGTGAAATGGTTCAACACCACCAAAGGCTTCGGCTTTATCGCCCCGACCGGCGGCAGCAAGGACGTTTTCGTCCACATCACCGCTCTGGAACGCGCCGGCATCCGCCAGCTGAATGACGGCCAAGCCGTCACCTTCGACGTCGAAGCCGACCGCAACGGCCGCGAATCGGCTGTGAACCTGTCGCTGGCCTAAGCCTCGACCGGACGGACTTTGAAACGGGGGCGACGCCAGTCGCCCCCGTTTTGCATTGGGGGGGGGGCGCGATCTGGCGCAGGTCTGGGCTCGCCCCGACTCCACACCGCCCCTCACCCCCCCTTCGGCCAAACAAACTCCGGCCGCAGCCCCTCATAGACTGGCCGCCCATCGTCCGGCTTCGCATAGCCCTTCGACGCGTCATAAAACGCGTGGTAACTCGCCGCCGGAAAACCCGCCACGTCATAGCCCATCACATTCGGCACCGCCACGCGGATGCGCTTCTGCTTGTCGTCCAGCATAATCGCCGCCCCGCAATCGGCGCAGGTGCACAGCTCCAACGGCCCATTCGGATTGTCCTTGTTGAACGGCTGCCGCGCCAGCTTTTCCGGATGATCCACCGTCAGATCGCCATAGTTGAAAAACGCCACATGCGTTGTCTGCTGCCCCGTCACCCCTTTGCAGACATTGCAGTGACAGATGTGGTTATCAATCGGCCCATGCAGCGCCGTCACATGCACATGCGCGCAGCCCCCGGACAATTCGGCCATCTTCGCCTCCCTGTTCATCGCCTCCTCTGCGACGCCCCAAGGATAACATGCCAACCCGCAAACGCAAAACGCCCCACCTTTCGGCAGGGCGTTCGCAATATGTGGGATGGGCCATCGGCCCATCATCCCGATTAGCCGCGCTCTTCGATGATCTCGACGAGGTGGCGGATCGAGTGGACCATGCCGCGCACGGAAGGCGTATCTTCCAGTTCGCGGGTGCGGTTCATCTTGTTCAGGCCCAGGCCTTTCAGCGTGGCGGTCTGCACAGCCGGACGGCGCGCGGCCGAACGGATCTGTTTCACAACGATGGTTTTCTTCGCCATGATGCTCAGGCCTCCACAGCTTCAGCCGTTTCCGGCTTCTTCAGGATTTCGGCCACTTTCTTGCCGCGGCGTGCCGCGACCTGACGAGGGCTGGTTTCCTTGGTCAGACCATCGATGGTCGCCCGGATCATGTTGTAGGGGTTTTGCGACCCGATGGATTTCGCCACCACGTCTTGCAACCCCAACATCTCGAACACGGCGCGCATCGGACCACCGGCGATGATGCCGGTCCCCGCAACCGCAGCCCGCATCACGACTTTCCCGGCGCCGTGGCGGCCTTCCATGTCGTGGTGCAGCGTCCGCGCGTCTTTCAACGGCACGCGGATCAGCTGGCGCTTGGCCTGTTCCGTTGCCTTGCGGATCGCCTCGGGCACCTCTTTCGCCTTGCCCTTGCCAAAGCCCACACGGCCACGCTGGTCGCCGACAACCACCAAAGCTGCAAAGCCAAAGCGTTTGCCGCCTTTCACGGTTTTCGACACCCGATTGATCGCCACGAGACGATCGGCGAATTCCGGAGTTTCCTCGGCGCGGTCGCGGCGATCATCGCCCTTGCGCTCGCCCCGATCCCGGCGTTGTTCACGTTCTGCCATCATCGTCTCCTTAGAACTTCAGGCCGCCTTCACGGGCAGCATCGGCCAAAGCCTTGATCTTCCCGTGAAAGAGGAAACCACCGCGGTCGAAATAGCATTCTTCGACACCGGCCTTCTTCGCCCGCTCCGCGATAGCGGCCCCAATCTTGGTGGCCGCTTCCACGTTGTTCTTGCCAACCAAGCCGAACTCTTTTTCCAGAGTCGAGGCCGCGGCCAGCGTCACGCCACGAACGTCGTCGATCAGCTGAACGCTGATGTTCTTGGACGAACGGTGCACCGACAGGCGTGCGCGGCCTGCCGACATTTTCTTCAACTTGTTCCGAACGCGCAAACGGCGCTTGAGGAACAGCTCTCTTTTCGTACTTGCCATCTCTCTCGCCCTTTACTTCTTCTTGCCTTCCTTGCGGAAGATATACTCATCCTTATAGCGGATGCCCTTGCCCTTATAGGGCTCCGGCTTTTTCCACTCGCGGATGTTCGCGGCCACTTGGCCGACCAGCTGTTGGTCGATGCCTTCCACGACGATCTCGGTCTGCTTCGGAGCGGTGATGGTCACCCCCTTCGGCGTCTCAAAGTTCACTTCGTGGCTGTAGCCCAGCGAAAGTTTCAGAACATTGCCAGCCATCGCGGCGCGGTAACCCACACCTTGAATTTCCAGCTCTTTCTTGAAACCCGTGGTCACACCGGTCACCAGGTTTTCCACCATCGACCGGGTCATGCCCCACTGCTGACGCGCCCGTTTGGACGTGCCGCGCGGGGTGACCTTGACCGCGTCGTTTTCCATCGACAGGGTCACATCGTCGGTCGCCGTAAAGCTCCGGGTGCCTTTCGGCCCCTTCACTTCGATGGTCTGGCCGCTGATCGAGGCGGAAACGCCCTTCACCAGCGAGACGGGCTTTTTACCGATACGAGACATATCGCAGGCCCCCCTTAGAACACGGTGCAGAGCACTTCGCCGCCAACATTGGCGGACCGTGCAGCTGCATCGGACATGACACCTTTCGGCGTCGAAACAATGGAAACACCCAGACCATTGCGGACCGTCGGGATCTCGTTCACGCCCATATAGACGCGACGGCCCGGTTTGGACACACGCTGGATGGTGCGGATGACGGGCGTACCTTCATAGTATTTCAGGCTGATCACCAGTTCACCCTGGCCATTCGCAGTGTCTTTCCGCTCATAGCCCCGGATATAGCCTTCTGCGCTCAGCACATCCAACACCCAGGCCCGCAGCTTCGAAGCCGGGGTCGACACGGTGGACTTGCCGCGCATCTGCGCGTTCCGGATACGGGTCAGCATATCGCCGAGAGGATCGTTCACAGACATCTGTTCTCCCTCCCCTTACCAGCTCGACTTGACCATGCCCGGGATCTGACCAAACGAGGCCAGGTCACGCAGCATGATGCGCGAGAGTTTCAGCTTGCGGTAATAGGCGTGCGGACGCCCCGTCAGCTGGCAACGGTTGTGAATGCGGGTTGCCGAAGAATTGCGCGGCAGGCCAGCCAGCTTCAGCTGGGCCTTGAAACGCTGCTCCATCGGCAGATCTTTGTTCCGCGCGACTTCTTTCAACGCGGCGCGCTTTGCGGAATACACCTTCACCAGGTGCGCCCGCTTCAGCTCGCGCTCGATCATGGATTTTTTCGCCATATCTCTTTCTCCCGCGCTCAGGCCATGAACGGCATGTTGAATTGCTTCAACAGCGCCTTGGCTTCCGCGTCGGTTCTCGCGGTGGTGCAGATGATGATGTCCATCCCCAAAACGTCGTCGATCTTGTCGAAGTCGATTTCCGGGAAAACGATCTGTTCTTTCAGGCCCATCGCATAGTTGCCACGGCCGTCAAACGACGTGCCCTTCACGCCACGGAAGTCACGGACCCGCGGCAGCGCGATGTTGATCAGACGGTCCAGGAATTCGTACATCCGGTCCCCACGCAGCGTGACTTTGCAGCCCAGCGGCATTTCTTCCCGCACGCGGAAACCCGCGATCGAATTCTTGGCCTTCGTGATCACGGCTTTCTGACCCGCGATCAGCGTCAACTGCTCAGCCGCAGTCTTCACCTTCTTCGTGTCTTTCACCGCTTCGCCGACACCCATGTTCAGGACAATCTTGTCCAGCTTGGGAATCTGCATCTCGTTCTTGTAACCGAACTCGGCCTTCAAGGCCGCACGGATGCTTGCCTTGTACTGCGCTTTCAGGCGCGGCGTATAGGTTGCTGCGTCCAACATCAGATCACCTCGCCGGTCGTCTTGGCGTAGCGCACCTTCTTGTCACCTTCCATGCGGAAGCCAACGCGAGTCGCTTTGCCGTTCTTGTCCAGGATTGCCAGGTTCGACAGGTCGATCGGCATCGCTTTCGGCAGACGGCCGCCTTGCGACGTGGCCGATTGCTTCGTGTGACGGATCGCGATGTTCACGCCATCGACAACAGCTTTGTTGTCTTTCGGCGACACCGACGAAATCTCGCCCTGCTTGCCTTTGTCTTTGCCCGTCAGGACAACGACCTTGTCACCTTTTTTCAGCTTGGCGGCCATTACAGCACCTCCGGAGCGAGCGAGATGATTTTCATGAAGTTCTTCGCCCGCAGCTCACGCACGACCGGCCCAAAGATACGCGTGCCCACCGGTTCACCCTGGTTGTTCAGGATCACGGCAGCGTTGCGGTCAAAGCGGATGGCGGTGCCGTCTTCACGGCGAACTTCTTTGGCAGTGCGAACGACAACGGCTTTACGCACGTCGCCCTTTTTGACACGGCCTTTCGGAATAGCTTCCTTGACCGACACCACAATGATGTCGCCCACAGAAGCATAACGGCGGTGCGAACCGCCCAGAACCTTGATGCACTGAACCCGGCGAGCGCCGGAGTTGTCAGCAACATCCAGATTGGTCTGCATCTGGATCATAGTGTTACTCCCGACCTTTGGGGACCAGCCCCAGGGTTTCGTTCAGAAGTGCCTTAAGCCGAAGCTTCCAGCACAACCGTCCAACGTTTCGTTTTCGAGATGGGGGCGCATTCCTGGATACGGACGGCGTCACCAACCTTGAACTTGTTCTCCGGGTCATGGGCCCGGTATTTCTTCGACTTCCGCACCGTCTTTTGCAGCAGCGGGTGCTTAAAGCGGCGCTCGACCAGAACGGTGATCGTTTGCTCGTTCTTGTCCGAGGTCACGGTGCCTTGCAGGATACGTTTCGGCATGGCTTTCCCCTCAGTTCGCAGCTTCGGTGGCTTTTTGGGCCAGCACGGTTTTGATACGGGCCACGTCACGACGGACGGCACGCATACGGGCGGTGTTTTCAAGCTGACCGGTGGCTTGCTGGAAGCGCAGGTTGAACGCTTCTTTCTTCAGCGCAACCAGGCTGTCACGCAGCTGGTCGGGCGTCTTGGTCTTCAGTTCCGTGGCGTTCATCGCGCCTTTTCCTTTTTCAATCATCAGACGGCCCCTTGAAAAGGGTCACCGTGGACCTGATGGATCAATGACAAACCAACGATTCGCGGGCAGGCCCGGAATCGCGGATGCGGTCACATAGGGGAAGGGGGTGGGGTTGGCAAGACAAAACCGGGAAATTTCAGTTCTTTTGCCAGTTCGCGCAGATAGTTTGCCATTCGGCCGTCATTTGCAAGTTCAGCCTTTGCGATGCCTTCAAGCCGCACGTTCTAGGAGGCATCTGGTTGCCCTCGGGCATTCAGTATGATGGCCTCTATGACGCTTGGGTGGTACGGAATGTAGGGAACAACGACGTCACACTGGCGAATATGCGCAAGGATTTGATCCCGCCGGGAAAAGCTTGCAAGAAACGGAAGTCCAGTCTTCGCGAGGATGGCTTCCATTTCAGACCGCAAACCGGCGGCGCCTTGGGTAGGCCACCAAACGTCCTGCCCTCCAGTCGCAAGCATCCCAAGGCGGGCTTGGATGTGACAATCAACATCACTCACTTTGTCGATTGGTCTCTCAGGCTGAAAATGTCTGTGAACTTCTGGAATGGCGACGCCCAGGTTGACAGCAAATTGCCCCTCATCGGCGCTCCCAAACGAAGACTTTTGGAACTGGACAACCTGCGTCAGACCATCATCTGTCACACGACGGAAGTAGTTGCCGTTCTTCTTGAATTTTTCGTCAGCCATGAAGGGCTTGAGCAAAAGCAGCAGATCGCCAAGCTCAATGGAAGCGGTTGTCTTTGCCATGACCTTATTCCGTTGCGGTCGTGAGAGAGCGGTCTGTAGGGTGGGTGCCAACCCACCATATCGGCAAACTCGCGACCATCTCACAGTGAATCGTAGCATGCCCCTTCGTCGCGCCCATACTTCCTTCAATTAACAGACGGCTCTTCGGAAGGGTTTCCCTGAACCTGATGCGTCAATGACAGACCTGCTCACCTGCCCCCCCGGAATACTGGATGCGGTCCTAGGCGAGCGATGACAAGCGGGAAGGCGGGCGATCAATCGTCGCCTTTGTAATAATCAATCGTCGCCTTTGTAATAGATGTCGAAATCCAACGAGATACCACGCGCGCCAAGCAAAGCGGTGGTTGCGGCAGAAATCGACAAGCCTTCGTTGAACTCTTTAAGGAATAGACCACAGAATATCTCCAATTGAAAACGGTTGGCCAGTTCTTGCCAAACGCCAAGGTCATCTGTCATGCCGTCCAAAATCTCGGCAATCTGAGCGTCCAGATCAGCCGGTTCTTTCCTCGCAACCGCAATCCCCCAGTAACCTGTTCGCGCGGCTCTCCTATTGCCAAGGGGCGTAGGCAACTCCTCACCTTTTCGATATGCGTCACTTGGGTTCTTCCCCAAAAGTATAGTGAGCTCCTCAGGCACCAGATCATCCCCAAGAATCCTGAAGGAAGCGGCGGTCATACTCAATTCTGCCACTAAAGTGCTCCGGCTGTTCTGATTCACGGCAATCCCGGAAAAGTGTAATCCGAAACGGACTCCGATGCACATGGGAAGGGATTGCCCGTTCTTTGCACTGCCAAACGGCACGGCTTCGGGCCAGCCTTTCGTAGGATGGGCAATCTGCCCATCCCTCTCCTTGCCAATATGTCCGTATCTGCTACGATCTGCCATATGGAGGCCATCATGCCAAACATCCACTTGACCAAACCGATGCAAGACTACGCCGAAGCCCAGATTCAATCCGGCGCTTACGCCAACCTGTCCGAGGTTGTCCGGGCGGGGATGCGCAGCCTGATGGAAAAGGATGGCGCGCTGGCGTTTCAAGCGTTCAAGGCCGAACTTGAACTGGCTTTGGCCGAAGCAGAGGCGGGCGATCACGCGCCTTTCGACATCGAGGCTTATGAGCCTGACGCCTTTCGATGAAGGCACCAGCGCTAGAATTTTCAAGCCGCGCCCGGCGAGATTTGGACGAAGTCCGCGACTGGACGATCCAAAATTGGAGTGAAGGACAGTGGCGAGCCTATTATCGTGGATTTGCCATCGCATTCCGCCGCATTGCGGCCGATCCAGACTGTGGTCGTCCGCGCGAGCCCTTGGGCAAGGGAATGCGGTCTCTGGCCTATGAAAAGCACCTGATCTTTTTCGCACCCGTTTCTGATGTGGGCGGGGCCGTTGTCATACTTCGCATCATCCATCAGCGGCGCAATTTTACAGCACTGACCTATCTCGATGATCTGGAAGGGTAAGGTTAGGCTTATCTGCATCTTGCGCTGAAATATATTCAATAATTTGAATATTGTAGGTAAATCAATAGAGTAGAACGGGTTTCACGCGTGAAACGGGGTCCAGAGATCCTTGAACCGGATCGTTTTCCGCCCCCAAGCCCCCCCGGCCCCACCTCGAAAGCCATCCGCGAATGCGCGGACAACAACGATCTTGGCAGGGCCGAACGCAGCTGCGGCCACCTTCTAAGCGTGGATCGCCCCATCCCCGCAAGCCAGCGCAGCCTCGCGCACTGCTTCGGAATAGGTGGGATGCGCGTGGCAGGTCAGGGCCAGATCCTGGGCCGATGCGCCGAATTCCATCGCCACGCAAACCTCGTGGATCAGATCGCCTGCGCCCGGCCCGATGATATGTGCACCAAGGATGCGGTCCGTCGTGGCATCGGCCAGCAGCTTGACGAACCCTTCCGCCTGAAACACGGCTTTCGCCCGCGCGTTGCCCATGAAGGGGAACTTGCCGACCTTGTAGGCGCGGCCTTCGGCTTTCAACTGTTCCTCGGTCTGGCCGACCGAGGCCACTTCCGGGGTCGTATAAATCACCCCCGGAATGACGGCATAGTTCACATGCCCCGCCTTGCCGGCGATCACCTCGGCGACGGCCATGCCCTCATCCTCGGCCTTATGCGCCAGCATCGGGCCGGGGATCGCATCGCCGATGGCATAAAGGCCCGCGATGTTGGTGCGGAAATGGTCGTCCACTTTCACCTGCCCGCGCGGATGCAGTTCCACGCCCAAGGCGGCCAGACCCAAGCCATCGGTAAAGGGTTTCCGCCCGGTTGAAAGCAAGACAATCTCGGCATCCACCGTCGCCGTGCTGTCGTCTTTGCGCAGGTTGTAGGTGACGGTTGCACCCTTTTTCGTCACCTCAGCCCCCTGCACAGCGGCGCCAAGGATGAACTTCATCCCCTGTTTCGCAAGGATCTTCTGAAAGGCCTTGGCCACTTCGCCATCCGACCCCGCTGCAATCGAATCCAGATATTCGATCACCGTCACCTCGGCCCCCAGACGGGCATAGACCGAGCCCATTTCCAGCCCGATCACCCCGCCACCGATCACCACCAGCGACTTGGGGATCGCCCCCAGAGTCAGCGCGCCGGTCGAGGTGACGATGGTCTTTTCATCCACCGTCACGCCCGGCAGGCTGGCCGGTTCCGAACCCGTCGCAATCACGATGTTTTTCGCGGTGTGGACATCCTCGCCCACCTTGACCTGACCCGCTGCCGGGATTGTGGCCCAGCCTTTCAGCCAGGTGACCTTGTTCTTCTTGAACAGAAACTCGATGCCCTTGGTGTTGCCGTTCACGACGTCCTGCTTATAGGCCTGCATCTTGGCCCAATCGACGGTGGGCTTGGCCCCCATCAGACCCATCTTTTCGAAATTCTCATGCACCTCATGCAGGTGATGTGTGGCATTCAGCAGGGCTTTGGAGGGGATGCAGCCGACGTTCAGGCAGGTGCCGCCCAAAGTCTCGCGCCCCTCAACCACGGCCACCTTCTGGCCCAGTTGCGCCGCGCGGATGGCGGCGACATAGCCGCCGGGGCCAGCGCCGATGATGATGGTGTCAAAGTCAGACATGGGTCATTTCCTTTTGGTCAGATCAGGGTCGCCACGACCATGACCATTGTGGCGAAAAAGCCGATGCACCAGATCGCAGAGCGCAGGGGCACAAGGGCAAAGACATAGGCGGGGATATAAAGGATGCGCGCCCCCAGATAGAGGCCCGCGCAGATTTGCGTGACCGGGCTGGATTGGTTGGTCACGGCCACCACCAGGGCGGCGGGGGCGAACAGGATAAGCGCCTCAAAATGGTTGTTCATGGCGCGTTGCAGGCGGGCGGTTTTGAGGGACAGCGGCTTGTGCGGCGCGTCGCGCGGGCCGGTGGTGTATTTGGTGCCAAGTTCAAGGTTCGCGGGCAAAGCGAACAGCACGAATTGCAGGCCTTGGAGAAGAAGGGCGAGGGCAAGGGCGGTCAGTTCGACGGGCATCAGAGGATTCCGATCACCAACAGGGCAAGGGTGCAAAGCGTGCTGGTCAGCCAGATGAAACTGCGCTGCGGCACCCAGGCGCGGGCATAGGCGACGACATAGAGGGCGCGCAGGGCGACATAGGTCCACGCGAGGATGGCGGTGAAGGTGGAGGTCTTCTGGGCCAAGGTGATGACCAGAATGGCGATGATGAAGGGACCGATGTTTTCAACGAAATTCGCCGTGGCGCGGCGCAGGCGCAGGGTGGTTTCGGAGAGCTTTTCTTCGAGGTTTTCGCGGGTGCCAACATTGGCCTCATGCCCGGCATCGCGGTTGAGGAACTGCTGCGCCACGATGATGGTGACGTAGTGGAGGACAGCGAGGGCGGTGAGGGAGAGGAGTTCGGGGGTCATGGGCCTTTATTTTCCTCAACATCAAAATTTTCGGCATCAACCAAGCCAAGCTTTTTAAGGCGATCTACATGCCAAAAGGCTGGATCAGCATTTGGGTCGGGGAACTGAAGGCCTCGCAAAATTTCTGATGAGTGCGGTCCATTTTCGGCTAGGTGCTTTAGTATGTGTGGCTTCCGATTCTTAATTTTAAGGACACGATTATAAGTCTGTTCACCTTGCTTCTCGCTAATAACCAAAAGGCTGTCCTGTATAGCAGCAAGGTCGACTTCAATTTTCATGTAGGTTAGGGAGAGGCGCTCTAGTCGAATTTTCATTTCAAAAACATAATCAGAAATTCGCTGTAGAGCCCAACCAAAGCCAAACGTCAAAATTAGTATGGCGCCCCAAGAGCTGTAGCTTTCGATCCACATTTCAATCTCCTGCGCAACCCTTTGATGGCAGTCGGCGCGCAGTTTTGGCGCGCCGACTTTTCTCGTTTAGATATCCATCAACAGCCGACGCGGATCCTCCAGCGCCTCTTTCACCCGCACAAGGAAGGTCACCGCCCCTTTGCCGTCGACGATCCGGTGGTCGTAGGACAAAGCCAGATACATCATCGGGCGGATCACGATCTGGCCGTTCACCACCACCGGGCGGTCCTGAATCTTGTGCATCCCCAGAATCCCCGATTGCGGCGGGTTCAGGATGGGCGAGGACATCAGCGAGCCGTAAACCCCGCCGTTGGAAATCGTGAACGAACCGCCCTGCATTTCGGCCATCGACAGCTTGCCATCCCGCGCCCGCAGGCCCAGTTCGGCGATCTTTTTCTCAATCGCGGCAAAGCCCATCTGGTCGGCGTCGCGCACCACCGGCACCACAAGGCCCGACGGCGTTCCAACCGCCACGCCCATGTGGACGTAGTTCTTGTAAACGATGTCCTGCCCGTCAATCTCGGCGTTCACTTCCGGGATTTCTTTCAGGGCATGGGTGCAGGCCTTTACGAAGAACGACATGAAGCCCAGTTTCACGCCGTGCTTTTTCTCGAACACGTCCTTGTATTCGTTGCGCAATCCCATGATGCCCGACATGTCGACCTCGTTATAGGTCGTCAGCATCGCCGCTGTATTCTGCGCGTCTTTCAGGCGGCGGGCAATCGTCGCGCGCAGGCGGGTCATTTTCACCCGTTCCTCACGCGCCGCATCATCCGCAGGCACCGGGGCGCGCGGCACGGCAGCGGGGGCCGGGGCGGCGGCGGGAGCGGCCACGGCTTTCGCCACGTCTTCCTTCATCACGCGGCCATCGCGGCCCGAACCCTGCACTTGATCGCGCGAAAGACCAGCCTCGGCCATGGCCTTTTTCGCGGCGGGGGCGTCTTCGACATCCTTGCGCGGGGTCAGGGTTTCCGGGCCAGCGCCGGGCGAATTCACCGCAGCGGCGGCTTCGGCCTTGGGTTCCGGGGCTTTGGCGGTTGCCGTCGCGCCTTCGGTCACAATCGCCAAACGGGCGCTGGCCGCAACGGTCGTGCCTTCGGGCGCCAGAATTTCGGCCAGAACCCCGGCGACGGGGCTGGGAACCTCGACCGAAACCTTATCAGTTTCCAGTTCGCACAGCATTTCGTCCACCGCCACCGCATCGCCCGGTTTCTTGAACCAGGTCGAAACGGTTGCCTCGGACACGCTTTCACCCAAGGAGGGCACCATCACATCGGTCATTTTCAATCCTCCGCGCCTTGGCGCATTCCGTTTATTCGATAGTCAGCGCGGCATTCACCAGCGCCTCTTGTTCCATCTTGTGGCGCGAGGCCAGACCCGTCGCCGGGGACGCGCTGGCGCTGCGGCCCGAAAAGGTTGCACGGCCATGTTTCGCCCCGATCTTGCCCAGCACCCATTCAAGGTTGGGTTCGACAAAGGACCAAGCGCCCTGGTTTTTCGGCTCTTCCTGACACCAGACGATTTCCGCGTCTTTGAAACGGGTCAATTCGCGCTGCAAGGTCATCGCCGGGAAGGGGTAGAACTGTTCCAGACGCATCAGATAGACGTCGTCGATGCCGCGCTTGTCGCGTTCCGCCAGCAGATCGAAATAGACCTTGCCCGAACAGATCACCACGCGGCGGATCTTGTCA
Source organism: Neogemmobacter tilapiae (assembly GCF_014652215.1). Taxonomy (GTDB): domain Bacteria; phylum Pseudomonadota; class Alphaproteobacteria; order Rhodobacterales; family Rhodobacteraceae; genus Neogemmobacter; species Neogemmobacter tilapiae. Next base: position 87,620 of record NZ_BMYJ01000004.1, on the reverse strand, counting down.
TCGGCTTTCAGGGTGGTCGTCGAATTGCCCTTTTGCGCATCGTCCCACAGCACGCGATGGAAGCTGGAGCCGGTGGTGAAATCCGCCGTTTCACTGACGCACATCGGATGGCGCAGCAGCGATTTCGGCGTCATCAGGATCAGCGGCTTGCGGAAATTCCGGTGCATCTGACGGCGCAGAATGTGAAAATAGTTGGCCGGGGTGGAGACGTTGGCGACGATCCAATTGTCCTCAGCCGACAGTTGCAAGAAGCGTTCCAGACGGGCCGAGGAATGTTCCGGCCCCTGCCCTTCATAGCCATGCGGCAGAAGGCAGACGAGGCCGGACATGCGCAGCCATTTTGACTCGCCCGAGTTGACGAACTGGTCGAACATGATCTGCGCGCCATTGGCGAAATCGCCAAACTGCGCTTCCCACATCACCAACGCCTTGGGTTCGGCCAGCGAATAGCCGTATTCGAAGCCCAGCACGGCATATTCCGACAGCATCGAATCGATGACATCGTATTTCGCCTGACCGGGCCGAATATGGTTCAGCGGATAGTGGCGCTCTTCGGTGGTCTGATCGACAAAGGCCGAATGGCGTTGGCTGAACGTGCCACGGGTGCAATCCTGCCCCGCCAGACGCACGGGGAAGCCTTCGGTGACCAAGGAACCAAAGGCCAGCGCCTCGGCGGTCGCCCAGTCAAAGCCTTTGCCATTGGCGAACATCTGGCTTTTGGCTTCCAACTGGCGTGTCACCGTCTTGTGGATGTCAAAGCCCTGCGGCACGCGGGTCAGGGCTGCCCCCACCTCGGCCAAGGTTTCCGGCGCGATGGAGGTTTCGCCGCGCTGATATTCTTTCTCGCGGTCCATGCCCGACCAGCGCCCATCCAGCCAGTCGGCCTTGTTGGGTTTATAGTTCTTACCCGCCTCGAATTCCTCATTCAGGCGGGCCTGGAAGGCGGCCTTCATATCCTCAATCTCGCCTTCGGGGATCAGCCCGTCAGCGACCAGACGTTCGGTATACAGTTGCAGCGTCGATTTCTGCTTTTTGATCCGGGTGTACATGCCCGGATTGGTGAACATCGGCTCGTCGCCTTCGTTATGGCCAAAGCGGCGATAGCAGAAGATGTCCAGAACCACGTCTTTGTGGAACTTTTGGCGGAATTCGATGGCCACTTTGGCGGCGTGAACCACAGCCTCGGGGTCGTCACCGTTCACGTGGAAAATCGGGGCCTCGACCATCAGGGCGATGTCGGTGGGATAGGGGCTGCTGCGCGAGAAGGAAGGCGCGGTGGTAAAGCCGATCTGGTTGTTCACCACGATATGCATGGTGCCGCCAGTGCGGTGACCGCGCAGGCCAGACAGGCCAAAGCATTCCGCCACAACACCCTGCCCCGCAAAGGCGGCATCGCCGTGCAGCAGGATCGGCAGAACCGACACGCGGTCTGGGTCGTTGTGCTGATCCTGCTTGGCGCGGACCTTGCCCAGAACCACAGGATTCACCGCCTCTAGGTGGCTGGGGTTCGCGGTCAGCGACAGGTGGACGGTGTTGCCGTCAAAGCTGCGGTCACTGGACGCGCCAAGGTGATATTTCACATCGCCCGAACCATCGACATCCTCGGGCTTGTAGCTGCCGCCCTGAAATTCGTGGAAAATCGCTCGGTAGGGCTTCTGCATCACGTTGGCAAGGATGTTCAGACGCCCGCGGTGCGGCATGCCGATGACGATGTCTTTGACCCCCAAAGCGCCGCCGCGCTTGATGATCTGTTCCATCGCCGGGATCAGGCTTTCGCCGCCGTCCAGACCGAAACGCTTGGTCCCCATGTATTTGACATGCAGGAACTTTTCATAACCTTCCGCCTCGACCAGCTTGTTCAGGATCGCGCGGCGGCCTTCGCGGGTGAACTGAATTTCCTTGCCGTAGCCTTCGATCCGCTCCTTCAGCCAAGCGGATTGTTCCGGGTCGGAAATATGCATGTATTGCAGGGCAAAGGTGCCGCAATAGGTGCGCTTCACGATATCGACGATCTGGCGCATGGAGGCATGCTGGAGACCCAGAACATTGTCGATAAAGATGGGACGGTCCATGTCGGCATCGGTGAAACCATAGGAGGCCGGATCAAGTTCGGGATGGGCGTTCTGCTGTTGCAGGCCCAGCGGGTCAAGGTTCGCGGCCAGATGGCCCCGGATGCGGTAGGCGCGGATGATCATGATGGCGCGGATGCTGTCCAGCACGGCGCGGGTGATCTGGTCTTGGGACAGGGCCACGCCCTGTTCGGCGGCCTTGGCGGCAATCTTCGCGCCAGCGGCTTTCGCGTCCTTGGTGGGCATGACGGGCCATTCGCCCGTCAGGGCGGCGGTCAGGTCATCCACCGGCTGGGGTGGCCAATCGGCGCGGGCCCAGCTTGGGCCTTGCGCCTGCCGCTTGGCGTCCAGCTCACTGTCGCCCAGCGCCTTGAAAAACTCGGCCCAGCCAGCATCGACACTGGCGGGATCGGCGGCGTGCCTGGCGGCCAGTTGATCCACATAATCAGCATTCGCTCCATCCAGGAACGAACCGGCACGGAAGGCGGAATTGGGGGATTGGTCGGTCATGATGGGACCTCGTGAGGGTTGGGACCGTATTTGTTCGGGCCGGGTTGGGAGGGGGAGATCAGGTACCAGTAAAGGTAAAATGTGATCGCCCACATAAGAACGAAACAAAGCCACTGCGCGGCTGATGCATCGATCGGATTGTCACGCGACAGATTGAGCGCCATTGGCGCAAGCAGAACAGAAGCAACGGCGCCAACAGCGAAAAGATGGGCCGACCTGCCAATATCATGTATGCGGCGCACGCCTGCTGCAACCCACGCAAAAGTAAGATAAATGGCGACCAAAAGTCTGGGGCTTTGCCAAATCTCGTGTTGGGTGTAAGCACTGATCGCACGAATTAGGATTGAGCAAAGACAATAAAACCACCAAAACTCGGCCCGGCCGGCGCGGCCCGAGAATTGGAAGGACTTGGCGAACCCCGTCCTGATGGCGTCGATTGCGTTCATCATATTTCCGTAGGGCGGGGTTCACCCCGCCGCTGATTGGATGGTGGAAAACCCCACCTTACCCCTTGATCGCCTTCATCACCGCTTCGCCCAGATGCGCCGGGCTGTCGGCCACCACGATTCCGGCCATTTTCATCGCCTCGATCTTGCTTTCCGCATCGCCCTTGCCGCCCGCGACAATCGCCCCGGCATGGCCCATCCGGCGGCCTTTGGGTGCCGTCCGGCCTGCGATGAAGCCAGCGGTAGGCTTCCAGCGGCCGCGCTTTTTCTCATCCGCCAGGAATTGTGCGGCCTCTTCTTCGGCCGAACCGCCGATTTCGCCGATCATGATCAGCGCTTCGGTTTCCGGGTCGGCCAGGAACATTTCCAGCACGTCCAGATGTTCCGTCCCCTTGATCGGGTCGCCGCCGATGCCCACGGCGGTCGACTGGCCAAGGCCCAGGTCCGAGGTTTGCTTCACCGCCTCATAGGTCAGCGTGCCGGAACGGGACACAACGCCCACCTTGCCGCGCTTGTGGATATGGCCCGGCATGATGCCGATCTTGCATTCGCCGGGGGTGATCACGCCGGGGCAGTTCGGCCCGATCAGGCGGGATTTCGAACCCTCCAAAGCGCGCTTCACCTTCATCATGTCCAGTACCGGGATGCCTTCGGTGATGCAGATGATCAGTTCAATGTCGGCGTCGATGGCTTCCAAGATCGAATCCGCAGCAAAGGGCGGCGGGACATAGATTACGCTGGCATTCGCTTGGGTGCGCGCCACAGCCTCATGCACCGAGTTGAAAACCGGCAGGCCCAGATGTTCGCTGCCGCCCTTGCCGGGGGTCACCCCGCCGACCATTTTCGTGCCGTAAGCAATCGCCTGCTCCGAATGGAAGGTGCCTTGGCTGCCGGTAAAGCCCTGACAGATGACGCGGGTGTTGTTGTTGACGAGGATGGACATGGTTTGTCTTTCTCTGCTGTCTGTGTCGCGCGGGGGCGCTGTCAGGACGGGGTGAAGAAGAAGCGCGCCGCGCTGGTGGATTCGGAAAGGCAAACGGGATCGTTGCCGGATGATGTTATTTCGACCATGCCCATACCGATGCTGGCGGCCAGACATTCGCTGCCGGTTTCCAGCATTTCGACGGGCAGACCGGCAGCGCCGGACAAGATTTGAATCGAGGACAGCGCCGCATCCGTGCCCTGGCTTTCGCTGGCGACATCGCAAAAAGTGCCATCGGCGGCGAGGGTCACGTAGAGGTCGCCTTCCGCCGGGGTCAAGGTGATCAGGCCCATTTCAGTGTCATCGCTGCGGGTCCAACCGTTTTCGGTAAAGGGCTGGGCCGTCGCCTCCACCTGCCCATTCCCCGCGATGCAAGCGGCATAGGCGGCACGCAGGGCTTTTTCAGGCTTGCCCAGATCGCGGGTCATGTGAACCAGAATGGCATTGTCCTGCGCGAAGGCAGGACTGGCAAGGAGGAGGGTAAGAAAGGCGAGGCGGGTCATGTTGGACCTTTGAATTGGAAGCGCACCTAAACGCGCTCTGCTCATTGCGCGGGAGAACGACGGAGTATTTTTTCCCTAAGGAAAGCGCCCGTTCTAGACTGGAGCAGCACGGCCGAAAACTGGACCTCGACGTCGCCCTTTACTGCCGTCTGGAAGGCTCCCTCATTGCGGTTTACACCTAGGGCCGCGCCCATAGCGGCTGACGCCAGAGCCGATCCCGCGCTGGGTGTGTTCGTTTTGGCGGAAACTGAATAGCCACGCTTGGTGAAAGCTGAGACCGTTAGATTGCGGTGTGCTGCGAGGTCCAAATCTATTTCTGGGGGTAGAACGATTTCGCACCCCGACTGTCGCAAGACGATCTCTACAGTGGCTTTTTGGTCGCCCGATGCAAAGTCTTTGCGATAACCGTTAGCATCACCAAGAAACTCCAAGTACCTAAAGCCTTGCTGAGTAAGGAAGTCAGCCCTTGCGTCCTTCCCTTCGGCACGGTCCAGGCAAACTTCACCAACTCTTGCGGCCAGCGGAAAATAATCTTGAGTGATCGCCAGACCAATCGCTTTCTTGTTGGCCTCAAGCGCAGCCTTTTGTTCCGGGTCAGGCGTCACGCAACCCGCCAATAGGCAGGTTGCGGCAATGACGAAATATGCAGAAACTTTCATCCCCGCACCGCCTTTACAATCTTCTGGGCTGCGTCGCTCAAATCATCCCCGGCAATCACGTTCAGCCCGGAATTGCGGATGATGTCCTTGCCCAGATCGACATTCGTCCCCTCAAGCCGCACCACCAGCGGAACCTTCAGCCCCACTTCTTTCACCGCCGCAATGATGCCTTCGGCGATGATGTCGCAGCGCATGATGCCGCCGAAGATGTTGACCAGAATGCCTTTGACGTTCGGGTCCGAGGTGATGATCTTGAACGCCTCGGTCACCTTTTCTTTGGTCGCTCCGCCGCCCACGTCCAGAAAGTTCGCCGGTTCCGCGCCATAGAGCTTGATGATGTCCATCGTCGCCATCGCCAGACCCGCGCCGTTCACCATGCAGCCGATGTCGCCATCCAGCGCGATGTAGTTCAGGTCGAATTTCGAAGCCGCGAGTTCTTTCGGGTCTTCTTCCGTCTCGTCCCGCAGCGCCAGAATATCGGGCTGACGATACAGCGCATTATTGTCAAAGCCGACCTTGGCATCCAGACATTTCAGATTGCCATCGGTGGTGACAACCAGCGGGTTGATCTCCAGCATTTCCATGTCTTTTTCGACAAAGGCTTTGTAAAGCTGCTTGATCAGCGCCACGCATTGCTTGACCTGATTGCCTTCCAGACCCAAGGCAAAAGCCACCCGGCGGCCGTGGAAATCCGACAGGCCCGAGGCCGGATCGACCGAGAAGGACACGATCTTTTCCGGGGTGTTGTGGGCGACTTCTTCGATGTCCATCCCGCCTTCGGTCGAGGCGACAAAGGAAATCCGGCTGGAGGCGCGATCCACCAGCAAAGCCAGATACAATTCGCGCGCAATGTCGGTGCCGTCTTCGATGTAGATGCGGTTGACCTGCTTGCCCTGCGGCCCGGTCTGGTGCGTCACCAAGGTGCGGCCCAGCATCTGCTTGACCATGGTTTCCGCTTCTTCTTTCGACTTGGCCAGACGGACGCCGCCTTTTTCGCCGGCCTCGGCTTCGACAAACTTGCCCTTGCCGCGACCACCCGCATGGATCTGCGACTTGACGACCCAAAGCGGCCCGTCCAGTTCACCGGCTGCCGTCTTGGCCTCTTCGGCGCGCTGGACAATCCGCCCGTCCGAGACAGGCACGCCATAGCTGCGCAGCAGAGCCTTGGCCTGATATTCGTGGATGTTCATCGTCATCTCCCGGACGGGTTAGGTTTGGCCGGGTATTGCCACATTCGATGACGGTTTCAAAACAGGAAACGCCGAAAATGCGCTTCCCATGCCAAGAAAGTGAATTTTGTGATCACACGCCGAAAAAGTGTGATCACAAATTTGCAGATGGTCAGCGACCGAGTCGCCGGGCAAGGGTGCAACGGGCCATTTCCCAAAGGGATTGCAGACGAAACAGCATCCGCCTCGCCAATGCTGTTGGGGTGCCGGTGACCGAGGACGGCGGCACAAAGTTGGCGCGGCGATGCGCTTCACGGGCCTGCCGATAACGCACAGTGTCACGGCGGGCTTCGCCCAAGACCTGCCCAAGATGGAAGGGTGTTTCGGGATCGCCGGGATCGGCGTCGTGGAGCTTCTGCACATGCAACAGGCGCGGCGCGCCGAAATGCGACTGCCACTGGTCCAGCAAATCAAGATTGACCAGGTTATATTCCATCGGCAGAACCTGAAAACGGATCCGACGATGATAGAGCAGCCAGCGCAGCGGAGGCTGATCCTTAGGCAGATCGTTGCGGCGAACCATGTCGCGCCATTCCCGGATCAGGGCTTGGGTGCGCCGATTGCGGCGAACGACCATGACACCCGCATTCAGATAGGGAAAGCTGCGCGGAATTTCGGGTTGATCCAAATACATGGCCAGCGGCCGGCCGGTGGAAAGGCAGGCGGCCAAATCGCAACCTTCGACAGCGCGAAAAAGCTCGTCGATATGGGCCAAAGGGATCGTATCGGAATCAAGCAGAACGGTAACATCAAAGCGCGAGCGCAGCAGTGCCTCCATCTTTGGCCGAAACCAATTATCCTGCACCGGGTAAATTCGGTTAAAGACCGCGTCGGTCACGTGTTGATCGGTATAGAGGTCGATTTGGACGTTGGGATGAGCCTGCCGCAGATTGCGCGCTGACCGCCGGGCCAAGGCGGTGTAGTCCGCGCCAGTGGTGGCGTAAACAAATCCTTTGGTCAAACGACTCACAGCAATCTCCAAAATGGATTGCCGGGATAGATCACAACTATTTTACTCGGGCAAGCCAGCCGTGGCGTCACCCGCGCCTTATCAATTCAACCAAAGCGACAAAAGCATCGCCTGCCCACCCATCATCTGTTCGAACCGGCCCCAGCTTTCACCGGTGATCAACCGACCCTTTTCCATATAGGGCAGGGCATCGGCCCCTTGGATCCAACCGGCCAGATCAATGCGCGCGGGTTCGGTGAACATGCGGCCGATGTTGATGCCCGCTTCATCGCCCAGCCGCCAATAGGGCACCAGCAGATCACCCTTCAGGGTCGCCTCCATCTCATCAAGCACGGCCATCCACATGGCCCCCGTTTCAGGCGGCAGGTCGATGCCAAAAGCCGATTGCTGACGGGCATTGGGCAGCCATTCGGAGTCGTTGTCCGTCTCGGCCTCGACCAATTGCCAGAAGCGGCGGTTTTCGCTGACCATGGCTAGGAAATGCCCATGAGCGCGCTTCAGACCCTCGGCGTCGGGTTCCTGATCCAGCGCGTCAATGACGGCATAGGCATAGTCCGCAAACTGGCCGAAACTGTCGTCGTAAAAGGGCGGCGCGGCGCTGGCGGTCATGTTCAGCGCCTGCAACTGGGCGCGCGTTTTCAGCACCTTGTCGATGGATTCCGTGGGGTCATAGGCCAGGATCACCTCGCTGACCCCGGCCAGAACATGGGTATAGGCCGAAAGCCAAGCGGCATCGGCGGCATCAAAGCGCACGACGGGACCGGGGGTGGCGGGGTCGCGCTCGGCCCATTCCCAACCCATCAGCATGGGGCCAGCCACATCCAGCAGGGATTCGCCGGGATCGCGGGCGCTGTTGGTGTTGATGTCAAACCAGATGTCGTCAAAGCGGAGGGTCACGCCGAAATCGGCATCATCGGGTATACCTGAGAGGGCCTTGTTGGCAGCGCCCATGCCGATCAAGAAGCGCGCAAATGTTTCCGAGACCATCGCAGGTTTGAATGGCTCGGGATTTGGGTTTTCTTCGATGGGCAGGCGAAAGATGGGCAGCATCCGCATGTCGTCGGTGACACCGGATTGCCAGCGGGCCTGCAAGACCCCCTCGACCGAACGAAGGAATCGAACGCCGCCCAAGGCAAACCGGTCCGCTGGGGTGAGCGCGCCGTTGGAAGAGATTTCAGCCGCGGCTGCCGCAAGACCCTTTTCCGCGATCAGCGCGGAATAATCCGTGTCGGCCAGCGCGGGGCTGGCAAGGGTCAGGGCGATCAGGGATGTTGCAAGGCGGCGCATGGGCGGCTCCTGTTAAGGGTTGCAGACAGGATGCGCCTTGCCGGGCCTTGGAACAAGCCCTTGGCAGGTCAGGGATTCCCCACCCGCCCCGTCAGCATTTCCAGCGCTTGGCGTTCCATCTGCTGGGCATAATCAACCTGCGACCAGCCCCGTACCTGCACCAAGGCTTCCCAGTTCTGCACCGACAGCAACATCCACAAAAGGTCGGTCGCCTGATCCACAGGCATCCCTGCCCGCAAGGATCCATCCCGTGCCAGCATCGCCAACGCCGCCTGACAGCCCTGTCGCATATCCTCCATACGGGCGGCCCAGGCTAAGGCCGCTTCGGCATCAGTCACCGACTGATCCATCAGCGCCCGCGCCAGCCCGTGGATTTCAGGGACAAAGGCGCACCAAGCCTGCACCCACAGCCGCAGCCGTTCCAAACCCGTTTCTGCCGCCCGCACCGGGGCCAGACGGGCATCACGCCCCTTGATCTGGTCCAGATGCAGCGTCGTTGCCACCAGCAATTCGGTGCGCGTGCCGAAATGCAGATACAGCGCCTGACGACTGATCCCTGCCTGTTTCGCCACATCGCCCATCCGAACACCCTGCCCCGCGGTCAGCAGATCAAGGGCGGCATCCAGAATGCGTTCACGGGTCGGCTTCGCCTCTATTGACACGATGTCAAGTCATCCTTAAATCCAAACAACTTGACACAATGTCAAGACCGCGATCCGCGGCCCCTTTACCTTGCCCAAAGACAACCTGAAAGGAAACCTGCGATGCGTGACCCTGCCCTTTTCCTGACCCGCGCTATTTTTCTGCTGGCGGGGCTGATCAGCCTGGCCATTGGGTTTTCCATCACCTTCCTGACGCAAGGCTTTTACAGATCGACCGGCATCGACCTTGGCGGCGATGTGAACCTGTTCAGCGAAATCCGCGCCTCGGGGGCCGTCCTGCTGGTGGTGGCCCTGTTCCTGCTGGGGGCGCTATTTAAGGCGGACTGGCGGCCCACTGCGCTGATCGTGGCGGCCGTCTATTTCAGCGCCTATGGGCTGGCCCGTCTGTATTCGGCTTTCGCCACCGGCTGGGCGGGGCCGGAAATCACCACGGCGATGGTCGCCGAACTGGCCATCGGCGCGCTGGCCTTGGGCGTGATCCTGCACAACCGCCGCTACCGCCATTGGTGAGGGAAACGGGCTAGAACCGAGCGGACACCGGTTCTAGTCCAAGGCCCTGATCTGCGCCAACACATGCGCCACGGTCGCCTGATGGGCCTGCGCCACGCCGGGCAGGTCCAGCAGACGCGCCAGCATCGCGTCGGTGGCGGGCAGTCGAGCGAGTATACGATCGTTGGTCGTATCGTTCGTATTGTTCTGATCGTAAAATTCTTGGTTGTGCCGTGAAGGGCCATTCGCCGCCGCCGCCCCGCGCCCCCGCTGGGCTTTCAGCTGGAAAAGGTCTCGGGTCCGTATCGAGTAATGGTTGATTTGTCCCAAAACATACCTTTGGCCGGCGAAATCCACCCGGCTTTCGGGGCTGCCATTGCGATGCAATTCAAAAATAAAGCTGTTGTCGGACGGCTTGCCGTTGCCCAACAGGACCTTAGGTGCAGGCAAATCTGGGTTCCAAAGTGGACGGTGTAAATGAAGATTTTGAACCTTTTCCGACCAGCGGAAAAAGGTTTTTACCGTCTGATTGACCACGTGGGCCGCGCGGGATGTTCCTTGAAACGCCCGCGAGACAAAGCGTTCAGGCAGGCCAACTTGTCCGCTGTCCCCCATGATCCGCCAGTTCAAAGCCAAAGCCTCGGCCCCGGCTTTTTGCAGCCAGTACGTCAAGGGTGCCATAGACTTGAAGCGATCATCCGGAACAAAAAATTCATCCAGATCGAGCCAGATAACCCAATCTCCAGCTCTGAAAAGCTGCTCACGCAGAACGATATCCCGCGCGTTGAACTGGGGTGCGACACCCGCTGGGACTTCTTGCCGAATATGATGAACGACCTTGGCAGCGGCTAAAGCGTCCAAAAGATGATCAGACCCGTCCGAGCAGTCGTTCGAAACAATAACCAGATCCGTGAAACCGATTGCCTTGTGATAGGCCACCCATTCCAGCAAGAAAGGCCCTTCATTCTTTTGCGTTGAAAAAAGGACCTTTCTAATCATGTTTCAGACCTAAGCCAGCGACGGATCAATGCCCTTGCAGGCGGCGACAAGACCCTTCACCGAATCCACCGATTTCTGGAACATGGCGTTCTCGTCGGCGTTCAGCTTGATCTCAACCACGCGCTCCACCCCGCCAGCCCCGATCACCACCGGAACGCCGACATAAAGCCCGTCCAACCCATAAGCGCCCTTCACATAGGCAGCACAGGGCAGAAGACGCTTTTGGTCGCGCAGATAGGCTTCGGCCATTTCGATGGCGCTGGCGGCGGGCGCATAAAACGCCGAACCGGTTTTCAGCAGGCCAACAATCTCGGCACCGCCGTCACGGGTGCGCTGAACGATGGCGTCCAGCTTTTCCTGCGTCGTCCAGCCCATCGCCACCAGATCGGGCAAAGGAATGCCCGCCACGGTCGAATAGCGGGTCAGCGGAACCATCGTATCGCCATGGCCGCCCAGCACAAAGGCCGACACGTCGCGCATCGACACGCCAAATTCCAACGACAAGAAATGCTGGAAACGGCCTGCGTCCAACACGCCCGCCATCCCCACCACCTTGTTCTGCGGCAGGCCCGAGAATTCGCGCAAAGCCCAGACCATCGCATCCAGCGGGTTCGTCACGCAGATCACAAAGGCGTTCGGCGCGTGCTTCTTGATGCCCTCGCCCACCGATTTCATGACTTTCAGGTTGATGCCCAGCAGGTCATCGCGGCTCATCCCCGGTTTGCGGGGCACGCCGGCCGTGACGATGCAGACATCCACGCCCGCCAGATCAGCGAAATCCGAGGTGCCGGTGATGCTGGCGTCAAAACCGCCAATCGGGCCGGACTGCGCGATATCCAGCGCCTTGCCCTTGGCCGTGCCTTCGAAATCGGGAATGTCGAACAGGACGATGTCGCCCAGTTCCTTCCGTGCCGCGAGATGGGCGAGCGTGCCGCCAATCTGTCCCGCGCCGATGAGTGCGATCTTCGGTCTGGCCATGATTGTCCCCTTGGTCAGGTTGTAAGGTCGCCCGGATGCCTAGCGTCTGAATCCCCGCCGCGCAAGCCTGCCGCAGCGCAGCGATGGGGCGATCTTGCCGTTTCCCAAGGTTTAACGCTAACAAAGCGGCAATGGCGCAAAGCGCAGGAAGGATTCCCGATGGAAGGCATGTTGTTCTGGGCGCTGGCGGTGCTGGCGGCCATGCTGGTGGGGGCCAGCAAAGGGGGCGTGCCCATCGTGGGCATGCTGGGCGTGCCGATTCTGGCGGTGGCGGTTTCGCCAGTGACGGCGGCAGGCCTGCTGCTGCCGATCTATGTGGTGTCCGACATGTTCGGGCTGTACGCCTATCGCCACAGCTTTAACCGCCGGGTGCTGGTGATCGTGGTCACAGGGGCGACCTTTGGCATCGGTCTGGGCTGGGCCACAGCGGGCCTTGTGTCCGAGGCGGCGGTAACACTGGTCGTCGGGCTGATCGGCGTGGCCTTTGCGCTGAACCTGCTGATCCGCCGCAGCGGCGATGTTCCGGCCAAACCGGCCAAAGTGGGGCCGGGGCTGTTCTGGGGGGCAGTAACGGGGTTTACCAGCTTTGTCAGCCATTCGGGCGCGCCGCCCTATCAGGTCTATACGCTGCCCTTGAAGATGGACAAGGCCATGTTCGCGGGGACGACGACGGTGGCTTTCACCTTTATCAACGCGATCAAGTTGATCCCTTATTACGCACTGGGCCAATTGAACCCGGCCAATCTGAAGGTCGCAGCCATACTGGCTGTTCCCTCGATCCTTGCGGTGTTTCTGGGCGTGCGGATGGTCAAAATTCTGCCGGAACAACTGTTCTTCAAGATCATCACCTGGGCCTTGCTGGCGGTTTCCCTGCATTTGATCTGGAAAGGCGTCAGTGGGCTTTAGGCTGGGTCGCCCTTTTGCGCCGCCTCGGCCAACACCTCAAACCCGTTGCCGGTGACGGCAAGGCAGGACAGGCCATCGGGCCGGGTGATGACCAATGACCAGCTTCCGGTCTCTCGGCTGGCATAGACCTCGACCACCATGTTGTCGGCTGACATGCCGATGCTTTGGCGGCTTTCGCCATAGCGCTCGGACAGGGCCTCGACCACCGTGGCGCGGGGCGCACAGGGCGGGGCAGATTGCGCATGGCTGGCCTGCACCGCCCAGATTACACCACCAAAGCCCAATGACAGGGCAAACAAGAACTGCGGAACGGGCATCATGGCATGGCCTTTCAGCGGATAAGAACCCCTCCAGATTGCGCCCGGATCACCAAGACAAGGTTAACGCGCCGAACCTCTGGCGTTGCAGGGGGCGGCGGGCCATGTTCGCCGAATGACACCTGCGAATCGCCCCTTCCGTTCTGCCCTTTACCTGCCCACCAGCAACGCCCGCGCCTTGGAAAAAGCGCGGTCCTTGCCCTGCGACGCCCTGATCTTTGATCTGGAGGATGCGGTGGCCCCCGCCGCCAAGGATGCGGCGCGCGCGGCCCTGCGTGCCGCACTCGAACAGGGCGGCTATGGCCCGCGCTTCCGGATGGTGCGGGTCAATGGGCGCGGAACGCCGGGTTTTGCGGAGGACTGCACCTTGGCCGGGATCGCCGATGCGCTGGTCCTTCCCAAGGTGAACCATGCCGCCGATCTGGATGGCATCGACGCACCGCTTTGGCCCATGCTGGAAACGCCCTTGGGCATCCTCAACGCCGCCAGCATTGCGGCCCATCCACAGGTTCAGGGCCTGATCGTCGGCACCAACGACCTGCTGAAAGACCTGCGCGCCCGCGCCACGCCTGACCGTCTGGCGCTGCTGCCCAGCCTTGGGCTGGCCGTGCTGGCGGCACGCGCTGCGGGAAAAGTGGTTCTCGACGGTGTGCTAAACGCGCTGGACGATCCGGCGGCGTTGCAGGCCGAATGCGAACAGGGGCGGACCTTGGGTTTCGATGGCAAAACCCTGATCCATCCCGCCCAGATCGCCACCGCCAATGCCGTCTTTGGCCCCTCGGACACCGAACTAGCCGAGGCCCAAGCCCTGATCGCCGCCCATGATCAGGCCATGGCGCAGGGTCAGGCCGTTGCCGTGCATCAGGGTCGGATCGTCGAATCCCTGCATGTCACCGAGGCAACGCGCCTTTTGGAACTTGCCAAAACCATTGCAGCGGCAGGCCGTTGACGGCATCGTGCCCGCGAAAACCAAGCAGGGGTGCAAGGCATGGATTTGGGCATGGTGTTAATTCTGGCGGGGCTGGCCCTGTGGTGGGGGGCGCATCTTTTCAAACGCGTTGCCCCCGAGAAAAGGGCCACGATGGGCGACGGCGGCAAGGGGCTTGTGACGCTGCTGTTGCTGGCGGGCCTTGTGCTGATGGTTCTGGGCTATCGTTGGACGGAATGGGTGTCCGTCTATGTGCCCCTGCCCGGCATGGGCCATCTGAACAACACGCTGATGTTGGTTTCCGTCTTTCTGTTCGGGGTCGGCGGCACCAAGGGCCTGCTTTACCCAAAAATGCGCCATCCGATGCTTTGGGGCACGGTGATCTGGTCGCTGGCCCATCTTCTGGTCAACGGCGACCGCGCCTCGATTGTCCTGTTCGGCGGTATCGGCCTTTGGGCCTTGGTCACGATGGTTATCATCAACCGTTCCGCCCCTTGGGCACCGCCCACAAACGGGCGCGGCATCAAGGGCGACGCCATGAACCTTGTCGGCACGCTGGCGTTGTATGGCGCAATCGCCTATGTCCACATCTGGTTGGGCCATTCACCCTTTGTCGGAACCTATCCATGAAACTTTACCGCTTTCTGTCTGACGACGACACTTCCGCCTTTTGCCACAAGGTCAGCCTAGCCCTTTCAAAGGGCTGGGAATTGCAAGGCTCGCCCACCTATGCCTTTGACAGCCTGCGCGGCGTGATGCGCTGCGGTCAGGCGGTGACCAAAGAGGTTCCCGGCGATTACCATCCCGACCTGAAACTGGGCGAACAGTGAAACAACCCTTCCTGATCATGTCGATCCTTGTCCGGGACGAGGCCGACATCATCGAACAAAACCTGCGTTGGCATCGGCGGCAGGGGGTGGATCGTTTCGTTGTGATTGACCACGCCTCAACCGACGGCACCACGCAGGTTTTGCGGCGTCTCGCGCGGGAAATGCCCATAGATATCAGCCGCCGTACAGATCCGGTCGTGCAACAGGCGATCTGGACACGCGACCTGATCCGCAAGGCACGGGGCAAATATGGCCATGTCTGGCACATCGCCAATGACGCCGATGAATTCTACATCCCACCGCCCGGCGAAACGCTGAAATCGTATCTGCTGGGCCAAAAGGACAACCGTTTGCTAGAGGTGCCACGTCAAAACGTGATCTTCGCGCGTGAGGATCTGGCCGACCATGGCTGGCGGGCTGCACCGATGTTTGAAAGCCGCGTAACCACCCCCGCACCAGAGGGGATGGAAAGTCCCGAAACCGTGGTCTCCCTGCCCTTTGAATATTACGCAACCAACCCCAAAGTGGTTTTTCAGGTCGCCACGCTGAAACACCTGACCAAGGGCGCGCATAGGGCCACGATGGACCCGCCCTGCGAAGCCATGCAAAGCGCATTGCGCATCCTGCATTTCCCCTTTCGTGACGCGGAGGAGTTTTTGACCTCCGCCCGGCGTCTGGGCGAGTCGGCTGTCGCAGACATTGCCCAAAATCCGCAAAAGCAGCTTTCGCACCGCTATCGGCGATGGTTGCGAATGATGCAGCAAGGCGTCCCCGATACAGTTATTTTGAACGAAGCCATGCCAGACCGCGCCCGGTTGCAACACGATCTGGCCAAAGGCTTGCTGACCCCGTTGACCCCTCCGGCCGATCTGGCAGCCGCCTTGCGCTCAGGTCGTGCATTAAGCCGCGCATTTGGCTTTCAACGGCTGCTGCGAAGGCTGCGACGCAAGCTCATGCCCGGCCTTCGCCGTGATAGCGCTGGCAAGCGGATTTTGTGATCACACGGCGAAAATCTGTGATCACAAGACAGTAGAATCTTCCCCCTACCCAACATTTGCGGCATCGCAGCGCGTGACAGCGGCGAAAAATGCGCTATGGAGTGTTGAGCCAGTCGCCCGGCCCCGCGCGGGGGTCATGGGCCCGCGATGAAGGAACAGGTTCATGGCGCAAGCGAAACGGGTGGAACGCCCCCTTTCCCCACATTTGCAGATTTACCGTTGGCATATTCCCATGCTGACTTCGATCCTGACCCGTGTGACGGGCAATGGCATGATCGTCGGGGTTTTCCTGGCTGTCTGGTGGCTTTTCGCCGCCGCCCATTCGCCGGAACATTTCGCCTTGGCGAATGCTGTGGTCACATCCTGGTTCGGCGATCTGATCTTTACTGGCAGCCTTTGGGCGGTCTGGTATCATTACCTCGCTGGCCTTCGGCATCTTTATTACGATGCGGGCCATGGGCTGGACGTTCCCACCGCTGAAAAGCTTGGCTGGGCCTGCCTGATTGGCTCGGTCGTGCTGACCATCGCCACCATCCTGATCATCTAGGGGGCCATCATGCGCTATTTGACCGACCGCAAACGCGCCATGGGCAAAGGGGCTGGCCACACCGGCACCCTGCACCATTGGTCGATGACCGTCTCTGCCGTGGCCTTGGCCTTTCTTGTGCCAACCTTTCTTTACGTCTTTGGCACCGCGTTGGGCCAAGATCATGCCGGCGTCGTCGAAACCTTCAGCCGCCCTTTCCCGGCGATCCTGACAGGGCTGACCCTGTTTGTCGCCATGCGGCACTTCGCCAAGGGTTCCCAGACGATGATCGAGGACTATCTGCACGGCACCAAGGGCAAGATGGCGATCATCTTTGTCACCTGCCTGTCCTATGTGACCACCGCCATTGGTCTTTTCGCGCTGGCGAAACTGGCCCTGTAACCACCGGAAGAACATCATGACCGCTTATCCGTACGAGACGCATGACTATGACGTCGTGGTGGTGGGGGCCGGGGGCGCTGGCCTGCGCGCCACCCTGGGCATGGCCGAACAGGGCCTGCGCACCGCCTGCGTGACCAAGGTTTTCCCGACCCGTTCGCATACCGTCGCAGCACAGGGTGGCATTGCGGCCAGCCTTGGCAACATGGGGCCGGATTCTTGGCAATGGCACATGTATGACACGGTGAAAGGCAGCGACTGGCTGGGCGACACCGACGCCATGGAATATCTGGCCCGCGAAGCGCCCAAAGCGGTATACGAGCTGGAACATTACGGCGTGCCGTTTTCCCGGACGGAAGAGGGCAAGATCTATCAGCGCCCCTTTGGCGGCCATACCACCGAATACGGCGAAGGCCCCCCCGTGCAACGCACCTGCGCCGCCGCTGACCGGACGGGCCATGCAATTCTGCACACGCTGTATGGGCAAAGCCTGAAAAACAACGCGGAATTCTTCATCGAATATTTCGCGCTGGATCTGATCATCACCGATGGCCGCTGCACCGGGATTGTGGCGTGGAAGCTGGATGATGGCACCATCCATGTCTTCAATGCCAAGATGGTCGTTCTGGCCACAGGCGGCTATGGCCGCGCCTATTTTTCTGCGACCAGCGCCCACACCTGCACCGGCGATGGCGGCGGCATGGTGGCGCGGGCCGGTCTGTCCTTGCAGGATATGGAATTCGTGCAGTTCCATCCGACGGGGATTTACGGCTCGGGCTGTCTGATCACCGAAGGGGCGCGGGGCGAAGGTGGCTATCTGACCAACAGCGAAGGCGAGCGTTTCATGGAACGCTATGCGCCGACCTATAAGGATCTGGCCAGCCGCGACGTGGTTTCCCGCTGCATGACGATTGAAATCCGCGAAGGGCGGGGCGTTGGGCCGAACAAGGATCATATCCACCTGCACCTGAACCATCTGCCCAAGGAAACGCTGGACCTGCGGCTTCCCGGCATCAGCGAAAGCGCCCGGATTTTCGCGGGCGTCGACCTGACAAAAGAGCCGATCCCGGTTCTGCCGACGGTGCATTACAACATGGGCGGTATCCCGACGAACTATTGGGGCGAGGTGTTGAACCCGCAACCGGGCAACCCGGATGCGATCTTCCCCGGCCTGATGGCTGTGGGTGAGGCAGGCTGCGCCTCGGTGCATGGTGCAAACCGTCTGGGGTCAAACAGCCTGATCGACCTTGTGGTCTTTGGCCGCGCTGCCGCGATCAAGGCAGGCGAAGTGGTGAACCGGAAAGAGGCTTTGGCCCCGGTGAACAAGGCCGAGGTGGAACGTTCGCTGGCCCGCTTTGACGGCTTGCGCCATGCGAACGGCGCGGTCCCAACCGCCGATCTGCGGCTGGAAATGCAGAAAACCATGCAGGCCGATGCGGCGGTGTTCCGGACCGACAAGACCCTGGCCGAAGGCGTTGTGAAGATGACGGCGATTGCGGGCAAGATGGATGACCTGAAAGTCACCGACCGCAGCCTGATCTGGAACAGCGATCTCATGGAAACGCTGGAATTGGCCAACCTGATGCCGAACGCAATGGCCACCATCGTCGCCGCCGAGGCCCGCAAGGAAAGCCGTGGTGCCCATGCGCATGAGGATTACCCGAACCGCGATGACGTGAACTGGCGGGTGCATAGCCTTGCCCATGTCGACGGGCCAAAAGTCACCCTCTCCAGCCGTCCTGTGCATCTGGACCCGCTGACCAAGGCCGAAGATGGCGGCATTGACCTGAAGAAAATTGCGCCCAAGGCGAGGGTCTACTGACATGCCAAAGGCCCGGCCCGCCCTTGGTCTGCTGGCCCGTGCCCTGCGCAAGCTGGGGCTAGGCAAGGCCCCAGCATCCAAGGCGGCCCCGGCGAGGGCCACACCCAAGCGCGGCCGAAGGGCCGGGCAACGGCATCCGGGATCTCCGGCTCAGGGCCGTTTCTTTGCCAATGTGGTGATCGTGCCCGGCAGCCAGGACAAGACACGCACCACCATCGTCAATGGTGGCCCGATCTGGCCGAACTTCGATCGCCAGACCTGGCCCCGGCTGGTGCGCCGCAAACATAAGCGCGTTGATGTTGCCCCCGCCATGCCGCAAGGTCAAATTCCCGACTTCCCCGGTCCTGCCGTCTGGGGCGGTGTGCTTTATCCGCAATTCGGCCATCTGGTCTGTGAACATCTGACCCGGCTTTTGTGGTCCCGCCAGCGTTGGCCAGACCTTCCCTATCTGTTCATCACCACCGAACGTCTGAACCGCGACAATCTGCCAGGCTATGTCTGGGATCTGATCGATTGGTTTGGCGTGCCCCGCGAACAGGTGCATGTGATCACAGAACCCCTCCGCGTGCCGAAACTGCATGTCATGCCGCAGGCCGAAAGGCTTTATGGCCCCCCGCCGACCCCGGCCTATCTGAACCTGCTGGAAAAGCGGGTGGCGCAAATGGGGTTAAATCCCATGCCCTCGGATTGTCTCTATGTCGGCCGCTTGGGGATGATCGCCGCGGGCAGTGGCGCGAATGCCGGGGAATCCTATCTGGCTGAACAACTGACGACGCTTGGCGTGCAATTGATGGACCCGACCGCCCTACCGCTTCGCGCCCAGATGGAAGCGGTCATGGGCGCCAACACACTGATCTTCGCCGAAGGTTCTGCGCTGCATGGCCGACAGTTGCTCGGTCGCCTACCGCAAAAGATCCACGTATTGAACCGGCGCTTGGACCACGACCTTGGCCGGTCCGAACTCGCGGCCCGGACACAGGGCATCCAGTATCACAAAGTTACCCGCAGGCTGGTCTCGATGGTGCATCGCGCAGGCCGCGACATCCATCCACGCGGCTTGTCCTTTTATGATCTCGACGTGCTCTTCGATGCACTGGATCAGGCAGGCCTCGACCTTCGCACGGGTTGGGACAGCCAAGCCTATGCCCAAGCCGTTGAACAGGATGCACGCCTTTGGCTTGCCCGGCTGGACCGCCCCGAGCAAGAGCATGTGTTGCGCGATCCGACATTAAAGGCCATCCGTGCCGAATTTGCGGCCGAAGGTCTGACCCATCTTCTGGATGAAATGGAGGCCAAAGCATGATCCGTCCAAGCCTTGCCGCCTGCCTTTTATTGGCCGCCTGCTCCCCCGCCAATCTGGCTGACAAAGCCGGGCGGCGCGGCGCGGAAACGGTGGTTCGCCCCATTGTCGATGATTATCTGACCGGCCCCGAGGCAGATATCGCCACCCGCTGCATTGTCGACAACGCCAGCGCTGCCGATACGCAGATGCTGTTGCGCGACATGGGTGTTTATGCGGGCAGTGCCACGGTCGATCTGGTATTCCGCCTCGCCCAGAACCCCGGCGCCGTGTCCTGCATGCGCGCCGCCGGATTGCCCCCCATCAGCCGGGTTGCCCTGTGATCGCCTGGCTCGACACCTGGCCCTTCCGGGCCAAACCGGCGGCCAAAGGCTTTGCGCCGGGCGATCCACGTCGCCCCATGATCTATCGCGATATTCTGATCCACCCGCCGCGTGAAAGCTATCTTTACGAATCGCTCTTTGATGGCGGCCCCGATTGGCCCGATTGGGACGCACCCAGTCTGGCCCGCCATTTCCGCCGCGATCAGCCGATCGACCGCAGGCCCACCCTTTCAACGGCCAAACCGGAACGGCTGGCGGGTGCCGCGATTTGGGGCGGCAATCTCAACCCGCACTTCGGCCACTTGGTCGCCGAATACGCCCCCCGCATCGGCTTTGCCGCAGCCGCCTTGCCCAAGGCTCCGGTGCTGTTCCAAACCTTTCCCGGCTGGACCTTGGACGATATTCCCGCCCATGTCTGGCCGGTGCTTGCCCACTATGGTTTGGACCGTGCAAGGGTCCGCCTTGTGGATCGCCCCTTTTTGGCCGAAAACCTGCACGTCTGGCCGCAGGCCGAGCATCTGAACCAGACCGTCCGCCCGCACCCTGCCTGGTTGGCCCGTCTGGCGCGCTTGGCCAAACTGGCCGCACTTCAACCCCTGCAAGCCGATCTGCTTTACGTCACCCGACAAGGTATGCTTGCGGCCGGCTCCGGCGGTTTTGCTGGGGAAAGTTACTTGGTCACAGTTCTGCAAGACGCTGGCGTCACACTTCTGAACCCGGCGACCGCCAGCCTGCGCGACCAGCTTTCCGCCTATCTCGGCGCGCGGCACATTGTCTTCGCCGAGGGCTCGGCCCTTCATGGACGCCAGATGCTTGGCCGCTTGGATCAGGGGATAACCGTTCTTAACCGCACCCCCAAGGCCCGTCTGGCGCGTCCTGTTCTGTGCCCGCGCGTGCAAAAGCTCGACTATATCGAGGCAACATCCCAGCGGATCGAAATGATGCGCCCCGGGGGCATCGTTCTGTCACAAAAGGCGGTCTCACTGCTGGATGTCGGCGCTGTTCTAGCGTGCTTTGCAGCCTTGGGCGTCAACCTTGGCACCATATGGAACCATCAGGCCTTTGCCCAAGTCGAACGCGCCGATCTGCAACTTTGGCTGGCCCGCATCCGGCCCGACGGCATGGACCCCGCCGGTCGCCCACTTGACCTTGCAGCGACCCGTGCCAGGATCACCCCTTTGTTGCAACAGGCAGGGCATGGCGACTTACTGGAGGCGCTTGCATGAACAAGGTCTTCCTCCTCTTTCCGCTCCTCTTGCTCAGCTGCGGGCCGATCAGCGTCGAGCTGGCCGAACAACAATGCATGGAACGGGCGCGCCTGGCCGCTGGCCCCCGCGGTGAAATTGCGATTGGCGCAGGTTCGAACGGCCCGGTCACGGCCTATCGTTTAGAGATCAACAGCGATTTTCTGACGGGCCGCGATCCCTCGCAGGTGTTTGAAACCTGCGTCGTCAGCAAATCCGGCGAATTGCCCCGTACGCCCCTCTATCTGCAAAGGGGGTGGCGGGGATGACGTGCAAGGCACTCAAATTTTCGGCCGCGCCGCGTCGCGCAGTCAATGCATCCGAAGGAAGGTAACAATGGTTCAGTTCACCCTACCCAAGAATTCAAAAATCCGCACCGGAAAGACCTGGCCCAAGCCAGAGGGCAAGAATATCCGCAAATTCCAGATCTATCGCTGGTCGCCCGACGATGGCGAAAACCCGCGCGTGGACACCTATTTCCTTGATATGGACCAATGCGGCCCGATGGTTCTGGATGCGCTGATCAAGATCAAGAACGAGATTGATCCAACACTGACCTTCCGCCGTTCCTGCCGCGAAGGCATCTGTGGTTCCTGCGCGATGAACATCGATGGCAGCAACACTTTGGCCTGCATCTATGGTCTGGATGAAATCAAGGGTGATGTGAAAATCTATCCCCTGCCGCATATGGCGGTGGTCAAGGATCTGATCCCCGACCTCACGCATTTCTATGCGCAACACGCCTCGATCATGCCCTGGCTGGAAACAAAGACGAACCGCCCGGCCAAGGAATGGAAGCAGTCGATTGATGACCGCGCGAAACTGGATGGGCTTTATGAATGCGTGATGTGCGCCTGTTGCAGCACGTCCTGCCCGTCCTACTGGTGGAACTCGGACCGCTACCTTGGCCCCGCCGCCCTGCTGCACGCCTATCGCTGGATCATCGACAGCCGGGATGAGGCCACGCCCGAACGGCTGGACCAGCTGGAAGATCCGTTCAAACTCTATCGCTGCCACACGATCATGAACTGCGCCAAGACCTGCCCGAAAGGGTTGAACCCGGCCAAGGCGATTGCCGAGATCAAGAAGCAGATGGTCGAACGGGTGGTCTGATTGCGCGTCTTTGGCGTCGATTTCACCTCACGCCCGACGCCGCGCAAACCGATCACCGTGGCGGAATGCACCTTGGGCGATGCGCTGGTTTTCAACAGGATCATCGCCCTGCCCGACTTTGCCGCCTTTGAAATCTTCCTTGGGCAACCCGGCCCTTGGATCGCGGGCTTTGATTTCCCCTTCGCCCAATCCCGCCGCTTTGTCGAAAACATCGGCTGGCCAAACACTTGGGCGGTCACCGTTGCCCATGTTTCAGGCCTGACCCGCCCGGCCTTCCGCGCAGCGCTTGAAGACTACAAACGTGACCGCCCGATGGGCGACCGCGAACATTCCCGTGTCTTTGAACGCGGCACGGGCGCTGCCAGCCCGCAAAAGCTCTACGGCGTCCCCGTCGCCCTGATGTTCTACGAAGGCGCCCCGACTGCTACAGGCCGGGCTCAACATCCCCGGCCTGCATCACGGCGACCCAACGCGCACCGCCTATGAAGCCTACCCCGGCGTCGCCGCCCGCGCCCTTCTGGGCAGCCGCGCGCCCTACAAATCTGACTCGCGCGCCAAGCAGAACTCAGATCAGCGCGCCAACCGCCAAGCCATCCTCGCCGCCCTCACCGCACCCCAAGGCCAAGCCCGCTTTGGCTTTCGCACCCAAGCCCCCGCCCAACTCGCCGAGGATCCCACCGCCGACGCCCTCGACGCGCTGCTCTGCGCCGCCCAAGCCGCTTGGGCCCATCGCCACAGGCCCAATCTCTCGAACATGGATCCGCTGGAAGGCTGGATCGCCGACCCCAGCCTTTTCCCCTAGCATCTTTTCTTCAAAAATATCCCGGGGGGAGGCGAAGCCGGGGGGCAGGCCCCCGCTGCACAGCAGCCGACAGCAGGGGGGCTCGATGCCCCCTAAGGTCGCCCTCAGGCCTCGCTCAACAATTTCGCCACATCCAGACGCTTGTTCACCATCGCCAAAGACCCATCCGCCTCGCGCGGCCATGCCTCTGGCGCCCGGTCCCAATACAGCTCCACCCCGTTGCCATCCGGGTCATCCAGATACAAAGCCTCGCTCACCCCATGGTCCGCAGCCCCGGTCAGCGCATAGCCAGCATCGACCACCCGCTTCAAAGCATCGGCCAAGGCAGCGCGATCCGGATACAGAATCGCCGTGTGATAAAGCCCCGTATGGCCGGGCGGCGGCGGTGTGCCCCCCGCCGAATCCCAGGTGTTCAGCCCAATATGGTGGTGATAGCCCCCCGCCGAAACAAAGGCCGCTTGCTTGCCATAGCGCTGCACCAGTTCAAACCCCAGCACCCCGCAATAGAACCCCAAAGCCCGCTCCAGATCGGCGACTTTCAGATGGACATGCCCGACACGGGTGCCCGGATGAATAGGTTTCGTGGTCATTTCGCGACTCCGTTTGCCCCGCCCAATCTAAGACGAAACCGGCTTTCGCCATAGGCCCAAGCCTGCACAGCCAAGGTGCGCGAAAGAAAAGACCCCCGGCACCCAAGGGGAAGGGGCCGGGGGCAGGGACGGGCCATGCTTGCGCGCGCCGGGTCAGCAGGGCGCAAGACGGTCATGGGGGACAGGCGGCCCGATTCGTCCCGCCCAGATTGCACTGCGATTGAATCGGGCGCGTGACAGGGGGATCAGCGCGAGGCCACCGGATCGCGCGCCAGCCGCCGCAGAACCCGCAGGCTGGCCGATTGCGCCAAACCGCCCAGCACGCCGCCCAAAGACAAAAGCAGACCCACGAGCCCCACCCCCACCTGCACAGCAACATCCGACAGCCGCACCGTCGCCCGCAGAAAGCGCGATTTTCCCAACACCTCGACCGCCCCAATCGTCTTTGGTCCCAAAGCCTCGGCCGCATTGGCCAACCGGCGGGCCTCCGCCGCATCATCGACATAGCGCACCAGATGCAGCGTCTCCCCCATCGGAAGCCGCGCGCCCATCCGCCCCAGATCGCTGGCGACACTCGCCAAGGGGGCCACAACATCCGCGCGGATCAGTTTTGCGGGGTCGGAAAAATCCATCCGCCCGACCATCTGCCAATCCACCCCCCGGCGGATCACATCGCCAATCATTCCCACCAGACGCGGCGACAGGATACCCATCTTGCGCGCCAGCTTCACCATCCCCGCCCCGGCCTTCAGCGTGAAGGATGTCCCGCCAGAAGCCAGCACCGCCGCCGTCGCCCCCAGACCGATGATCGACAGCCCCAGATCAATCTCATCCACATCCCCGCCCGTGGCCCAAGCACTGCCCGCCTTGGTCAGCCCCACCACATCGCCAATCGGCGTCAGTTGGATCGGCGCATTGCAGATCAAAGCGGTTGAAATCGTGCAGGTTCCCGCATCCCAAACGCAGGTCGCACATTGCCCCGCCTGAACCAGATAGCTGCTGTCCGCCTCCCACATCGCCGCGCGCTGCACGACCAGCGCCTCGGGCAAGGCAATCCGCCGTTCTTCGGCCACTGCCTCCACCGCCTGAATGGCCAACCAATTGCGCGGCTCCTCGGCCAACAGCCGTGTCATCACCAGCGTCAGGCGTTCGGGCGTGGCTTCTTGCGCCATCGCCTGTTCCATCGCGGCGGCAATCTGATCCGCCCCGGCATCGACAAAGGGGCGGATCAAGGGATCCCGGCTGATCCGCAGCGCAGCAAGGCCCGTCAGGCCCAAAGACAGCACCAGCAGAACAAACAGCCCCGCCCGTGCCGCCCGCCGGATCACCGGCGCGACCGGATCATGCCGGTGATGCTGGAAAATGACAGAACGCTTTTGTCGAACTCCACCTTTCGCCCTCCATTTGTACTAAACGCAGGAGCCAGACCAAACACCAGCGCGCAAGTTGTTTTATCCCGCTCCATAAATGCATTGACTGCAGTTCTAATGTAAAAGGACCTGCGCCTTTCGTGCGTTTGCCTTTGCTACGCGGCGATAGCGTCTGTTCACTTGCGGGGCCTCCGGATGATTGCGCATCGCCAAGGGGACATTAGCCGGAGCCGCAGCGATGTCGGAACAATCTTCGACCTTAGCTTCCGCGCGGGGCCGAGGCATGGAGGGCCTAAATGACTCCCACTCCCCGGCCTTATAGATGTCCTGCAAATGCGTCGCCGAACGCTGAAGGACATAATCTTCCGGCTTGGGCAGAGTGGCGGTGAAGGTCCAGCGGAACGGCATCTTGGGGCCGTTGGGGTCGGTCTGGATCATTCCCTCCTCGGTCAGGTGACCACCATGTTCTAGAATCATGTCTAGGACCGCGACATCTTCGCCATCTTCCTTGATGAACCGAGTGCCTGCCCGAATCTGACCAATTTCGGCGATACGCACCAAGCCGCCCGGCTGCGGCACGCCGATGATAGCTGTGATCATCCGGTCCCCCATCGTGCCCAGACGGCAGCCAGTGCCCGCGCGAATTTTAGAGCCGTCTTGCAGAACCAGCGCCCCGTCAGACCGCAGAATGTCGAGGATGGGCACATGCTGCCCGGCATAGCGCCCGTCGCCGCAAAGGGTGGCATGGCCTGGCGTGACCATCAGGCCATGGACATCCAATATCTGTTTCGCTCGATTGATCATCGTGCGCTTGACCCGACCGGGTTTCAAATGCCCGTCCTTGTCGTAAGACACAACAATGTCCCCGGCTTCGACCAGCTCAATCGGCTTCGTCGTGCCGTCCCACATCGAGATCGGTGTGGCAGCGAGGAAGCATTTGTCTTCTTCGAGTCTCAGGATTGAAGAAGAAATGCCAATATAAATTCTTGAATCATTCGGGCCACCAATTACAAACGCACCGGCACTCGCCTGCAACTCAACAATTGCAGCCGCCGGAACATTGTCAAATATAAAAAATCCGTCCTTCCACTCCACCCAAGAGCCGCCGGCAGCAGCAACCGCTTTGGCAAAGGAGTAGCAAGTGTTTTCGTCTAGAACGAGAGCATAATCGCCCAAAACGCCCGTCGGATCAGCTTTAGCAAGTTTGGCGAACTCGAGAGCTGAGTTAAATCCACCTTCTGAAAGAGGTAAAATACTACCGCTGGCGAGAGTGTTCTTTCCACTCGAATGGGACAAATTTAGCATCATTTTTTCAAAGCTGGCCTGTGTTATTGCTCCGTCTACTATACTCAAATTTGACACACCAACTGAGCGCACAGCTCCAATCGGATTACCGTTCTCATCCTTATCGTAGCGACCGTACTCAAAGTATTTTGTCTCTCCCGAGGCACCGTTTACCAGCACGACACCTGCATGTCCAAGGCCGCTCACATGACCTGCGCTTGTGGCAATTGGATACTGTGGCCACGTTACAATTACCGCGAAGTCAGTCATCTTTACCCTCATCAACATTTTTGTAGATAGTCAAGATTCTTCCATCAACCGAGAAACTCTCCCCATACTGGGGCATTTTATCATATTTAGAGCAAGAAATTTGCCCCACTACCAAGGGATCACATGCAAGAACGTCAAAATCAATCCTGCCGTCGCTTAAATTGTATCTTTGAATCTTGCAACACTGCGAAGAGAAGGATTTTAACACTGTAAATCTAATGGCGCCATCATCAAGCCAACTTGCATCACAATATCCTTCGCCTTTGAATGGTGCGCAAATTTCTCCCTCATTGGCGTGATCCCCCATTAACTGAACGCCAGATACATAAATTGGAAAAAATAAACCCAAAAGCAAAATTATCATCAAGAATATAGCTATTTTAAGCTTTGATTTCATTTTTTCCAACATAGAGGCCACGACGTGCAGCGCAGACGCGCAACTCCTCAAACAACCGCTACATGCAGAAGTGCATGCAATCAACCGCTTGGAAGAGGACTTACTTTTCTGGTAGTAGCTTTGAAAAAGCGCAATCCCGCCCGTGCCGCCCGCCGGATCACCGGCGCGACCGGATCATGCCGGTGATCCGGTAAACATCGTCCAGCACCGGCCGCGCAATCGCCTCGGCCTGATCGGCCCCTTCGCCCAGAATGCGGTCAATCTCGGCCGGATCTTGCATCAGCCGCGTCATTTCCCCGGTGATTGGCGACAGCTTGGCAACCGCCAGATCAGCCAAAGCTGGTTTGAACGTGCCAAACTGCGCCCCCGCATATTCCGCCACCACGCCTGCCGCTGTCATCCCCGACAAAGCCGCATAGATGTTCACCAAATTCCGCGCCTCGGGCCGGTCGCGCAGACCGTCCAGCGTTTCCGGCAAAGGCTCCGGGTCGGTCTTGGCCTTGCGGATCTTGGCGGCAATCGCGTCGGCGTCATCCGTCAGGTTGATCCGGCTTTGATCCGAGGGGTCCGATTTCGACATCTTCTTCGTCCCATCGCGCAAGGACATCACCCGCGTCGCCGCCCCTTCGATCAAGGGTTCGGTCATGGGAAAGAAATCCACGCCATAGTCATTGTTGAACTTGGCCGCGATGTCGCGGGTCAGTTCCAGATGCTGCTTCTGATCCTCGCCCACCGGCACAGCCGTCGCCTTATAGGCCAGAATATCGGCCGCCATCAGCGCCGGATAGGCGAACAGGCCCAGCGAGGCATTCTCGCTGTTCTTGCCCGCCTTGTCCTTCCACTGGGTCATCCGCCCCATCCAGCCCATCCGCGCCACACAGTTGAAAATCCAGCCCAGTTCCGCATGGGCCGAGACTTGGCTCTGATTGAACAGGATCGATTTTTTCGGATCAATCCCCGCCGCAAGAAAACCCGCCGCCGCCTCACGCGTCGCATGGCGCAGCTTTTCGGGGTCTTGCCAGACCGTGATCGCGTGCATGTCCACAAGGCAATAGATCGTGGGCGTCGTGCCTTCGTCCTGCTTTTCAACAAAACGTTTCAGCGCGCCAAGATAATTGCCAAGGGTCAAGCCTCCCGAAGGCTGAATGCCGGAAAAGATACGGGGGGTGAAGGCGGTCATCGGGTGTTCCTGACTGGAAAAGGTCCGAGGCAGGGCTTAACCTTGGCCCGTGCCCCGCGTCAATGGCGGGGGTGGAAAGGGAATGATGCAGCAAGGTTCCGGTGAAGCGCCCTTTAATGCCCTGCCTTGGGTCGTTTGGGTCATCTGCCTGCCGATGATCGCGATGGAGCTGACCCTGCAACTGGGCGAAAACGGCCTTGCCGGCGGACGTGAGGCGATTGGCTGGCGGGTGCTGGCCTTTGACAAACTGGCCTTTGCCCCCGAAATCCTGCGCCAAGCGCTGGCGACGGGACAATGGTGGGATGAGGTCGGGCAGCGCGCCTTGGGCTATCCCTTGGTGCATTACGGTTTCATCGACACCGCCTTTTCGGTGGCCCTGACGCTGGCCTTGGGCAAGTGGGTGGCCGAGGTGATGCGCCCCGTCTTTGTTCTGGTCGTGTTTCTGGGGGCCAGCATCGGGGCGGCAATGGTATATGGCATCCTGCCCTTTACCGACCTCGCACTCGTCGGGGCCTCGCCCGGTGTGTTCGGTCTGGTGGGCGCCTTTACCTTTGCCCTTTGGTCACGCCTCGTCATTCGCAACGGGCCGCAGCAATCGGCCTTTCTGATGATCGGTTTCCTGATGGGGATTCAGATCCTGTTCCGCCTGCTGTTTGAATGGCAATGGGATTGGGTCGCCGATCTGGTGGGCTTTGGCATCGGCTTTGCCCTGACGGCAATTCTGGTGCCCGGTGGCTGGCAAGGCGCGCTGCGGCGGATGCGGCGGCGGTAACTAGCCCCGCCGCAACCCCTTCAATTCTGACAGCCGATAGGCCCGCAGCACAAAGCCCAACACGAAATAGCTGACAATGCCCAACGCCACCAAGCCGCCCAGCGCCGCATAGCGCAAACCGGGCGATGTCAGCGCCTGCGATAGACCATAGGTCGCCGCATAAAGCACGGCCCCCATCCCCAGCGCGGCCAGCACGATCCGCCAAAGCCGCGCTTTGAAACGGGCATCAAAAGCGGCCTCCGGCCCCATGCCCTTTGCCCCACACCACAGTTGCAGAACCATGGTCCAACCGGCAATCGTCGTGGCCCAGGCCGCCGCCGAAAAGCCGACCAGCGGCATAAGGCCAAAGGCCAGCCCCGCATTCGCCACCATCGACCAGACCGCATAGCGGAAGGGGCGCTTGGTATCCTCTCGCGCGTAATACAAAGGCTGCAAAACCTTGTGCAGCACAAAGGCCGGAAGCCCCGCTCCATAGATCGCCAAGGCCAGCGCCGTCGCCGCCGTATCCTCGGCCCCGAAAGCGCCGCGCTGATACAGGACTTGCGTGATCGGATAGGCCAGCACCACCAGCGCCACCGCCGCAGGCAGCGTCAGGAACAACGCAAATTCCGTGCCCCGGTTAAAGGCCTCGCGCCCCCCCTCTGCATCGCCTGCGCGCAGGCGGCGCGACAGTTCGGGCAAAAGCACCGTCCCCACCGCAATCGCCACCACGCCCAAGGGCAGTTGATACAGCCGATCCGCATAGACCAACCACGAAATCGCGCCCTCGGTGCCCGAGGCCACCTGCCGCGACACCAGCAGATTGATCTGCACCACCCCGCCCGCCAGCAAGGCGGGCCCCATGATCACCAGCAGATGCCGGAAATCGGGCGTCATGCGCGGCCACATCAACCGGGGCCGAAACCCCATCTGCCGCGCGGCATAAAGCGTCCAGCCCAGTTGCGCGACGCCCGTCAGGGGCACGGTCCAGGCCAGCGTCAGCCCCATGTCCCAACCCATCTGCGCCGCCAAAAGTATCGCCGCGATGAACACGACATTCATCAGCACCGGCACAAAGCCGCTTTCCGCAAACCGCCCATGCGCGTTCAAAATCCCCGAAAGCAGCGCAAACAGCGAGATAAAGCCGATATAGCAGAACGTGATGCGCCCAAAGTCCACCGCCAGATCAAACCGCGCATCGCCAACAAAACCCGCCGCCATCGCCCAAACCAGCCAAGGCATCGCCAAGGTGCCCAGCACGGAAAAGACAATCAGGAACCCCGTCATCCCCGCAAAGGCGTTCTGCGCGAATTCTTCCGCATCCTCACCCGCTTGCAGCTTTTTCGCATAAAGCGGCACAAAGGCCTGATTGAACGCCCCTTCCGCAAAGAACCGGCGGAACATGTTCGGCAGGGAAAAGGCCACGTTAAAGGCATCGGCCACCGGCCCCGCCCCCAGATAGGCCGCCATCATCAATTCGCGGAACAGCCCCGCCCCGCGCGACACCAGCGTCCAGCCGCCCAAGGTCAGGATGTTGCGGATCATCCGCCCGCTGCTCATGCGCTGGCCCGTTCCGCGCCCTCGGCAATCGCCTGCCGCAGCTTTTTCTCCAACGCCTCTTGCCGATGCTTCTGGTGCATCTTCAGCCCGAACATGTCCTTCACATAGAAGGTGTCCACCACCTGCGCCCCATAGGTCGCAATCACCGCGCTGGCGATATAGATGTTGTTCGCAGCCAAGGTCCGCGTCAGATCATACAGCAGACCGGGCCGATCACGCGTGTCCACCTCGATGATCGTGTAAATCTCCGACCCCTCATTGTCGAAACTGACATGCGTCGGAAAGCGGAACTCGCGTTCCCGCTTTTTCACCTTGTCCCGGTCCTTCAGCGCCTCACGCGCCACCACCTCGCCCTTCAGCGTCTTTTCGATCATCTGCCGCAGGCGTGGCAGACGGGCCAGTTCATAGGGTTTCCCCTCGCTGTCCTGCACCCAGAACACCGCCGTCGCATAGCCATCCTTCGACGTATAGGTTTTCGCATCCACCACGTTTGCGCCCACCAAGGCCAAGGCCCCTGCCAACCGCGAGAAAATGCCCGGATGGTCCACCAGCGCAAAAGCGGCCCTTGTCGCATCGCGCGCAGGCTCCGGGTGCAGGTCGATCCGGATTTCGTTTTCCGGCAGATTGTCCAAAAGCCGCGCAAAGACCGCCTGCGTGTCGGTCGTCAGCCCCTGCCAATAGGGCGGATAGTGTCGCCCCATTTCCGCAACCAAGGCCGCATCGCCCCAATCACCCAAGGCCGCCCCCAATAGGCGTTTCGCTTCATCCTCGCGCTGTTCGCGGGTGACACTTTCCAGCCCGCCTTCCAGCGTCGCCTTCGTGTCCATGTAAAGCTGCCGCAGCAGCATGGCCTTCCAGTTGTTCCACGTCCCCGGTCCCACCCCGCGAATGTCGCAGACCGTCAGCACCGTCAAAAGGTCCAACCGCTCCTTCGACGTCACCGCCCGCGCGAAATCCCGCACCGTCCGCGGGTCGGAAATATCCCGCTTTTGCGCCACATCGGACATCAGCAGGTGATAGCGCACCAGCCATTCCACCGTGTCCGTCTCTTCCTCCGAAAGCCCCAGACGCAGCGCCACCCGGCGCGAGATCTGCGCCCCGATGATCGAATGATCCTCAGGCCGCCCCTTGCCGATGTCATGCGTCAGCAGCGCCACATACAGCACCCTCCGATTCACCCCCGCCTTCAGGATGCCCGTCGCCACCGGCAATTCCTCGGGCAGCTCTTCCCGTTCAATCTGCGCCAGCGTGCTGATCGTCTGGATGATGTGTTCGTCCACCGTATAATGGTGATAGACGTTGAACTGCATCATGGCGACGATGGGTTCGAATTCCGGGATGAACGCCCCCAGAACCCCCAATTCATTCATCCGCCGCAGGGCCCGTTCCGGGTTCCCATGCTTTAACAGCAGGTTCAGAAAGATTTCCTGCGCCTCGGCACTGTCGCGCAATTCCTCGTCAAACAGATCCAGATTGGCCGCAATCAGACGCATGATGTTCGGGTGCAGCAAATAGCCCGAACGCAAGGCTTCCTCAAACACCCGCAAAAGGTTCAGCTTGTCCGCCAGAAAGGCCTGCGGATCCTTCACATCAATCCGGCCCTGCACCAGCACAAAGCCCTTTGCCACCTTCTTTGTTCGCCGGAAAAACCCCGACAGCCGCGCCTCGGGTTTCGCATGCCGCGCTTCCAGTTCCGTCAGGAAAACCCGCGTCAATTCCCCCACACGCGTCGCATGGCGGAAATAGTCCTGCATAAAGATTTCCACCGCCCGCCGCCCCCCGGCATCGCGATAACCCATCCGTTCGGCGACCTCGACCTGCAAGTCAAAGGTCAGCTGGTCCATCGCCCGCCCCGCAATCAGATGCAGATGGCAGCGCACCGCCCAAAGAAAATCCTCGGCCCTCTCGAATGTCGCATATTCCTCGGCGGTCAGCAGACCCACCCCCACCAAGCCCGCCGAATCCGGCACCCGGTTCAGGTATTTCCCGATCCAATACAGCGTTTGCAGGTCGCGCAGCCCGCCCTTGCCTTCCTTGACATTCGGCTCCAGCACATAGCGCTGTCCCCCCTGCCGCTTGTGCCGCTCTCCCCGCTCGGCCAGCTTTGCCTCGATGAAATCTTTCCCCGTGTTGCGGAACAATTCCGACCAAAGCTTGTCGTCCAGCTCCTTTTCCAAGGCCCGGTCGCCCGCAATATAGCGATGCTCCAACAGCGCCGTCCTGATTGTGATGTCTTCCCGCCCCAGACGCAGGCAATCCTTCACCGTCCGGCTGGAATGCCCCACCTTCAGCTTCAGATCCCACAGGATATAGAGCAGGCTTTCAATCACCGATTCCGCCCAAGGCGTCAGCTTCCAAGGCGTCAGGAACAGCAGATCCACATCCGACTGCGGCGCCATTTCCGCCCGGCCATAGCCCCCCACAGCCAGCACCGACAGCCGCTCCCCCGCCGTCGCACTTGGCAAAGGATGGATATGGATGATCACCGCATGCAGGGCGATCTGCACCAGCCCATCCGTCAGATGCGCCTGCGACCGCACCATCCGCCGCGCCCGCCTTGGGTCTTTCATAAAGGCCGCCGCCAGGGCCGCATTCCCCGCCTGTCGCGCCGCATTCAGATGCTGCACAATCACAGGGCGGGCACTGCCCCCCTTGCCCAGATCCATGTCAATCGCCCGGATCAACGCCGCCGGATCGATGATCTCGGCGGCGGGCAGGATCAGGCTGTCCGGGTTAACGGCGCGGGCCGGGTCAGAACCCGGCACCGCCAAAGCTGTTGGGCGCGGGGTCAATCACGGTCACCTGGTTGTTCTGGATCTGCGCCACAGCCAGACCCCTTTCATTCGTCCCATCGCCCCGCAGCCGGAAGACCCCCGCCACACCGGCAAAACCCGCCCCCTGCGTCAACGAGGCCGCATCAATTGGCCCGCCATTGCTCCGCCCGGCCAAGGCCCCAATCGCCGCCATCCCGTCATAGGCCAGCTCCGACAGCGCCAACGGCGGCTGACCATAGGCTGCTGCATAGCGGGTCTGGAACTGCTGCATCCGCCCCGGATCGGGCAGCGCGAACCAACCGCCCTGCAGGCTGGGCAGTGCTGCCGTCTGCGGCGGCACATCCCAACGCGTGATCCCGATGAACCGCACCTCGGCCGGGTTCAGCCCGTTGTCGCGCAAAAGCTGCGACACTAAGGGCAAGGCCCCCGCCGATTCGGCGGTCAGGAACACCGCCTGCGCCCCGCCCGCCTTGGCGGTCTTGGCCAGTTCAGGCACCGCTTGCACGATGCCGTTCTGCGAAAATTCATAGCTGCCGGTGCCCACCGCGCTGATCCCAGCCCGCTGAATACCCGACTGGATCGCCACGCGCCCGGCCTCGCCGCTCGCGCTTTTGTCATGCACGATCATGACCTTGCCGATGCCCTGCCGCGCCGCATAGCTGGCCAGCCGGTTGGCGCTCGACTGGAACGTCGTCCCCAGCACGAACAGGTTCCCCCCGGCAATCGACGGGTTGTTCGAGAAAGACAGAACATTCACCCCATTCGCCGCCACGGCCTTCGCCGCTGCATTCGATTCGCCTGACCGCAGCGGCCCCAGAATGATCTGTGCCCCCTCGGCCACCGCCCGCGTTGCGGCATCGGCGGCCCCCGCCTCGGTGCTCGATGTCGAATAGACCTTCAGATCAATCTTCACCCCACCCAGATCGGCCATCGCCAACCGCGCGGCGTTTTGCATCGCCACAGCCAAAGCCTCATCCGAGGCATTGCCCGAACCCGAAGGCACCAAAAGCGCCACCGTCACGGCACCGCCTTTGCCCGTGACAGGGCCGGGGCCAGCGGTCGGCGTGCAGGCCGCCGCAAGGCCCATCAGGCCAAAGGTCAGGAAAAGCCGGGCCGCAGACTTGCGGAGCTTGGTCAAAAACGGGAACATCGGGCGTCCTTATCTTTGGAAGGGCGGTGTTGTCGGCCCGCAAACTAGGCGGAACGCCGACCAAAGTAAACGCATGACAGGGCGATTGGGACCAATGGACGAAACAAAGCTGAACCCCCAGCGCCCACCGCCGGGCCTGTATTTCGTGGCCACGCCCATTGGCGCCGCCCGGGATATCACCTTGCGCGCCTTGGATATTCTGGCCACCGCCGATGTGCTTGCCGCCGAAGACACCCGCACCCTGCGGCACCTGATGGAGATCCACGGCGTGCCCCTGAACGGTCGGCCGGTCCTTGCCTATCACGACCACAATGCCCCCCAGATCGTTCCCCGCCTGATTGGCGACCTCAAGGCGGGCAAGGTTGTGGCCTACGCCTCCGACGCCGGAACCCCCCTTGTCTCCGACCCCGGCTTTCAACTCGGCCGCGCCGCCATTGCCGAGGGTCTCCCCGTCCACACCGCCCCCGGCCCCTCCGCCGTTCTGGCCGCCCTCACCCTCTCGGGCCTGCCCAGCGACCGCTTTCTCTTTGCGGGTTTTCCCCCGGACAAACAGGGCGCGCGCCGCAGCTTCCTGCAAGAGATGGGCAAAATCCCCGCCACGCTGATCCTCTTCGAATCACCCAAACGCATCCACCGTCTGTTAACCGAGATGTGCGAAGAATGGGGGCAAAACAGGAACGTCGTGGTATGCCGGGAACTGACCAAAAGATTCGAAGAGGTGACGCGCGGGCCGGTCGGCCAGGTGACGGCGGCCTTCGCGGATCGGGATGTTAAGGGTGAAATCGTGGTTCTGGTGGATCGGATGGAGCCAGGCGACACGCTCGTTGATCTTGACGGGGCTTTGGACCGGGCTTTGGTCAGCCTATCTGTCAAGGACGCCGTGGCGCAGGTGACGGCGGAAACGGGTCTGCCACGCGGGCAGGTCTACAAGGCGGCTTTGGCGAAAGGGCGCAGCGAATGACATGGCAATTGCGGGGGCAAAGGGCCTATCAGGCCGGGGTCGCGGCGGAATCCGCTGTTGTGCAGTTTTATGAACGTTCGGGGCGTTCGGTAGCGGCGCAGCGCTGGCGCGGCACCGCGGGCGAAATTGACATCGTCGCCCGCAACGGGGCCGAGGTCATCTTCATTGAGGTGAAGCAAAGCGCCACCCACGCCCTGGCCGCCGAACATCTGACCACACGCCAGATGGGGCGGATCTATGCCGCCGCTTCGGAATTTCTGGCGGGTGAACCGGCGGGGCAATTGACGCCCTCGCGCTTTGACGTGGCCCTGGTCGATGGGCAGGGCCGCATCGAAATTCTGGAAAACGCCTTCGCCGCCTGAACCACAGGGTTCATTGCATGTCGCCAACAAACGCGCCATCAAGAAGGCCGTTTGATCGTGAGGACGGACATGGCTTTGAAAGTGGCGTTGCAGATGGACCCGATCGGGTCGGTCAACATCAACGGGGACAGCACCTTCCGCATCGGGCTTGAGGCGCAGGCGCGGGGGCATTCGCTGTTCTTTTACACAGCCGACAAACTGGCCTTTGTCGAAGGCCGGGTGATGGCGCGGGGCTTCCCAATCACCCTGCGGCGTGAGGTTGGAAACCATGTCAGCTATGGGCCAGAGACCGAGGTTGATCTGGCCGAGATGGACGTGGTCTGGCTGCGGCAGGATCCGCCCTTTGACATGTCCTATATCACCACCACCCATCTGCTCGAAATGATCCAGCCCAAGGTTCTGGTGGTGAATGACCCTTTCTGGGTGCGCAATTCGCCCGAAAAACTGTTGGTGTTGCGCTTCCCCGATCTGACGCCGCCCACCGCCATTGCGCGCGATCTGCAAACCATCCGCGACTTCAAGGCGCGGCATGGCGACATCATCCTGAAACCGCTCTATGGCAATGGCGGCGCGGGGGTGTTCCGGCTCGATCCGAACGACAGGAACCTCGCCTCGCTTTACGAGCTGTTCACCGGCATCAACCGCGAACCCTTGATCGTGCAGAAATTCCTGGCCGCCGTGGAAAAGGGCGACAAGCGGGTGATTCTGGTGAATGGTGAGGCTGTGGGGGCCATCAATCGGGTGCCGCAGGCGGGGGAAACCCGGTCGAACATGCACGCCGGGGGGCGTCCGGAAAAGGTGG
Organism: Neogemmobacter tilapiae; assembly: GCF_014652215.1. Lineage (GTDB taxonomy): Bacteria > Pseudomonadota > Alphaproteobacteria > Rhodobacterales > Rhodobacteraceae > Neogemmobacter > Neogemmobacter tilapiae. The sequence continues at coordinate 50,878 of NZ_BMYJ01000004.1, read as the reverse complement.
GGCTGACGGCGCGAGACCTAGAGATTTGCGCGCGGATCGGGCCGGTTCTGCGCGAAAAGGGCCAGATTTTCGTCGGCATCGACGTGATCGGCGATTGGCTGACCGAAATCAACGTGACCTCGCCCACCGGGATTCAGGAATTGGAGCGCTTTGACGGCACGAACACCGCGGCCAAGATCTGGGAAGTGATCGAGGCGAAGCGGGGGTGAGGCTGGGCTAGGGGGCTTTTCTGCGTCCAGACTGGCCCCTTTCACGCGTGAAATTCTGATTATCTAATTGAAATATATATGAAATTGAGAAACTGCCACATTTTTGCCATTTTTACCCCTATGGCCTTGACCTTTGGCAAAGCCCCCACCCCCGTCCCCTCCCCACAAGGGGGAGGGGGGGCGCGTTGATCATAAGGGGGTGCCTGTGACAGTGGGCACGTTCCCCTCCCCCTTGTGGGGAGGGGTTAGGGGTGGGGGGCGCTGTTCAGCGGTCTCTGGTCCGAGAAAGCGGGGGGTGTTATAGGGCGGGAAAACAGGGGTTTCGCATGGATCACTTTCTTTACCGCAACGGCGTGCTTCATGCCGAGGATGTGCCCCTGACCGAGATCGCAGCCCGTGTCGGAACCCCGTTCTATGTCTATTCGACAGCGACCCTGACGCGGCATTATCACCTGTTTACCGAGGCGCTTTCCCCCCTGCCGCATCAGGTGTGCTTTGCGATCAAATCCTTGTCCAATGTCGCCGTCCTCAAGGTTCTGGCCGACTTGGGCGCAGGGATGGATGTGGTCTCGCAAGGCGAATATCTGCGCGCCAAGGCCGCCGGTGTGCCGGGGGACAAGATCGTGTTTTCGGGCGTCGGCAAGACGCGCGCCGAAATGCGGCTGGCGCTGGAGGGCGGCATCCGCCAGTTCAACGTCGAATCCGAACCTGAAATGCGGGCGCTGTCCGAAATGGCCAGCAGCCTAGGCGTCAAGGCCCCAATCACCATCCGCGTGAACCCGGACGTGGACGCGAAAACCCATGAGAAAATCGCCACCGGCAAAAAGGAAAACAAATTCGGCATCCCCATCGCCCGCGCCTTGGAGGTTTACGCCGAAGCCGCCCGCCTGCCCGGCCTGCAAATCGTCGGCATCGACGTGCATATCGGCAGCCAGCTGACCGATCTGGAACCGTTTGAGGCCGCTTATAACAAGGTCGCCGACTTGACGCTGGCCCTGCGTGCGGCGGGCCATCAAATTGACCGGCTGGATCTGGGCGGCGGTCTGGGCATCCCCTACACCCGTTCGAACGAGGCCCCGCCCCTGCCCTCGGACTATGGCGCGCTGATCAAGCGCACCGTGGGCCATCTGGGCTGCGAGATTGAGATTGAACCGGGCCGCCTGATTTCCGGCAACGCCGGTTTGCTCGTCAGCAGCGTCATCTATCTGAAACAGGGCGAAGGCCGCGATTTCCTGATTCTTGACGCCGCGATGAACGATTTGGTCCGCCCCTCAATGTATGGCGCGCATCATGACATTGTGCCGGTCCTGGAACCGGCAGCGGGCACCGAACAGCAGGATTATGACGTGGTGGGGCCGGTCTGCGAAACCGGCGATACCTTTGCCAAACAGCGCAGCCTGCCGCCCGCCGGGCCGGGTGATCTGATCGCCTTCCGTTCGGCCGGGGCCTATGGTGCGGTGATGTCGTCGGAATACAATTCACGGCCCCTGATCCCGGAAGTGCTGGTGAAAGGGGATCAATTCGCCGTCATCCGGGAACGTCCGACCTATGACGAGATGTTGAACCGCGATAAGCTTCCCGAATGGCTGTAAGACGACAAGGGCGTTAAGGCCCGGAAAAGGCAGGCGAATGCGCGAGAAAAGCCCTGACCCGATGTTGCCCGACATCCGTTGGCCCCTGCGGCTGACCTGGGTGGGGCTTTGGGCGGAACGTTTCGCGCGGGCCTTCTGGCCGCTTTGGTCGATCCTGTTTACAGCCCTGGCCCCGCTGGCCTTCGGGCTGCAAGATCAGATGCCACTGGAAGTTTTCTGGTCCGGTGTCGTGCTGGCCATGCTGGGCAGCCTCTGGGCCCTTTGGCGCGGCTGGCGCATGTTCCGCAAGCCTGCCCGCAGCGACGCCCTGGCCCGGCTCGACAGTGCCCTGCCCGGCCGTCCCTTGGCCGCCCTGACCGATGATCAGATCATCGGGCGCAATGATGCGGCTTCGGTCGCCGTCTGGCAGGCGCACCGCGCCCGCATGGCACGGGTGGCCGCAGGGGCAAAACCCGTGCAGCCCGACCTGAATTTGGCCAGCCGTGACCCGTTCGGTCTGCGCTATATGGCGCTGACCCTGCTGGCCGTGGCGCTGATCTTTGGTTCCCTCTGGCGCGCCGCGAATGTGCCACCCCTGGGCATCGGCCCCGCCGTCGCGGGCATGGCCGGGCCCGCATGGGAAGGCTGGGCCAGCCCCCCCGGCTATACCGGCAAGCCGTCGCTTTATCTGAATGACATTCCCGCCGGCGATGTGGAACTCCCGGTCGGCACCAAGGTGCAGGTCCGGCTTTATGGCGAGCCGGGCGATCTGACGCTGACAGAAACCGTCTCCGCCGCGCTGAACCCGCCACCTGCCAGCGAAGCCGCGCAGGAATTTGAGGTGCGGCAAAGCGGGGTGATCCGCATTGCAGGCGATAACGGGCGCGAGTGGCAAGTGTCTGCCCAGCCCGACGGAATGCCCAGCGTGCAACAGGCGGGCGAGATCACCCGCGAACGCAATGGCCAGATGCGCCTGCCCTTCAAGGCGCAGGATGATTATGGCGTCACCAGCGGCACGGCGACCATTGCGCCCGACATGGCGGCAATGGACCGCCGCTTTGGTCTGGCCATCGAACCCGAGGCACGCGAACCCTTGGTCATCGACCTGCCGATGCCGATTTCGGGCAAGCGGACCGATTTTGAAGAAGCCCTGATGGACGATTTTTCGACCCATCCCTTTGCAAACCTGCCGGTCACCGTCTCGCTTTCCGTGACAGATGCCGCGGGGCAGATTGGGCAAAGCGAACCCTTCAGCGCCGTGCTGACGGGGAAACGCTTTTTTGACCCGCTCGCCGCCGCCTTGGTGGAAATGCGCCGCGATCTTTTGTGGAACCGGGCCAACGGGCCAAGGGCGATGCAGATCTTGCGGGCCGTGACCTACAAGCCGGAGACCCTGATCCGCAACGACAAGGCGGCGCTGCGGCTGCGGGTGTTCCTGCGCAAGCTGGACGCGGTCAAATCCGATATGACGCCGGAAAAGCGCGACGAACTGGCGGCGGAATTGTGGGAAATCGCGCTGATGGTGGAAGAGGGGGACCTGCAATCCGCCTTGGAACGTCTGCAAAGGGCGCAGGACCGGCTGGACGAGGCGATCAAGCGCGGGGCGGATCAGTCGGAAATCGACGAGCTGATGCGTGAGCTGGATCAGGCGATGAAGGAGTACATGCAGGAACTGGCGAACAAGCCGCGCGATCCTTCGGAAATGCAGCAATCGCCCGGTCAGCAAGGCAATACGGTCACCCAAGATCAAATTCAGCAGATGATGGAAGAGCTGAAGAAGGCGCTTGAAGAGGGGCGGACGGCGGATGCCGCCGAAATCATGGAGGCCCTTCGCGACCTGATGGAAAACCTGCAATTCACCGAAGGCCAAGGGCAAGGTGGTCCGCAGGGTCCGGGCGGCGAGGCGATGCGCGATCTGCAAGACACTTTGCGGGATCAGCAAGATTTGTCGGACGATTCGTTCCGCGAATTGCAGCAGGGGCCGCAAGGCGAGGAAGGCAACCAAGGTCAGGAAGACCAGCAGGGCCAGAACGGCGAACGCCCGGGGCAGCCGCAAAGCGGGCAGGATGGCGAGGGTGAGGGCCGTGACGACCGGTCGCTGGCCGAACGGCAGCAGGAATTGCGTGACCGGATGAGCGGGCTGCGGGACGATGTTCTTCCCGGTCAGGGCACAGAAGAGGGCGACGCGGCCCGGCGGCAGTTGGAAGAAGCTGGCCGCGCGATGGATGACGCCGAAGAGGCCCTGCGGCGCGGCGATCTGTCCGGCGCGCTGGACCGTCAGGCCGAAGCGATGGAATCCCTCCGCGACGGCTTGCGGCAGCTTGGCAATGCTATGGCGCAGAACGATCCCGTGGAAAATGGCGAAGGCGAGCCGCAGGGTCGGGCTGACCCGAACAGCGCGTTGGATCCGCTGGGCCGGGAACGTGACGAAGGCGCGCGGATCGGTTCGGACCGAAACATGGTTCAGGGCGACGACATCTATCGCCGCGCGCAGGAGCTGCTGGATGAAATCCGTCGCCGTTCAGGCGAACAGGCAAGGCCCGATCAGGAACGCGACTATCTAAAGCGGCTGCTTGACCTGTTCTAAAACACAAAACCCCGCCCAAAAGGCGGGGCTCTTAAACAAAGAATATGGGCCAGACTAGGAATCGCCTTCCAAACTGGTCGTCGCCTGACGGATCAAGCGATCCAACCATAAGCGCGCCGAATCGACAGCCGCGACATAGCCGCTCATCGCGCCTTCACTGGCCGGGATCAGCGCGACAATACGCGGGGCCGAAACGTAGGCCGATGTCAGAAGAATACCAAGCAGCAGCATCGTCATGAAACCACGCCGGAAACCTTGACGCCGCTCAGCCACCACTTCTGGGTCGGCCTCTTCGCCATCGGCATCTTCAGCCCCGTCATCGCTGGCCGATCGCAGGCTCGACTTGATCTCTTCAATATCGGGCAGCAATTCACGCCCTTTGCCTTGGCGGCTGGCCGCAGCGGGATCATCATGCAACGAAGCGGCCACTGCGGCGGCAATCGCCGCATCGGTCGCCGTTTCCTTGGCTTGATTGTCGGCCTTGTCTTCGATCTGGCTCGGTTTGCTGGCAATCGCCGCCTGCAATTTGGCGACCGCCGACGAGGGTGCCGCGGCTGGCGTTTCCCCTTCCACCGCCTCGACCGGGTCCGGCACAACCGCGAGGGTCGGCGCTGCACTGGCCGCTGTCGCGGCCACCGCAGCCGCCAAGGCATCCGCCGCCGCCTTAGCCTCTGCTTCAGCCGCCCGGGCCTGCGCCTCGGCCGCCTCGGCATCGGCCTTGCGCTTGGCGGCTTCCCGTTCAGCCTCTTCGCGCAGAACGTCCAGAACGCCTTTGTCGATTTTAGGTGGTGCCAGCTCCTCTGTCGCAGGCGGCGTTTCTGCCGCAGCAGCCTCTGCGACGGCAGGCGGCTCGGCCTTTGGCTTCCGCGGGGCCTTTGGCTTTTCCGCCACCGGCTCCGAGGTCGGGGTCTGCGCCGCTTCGCGCTTTACGGGTTCCGCTTTGGCCGTCACCGCAGCCTTCGCCGGTGCCGCCATCGCCCGCCCCGCCGGCGCCGTTCCATTGGCCCCCAAGGGCATTTGATACCACGTGTTGCTGCAATTCGAACATTGCACATCCCGGCCACCGACCGGGATCGCATTGTCGGCGACTTCGTATTGCGCCTCGCAATTCGGGCATATCAGTCGCATTGTCGTTGCCCCCACCCCGTCCGACCGGCCCTTTTCGACCAGCCTCAATCGTTTGTTTTACCCATCCTAACCAAATCCTTGAAGACTTTGCCAGACTTATCCGCATCATGCGATTGAATCCGCCGCAAGGATTGGGCAAGGATGCAACGGCACAGGCGGCCTTTCGGGCCGTTTTCCATGTCAGGAACACCCGCCCCGTGATCGCGCTGGAACAAGTCAGCTATGCCTACGGCCCCGAGCCGCTGTTGACGGACGTCAACCTGACCCTTGCTGCGGGCAGCTTCTACTTTTTGACCGGCCCCTCGGGCACGGGGAAGTCGACATTCCTGAAACTCTGCTATGGCGAGCTCAAACCGACAACGGGCCGCGTCACGATATTTGATCGTAATGTCAAAGACATGAAAAGGGACGAATTAGCCATAGCCCGTCGGCGGATGGGCGTTGTCCATCAGGATTGCCAGTTTCTTGATCATCTTCCCCTGGCCACAAATGTCGCCTTGCCGCTGACCGTCGCAGGGCGGGGGAACGAGCTGGACGATCTATCCGCACTTTTGGCCTGGGTTGGACTGGGCGGTCTGGCCGATGCCCTGCCCCCCACGCTTTCAGGTGGCGAAAGGCAAAGGGCCGCCTTGGCGCGGGCGGTCATCACCTCGCCCGATGTCTTGCTGGCGGATGAACCGACCGGGAACCTTGACTGGGACATGTCCCAGCGCCTGCTCGCCCTGCTGGTGGAATTGAACCGCATGGGAAAGACCATCCTCGTGGCGACGCATGACATGAACCTGATCCGCGCGGCCAAGCAACAGGTGAATGCGCGCGTTCTGCGCATCCGTGACAAACGGCTGCAAGCGGCGGGGGCCGATCTGTGATGGCGCGCAAGGATGGGCCGACCGACCGCATCGTGCCGCAGACCGGGCATACCGCCTGGCTAACCTCCTTCACCGCCGGGGTCATGGTCTTTCTGGCGGTCTTTGCGCTGGCGCTGTCGCTGGCCGCAGGCCGCTTGGCCGAACGCTGGCAAGAGGCCTTGTCGAACACCGCGACCATCCGCATCGCGGCCCCGCCCGACCAGATGGAGTTTCAGACCCAGGCGGTTCTGAACGTGCTGGCGACGACCCCCGGGGTTGCCGAGGCGCGGGCACTCACCGACGATGAACAACAAAAACTGCTGGCCCCGTGGTTCGGGGCCGATCTTCCGGTCGAAGACCTGCCCTTGCCGCGCCTGATCGAGGTGACCTCTGCCGGACAAGGCTTTGATGCCGAAGGCTTGCGGCAACGCCTGTCCGCCGAGGCACCCGGCGCGGTGCTGGACGATCATGGCCGCTGGCGGCAACCCTTGGTCGTGGCCGCCGGGCGGCTGCGTCTGCTGGGGCAGGTGTCGATCCTGCTGATTGGCGGCGCGATGGCCGCGATGATCACCTTGGCCGCCCATGCCGCCCTTTCCGCCAATGCCCAAGTGATCCGCGTCTTGCGGCTGGTGGGTGCGCGCGATGCCTATATCGCCCGCGCCTTTGTGCGGCGCTTTACCCTCCGGGCGCTGTTGGGCGCCGGTTTGGGCGCGATTTTCGGAATGCTGGCGGTGGCCCTGCTGCCGGGGGCTGAAACCGAAGGCGGGTTCCTCACAGGCCTCGGCTTTCAAGGTATCGAATGGGCCTATCCCTTGGCCCTGCCCATTGCGGCGGCCGTGGTCGCCTATGTCGCCACGCGCTTGGCGGCGTTCAATCGGTTAAGAGGCCTGCCATGATCCTTCTACAATGGATTCTGTCGCTGATTTTTGTTGTCCAGATGTATCTGGCGATGGCATTGATCGGGCTGATCTTCCTGCCTTGGGCACTGCTTTCGCCCAATGGGGCCATGGCCGCCTGCAAGCTTTTCTGCCGCTGGGTCATCTTTTCCGCCCGCCTTCTGGTCGGCCTGAAATCCGAAATCCGCGGGCCGATACCCCAAGGCGCGGTGATGCTGGCCGCGAAACACCAGTCCTTCTTTGACATCCTGCTGATCTTTGCCGCCGTGCCCCGCCCCCGCTTTGTGATGAAGAAAGAACTGGTCTATGCGCCGGTTCTGGGCTGGTTTGCCCTGAGGGTCGGCTGCATTCCGGTGGACCGGGGCAAAAAGGGTGCTGCGATCCTTAAGATGGTGGCCGATGCCAAAGCCGGGGGCGACCTGCCCAGCCAGTTGGTGATCTATCCGCAAGGCACCCGCATCGCGCCGGGGGTCAAGGCCCCCTACAAGATCGGGGCGGCTGTGATTTATGGGCAGTTGGGCCAGCCCTGCGTGCCGGTGGCGACGAATGTTGGTGTCTTCTGGCCCAAGCGCAGCCTTTTGCGCAAACGCGGTACGGCGGTGATCGAATTCCTGCCAGTGATCGAACCCGGGCTGGATCATGAAAATTTCACGAAAACCGTGGAAGCTCAGGTCGAAGGGGCCTCGGATCGGCTGATGGCCGAGGCGGGCTTCAAGGGGGTTTAATGGGCACATCCGCACAGGTGGCCGAAGGCATTCTGGATCAGATCTCAGGCGCTGGCCCGCTTTCGCTGCGCAAGATGTTCGGTGAATACGCGATCTATCTGGATGGCAAAGTTGTGGCCCTGATCTGTGACGATACCCTTTTCGTCAAGCCGACACCGGGGGCCTTGGCCCTGTTGGAAAACAACGCGATGGGGCCGCCCTACCCCGGTGCCAAGCCGCATCTGCTGATCGACGCCGCCTTGGACGATGGCGATCTGATGGCGAAGGTCTTGCGGGCCGTCGCCGCAGACCTGCCTGCCCCCAAACCGAAACCCAAAAAGGCAAAGTGATGGAAATCCGTTCGGTTGAGGCTTTGGAAGCGCTCTACGGCCAGCCGGGCCAAGCCGCGACCGTCAAGGTCACGCCCTTCCTGACCCCCGCCTATCGCACCTTTGTGGAACGCGCGCATTTTTGCGTGCTGACCACCGTGGGGCCCGAGGGCACCGATGCCAGCCCGCGCGGCGATGATGGGCCTGTCGTGCGGGTGCTGGATGCCCAGACGCTGGCGTTGCCCGATTGGAAGGGCAACGAACGGATCGACAGCTTGCGCAACATCGTGCGGGACGGGCGGGTCAGCCTGATGTTCTTTGTGCAAGGATCAAACAATGTGATCCGGGTGAACGGGCGGGCAATTTTGTCCGCCGATCCTGAACTGCTTTCCAGCTTTGCCCGCGGTGCTGCCCAGCCCCGGACGGTCGCCCTGATCACCGTTCAGGAAGCCTATTCCCAATGCGCCCGCGCCCTGATCCGCTCGCAGCTTTGGTCCGGTGAAAACCGGGCGGAAGGTCTGCCCACAGTGGGCGACATGCTGCGCGAAATCACCGAAGGCGGCATTGACGGGGCCGCCTATGATGCCGCTTGGCCCGTCCGCGCTGCCGCGACCATGTGGTGATCAACCCTCGCCGTAAGGCACCCAGATCGTCTTGACCTCGGTCGCGGCGCGCAGGAAGGCGGGACCTTCCGCTGTGGCCCAATCGGTGGCCTGCCCATGGTTGACCCAAGTGCGTTTCACGTTCCCCGCCGCTTCGCTTTCCACCGTTTTCGACAAGGCCCCTGCCCCAAAGCACCAGACCGCATCGACATCCATATGCCCGGCCAGCGTTTTCGCCAGTTCGCCATGCGGTCCGGTCACGATGTTGATGACACCGCCGGGAACGTCCGAGGTTTCCAGCACCTGATAGAAGTCGGTCATGGCGAGTGGGGCCACGGATGAGGGCACCAGAACACAAGTGTTCCCCATCGCGATGGCGGGGGCCAAAAGGCTGATCGCGCCCAACACGGGGGATTCATCCGGCGCAATGATGCCAACAACGCCGCAGGGTTCGTTCATCGCCAAGGCGACACCGCGCAAGGGCACGGATTTCGCCGCCCCATCGTATTTGTCGGCCCAGGCGGCATAGGTGAACAGGCGGCGGATGGCGGTCTGCACCTCCTCCTCGCCCGAACGCCCCGTCAGATCGCGCAAACGCCCGGCAAATTCACTGGCCCGCGCCGAAAGATTTTCCGCCAGATAATAAAGCACCTGCCCCCGCAAAGCTCCCGTGGCCTTGCCCCAGCCTTTCGCCGCATGCGCCGCCTCGACCGCGTTGCGAATGTCCTTCCGGTTCCCAATCCCCACCTGCCCCAGCAGCTTGCCCTTCGCCGAATAGATGGCTTGCGAATAGCCCCCATCCGGCCGCGCCTGCTTGCCGCCGATGAACAGTTTGGCCGTGCGGTCGATGCCTTCGACCAGCGGCTCGCTTGGGGCCGCCACGGCGGCCACCGGTTTCAGCGGTTTGGTCTGACCCGAAGGCTTCAGATAGGCCAGCAAGCCTTCCCATCCGCCTTCGCGCCCGAAACCGCTTTCCCGCACCCCACCAAAGCCCGCCGCCGCATCGAACAGGTTGGTCGCATTGACCCAGACGACGCCCGCCTTGATTTTCGGCGCGATATCCAGCGCAAGGTTCACATTCTCGGTCCAGACCGTCGCCGCCAGACCATAGCGCGTGTTGTTCGCCAGTTCGACCGCCTCGGCGGGTGTGCGGAAGGTCATCGATACCAGAACGGGCCCAAAAATCTCTTCCTGCATCAGAGGGCTGGCCGCCGAAAGCCCGGTGATCAGTGTCGGCGGACAGAAACAGCCGCCCTCGGGCAACGCACAGGGCGCGCGGAATTTCTCGCCGTCACTCGCCTCCACCAGCCGGGTGATCGTCTCCAATTGCACCGGATCGACCACCGCCCCCACGTCGATGCATTTGTCCAGCGGATCGCCCACCCGCAGATCACCCATCCGCCGCTTCAGTTTTTCATGGAAACGTTCCGCCACGCCTTCCTGTACCAACAGGCGCGAACCGGCACAGCAGACCTGCCCCTGATTGAACCAGATGGCATCCACCAAGCCCTCGATGGCCGAATCCAGATCGGCATCGTCAAAGACGATATAGGGGGATTTCCCACCCAGCTCCAAAGTCAACGCCTTGCCCGTCCCCGCCGTCGCCGCGCGGATTTTCTTGCCAACGCTGGTGCTGCCCGTAAAGGCAATCTTGTTCACATCCGGGTGGTCCACCAAGGCCGCCCCCGTCGCCCCGTCACCCGTGACGATGTTCAGAACACCTTTCGGCAGCCCCGCCTGCACCGACAACTCCGCAAACAACAGCGCCGTCAGCGGCGTGTATTCGGCGGGTTTCAGCACCACGGTATTCCCCGCTGCCAAGGCCGGGGCCACTTTCCAGGCCAGCATCAGTAGCGGAAAATTCCACGGGATCACCGCGCCACAAACGCCCAAAGCCTCCATCCCCGGCAGTTCCGCGTCCAGCAACTGCGCCAGCCCAGCATGATAATAGAAATGCCGCGCGACCAGCGGGATGTCGATGTCGCGGGCCTCGCGGATGGGCTTGCCGTTGTCCAGCGTTTCCAGCACCGCCAGCAGCCGCGCATTTTTCTGCACCAACCGCGCCAGCGCATACAGCACCTTCGCCCGCTCAAAGCCCGGCATCCGCGCCCATTTCGCCTGCGCGCCCCGCGCCGCCTTCACTGCCGCATCCACATCCGCCGCACTGCCCTGCGTCACCTCGGCCAGAACCTGGCCATTCGCCGGGTTCCGGGTGGCGAAGGTTTCGCCCGGCGCGGTGAAACGCCCGCCCACCCAATGGCCAAAGCGGCCCTTGTGATTGGCGATCCAAGCCAAGGCTTCGCTGCTGCCTTCGGGGGCGGGGCCGTAATCCATGCTGTCGAAAATCTCGCGGATGTTCATTCTCATTCTCCGAAGTCTGGCCCCCTCCCCCGGCCCCTCCCACGAGGGGAGGGGAGGCCCCGAATTTCCGTCTCACTTCGCCGGGAACGAAGTGCCCCCCTCCCCCCCCCCCCCGTGGGGGAGGGATGGGGAGGGGGGGCATTGCCCTACCCCATCGCATGGCGGTAGCCCGCCGAATAACGCCCCGTCAGATGGTGTTCCAACTGCCGCTCAATATCGCCCAACAGCGACGAGGCCCCAAAGCGGAACAGGTCCGGTTGCAGCCAAGGATGGCCCAATTCGTCCTTCATCAACGAAAGGTAAACCAAGGCATCCTTGGCCTTGGCAATCCCACCCGCCGGTTTGTAGCCCACCTTGAACCCCGTCCGCGCCTCATACTCCCGGATCGCCCGGATCATCACCAAGGACACCGGCAAGGTCGCGTTCACCGATTCCTTGCCGGTCGAGGTCTTGATGAAATCCGCCCCAGCCATCATGCAAACCAAAGACGCCCGCGCCACGTTCCGCAACGAACCCAGTTCGCCCGTCGCCAAAATAGCCTTCACATGCGCCTCGCCGCAGGCCGCCCGCATTTCCGCCATTTCGCCATATAGCGCCTGCCAGTTGCCCGTCAGCGCATGACGCCGCGAAATCACGATGTCGATTTCCCGCGCCCCTGCCTTCACGCTCTCGCCAATTTCCGCGATCCGCAGATGAAACGGCGACAGCCCCGCCGGAAACCCAGTGCTGACCGCCGCCACCGGGATATTCGTCCCCTCCAGCGCCCGCACGGCGGTTTCCACCATCTCGTGATAGACACAAACCGCGCCTGTCGTCAGGCCCGGCATCCCCAGGGCCTCCAGCATTTCCGCCCGAACCGGCTGCCGCGCTTTTGCGCACAGCCGCTGGACGCGGCCCACCGTATCATCGCCCGACAAAGTCGTCAGGTCGATCAGGCTGATCGCCTTCAACAGCCACGCCGCCTGAAATTCCTTTTTCACCGACCGTCGCCCCGGCAAGCTCGCCGCCCGCCGTTCGATGGCCGAGGTGTTGGCCTGCACCGCCGCCACCCAATCCAGATCCAGCGCCATGCCGGGGTTCCGCGCATGGGCCACTTGCGGCAATTGCGTCCGCATCGGGTTATCCGTCATGGTCTGCATGGGCTTCCCCCCCGTTCACCTAGCCAAACTGCACGGGGACGCCGCATTTCGCAAGCCGCGCGGCTGATATTTTTTGACCTTTCGGTCAAACATCGCCCCAATTCAGAAAATCGACCAGATGGGTTTCAACGCATCGGGGATATGCGGATATAGACCGTCCCAATGCGTCAGCAATCGGATATCCGCCCCCGTCAGCGCCGCCCCTTCCTTTAACTGGGCCAGCAAGACCGCCTGCCCGGCGCGATTGCCATCCGCATCAAGCCACAATTGCCCACGCGCCCGGTCATAGATCAGCCGGTCATCCGCATCTTGCGCCAGCTTGCCCAAGCGAAATGTCCCCGCCGCCAAAGCACCCGCTTTGCCCCCCCAGATCGGGTTCAGCACGATCTTGTCCTGCCCCGAGACGAAGTCACTGATGGTCGTCGTCTCTTGCCCGTTGAACAGGAACAGATCCGCGCCGCGCCCCCCCATCACGGTGTCATGGCCTAGCCCGACGATCAGATGATCGTCCCCCCCGCCACCCGATAGCAGATCATCCCCCAGCGAGCCCCAGAACGTGTCATTCCCGCGGGCGCCCATCATCGTGTCATGGCCAACATCGCCCTGAATGCGCAGCGCCTCGATCCCTTTGGCGGTGAAGCCCGGGATGCTGGACTGCACATCGCCCTCTGCGGTCAGGGTCACCAAAAGCCCGTCCGCCGACCGCCAGTCGATCCGAAGCTGATCCAGCCCTGCCTGCCCATCCAGATAATCGGCGCCATCACTGTCGGAAAAGGATTGATGCTTCCATAGGAAAACATCGTTCCCGCCGCCGCCCAGCAAGTGATCCGCGCCTTCTTCGCCGCGCAGAATATCGCCCAGCGCCCCGCCTTTCACCTGATCGGCCTGATCGCTTCCGGCAAAGATAAGCCGTTCAAAGCCCGATGCCTCCAAACCGCCGATCCGCAGAACTCCGCCCCGCGCCGCCGCAAAATCCACGACCTGCGGCCCCTGCGGATAGCCCGCAGCCGCCGATCCGCGAAAATCAAGCAGCAGCGCATCGGTTCCCTGCCCGCCCTCGAAATGAAACGCCGTGGCCACATCGCCAAAGCTGGCGGAAAGAACATCATTGCCCCTGCCACCATACAAAGCGCCCTTCGGGCCATCGGCGGCGACACAATCCATCAGGTCGTCGCCCGCCCCACCATAAAGCGTGGCCGCCGCTGCGCCGGTCAGAAAATCGGCCCCCGCCCCGCCAAAAATCTTGTCGGCCCCCGCATTGGGTCGGACATAGCGTTGTTGGCCATTGTCCCAATAAAAGCTGGCATAACCGCCATAGAGCACGTCATTCCCATCGCCGCCGCGCAAAACGTCATCGCCGACACCACCAGTCAGATTGTCCGCATAGCGCCCCCCGGTCACAAGGGCCGCCCCTTCGCCCCGGACCGAGACATAAAGCTGCCGCAGGTTCCCGGCCACCAGCCCATCAACACTGTTCTGCAACTGCCCCTTGGCGTTCAGGGTGATGGTCACGGTTTCGCCCGCATCCAACCCCACCCAAACATCCGCCAGCTTCCCACGCACATCGGTTGTCAGTCTGACCATCCCGCCCCCAGCTTTAACGCCATCCTAAAACGTTATAGCAAGGAAAAATTGGGTCAAGGCTCCTGATTGGAACCGGCATCACCGATGCCACAGGGCTCTAACCAGCATCGTGTCGCTACTTGCGCGGCTTCGCCCGCCAAGTGCCCAGCCAGGCCGAAATCCGCCCGCCAAAGCCCCTTGCGCTGTCCGCCATCGCATCGGCGCGGGCATCCACCGCGTCAATCGTCGGGTCAATCGTGCGTTCCTTGAACTGCGCCCACATCCGCCACAGCATGAACAGGATCGCCAAAAGCCCGGACAGGATCACGATGTTCACCCAAGGAAACACCGTCACATCCGGCCCCTCAACGGCCTTGACTGACACCGCATTCGGGAAAATCGTGAACCATTCGTTCCGCCAGCCGTAATGCGTGATCATCACCCATTTCGGCGCTTCCGCCGTCGATTTCAGATCCGACGCTTCGGCCTGCACATTATAGCTGTCGAATTTGAAATAGGGCGGCCAGATCCAGCCCGTATCCTCGTTCCGGTAAACCATCGGCTTACCGTTTGGCTGGATCGTCGCAATGAACTTCACATCCCGCGTTGTCTGCGTCGCATCCGTCCCCAAATCCGCCGCCGCCCAGAACAGCGAGTTTTCGCCCATATCAATGCGCTGCGTGCTGGTATCGGTGATCCGCACCACATCATGCTGCGGCAGCACATAATGGAAAAACGCCACCAAGGTCAGCGCCATCAGGGACAGGATCACCCATTTCAGAATGCGGAAGTATCTGGCCATTGTCGCCCCCGATGTTTCACCAGTTCACATAATAGATCACAACGCCGATGATAAGGACCGGGATCACATAAACCAGCCAAATCAGCCGCCGCCGGAAACTGTGCTTCCATTCCGCCACGCCCGCCTCGATGAACGCCTCCCGTTCCGCCGCACTTGCCCCTTCGCGTGCCGGGTCGCCGTCCCATTCCTTTTCCAAGGCCTCGCGCCGCAAGGACCGGAAATAGACGGTCAGCAGGAAATACATCACCGTCGCAAAGACCAGATACAGCAGCCCCAGCCGAAAGAATGCCATCATCGGATCGCCCCCCATGGCCCCACCAGCCGCCCCAGATCGACCGCCGGTTTCGGCGGCGGGCGGTCATTCGCATCCATCCCCGGCTCTGGCCCAAACAAGGCCGCCCGCGCGCCCTGCTTGTCCACCTGATACTCTCGCGCCAGAAAATCCACCACGAATTGCCGCTTCCGGTCCGACCATCCGGCATAGGCTTCATAGAACCGTTGCTTATGCGTGATGAACAACTGCCGCACGTCCAAGGGTGCCAGCTCCGCCAGCAGCATATTCACCAAATCCCGGTCCGGGTGTGCCCGCGACCGCAGCGTATAGAAATAGGCCGGATGTTCGCTGGAAATCATCGGCCATTCCCCCGCCCGCTCCACCCAAGCCAGCAGCGCCGCCAAGCCCTTGAACTCATCCGGCAGCGCAGGCCCCAGCCGCGTCGCAATCTTGCGCAGATCCTGCCGCGTCGCCCCGCCCAGATCCAGCGCCAAGGCCTCTGCCGCCTCGACCACGATGAAATCCATCTTTTGCCGCAGCACCGCCGCCGCATCCATGCCCCGCGCGTTCACGATCGGCTCGACCAGCTCATTCCGCTCCAGCCAAGCCGCAATCTCATTCCGCTGGGCAAAATCCATCACCGGCGAAATCGGCATCGGCCCCAGTTCCGATTCCGGACGGTTGCAGATCACCCCCGGCACCGCCACGTTGCGGAAAATATACAGGCCACCAAAGTGGCTGGTCCAGAAATTACCCTGCTCAAACGCCATTTCCGGCAGACTGATCGGCACGCGGGTAATGTCCCCCGTCACCTTCGCCAGCGTGATCATTTCCGCCATCAGCAGATCATCCCGCCAGCCATCCGGCTCTTTCCGAAACCGTTCGATCAGCGCCGCCAGCTTTTCCGCATCGCGCACATGGCCCCCAATCGTGTCGGCCTGCACCACGATCTTGCGAATGTCGAAAAGCTGCGCCGGCTTGTCCACGCCAAAGACCGATCCCTGCAACTCCCCCGCCACGGCATCGCGGGCGGTCAGGGCGAACAACTGCGCCTCGTTCTGGTCGATGAACTGGCGCAGAATGCCCCGGCTGGTGGAAAACTGGCTGTTGAGCAAAGGCGCCGCCTTTTGCGCCGTGGTCAGCAGAATGAACTGCCGGTTGGCGCCGTTGGGGTTCAGGTAGCGGTCGTCGTTCAGCTCTTCGCCGATTTCGGGGGAAAAGCCGGAGATGTCGATGTGGAAGTCCTGAAGCTGGGTCGTCTTGCCCGTCAAATGCCTGAGCGCGCGGTTGTAGCGTTCAATGAGGGCGGGCGAGGTGATTTCGACAAGGTTGCCGAACATGAGACCGGCGGTGATGAGGCGTTTCATGGGGTTACGAATTCCAATTCATCGAGGCGAGCGGCTGCACTGAAAACGCCACTTCGGATATTCGCGTTATCGTCTGCATCCCGATAGATGTCTCGAATTAGATCGAAAAGCGGCTCGGTCGGATCAAACCCATCAGGCAGGCCACGAATGCCACGTACGATCTGCCCGTCGTTGAACGCCTGACGGAGTTCGTCAAAATGCCCGGCCTGCAAGGCTGCCACCACTTCAAGGATAGCTCCGCCGGGTCGTTCAAATGCAGATCGCTGTGCTCTTAATCGTTCAAGCGTGTTTTGCTTTGAGACGCGATAGACCGCGTTTGTTGCATCTAGCGCCGCAATCGCAGCGTCGATGTCGCCGCCTGCAAGGCGGACAAAGTAAAAGACGGGCAGCCATTGCCTTTGTACTTTTGCGGACAAGCAGATGTATTGGAGCGGTTCGCGAACAACTTCACGGCCGAGGTAGGCAAACAGAACCGCGTCGGCGTCAAGTGCCCGCCCCTCGATCCGTTCGACCACCTGACCCTCGGGGTCTACTGCGTGAACATCGCCGATAAGACGCAAAGCTGGTGCCCCGGCGCGTTCTTGAAACTCGCCTTCGCGAATGAAATCCAGCTGGTTGGCCAAGGCGCGGTCGATCACTATACGTTTTGCTCCAGCGTCCAACTCGCCCCTTTCTGTATCTACGATCAATGCCCGATCCGCGCCAATTTCGCTGAGGCGGGTTGCGCTTGCCAACAAGGTCTGCGTTGCAGCCCTGTCGCGTTCGCGCAGCATGGCCAGCAAGTCGCCGAACTTGATCTTTCCAGACTGCCCCGCATAGCGGAATAGGATCGTTCCGTCTTCAAGACCGTTTGCATCACGGCACACGATCACGGGCGGGGTTGAATATTTCTCGACATGAATGAAGCCGACTGCTTGACCGCCGACCTCAATGACATCCTTGGAAAAGGCTGGCGTAGGCGCCAGAAGGCTTTTCACCTTGTCTGTGATGCGGACGATGTCGGTATCTTGGAAGGCAGTGTCAGGCATCTCTGTTACACGGCAATCTGCGTCTTGGACGCCAATGAAAACAAAGCCGCCCCGATTGTTCGCCATTGCAGCAATCGCACGAACGACTGGCTCCATGCGGCGAGGATCGAACTGCGCCTTGCACTCTTGATCCGAGGTCTCCCCGTCTGCGAGAAACCAGCCGCCATCACGTTGCACGAAGCGGGCGAACGCCCTTTCAGCCAACGTCGGTTCACGCGGAGCGCCAGCTTCGATCACCACCCCCACCTCGGCAGGCGCGAAGCCAGCAAGGAATGTGTCCAATGCGGCTTCTGTCGCCGCTTGCACCTCTGGGCCATAATCCCCGGCATTGATCCCAGTGATCCTTCCAGAATTTACTGGGCGATCTTGCCGGTTGAAATAAAATTGAATGTCTCGATTCCGCATGCCCCTGCGCAGCATTGCCTTGATCAGACCGATTTCCTCATCCGTGATGGTTCGTCTAGTCATCGGCTGTACTCGATCAGATTGACATCGTGATGTTTTGTTTTGGCGAGTGAGTTGGTGAAACGCTCATCTCACCCCTTCCCCTCCGCATACCTTCTCCGCGCCTCGTCCATCCGCCCCATATCCCGGACCATCCCCTGAATCGCCACCTCATCACTCTTATCCGCATAGCGGAATTCCGAATCCGCGTAGCGGTTCACCTCCTGGATCACCATCTCCACCGTGATGGGCTGCATCAGCCCCCGGATCATCGCCAGTTTCTCATCATAGCCCTTGAACAGGAACAGGTCCGGCTGTTCCATCCATTCATCCGGCAGTTCAAAGTCCATCGCCCGAACCTTCACCGCATCGGTGATGTTCTTCACCGCCCGGCCCGTGAACCGCTCATCCGCCTGCTGGATCGCCTTCAGATAGGCCCCGATCTTGGCCACCGTATCCAAAGGCCCCGAGGCCACCACCTGATCCCAGACCTTCCGCAAGCCATCCTCATGCGGCACGCCATGCCCTTCAAAACTCGCCGCGACGGCTTTCTTGATTTCCTGCGCGGCAAACAGATCGTGGTCGCCCAAGGGGATCGCATGGTTCTTCCCCAGCAAAAGCGACAGGATATCAATGTAATCGTCCCGCGTTTGCGGCCCATCCACCAGAAAACGCGCCCCGGCCCGCTGCCGCAGGGCGTCGTCCACATTCTCAGGATAGTTCGAGAACATCCCAAAGGTGCAGTTCCCCCGCACCACGGTATTCGCCCCGGCAAAGGCCCCCATCAGGACGGCCGTCACCTCTTGCTGCCCCGCGCTGGACTGCCGGTCGCCGCGTTTGCCGGCGACTTGGTCGATGTCGTCGATAGTGCCAAAGCCGATCACGCCGGGGTCAAGAATGGCGTCGATGAACGCCTTGGCATTCTGCCCCGATTTGCCCTGATAGCTGTCAATCTGGTCGATGCCAAAGTTCTGATAGCGAAAGGCATAGCCCGCCACCTTGCAGTAATCGTTCAGCAATCCCGCCATCATCTGGATCAGCGTGGTCTTGCCCGTCCCCGGTTTGCCATCGCCCATGAAGGTAAAGATGAAGCCCCCCAGCTCGGCAAAAGGGTTCAGCTTGCGTTCAAAGTCATAGGCCATCAGCATTTTTGACAGGCGCAGGGCCTGATATTTGGCGATATGGTTGCCGACGACTTCGGTGGGTTTCTTGAAAGTCATGGTCAGGGCCGTGCCCTTGGCCGATCGTGCGGGTTTAAAGCCGGAAAACGTCAGATCATCCGCCTCGACCCGCCAGCTGGCCGCCGCGTAAGCCGCCGCCTTCGGCAGGCTTTCCGCCCGCTGGGCCGCACGGTCCATCAGCGCCTCGGCAAAGGCCGCCACCGTCGCCACCAGCCGCGCGTCATCTTGCGCCAAGGCCCCGATGTCTTGATCCAGCTCCCACAGCGCGCCTTGCAGGGCGAGCGGCGCATTGTCGGTCAGAACCTCCTCCACCGCGCCAATTTCCACCGTCTGACTGCCCATATGCGGCGACAAAAGAAAGGCGGTGGTGTTGGCAAAGGCGTGCAGGCAAACCAGCGCCTCGGCCGCCAGCAGTTCGGAAAACTCCGCCCGCCGCGCCTCGGGCAGCCGGGTTTCCAGATTGGCCTTCTTCAACTCGGCCAAGGGCGTGGCCCCGGCGAATGTCTCGCCCATGGCCATGGCAATCGCCAAAGCGCGGCGCAGGGCGTTCAGCACGTTGGATTGCGTGGGTGACAAAAGCCCATCGCCCAAAGCGCCGATCCGATCCACAATCCGCACCCCGCCGGGCCGCTGCGTCGAACGGGTCGCCATGCCGGGCACGGTGGACCGGAACCGCGGCCGCGCCGCAATGCCGGGGGACAGTTCCGCCGCAGGGGCCTCGGCAATAGGTTTCGCCAGCCGGGGCGCATGGTCAAACCCGGTCAGCAGGTTCAAAGCCGCCTCATACTGCGCCCGAACCGCCTCTTCCTTCAATTCCATCGTGTCGCGAACCGTCATCCCATCCCCCTAGCGTATCGGCATCAGACGCCCGCCCGCGCCCACCACGAACTTGCGGTATTCGCGCAAACCCGGCGGGTTGCGTTCAGCCAGCACCTGATAAATCATTTCGGGCAGGATCATCATCTGTTCCACCCGCGTCGCCCCCGTGTCGGCCCCCATCACCGGCGGCAGTTTGAACACCTGCCGGGGCACGGATGAAAACCAGCCATCCTTGACCATTTCCTCGCGGTCGCTGTTCAACTCTTCTACCGTCCAGACCAGCGCCCAATCCTCGCCCGGCTTGCCCCGCGCGTCACGCAGGATATCCGCCAACGGCCCGGATTGCAGGGTAAAGCTGTTGGAATGCATCGGCCCCAGAATGACCCGCCGGAGGCGTTTTGGGTGCAGGTCGTCGAAATCCTTGTCGAAACCTTGCGCAATGGTCAGCAGCTTCAGCCCCATCACCGACTGCGCCATCAGATGGGCCTGCACCTGCGCCCAGCGGCTGGAACGGGGCAGAGGCGTTTGACCCGAATCCTCCAACTCCATCAGATAAACCACGGGCAAGTTGACCTGCGTGTCATAGACCGCCCAATGGACAAGGAATTGCCGCCGCTCCCCCGCATCGCCCAGCCATTGTGCATCGGGGTCAATCCGCGCCCAGAACAAAGCGTCGGTTTCGGGCTGCGACAGGATGGCGAGGGTTTCGTAATAAAGCCGCTGCGACAGGGTGAATTGCAACCGGGTGGGCAGTTCCAGATCGCCGACAATGGCGCGGATCATGCGGTCCTTCAACTCGGTCTCCGACGGCATCCCGGCCAGATGGCGGGTGGCCTGCTGGGCATCGTTCGCCATGACCATAAGTTCCTGAGCGACGGGAAAACCGCTTTCATGGCGGTCAAAGGTCAGCTTGCCGGGAAGCGGCCCCTCGGTGCGCCCCGTCATTAGGTATTTGTAGGACAAGGCCCGAAAGGTCGCCGCCAACCGCGTGACGTAATGCCCCAGAACGCGGGATTCGAGGCGGGTCAGGCGGCCTTCGGTCTCCAACTCGGCGGCGACACGGGCCAGATGGCCGGTGATGCGTTCAAACTTGTCAAAATAGCGCCGTGCGACAAGGTTGTCGTACAGCTGGGCATGATCGTCGGTGAGGGGGGTATCAGGCATCTTGGCCCCTTTGTCTGCGGTTGCCGCCCCCCCACCCTGACCCTCCCCCACAGGGGGGGAGGGAAGCGCCCGGATGGCGGGGGCGGTGACGGGGATCAAGGGCGCGAGGCGGCCCCTCCCCCCTTGTGGGGGAGGATGGGAGGGGGGGATGAGGTGAGGTTTCAAGCATTCGGTTTGTCCTGCGGTACCTGATCACCATAGGCACGCCGAGCCAAACCATAAACCCAAGCGTAAGGCGTGCCCGGCTTGGCGCGAGAGAAAGAGGCATTGCGCAAAATGCTGTGCCCGATACGGCTACCCCAAGGAAGTCCGGTTAGGTATTCTATCGCGGCCAAATATTTCCAAAGGATGAGGACGTAGAGGGGGGCACCATACCACACCAACAATAGGCAAATCAGAGTAGAAATTGTAATGAGTGCGGCTGCACGAAAGATAAATCCCGCGTCAAGCCATACCGTCTCTGGGGCGTGGCTTTGTGTAACGAAATAAATCGCAGCAGCAAAGTGAACGGCCATGACCGCGATTGTCAGGCCCAGCCAAAGCAGGAAGCGCCGGCGTTTAGGGGTTGGTTGCGATGTCATACGCGTCCCTATCTTCACCGCTTGGCGTAATCCAAAGCCACCATCTCCAGAAAGGAGAAAGCGCGCCGTTGAGCATGCGGTCAGCATGGGTTCGACCGAACATCTGCAAAGTCGAATGACGTATCGCGGACTGCCACATCAGGCGATGTATCCATCGACCAAAGCCGACGAACAACAATAGGCTGCCCGCGAACATGCCTAGAAGAGACAGCCACGCCAACACATGTGCGCCCATCCCATCGCCAACGAATGGTAGCAGCATCAAAAGGCCAAAGCCAAACCCCAGGGCAACCAGCCCCAACACGAGCGTGCGCCGGGACTGGTTAGCAAAAGTCACGCCCCATACTCATTCTTGTCATGCTTCTCGACAATCGTGGCAAAGCGCCGGGCGAACCGCTCATCCGCCTTGGCCTTCTGCTCCAGAATTTCCCGTGCAAAGACCATATGGCCCTCATGCGCTTCCAGCATATCCGCCATCCGCTGGTTCGTCGCCGACCCAATCGCCGCCATCGCCGCTTGCGCCTCTTGGTCGGTCTTCACCCCGATCTCGTTGATCCGGTGCGCCACGTCCTGCTGCTGCGCCGTCTTCAATGACGCGGTCAAAGCATCATACAAAACCACCCGCTGCTTCGTGTCGGTTTGCAGCTTGTTGATCAGCACCATCTGCGTCGCCGCTTGGTTTTGCAGGCTGTCCACCCAAGTCTTGCCCTTTTCGATGTAACGCTCCAGCGTCTGACTTTTCGCCAGTTTTACCTGTTCGTCTTGCACCAGCGCGTTGTGCTGTTTGTTCAGTTCGGCCAACTCGCTTTCCAGCTTGGTCCGGTTGCCCGCGTCTTGTTCAACGCTGATCTTGTTTTCCAACTCGATGATCTTCGGATCCATCGCCGCGATCTGCGCCCGGGATTCCTCCAGCGCCGCCACCGTCGTTTCCCGTTCGGTCAGGGTGCCGGTCAGGTTTTTCTCGACACTCGCCTTCTGCACATTCAGCATGTCCAACTGCCCTTGCAGCAGTTTCACGATCACGTCCGACTTGGCGATCAGGTCTTGCAGCTTGTCGTCAATCGACGCCCCCCGCAGGCGTTCCTGCCGCATCGATTCCGACTTGGCCGAGGAAAACCAGCCGATCAGGCTTTCCATCGTGGTTTTCGACCGCATTTCGTCGAAATCCTTGGAAAAGCCCGCCGTCACATCATCCAAGCCCATGATCAGCTCGGCGATGTTGGCGTTCATCAGGTCGGTGTGTTTGTGCACATCGTCCAGCGTCGCGTTTTCCACGTCAATCGCCGCCTCACCCGCCGCCAATTTGCTGCGTGCCTCTTCAATGCGGCTGGTGATGGCGCTGATCTTGGCCTGGGCCTCGGCGACCTGCGCCTGGCTTTCCCGGATCTGCGTTTCGAAATCGGCCATGTATCCCTCCGCCGTCAATGTGATTGGTCTTTACTTGGTGTGAAGTCTGGCAAATTGAAAGGGCCGCGTCACCCGAAATCAACCTGCCGGAATGTTGTCGATCAACCGCACACCATCCAGCCAGGCCGCCGCCAAAAGCCGGGCGGGGCGGCGCGTATCGCTGACAGGTTCCAGCGTATCGGCATCGCAAAGGTCGAGATAGTCGATGGCGCTGAAACCACCGGCCAGAACCTCGGCGCTCGCCGCCTTCAGGGCCGCTGCGGCGGGCTCTCCACCGGCCACCGCACGCGCCGCGCGCGTCATCGCGCGATACAGCACCGGGGCCTTGGCACGGGCCTCCGGCGACAGCCGCGCATTGCGCGACGACAGGGCCAGCCCATCCGGATCGCGCAGGGTTTCGCAGGGCACGATCTGCACCGGAATGTTCAAATCCGCTGTCATGCGCCGGATCACCGCCAGTTGCTGCCAGTCCTTCTGCCCAAAGAACGCCTTGTCCGGCGTTGTCATGCCGAACAGTTTCGCCACCACCGTCGCCACGCCCTCAAAATGGCCGGGGCGGTGCGTGCCCTCCAAGGGGCCAGACACGCCCGAAACGCTGACCGTCGTGGCAAAGCCCGGCGGATAGACCACCTCCACCGGTGGGGCAAAGACCACATCCACGCCAATAGACGCCAAAAGCGCCGCATCGGCCTCTTCGGTCCTTGGGTATTTCTTCAGATCATCCGGGTTGTTGAACTGCGTCGGGTTCACAAAGATCGTCACAATCACCCGATCACAGGCGGCTTTCGCCGCAAGCGCCAGCGACAGATGCCCCTGATGCAGCGCCCCCATGGTGGGCACCACCCCCACCGTCTTGCCATTCGCCCGCCAGCGGGCGATGCGGCCGCGAAGGCTGGGCAGATCGCGCAGAATGTCGGTCATTTTGCTTTGGGCGTCAAACTGTCGGGAAAGGCATGTTCCGGGCCGGGAAAGACCCGCGCCCGCACATCGGCGGCGTAAGACGCAATCGCCTCTGACGCCCCCTGCCCTAGCTCGGCATAGCGTTTCACGAATTTCGGACGGAAATCGGTGAACAGCCCCAGCATGTCATCCACCACCAGAACCTGCCCGTCGCAGCGCACCCCTGCCCCGATGCCAATGGTCGGAATCGTCAGCGCCTCGGTCAGACGCCCCGCCAGCCCTTCGGGTACCTTTTCAACAACCACCGCAAAGGCCCCGGCCTGCTCCACCGCGCGGGCATCGTCCATTAAACGCTGACCCTCGCCATCCCGGCCCACCACACGATAGCCCCCCAAGGTGTTCACCGCCTGCGGCGTAAGACCAATATGCGCCATCACCGGAACCCCCCGCGCCGTCAGGAAAGCGATGGTCTCGGCCATATGCTGCCCGCCCTCCAGCTTCACCGCCGGAATCCCGGTTTCCCCGATCAGGCGGCTCGCATTGCGAAAGGCCTGCGCCGGGCTTTCCTCATAGCTGCCAAAGGGCATGTCGATGACCGGCATCGCCTTATGCAGCCCCCGCATCACCGCCTGACCATGCAGGATCATCATCTCCATCGTGACCCCGAGGGTCGAGGGCAGGCCATGCAGCACCATGCCCAGACTGTCCCCCACCAGCACAATGTCGCAATGCGGATCGACCAGACGGGCGACGGGCGTCGTATAGGCGGTCAGGACGACAATCGGCGCGCCACCCTTCATCGCCATGATATCGGCGGGAAGAACCGGACGCTGGGGGGAAGATGCGCTCATCAGGGGCCCCTCGGCAGGTGGATTGTTCAGGCGTTATAGCGGCGCGCGAATTGCTGCACCAGCGTAAAGCACGGCTTGACCGACCAAGGCACCGGTGCAAAGTCTTGGGCAACCTAACGAAAGGAAAACCGATGCTCTTGCGCGTGGCCCCCGAAGGCGTGGAACCCGACCTGGCCCGCCCCGATCCGGCCAAGGTTCTGGCAGGCGACCCCGTACACACCACTTGGAACCTTGAGGAAAGCGATGGGCTGTACTGCGGCATCTGGCAATCCACGCCGGGAAAATGGCGCGTCCACTATGACGAATGGGAGTATTTTTCTATCACCCAAGGCGTCTCGGTCGTTACCGATGCCGCCGGGGTGGAAACCACCCTGCGCGCAGGCGACAGCATGATCATCCGCCCCGGTTTTCAAGGCACATGGGAGGTGCTGGAAACGACGATCAAGGATTATGTGATCAGGTTGTAAGCGCCAGCCGTTGACCCAAGGCCCGCGCCTTGGCACCATGCGCGAAATTTTCAAGGAGATTGGTCATGCTTGCTCGGATTCTCACCATTGGCATGGGCCTTGCACTGGTGCCACTGGCCTTTGACACGGCAAAGGCCCAGACCACCGGCAGCGTTCATGGCGGCGGCACCCGCACCTCGCCCTTTGGGGCTGGCGGCAACGCGCCGGGCACGCAGCAGCCCCCGCCGGAACAAGCCCCACCCGCCCAACAGCAGACCGGCGCGCCGGCCGGGGGTGGCGGTGAAATCATCATCACCGGCGAAGACCCGCAGTTGATCACCGATCTTTTGCAGGAATGGGGCTACAAAGCCAAGCTCACCGATGATGGCGAGGGCAATCCCAAGATCGAATCCGCCATCGCAGGCGTCAACTACCAGATCTATTTTTACGGCTGCCAAAGCGGACAAGCCTGTAGTTCCATCGAATTGTCTTCCGGCTTCAATCTGGAAAACGGCATCGGGCTGGACGTGATGAACGACTGGCATTCGAAAAAGCGCTACACCCGCGCCTATCTGGACGACAATCAGGATCCTTGGCTGTCGATGGACATTAACCTTTATGGCGGCGGGATCACCTCGGCCACTTTCCAGGACAACATCTATCTTTGGGAAAGCCTCGTCAGCGACTTCAAGACCCAGATCAACTGGTAGGGTCCGGCCCATGCAAAAGCCCGCCATCCGACACGGATGGCGGGCTTTTTTAGGCCTGTCGCAGCCTGCTTATTGCATCGGCCGGTCAAAATAGGAAACAGGCTGCGTCGGCGTCTCGACCATACCCGCCGTTCCCGGCACCACCGTCGCCTCGGGCAAAGGCTGCCCCTCCAGCAAAGCCTCACGCTCAGCCTCGGCCTTCGCCAGACGCCGCTCTTCAATCGCCGCGGCGGCTTCAGGGCTATAGGGCATCATGCGCCCGTTCTCATCCTCGATCATCGGCCCTTCCAGGGCCAATGATTCCGCCGCCGAACGCACATGCACCCGCGTCCCATAGTCAGCCCGCCCGAACAGGTCGATGATGTCTTGGTTGAACAACCGGATACAACCAGCCGAGGTCGCCCGCCCAATCGACGAATTTTCCTGCGTCCCGTGGATCCGGAACATCGTGTCCCGCCCACCGCGATACAGATACAACGCCCGCGCCCCCAAGGGGTTCATCAGCCCCCCCGGCAGACCACCAGCATAGGCCGCATACAGATCCGGCCGCGACCGCACCATATTCGCCGTCGGCGTCCAGCTCGGCCATTCCTGTTTCCGCTGGATCGTCCCATCCCCCTGGAACCCCAGCCCCTCACGGCCCACCGCAATCGCATAGCGCATCGCCGTCCCGTCACCCATCACATAGTACAGACGCCGCGAATGCGTATCGACCACAATCGACCCCGCGCCCTGCGGCCCGTTCCACGGCACCAACTGGCGGCGCATATGTTCCGGCAGGTAATGCGGATCGACCTGATTGATATGGAACTCCCCATCCTGGATCGCCTCATAGCCCGGCACGGGGGGCGGCGGGCCTTCAGGCTCTTTCACGGCAGGCGCACAGGCCGCCAGGGCCAACATCAGGGGAACAGCAGCGAATCGGATAAGCAAGGAAGGCAAGACAGGCTCCGCACATTGGGCATCGGGCTGAAAGGCGCCTTTGGTGGCCCTAGGGTCAAGTAGATTCGCCCCAAACAGCATAAAATACCCCCAAGCGTTGCTGAAACGCTTGAGGGTTTGCTTCGAAAGGCCTGAAATCAGGGCTGAATGTCCACCGACCAGAACAGCGTCTCGCCCGAGTTGTCGGCCACACCGTCATTGTCCGTCACAACCCAAGCCTTGCCAGCGCCGTCCACAGCCAGTCCTTCGATCTTTTCGGCACGATAGCCTTTCAGCACATCCAGATCGGGCAGCAGATCACGCACCGTCTCTTTCGTCACCACCGGCAGCGCCCCGCCCAGTTCCGCCGGAACCATCTGTGACAGGGCGACGCGGGTGATCTTCTTGACCGCCGCTTTCCCCGCCACCTGATTGTCGCGTTCAATCAGATAGACCCAATCGCCCGCAGCCACGATCTCGGACAGCCCCACCCAAGAGCCTTCCGCCGGGGCATCCAGCGGATAATGCACCGCCCCCCAGGTTTCTTCCTTGGTGTTATAGGCCAGCAGTTTCACCATCCCCACCGGATCGTCCTTCCATTCGCGCTGCACGGCCAGCCACAGCGTATCGCCGACCACCGTGATCCCCTCAAACCCAAAGCGCACCTCGTTGCGCAGCAGGTCTTCCGGCAGGGCAATCTCCTGATCAATCGCCCCTTCGGCATCGACATGGTAAATCGCATGCGGGATCAGCCGGTCACTGCGCCCCTCGCTGGCCAGCCAGAAACCGCCCTGACCATCCAGCGCAATCCCTTCCAGATCCAGCTTTTGCGCGGCCACCCCATCGCGCGTCACCAGCATCGCCTTGGTGATCTTCGCCGGGGTTTGGCCTGCGTCGATGGTGTAAATCATCGGCGTCGCGCCATAGACGCTGTCCGACACCGCGAACAACTGGCCCGGCTCCGTCCCCGCCACCAGCCCCGACATCGCACCCCAGCCGATGCCTTGATCCGCCTCGATCATCGGATAGGCGGCCACCCCTTCCGACCGCGCATAGACCATCACATGCGCCGGGGCCAAACCGTCCTCACGCAGGTCCACCTCATTGGCGCTGACCAGCAGGTTCCGCGCCGGGATCGCCACCATCCCTTCGGGCGACACACCCGAGGGCAGAATTTGCAGCAGAACCGGGGCCGCGGGGTCCGTCACATCATAAACCCCAATGACCGAGGCGCGCTCGGACGACACAAAGACCAAGGGCTTACCGTCAAATTCGGCAATCTCGATGCTTTCCGGCTCGATCCCCTTCTTGTTCCGCGCATCCGGGTAATGGCCCAGCGCCACGATGGCCTGTTCAAAGCTGGCCCCGCTTTCATAAACCACCGTTCCGGCGACATCGAAAATGGTCCAGCCGCGCGACCCACCCTCATAGTCGCCCTCATTGGCCACCACGATCAGATCATCGCCCAGCCATTTCACCCCATCGGGCTCGCGCAAAGCCTCGGCCTTGCCGTCAAAGCGCAAGGCCCCGTCCTTTTTCGTGTCGATGCCTTCCAGCACAACCGAACCCGCGCTGAAATGGGTCGAAACCGCATTGTCCGTGCCAATCACCACGATATGGTTGTTTTCCTGCAAGGTGACGACGATTTCCCCCTTGCTGTTGATATCGACATATTCCGGCTCCGGGTCTTCGGCGCCAATCGCGGCCAGCCCGGTCAATTCGATCTTCACCAGACCGGCGCAATCCACCGCCCCGTCCTTCACCGGCAGTTTCACCACAAACCCGGCGGGCATCTGCGGGATCACCCCGTCGTTCAATTCCTCATCGCGCTCGTTCTCAATCGCCACCGCCAGAAACGAACCGTCCTTGGCTTTCGCCACCGAATCCGGCTGCCCACCCAGATCGCATTCCGCGACCGAGGCCCGGCTGGCCAGATCGACCGTCACCAGCTTGCCCGAAGGGTTCGCCTTGCTTTCCGAGGTGTTGACCCCGACAAACGCCATCCCCCCGATGATCTGCGCCGTGGTCGGCTCGCCCCCCATCGCGATATTGCCCAAGGGCTTGGGCTGCGTCGGATCCGTCAGATCAATCAACCCCACCGATTTCAGCGGGCTGTCGGTATAGATCAGCGTCATGCCATCTTCGCTGACCGAAATGATCTCGGCGGACGTCGCCCGCGCCTGATCTTCCCCCTCCGCCATGTTCAGCGGCGTGGCGATGGATGCGACACGGTTGAACACCATCTCGGCATGGGCCGGCATCGCGGCCAAAAGGGCGAGGGTCGAGGTCATAAGCTGCAAGCGCATCGTCGTCTCCTGAACGAATTTCAGGATCACCTGCGCGCTTTTGGTTTCATCGGCGTGACAGCGGCGTGACGAATGGGTGACAGCCACGGCCCCTATTCATCTTGCCAAAGATACCTCGGGGGGTCCGGGGGGCGGCTGCCCCCCGGCTTTTGCCTCAACCGACGATATTGAATCCCGGCCCATAGGGATATGTCGTGATATCCTCGGCCCCATCCTCGCCAATCACCAGAATATCATGCTCGCGATAGCCCCCCGCCCCTGGCTGGCCGTGTGGGATGGTCAGCATCGGCTCCATGCTGATCACCATTCCCGGCTCCAGCACCGTGTCGATGTCTTCCCGCAGCTCCAGCCCCGCCTCACGCCCATAGAAATGCGACAGCAGGCCAAAGGAATGCCCATAGCCAAAAGTCCGATATTGCAGCAGGTCGCGTTCGGCCAGAAACCCGTTGATCTGGGCCGTGATGTCCGAACAGGAATTGCCCGACCGAAGTAGACCCATGCCGAACTCATGCGCCGCCACATTCGCCTCCCAGATCTTCAGGCTCGCTGCGTCCACTTCGCCCACGAACAGCGTCCGTTCCAGCGCCGTGTAATAACCGCTGATCATCGGAAAGCAGTTCAGCGACAGAATATCCCCCCGTTTCAGCTTCCGCCCCGTCACCGGATTATGCGCCCCATCCGTGTTGATCCCCGACTGAAACCAGACCCAGGTGTCGCGGTATTCCGCATCGGGGAAACGTTTCGCAATCTCCGCCTCCATCGCGTCCCGCCCCGCCATCGCCACGTCAATCTCGCGGATGCCCTCGCGGATCACCTCGCGGATGGCATAGCCCCCCACATCCGCCACCGCCGCCCCCGCCTTGATCAACGCGATCTCCGCCTCGGATTTGATCATCCGCTGCTGCATCGTCGCGGGCGCAATATCCATGCCGCGCTTGGGCTTCAGAAAATGGCTGAACTTTTCGGCCTGCACCATCGTCAGATGGTCCGCCTCCACCCCCACGGCACGGCCCGTCCCCACGATCCCCGCCACAACCCGCCAGAAATTGTCGCGCGTCCAGTCGGTATAGGTCACGTTGTCCGCAAAAGACCGCCGCCAAGGCTGCCCCGCATCAATCCCCGCGCTGACCGTCACACATTCGGTGGGTGTCACCACACAGGCATAGGGCCGCCCGAACGAACAATACAGAAACCCCGAATAATAGGCGACATTGTGCATCGAGGTCAGCACGATGGCATCCAGACTGTGCATCTCCAGAATGTCGCGCAGACCGGCCAACCGGTCCTCATATTCCTCGGCCGCAAAGGGCAAGGCGGCCTTTTCGCCGTTGTGAAAGCGGTATTGTTCAGGACGGTTCATCGTCAGACCCCTCAGAAATGGGGCCACGCCGGACCCCGAAAGATCCCGGCGTGCAGGACGAAAGCGGTTTCCCGCAGGCATCGGGGTTCCCCCCTGTGGCGACGCCATCGCCACGGCTTGCCCGCAATCTGGCGGGGCGGGCGGCAAAGGGCAAGCGAAATTCCGCGCGCCCGCTTGCAGCCCCCCGCCCCAAACCCCATCTGCAACGAAACGCAATCTGGAGGATCTGATGCGCTGTCCTGTCGACAACGAAACACTGGTGATGACCGAACGCAACGGGGTCGAGATCGACTATTGCCCCAAATGCCGTGGCGTCTGGCTGGACCGGGGCGAGTTGGACAAGATCCTGGAACGCGCCGGTGGCCCCACCATCGCGCCGGTGCCCGCAGCCCCCCCCGCCCCGCCCAGTGCCCCGGTTTATCAACAGCCGCCGCAAGACCCCTATGCCCCACAACGGCGCGAAGAAGATCGCCGCCGCCGCGATTATGACGACGATGACGACCACTACCGCGGCGGCAAACCCTATAAGAAACGCCGCGAAAGCTGGCTTGGCGATATCTTTGATTTCTGACGCTTAAAGGGCGGGTTCAACCCGCCCTACCCGCCGCCCCCAGAATATACCCTGCCGTCATCAAATCCAGATGCGCCCCACCGCCGTTCTTCGCGATGGTGATTTCTGCGTCCGACGACCGCCGGTAAAGCCCCGCCGCCAGATCATAATAATCGGCCCGTACATCGCTTTCCGCAATCACCCCCCGCGCCAAGGGATCCTTCAATTCCCCGATATGCCCCAGCGTCGTCGCCCGGCTGTCCACAAACAGGCTCGCCCGCTTCAACGCCAGATCGTCCACCTCCCGCATATCCGGCCGATAGGCCCCGATCAGATCCAAATGCTGCCCCGCCTGCAACCATTCCCCCTTGATCAGGGGCGCCGTCGCCATCGTCGCCGTGCAGATCACATCCGCCGCCCTCACCCCCGCTTCCAGATCCGCCACCACCTCCGCATCCATTCCCCGCGCGCTCTCCACATTCCGCGCCCAGACACTGAACTGCGCGTCCGGAAACAGGCTCGCATAGGCCGCCCGCATCGACCGCGCCACCGTCCCCGCCCCCACCAGCAAAATCCGCCGACTGTCCCTTCGCGCCAGATGCCGCGCTGCCAGCAGACTGTCCCCCGCCGTCTTCCATTTCGTCAGCAGGTGAAAATCAATCACCGCCCGCAATTCCCCCGTCTGATCGTCATACAGCAGCGCCCCCCCGTTCACCGCAGGCAGGCCCCGCGCCCCGTTCCCCGGAAACACCGTCGCCCCCTTCACCAACTGCCCCAGCCCATCAATCCAGGCCGCCCGCACCAGCAAAGTGTCCTTCCCCCGATACAGGAACATGTCCTTGATCTCGGCCCGTGGCAGGTGATGCCCTGCCTCCAGCGCATCCATCAGCCCCGCCCAGGACAAATGCGCCTCAACCTCAGAACCGATGATCCGCATCACAAACCCGCCTCATCCCGCGAAAGCAACCCTTCCGCCACCAGCCGCCCGGCCCAGCCCTGCCAATCGCGGAACAAATGCGTCTGCCAACCCCGCGCCGCTGCCGCCGCGATGTTGTCGGCCCGGTCATCCGCGAACAACAACGCCTCGGGCGGAACCCCACAATCCGCCTCCACCGCCGCATAAATCGCCGGGTCCGGCTTTGTCAGCTTCATCCGCCCCGACACATAGGCCCGGTCAAACTCCCCCAGAAAATCATACTGCGTCTGCGCATAGGCAAAGCTGTCCGTCCCGAAATTCGTCAGCGCGAACACCGGCACCCCCTTGGCCCGCAAGGCCCGCAGCAGATGGATCGACCCTTCAATCCGCGGGCTCGCCATCTCGATCCAATGGTCAAACCACCAACGAATTTCCTCGCGCCATGCCGGATAGCGTTCTGCCCAGCCATAGATGGTTTCCCGAAACGGCCCGCCCGCATCGACCAGCTCGTTCATCCCATGAAGATCGACCGCCTGAAACATTTCTTGCCGCCGCGCCGCCCCCAGACGCCCGTCATAGAACCGCTCGGGGTTCCATTCGATCAACACATTGCCGATGTCGAAAACCACTGCCTGAACTGCCAATCCCGCCTCCTGCATTTTCCGCATTAGCGCGCCACGGCCACCGACACGCAAGCCCCCAACCGCCAATCTCCTGTCAGCAACGAAAGCCGCCCACATTCCACCAGCCCCGCGCCTTTGCTAGAAAGGCCCATCGCCGTAAGGCACGGCGCCAGGAGAGAAGATCATGCACCCGATGGGCCCCACACAACTTTTGCTGATTGCCGCCGTCGTCCTTGTCCTGTTCGGCCGGGGCAAGGTTTCGTCCATGATGGGCGAGGTCGGCAAAGGCATAAGCGCCTTCAAAAAGGGCATCAAGGAAGGCGGCGAGGAAACCCGCACCCCGGAACAGCCCGCAACCTTGGCGATCGAGAAAGAGAAAGTCTAAGGCCACCCCCGACCAGGCACCGGATGGGCTTTGACAGCAACAGTGGCTGAACAGGCCGTGCAGTCCAGCGCCGCCAAACCCGTTCGACAGTTTCAAGCCCCCAGGCGGACTATCTGCGCCCAGTGGACATTCAACCCCTTCGGTGCAACCAAGGCGGCGCAAATGACCCAAGCCAAAAGATCCGAGATCCCATGCCTCTCATCCCGCCCGGACAGAATTTGTTCGTCGTCGACCTTCACTATCTGGTGCCTCTGGATCAGGTCGAACCACAGATCAAACCGCATCTGGATTTTCTTGAAGAACATTACGCATCGGGCTGCTTTATTGCGTCGGGGGCCAAGGTTCCCCGAACCGGCGGCGTGATCATCGCCACCGCCAAAAGCCGCACGGTGCTGGAAAGCCTATTGGAAGCCGATCCCTTCAAACAACACGGTTTGGCGCAATACACCATCACCGAATTCCGGCCAGCACGGACAGCGTCACAACTGGCCAACTAAAGCCCGCGCCGGGTTCCTTGCGTCGAGACACAGACAACCTTTCCGCGCAGCCCCCAGACGCCCATCACAGAACCGCTAGGGGTTCCATTCGATCAACACATTGCCAATCTCCGGTCGGCAACGAAAGCCGCCCACATTCCGCCAGCCCCGTGCCTTTGCCAGAAAGGCCCATCGCCGCAAGCGCGCGACCAGCAGAATGATCATGCACCCGATGGGCCCCACACAACTTTTGCTGATTGCCGCCGTCGTTCTTGTCCTGTTCGGCCGGGGCAAGGTTTCGTCCATGATGGGCGAGGTCGGCATAGGCATTCGTGCCTTCAAAAAAGGTCTTCAAGAGGGCGCAAAAGCAGAAGCCCTCACCCCCACAGCCGCCCAGGTTGATCGAAAAGATCTGATACAAGAGCATCACCACGGTTCGGCCTTCACATAAAAAGGGCCGGGCAAATTGCCCGGCCCTTCGTTTCTGTGTCGCCTTCGTCAGATCATGTCGAAATGATCCGCCGTCAGCACGGTGCCCGCTTCCAGGGTCGCAATCAGCTTTTTGTCGCCCGCGCCAGAACCATCGGCATCATAGAACAGCCGCCCGGTGCTCTGCTCATAGACCAGATGATCGTTCGCATCTTGCGCCGCACTGCCAATACGGAACTCCCCAGCACCCACCGTGCCACCCAAGGCCGCAAACGTGGCCTGTGACAGATGGATCGAGTCGCGCGCACTTTGGAAGTCCGCGATGGTATCGGCATGGCCGAGGCCCATCATGTCAAAGACAAAGACATCAGCCCCGTCACCACCGACCAGACGATCCGTGCCGCCGCCGCCCGCCAGCGTGTCGGCCTCATCACCGCCACGCAGCGTGTCCTTACCGCGCCCGCCTTCCAGCAAATCGGCCCCGACCCCACCATAGATAAGATCGTCGCCATCACCGCCTTGCAGCAGATCACCACCCCGACGACCGGCCAACATATCGCCGCCTTTTTCGCCTTCCAAGCTGTCGATGCCTTTGCCACCAAACAGCGAATCGTCGCCGTCCCCGCCGATCAACTGATCGCGGCCAAGACCGCCCTTCACATTGT
This sequence comes from Neogemmobacter tilapiae, assembly GCF_014652215.1. Taxonomy (GTDB): domain Bacteria; phylum Pseudomonadota; class Alphaproteobacteria; order Rhodobacterales; family Rhodobacteraceae; genus Neogemmobacter; species Neogemmobacter tilapiae. The sequence continues at coordinate 16,336 of NZ_BMYJ01000004.1, read as the reverse complement.
CATTGCCGGCCCCACCATCCAGGATTTCCCCTGCAATGGTGCCCAGAATGACGTCGCTAACCGGCCCACCCACATCCAGCGCCAAGGTTAGATCAACCTCGTTCTCGCCGTCCGACACGGTGAACAGCGCTGAATAGTCGCCTTCTGCCGGTGTCTGATAGGTCATGGCATGGAACTCGGCCTCGGTCAGCACCTGACCCACCGTGATCGCCACACCGTTCAGCAGCAAGGTGCCCGCCGACGGTCCGGTTTCCAGCGTATAGGTCAGGGTGTCACCTTCCGGATCCACCACCACGGCCTCGGGGAACAGCACAGCCGAGCGACGGCCCGTCTCCACCGTCGCCGGGGTCCAATCCGCCAGCGGATCGCCATTACCCGGCGCTTCGTTCACCGCATTCACGGTGATGGTGATTTCTTCGGAACGGCTCAGCCCGCCGCTGTCGGTCACCGTCACCTCAACCGTCACCGTGGTCGCGGCTTCGTAGTCCAACACCTGGCCGGATTTCAAACGCAGAACGAATTCGCCCTCGTCTTCCACCACCTCGAACCGGTCGTCATCCACCTCAAAGGTAAAGCTGTCGCCCGCATCCGGATCGCTGATTTCCAACGTCGTGATTTCAGCGCCATCCAAGGCTTCGTCCACCGCCGGCGTATCGTTACCAAAGGTGATGTCGGTCGGAACCTCGTTCACATCATCCACGTTGACCGTCACGGTTTCGCTGTAGGTCAGCCCACCCGCATCTTCCACGGTCACTTCGACGTCAACTGAGGTTTCGGTTTCAAAGTCCAGCGTCTCGCCCGACTTCAGCTTTAGCACATAGCTGTCGCCCTCAATCACCACTTCGAACCGGGCGTCGTCCACCGAATAGGTGAAGGTGTCGCCATCGTCCGGGTCAACCGCCGCCAGCGTGGCCACCGTCGCGCCATCGTCGTTTTCGTCAACCGAGGGCTCTTCTGGCGAGACTTCGACATCGGTCGGGGCCTCGTTCACATCATCAACCGTGATCGTGATATCTTCCGAATAGGTCTCGCCCTTGCTGTCGGTCACCGTCACTTCGACCGTCACTTCGCCTTCGGTTTCGTGGTCCAGCGTTTGGCCGTCCTTCAGCTTCAGAACATAGTCGCTGCCGTCCAGAACGACCTCGAACCGGGTATCATCAACACTATAGCTCAGCGTATCCGCCGGGTTCTGATCGACCCCCGCCAGAACCGTCACCACCGCCCCATCGTCGTTTTCGTCGATCGACGGGGTTTCGTCGTCAAACTCGATGTCGGTCGGCGCGTCGTTGATGTCCAGAACGTTGATCGTCACCTCTTGCGTCGTCTCATGACCCAGCGTGTCGGTGATCTTGACGGTCAGCACATAGCTGTCTTCCGTCAGGAAATCCAAAGCGCCGGTCAGGGTGATCTGCGCCGTGCCATCGGCAGTTTTGGTGATGGCGAACGGGCCCTCATAAGCATCGCCCATGTCGTCGACCAGTTCAAAGGTCAACTCATCGCCCATCGGCAGGTTGGAATCATCTGCCGTCACCGTCGCCACCACCGTGTCTTCGGCAGCATCTTCGTCCACTTCGATGGTTTCGGCATCGTCGTCTTCGCCATAGCCATCATCGGTGTCTTCGTCATCCTCGACGATGGAAACGACCTCCGGCCCTTCGCCGGTCACGATGACATAGGGGTCTTCGCTGACGTCGATTTCTTCGCCATTGAAGACGAATTTTTCAACGCCCGTCACCGTGTCGGTATAGACGCCATCGGTGATCGTGTAGGTGCCGTCGTTCAGGGTGATGGTGTAGTCGGCCCAATCACCCTCAAAGATCACCACATCGCCGTCGCCATCGCCGCCATCAATGACGTCGTTGCCGTTGCCATGGTCAATGGTGTCGTCACCCTCACCGCCGTTCAGCATGTCATTGCCCGCGCCGCCCGACAGTTCGTTGTCGGCCTCGTCGCCGGTGATCGTGTCGCTGTGGGCCGAGCCCATGACATTTTCCACGCCGGAATAGCTGTCGCCCTGCGCGTCGCCGCCCGACCCGACGCCCGTGCCCAGATTGACGTTCACCCCATTGCCCGAGGCAGAATAGTCGACGGTGTCAGTGCCCTCGCCACCCACCATCTCGTCCGCGCCCGACCCACCCATCAGCAGATCGTCGCCCTCGCCACCGTCTTGCAGGTCATTGCCCGACCCGCCGGTGATCGTGTCGTCGCCTTCTTCGCCGAACAGCCGATCATTGCCGCTGCCACCGTCCATCGAATCGTCGCCGCCGCGCCCGTTGGAGACGTCATTGCCGCCCCCAGTTTTCAGAACGTTCGCCGCATCATCGCCGATCACCAGATCCGCGCCATTGCCAGTGGTGACGTTCTCAATCCCTTCCAGCGTCGCATCCACGCCGTTCGTCGCCGTGCCGAATTCCAGCATGACAACCACGGTGCTGTTCGTCGCCGTGGTGTCGAATGTGTCATTCCCACCGCGCCCGTCGATGACATCCGTGCCGCCGCTCGCATAAATCACGTTGTCGTTGCCATCGCCGATGATCGTGTCATCGGCACTGCTGCCCCGCACGTTTTCGATGTTCAGAACGGTGTCAAAGCCGGTGACGTTGGAAAAGACATAGCCCGATTCCAGATCGACCAGATTGATCGTCCCGCCACCACCGCTGCTCAGTTGCAAGGTGTCGGTGCCATCGCCGCCATCAACCGTATCGTCGCCCCGCACCAGGGTGAAGGTGTCATTGCCTTCGTTGTAGTGATAGGCGTTTTCGGTGACGGTGCCTTCATCTTCGCCGCCGCTCAGATTGAACTCCACGCCAATCGCACCCGAGCCGCTCTGGCTAAAGGTGTTGCCGGTGACATCCGTGTCGTCTTCCTGGATACGCACCTGCGCGTTCACACCCGTCGTAAAGCCCGTGAAAGTGTTGCCGCTGATCACGCTGCCATCAGCGTCAATCTGCACCAGATAGTTGCCCGAAGCCCCGCCCCCGGCGGTGCCCGATACCGTGTTGTTCACAAAATCAATGTCGTCGCTGGTGCCGCCGTTCGAGCCAAGCTGCACCAAGGACCGCGCCGGATTGCCGCCGCTGGGGGCAAGGCCGTTGAAGGTCTGGCCCGAAAACGTATTCCCGTCCACGGTGATGTTGTCATTCGAACCGGTGCCATAAAGCCCGGCATCGCCCATGGCGACGACGGTGTTGCCCTCGATGGTGACGTTGTTGTGGTTGCCATTCAGATAAATGGCTGCCGAGGTGGTCCCTGGGTTCGGCCCGTCGATGCCATTGACGGTAAAGCCTTGGCCCGCATCGCCGATCCGCACATTGTTCACGTTGTTGCCAACAGTGATGGTGCCTTGCGTCGCGCCGCCTTGGCTGCCGTTGATGATGGTCGCGTCGGCCCCGCCGGTGGAAAGCAGCGTCAGGCTTTTGGTGATGTTGACGTTCTCGTTATAGGTGCCGGGCGACACAAGGATCGTGTCATTCACCGCAGCGGCCGTCACAGCGGCCTGAATGGTATGAAAGTTCGTCGCGGATACCGGGTTTTCGGTATTAACGGTAATTGTGGCCATAGCTTGTCCTTTCACGCTGGGGGCGATGCGCTTTCCAATCACGCTGCATCGCGGAAAAAATGCAGTTGCAGCAAAAATCGCTGCAACCGCGACACTCTTCTCATGACACTTCGGCTCGGATTCGATCAAATCAGTTAATCAGATATTAAGACAAAAGAAATCAGAAACACGGAGCAAATTGGGTTTTATGATGGCTGGGATTCCTCCCTAGATTGAATCAATGTAATCTGAATCAATCATTGATTTATACTTGCGCCAATTTGAGGACATTATCCACGATTCGATTTTACTAGTCACATTATCGGGTATTTTTCTGCAAGTGCATAATAACTTATTGCGCGCAGGCGGGTTACTGAAATCACCCCTGACCTGCCCCCACCTCCACGCCAACGCCGCTCGACCATGCCGGGGCGGGCGACAGATTGCGCTTTGACACCAAACCTCGCAGGACGCCCGAAGGCCTCGGACGATGGTGGAAGTAGGCGGAAGCATCATGTAAACAGGGCCTTCTGAGTCCTCTAACTCAGCCGGAAATCTGTCCAAACATTGCAGGGTATCTCACTCTTCAGAATAGGCCATTGTCCCCGAACAAGAAATTCCTTGCCGCCAGATCTTTTTCCTTCACGCCGAGGAGCAAAAGGGTCTCGTCGCCCAGCTTCAAGAAAAAGCCTGCGGATGTATCAGTCCCCTTCTCTCGTACATCGGAAAGGCTCTTCAGCCCTGGAAAGCCGACTACAGCCACCTTGTCTCCTCCGTCAGTTTGGAAGTCGACAACTCTGGCAGCGCCACCACCTTTCGAGAAAACAAAGGTGTCAGCACCAGAGCCGCCAGATAGCGTGTCGCCCCCCCCATTCCCATCCAAGATATCCGCACCTTGCCCACCAAAAAGCCTATCAGCCCCGGCACCTCCAAGCAGACGGTCTGCTCCACCACCGCCATAGAGAGTATCAGCACCCCCGTCACCCCTGAGGAGATCATTCCCTTGATCGCCAAACAGATGGTCACCGCGGGCCTTTCCGCTGATAAAATCATCCTGTGTGCCTCCCCACAGAGCGTCCGCTTCTGTTCCACCGATAAGGGAGTCGTCGCCCGCCCCACCGAAGAGGGTGGCTTGTCCTTGCGCCGCTATGAGGTTGTCGTCGGAGGCCATCCCAAAAACGATGCCTGCACCTCCGCCGAACAAGCCCAAAGGTAGCTTTTCGAAATCGGCGTCGACACTCGGTCTGTTCGCGCTCGGAGATCCACCCTCGACAAAGATCGTGACCGTCCCGCCATTTGAGAAGTTTACCACCTGTTCACGCCGACCATCGCCGTTCAGATCAACCGCATAGGTGCTGCAGATCGTTGCGCCTTCTGACAAGCTCCATGAATCGCCAGCCACACGGTTGAAGTCTGCAATTTCAGTATGCCCCTCGACGCTCGAGATGAAATGGTCGGAACCTTGCCCGCCATACATGCGGGTGAAACCACCCTCGGCATGAAGGACATCGCGGCCCGCACCGCCGAAAAGATGGTCATTCCCAGCTCTGCTGTGCAACGTGTCGTTGCCACTTTGTCCGAATAGAAAGTCGTCATTTGCCGCACCGGTGATCGTATCGCCGCCCGCCCCTCCATAAAGAAAGTTGTTCGCCAGTCCGCTGCCAACAATCGCGTCAGATGCGTCTGAACCAAAGGCAAAGCCCGCATAGCCAACGGGGTCAAACAACCTGCTAGAATAGTCCACGTCGGTGGGCGCATTCCTTAGTCTCGCAGCCACGAGCCGAATTTGCCCATCATAGATCTCGTTGCCTGCCGCATCATTGGTCTCGCCGTAGGAATAGGCGTTGAGAGCTGCAGCCAAGCTGGCTTGGTGAAGATAGTTGATCGCGCCATTGGACCAGATTGTGGCCAGGTTTGATGCCCCGGTTTGGACGCCTGGGAACCATCCGATACCGATCCCGTTCTGGGCCAGCCAGTCAAATGCTAAGGCTGTGGCCGTGACGTCTTGCCCCTCGGCGTATGGATTGAAAACCTCTGATCCCGGCGCATTCGTCTCAGTCAGGATAACATCGTCATCACCCAAAGCCGCGAGCATTTTCTTCCACTCGGCAATGATCTGAGACGGCGTTGTGGCCTCGGCCGTTTCGCGCCAACCGGCATAGAAATGTGCTGACCAGACAAGATCATCATCAAACGCCGCCCTGAACAGATCGATTGCCGACTGGTTCCCGAAAAGCTTTTCCGCCAAGATCTCACTCTGCCCGGCCCACCCAAAGAGATCGACAAGGATCTTTTCGTCAGCCTCCGGCTGGATGATCTCGGCCAGCTGCTTCATATGATTGACATACAGACCGACAAACTCGGCCTTCTCCGCTGCGCTCGCGTTGTCGCGCCGCACAATCGCGCTCATATACGTGGCAGGTTCGTTGACGAGCTCCCAGCCGTAGACGGCATCCCTTACATCGCTGTGCTCGGCCATCCAGCGCATCATCTTGGTCCAACCGGCTTTCATGTTGGCCAGAACTTCGCCTGTCAGGGCATCTCGAAGCGTCTCCGCCGTGCCCACAAGGCGCTGCGCGTCCCCTTCCTGCAGCACGAGGATCAGCTGCAGCCCTTTGGCAGCAGCCGCCTCAAGGAACGCTTCAAAGTCCTCGTGAAGGCTCCCGTCTGCGTTAAAGCTGTTCTTGTTAAAGCCGACCCGGATGCAGTTCACCGTCGGGAGAGCCGCAACAATCTTGTCGACGAAAAGCTCGGGCTTTCCGTACATACCGACTGGAATGGTTTGATGATCGCCGTGCCAGAAATAGTACTTCGGATCCGAGGCTATATTGGCATCATAGGTGCCATTTGCCTTGTCGATAGCGGCTTGGTCTTCGGCGTAAATTTGTACGTTGATGATATTCAGGTGTGAAGTTTCCGACATAGCTACCCCCATTCTCGGCCGAACGACCGTTAGGTTGGGTGACTGCCTGAGCGACCTCCGTCTTCACACTTCCGGGGCGCACTCAAGCGACTACATACAACATAAGGTTGCAACACAGGGCGGGAGGTGCAAGAGGCAGATTCATGAAAATGCGAAAAACAAGAGAAAAAAATTCTACAGCCGCTCAGCCGATTTCCGACTTATCCACAATGCCACTGTAGGGGTTTGATTGACGCCAGAACGCCCCAAAACTCGCGGAAGACAAACGGTGCAAGACCGTCATTTTTGGGTCATTCGCGATTCGTATGCCCCCACCACGCCACCCGCCCGATCAGCGTCACCTCCCCAAAATGCACCCGCTCTGTCGGGTGCCTTTTGTTGTCAGAGATCGGGAGCAGCTCTTCCTCGCCGGTGCGCTTCATGTCCGTGGCCTCTGCCAAAGCCCGCGTTGGCACTCTCTCGAAGAGGTTTGGCACGGCAAAGATGCCTTCCACCTTCTATATCCCTCTGTCGCGGACTGTGAGACCTTAAAGTTGAAGGCGCGATGCCCATTGGCCTTTGCGCCGACCCGCCAACCCAGCTAGCCTTTGCTTTGATCGGATCCTGGCAGGTGAAACATGGACCTCAGTGGCGTTACCTATATCGGGCCAGAATTGGATGGCTCAGCCAATCTGGACCATTTGCCAAGCAACTTGGGCGCGCTGCTGGAACAGATCAACGGCTTCATCCTGTATGGTGGTGCGCTTCATGTCCGTGGCCTCTGCCAAAGCCCGCGTTGGCACTCTCTCGAAGAGGTTTGGCATGGCAAAGATGCCTTCCACCTTCTATATCCCTCTGTCGCGGCCCACTGGGTGCCATTTGCCGAGGATTGCGTTGGTGACCAGTTTTTCCTCTCAGACGGAACAATCCTTCGTCTGGAGGCCGAGACCGGTGCTGTTCATGCCACCAATCTGACGCTGAAACAGTTTCTTGCAGCCGTGGAGGCCGATCCTGTTGCGACCTTGAGTGCTGAGCCGTTGATCCAGTTTCGCAAGGAAAAAGGCGATCTGCCCGAAGGGCAGCTTATTCTGGCCTACCCACCGTTTTGCGCGAAGGAATCTGCCGACGGCGTCAGCCTGACGGCCATGGACTGCACGAAAGTTCACCGGTTCCATGCGGATCTTGAGCGCCAACTGCCCCAGGATGGCAGCTTGGTGCGTGTGCTTTGACACCAAGCCTCGCAGGACGCCGGAAGGCCTCGGACGATGGTGGAAGTAGGCGGAAACATCATGTAAACAAGGCCTTTCTGGGCCATCTAGGCGAAGTGTAGCGCTCGTTTTCTAAGTCGGCAGGCCAGCTCTAGTTGGGGCAATTGGCTCACCTATGGACAGCGAACTTAGTTGTCGGAGGCTCGCGGCGCGAAACGTTTAAATATTTGAATTAATTCAATAACGATCATCTGTTCGCAGCGCGTGCCAAAGGAGGTTCGGCAAATTGAGACCTCGAACATGCAAATGGCGTCGGAAGGTGCTCCGCCATTTGCATGTTCAGCAGAAGTCTTTGTATACAAAAGGAAAGGCGTAGCTGCAGCTGCCCATCTCGATCACTCAACATACAACGGATTATCGGACTCTTTATGCCATCCGGTTGATCAGAAGCTCAGCGTGTGGGCCTCTTGAGTTGTGGCTGGCGATGGCCGACCGGTTGTGACCGACAAGCGAGTGTCGCTAAGTATGATCGTTCGCGATGATACCATCTTGGCGCATCTTCGCAACAAAAGCCGGACCATCGCCGGTCAGATGACTACCGTCGTCCCGCCTTTGACCGTCATTGGAACTCGCTGTGATCGGAAGGTCGGAGGCAGCCTTAACTCTCAATAAAATTTCACGGCCGATCCCTTGGCGCTTCCAGCGAGGATTATTTACGTCGAGGTACATCCAAGTCAACTTGAGGTAAGTATCGTAATCCTCATACAAATGAAACACCATTCCGCCGATCTTCTCGCCATTGGGCCCGAAGACCTTGGCCTCATAGGAATCATCCTCGTCTATGGCGATCTGAACGACTTCACCATTTTTGCACGTGTAAGGCTGCAACACATTGCTCCTCTTTGAATGCCGCAACCGCCAGCTTGATGGGCAAGAGAGTTCGTGTCGAGGGGTCAAAAGCCCTTTCTGACAGTTAGACGCGATAGATGGCAATGTATTTCGCTCCGGCTGCCAAGGTTTCGCAAGTATGCCCCAAAGTTGAAAAGTCCGAGTGCAGACTTTCTTGCAATTTCCGGGCAGCAGCTCAGACCTTCGTGTATTTTGCGAAGACAGCGAGCCGGGATTCAAATGCTACTGATGAGAAGCTCGCCGCGTGGCACTCTCGCGTCAAGACTGGAGTTGATCGTGTAGATCGTGTTGACCTCCTCGATCGCGGCCCAGGCGAAGATCGCGCGGATCTCGGGCACGTCATTGATCGAGAGGATAAATCGGCCTTTAAGGCTCTGCAAACACCCGCTCAGCCGCATGAAATCCGCCCGCTCGAACATCGCTTTGCCATAGTCGGTCTCGCAGCCCCAATAGGGCGGGTCGAGGTAGAAGAGGGTTTGAGGCGTGTCGTAACGGGTCAGGAAATCGCCGTAGTCCAAGCATTCAATGATGACGCCCGCCAGGCGGCTATGCAGATCCTCGAGCATCGGCTCGAGGCTGGTCAGGTTGAACCGCCCTGCCCGGCCGACCGAAACTCCAAAGTTCCGGCCGGACACCTTGCCGCCAAAGGCGCAGCGCTGAAGGTACAAGAACCGCGCGGCGCGCTCGAGGTCGGTCAGCGTTTCTGGGTCGGTGGCGACCAGACGGTTGAATTCCGCCCGGACCGTGATCTGAAACCGCAGCATGTCTAGAAAAGCGACATAGTGACGCTGCAGGATCCGGAAGAAGTTCGCGACGTCCCGACCCTTGTCGTTGATCACCTCCGCCCGCGGCTTCGCCGATCGGCGCAGGAAGATGCCGCCCATGCCGACGAAGGGCTCGGCATAGGTTTCGCAGGGAATGGCATCAATTTTGGCGCATATGCGCTTTGCAAGAGCTCGTTTGCCACCAAGCCATGGCGCGGCCGGGGAAATCGGGGAGATCGGGGTAAGTTGTGGGTGCATTTGTTCCTCGCGTGCGAATGAGGAACGTAGCAGGAACGCCGGGGGTTTGTCGTGGGAGATGGAGGGCCAAGTTTACTTTTAGGAAGTGGGTATGATGGGCGGGAGTTTGCGATACTCTGCAATAACGACTGACAAGGCATCATCAAACTCTAGTGGGGCGAAGCCAAGATGATCCTGCTCGTGCGTATAGCGCCATTCGATAAAGACATTGCGATTTATCTCCAGAATGCGCCTCAAGTCCCTTGTATAGGTTGGGGGCCACGCCGCACCTTGCTCGAGAAACCGAGGGCATGCTCGTATCAAATGTAGCTGCGTGGCCTCGCTCAGACCCTCAAAAAGTGACAGGAGATCGTGCGTCTTAATTTGCGGTTTCGTTGCACCTTCTCGAATTCGCCAAGCCTTCAGCGCGAGCTCCATCGAAAGGGCCATGAGAATTGGCTGAGCGATATGGAAACCCCAAGGAATCTCGGCATCGATGAAGATCGATTCTGGTCCGCGGACATGCCGAACAAAGTCGCGTAACTTCTCTGCAGAGGATACCATCTCCCAAGCTCGGGAGGATAATGGTGGGTTTTCTCTCATAGGAGCATGCCGTGATAGAGTGAGATTTCGATCTTGCGATCGAAGTCCTACCACAACGCCAGACGCCTTGTCTTGGCGCGCTTCCGATGCCTCAATTGTCACGTCGTTGTCGCCCTGATCCAAAGTTAGTTGTCAGCGCGTCGACAAATTTAGGGCACCGCAGGCAGCAAAACGTCTACTAGCCTAGTCTACTAGCCTAGGGGCACCTCAAGGTGATGTACGCTGTTGGCATGACTACACTTGTAGGGCCGAGCAGTACCGCCAAAGTAAAGATTGACCAGAGATCCATTCGCCGGGCAGAATGGCTGGAAATTCTAGGAGATCGTGCGATCATGGATGATGGAAGAGCTCTCGATCATGCTTGGAAATACTTCCATCTCCATGCACAGCAACGCATAACCGTGTTCAACTTCTACGTAGTGTTCTCTGGCCTCCTCATAACAGGGATCGCGAAGGCATTCGAAAATTTTCCTATGAATTCAATCACCACTGCCGCCCTAGGCCTTATTCTTGCTGGCTTGTCATTCCTCTTTTTTAAGCTGGATCAGCGGGTCTCGGATCTCATAAAGAAGGCGGAGAGAGTGATCGCCACGTACGAACCGGTTGATGCAAAACTGGTTAGCTCGACAAAAGACGCAGCGCCCAATGGCCACTGGACTTACGGCAAGGTGTTTCGGGCGATGTTTAGTGTTATGGGGGCCCTTGGCTGTATTGTTGTACTGGTGTCGTTGTATGGCCTATGTTTGAATGGGACTGGCGGCAGTGTCGAAACCGCAGAAAGAGGTTTCGAAGATTCTACGCCGCCTTAGAGTTTACCGCACCTTTGAAGTATAAGCCATGATCGCATCATACGAATTCGATAGAATGGAAGACCAGCGAGACTAACAAATTTTCTTCATCATCCCTAGTCAATGAACGGCAAAACGCTTGGCTGAGTGATCAAAAGCGGAGATTTCCAAGGGAGTTTAGCATGAAAATCAGGGCGGGCCGAAGGTCTATCAAATTGAGGAACAGGAGCATCGAGACGCCTTGCCTCATCCCTTCATACTCAAGTCGCGCGCGTCCGCCAGAGCGTCTGCAACTCTTCTTAGATAAAACCCTGAAAGAGATTTGCTCTCCAGTCCTTCTCAGCGCGTATGACTTGTATCATCGCCTTGGCCTTGACATCCCCTACGACGTGTTCTCTCACTTGGATGAAGCGCCGTCCCCGGCGGTAGTGTTAGACAGCGGGGGCTATGAAGAAATTTGGAATCAACAATGGGTTGCTGCCGACGTCATTAAGTCTGACAGTACGCGGAGTTGGTCAGAGGATTTTTACTATACTCTTCTTGCTGATTGGGACAGCAAAACTGAACTTGTAGCGGTCACCTATGATCACGAAATGCCTATGCCTGAGCAAATCGCGCGAGCACAAGGAATGGCGAAGCAGTTCCCTTGGCTTACCGTCACCATCCTTCTGAAGCCGGTTAGCAAGAAGTCTTCCCTAGACGTTGCAGCAATCGCGCCATACGCCAAGCAACTGGCCGAATTCTCAATTATTGGTGTGACTGAGAAAGAAATCGGCGCTTCAATGGGCGAACGACTGAAGTTTCTCTGCGAACTCCGAGACTGCCTTACCGCAGAGAATCTGCATATTCCTATCCATGTATTTGGAGGGTTGGAGCCCTCGATGTCTGCTCTTTACTTTATGGCTGGGGCAGACATCTTCGATGGTTTATCTTGGCTGCGCTATGCTTACACGGCAGCTGGCAGTCTGTATGATCAGAGTTATTCATCAATCGATGATCCAATGACTAAATTGGAAGACGTAATGTGGAAACGGCGGCTGGCGAATCTCATCGATCTAGACCTTCTCCGTAAATCGATGATCAAGTTAGTGGAGGGCGCGTCGATCGAGCAGGCTTTTGGGGAGCGTGGACCACGCATTCGAGCGGTATGGGACTTAATATGAACCCAGCTAGGCTTAGCTTTAACGCCGGGCTGTGCTCTAGGCACCGATGTCTGTTCTGCTGATAGCCCTTCGGCGAGTTCCTGCAAACACGATCATTGCCACAATTATTGACGCCCAAAGTTTTCCAATGATCTGTCCCGTCACGTGATCTAGAGATCCGAATGCCAGTAAAACGAAAACTACGCTGTCCGCGATAGCTGCGACTACACCGCTCACTAGGATCGCAAGGGAAAGGTTTCGCCGCGAGAGAGGCACATAAACGGTAAAATCGAGCATTTCGGAAATCATGAACGCGGCAACAGAGGCTATTACGAGATTTTGGCTCGCAGTAAGCAACGACACGCAACCACCGACCAATATTGCAGCTATTGCCCAGTTCGCGCCGAGATACCTATGAATGAGATCCCTGAGAACTAAAGCTGCTCCAATGGTCAGCACCCCGCTCGGAGCAAGTATGCCTGGTGCAACAGGAATGAGACATGGGCCATCGGGGACGCAAGTCGTGCCCACGTTCGATATCAGCCAATTTGATAGAGGAATTGTCGACGCAAACGCTACGAACAAAATCGCGCCAAAGGAGCGCGCTCCTATGTTCAGGGGACCTGGAGACATGGCGGCTAAACAAACCTCCCGGTGTGCAAAGTTCTGCTCCTGCTTGCGATCAAGACCATTCCTGGCACGTATTTGTCACTTTTCCAAGCAGATGTTTCTCTCACCCAATCCTTATGGATCTTCGACGGATTGGCTGCCGACAACATGCAGCACTGCGACCGCGGAATGGATATGGAAGGTGCATAGTAAATGCAGACCTAGTGCCCTTCTAGCAGTACTCTGCTAACGAAATCTCGCAGTTCGGGAGATGCAAATATCTTCTGCAAGATCTCGTCCAAGCCATGCTTGCGATCTTCCTCCGTCAAGTAGTCACGGATCAGGTCATGAGCTCTTCCTGTTGAAATACTTCCATTTTCTATGCGGGAGATCGCCGACTGGCTGATCCCTAGGCGAAGGGCGAGAGCGGCTTGTCCCAACCCCTCGTCTTGGCGGTGTCTTTTAATGCGAGCACCAATGGTGCTCACTCTTTTCTTGCCATTCTGCATACTTTATGCATACTTTATGCATGTTCGATGCGAAAGAGAAAAATTCCGACGTCTTGTCGCCTGCTATGGTGAAGGTTGGGGGGGCTCACATACTTCCCGGCATCCCCTTCGGTACTGTGGATCAGTTTTTCACGCCCGCTTACTGGCAGATGCGATGCACCGAAGGTGAAGCCACCGGTCATGGCTACTTCACTGATAGCTGTGGCAGTCTTCTTGAGGAAATCGGCTTCTGCATCCTGGGCGGATTTGGAATAACTATGGAAGTGAATGCCGCAGCGTTTCAGCTGCTGCGAGAAAATGGTGTCTTCGATAGTTCCGAGCGCATTTCTAAGGAACACCTTCGTGATTTGTTGAGCGGACCCATTCTTGTTCAAGGGCATGAACGTCGCTATCGTTTCCCAAACCAGAAGGCTGTTCGCTTGTCGGCGTCACTTGAGCAACTTTCTTCGACCAAGTTTGATGATCTGTCTGACTTAGATTTCCGTGATAAGATTTCGCGCCTTCCTGGGATTGGCCCAAAAACAGCAAGTTGGATCACCCGCAATTGGAGGAGATCGAACGAGGTGGCCATCCTCGACATTCATATCCTCCGCGCCTGCTGGTACATGGGCCTGTTTGAATTTGGAATCAGTCTACCGCGCGACTATGCACGCCTGGAACAGCGGTTTCTTGAGTTCTCGTCTGCTCTGGGCAACCCTCCGTCTGTTTTGGATGCAATCATGTGGGACGACATGCGCGCTGGAGGATCGAGACTGGTCAGATCACACGTGCCGCGCTAAACTCGGCTCATGCACGTATGCAGGAGATGTGTGATGGGTGGGAGCAACTATCCCGTAATCAGCGACGATGATCGCGATCCGCGATCAAACGGCGCCAAGTGCAAGATTGTGTTTGAAGCTAAGATTTTCGGTCCCGTTCCTGACCTAGTAGCTCAACTTACCACAGGGGATCACCTCAGGCTGCACTACAATCAAGGTCCGCCGCCACGGATTGAACTTCGTAACAATGAGAACGAGCAGGTCGGGTCATTGGTCGGGAAAAAAGTGCTGGTTCAAGTCATTGAATGCATGCTGAACGGAGTTGCATATGTTGCAGAGGTGCTGACTATATCCGGGTCGACTATCACTATCCAAGTTAGGAACGCATGAAAACCCTTGATGTGGCGGGCGGTCTGTACGGAGAAAATTGCCGTTTTCCCAAGGTTGAGGAGATACTTGGCTCCGGCGGCCGAGCGGCGATTGCCCTTGCTGATGCCGGACAAGAAATTCGTTGGCACTACTATTGCCCGCCTCATCTACAGCAAGAGGCGCGAACCATAATGGCCACACCTCGGATTACGCACTTTGCTTATAGCAGCAACGACCAAATCCATTTTTCCTACATGCACCCACTTTCTCGGCCTATCTATAGCCCCGGCAAAATTTCGATTTCTCCGCCCATTACAATCAATGCGGCGTTTGTGCTCCGCTTTGGAATGATGGAGGGAGACGCAATCGTCACGGCAAATTCCTGCGTGTATGACCCGCAAAGCTTAGACCCTATTCCATTTGAAGCCAACGGATCCCACGCAGATCGGCTCGCTGTCGTCCTAAATCAAGAGGAAGTGCTGAGTTATTCTCGAGCGCCTGACGAAGAGCAAGCGGTCAAACGAATCGCTGCTCGCTCCAATGTTTCGGTCATTCTCGTCAAGTCAGGTGCCGACGGCTGTCGAGTTTACGAGAATGGCAAATTAACGGCTACTGTTCCGGCCTATCGTTCGGATCGAGTTTATAAGATCGGCACCGGAGACATATTTACAGCCGCTTTTTCGGGCGCCTGGCTTTGTGACGGTCGCCGCCCCGCCGATGCGGCAGATCATGCGTCTCGCTGTGTGTCCCGATATGCGGAAACTCGGCACGTGAGCACCTCGGAAACCTCGTCTCAAGGGAACTTCTTACCTGCGCCAATCGGCACCACAGGCGCTGTGCTCGTATTGGGATCGACGTCGTCGATGCCATGTGCTTGGTTGTTTCATGAGGCAAGAGATGCTCTTCGCCGGATGGGCGTAACTATCTCGCCAAGAACGGGGACTTCCTCTATGGAACGCGGTGATCCGTTCGTATCAACTGCGAGCAAAGCCTCGATTTCTCCAACAGCGGTTTTGGCGCTTCTCGATCAATTGGATACGGCTACCATGCTTTGGATATTTGACGCATTTCGATCGAAATTGCCCATCGTTGGATATTCGCAAGGATCTCCTAGCATAGCGCATTCGCTATCGACGTTTCCCGAAATGGAAATCTGCGACGACTTCTCAACAGCAATTTATCACGTAGCGTGGGCAGCTAGATCATGAAAGTACTCTTGTTTTCTGGTGGAGTGGAGTCAACAGCTCTGGCTTGGAGTTATCGACCTGATCGTCTAGCATTTGTTGATTACGGCCAGATTCCAGCAGCCGGAGAACGACGATCTGCTGTCTTTCTTGCCGACAGGCTTGGGTTGCCATTAGACCAGATAGCCGCCGACATATCTGCGCTTGGCGCTGGTGACATGGTGGCTCGGGCAGCTGCTAGCCATTCGAAGGTCGCCGAGGCATGGCCTTTTCGCAATCAATTTCTCATAACCTTGGCAGCGATGCGTTACGCAGGAAATGATCTCGAAGAGATAATGATCGGCACTGTCGCAACGGATGCAGTTCATGCAGACGGAACACCGACCTTCCTTTCCCGCATTCAAGACCTTCTTCAGTGTGAACTTCCATCACTTCAAGTTACTGCGCCCGCTATAGCCATAGACACACTTACGTTGGTAAAGCAGAGCAGCGTGCCTCGAGATCTCCTCGGTTGGACGTTTTCCTGTCACCGCGCGACAGTGGCATGTGGAAATTGCAGAGGCTGCAACAAAACCATTCAACTATTTTCGGAACTTCCGAACGAATAATCTGAGTTTTTTAGACTTTCGTTGCCAACTCTTTAAGAGTCAATGCTGATCAAGAGTACATTTTTCGCTTTGAGGGGCAGGGCTCACTCTCTATTCGTATGCCCCCACCACGCCACCCGCCCGATCAGCGTCACCTCCCCAAAATGCACCCGCTCTGTCGGGTGCCTTTTGTTGTCAGAGATCGGGAGCAGCTCTTCCTCGCCGGTGC